>JBGTGP010000032.1:0-298544 GCA_041746735.1 Saprospiraceae bacterium
GTCTGTCTGGCGCTGGATGAATCCAAAGTGGAGGTGCAGGGCATCGCCACCTGCGGCTGGAAAGCAATAGGCACAGAAAAGACGGTCACCAAAAGTGAGGGCAACCATATCTATACCGTCGAAGGCATACCGGTATTGGACATTACGGCAAAATACGGGGGATTGGAGAATGTATCTCCCGACAATGAAAGCCTTTATATGGAACTGATATGCAATTTTCCGCTGCAACTTCAACGGGAAAAAGGCGACCCGATAATGCGGTCAGGAGTGTTTGTTGACTGGACAGACCGCTCTTTTATCTCCAACGGTTCTGTACCGGAAGGGTCGAAAGTGCGATTTTCCGTTCCACCCGACTGGGATGTGATGGACAAAGTGGTGAAAGGTGTGGAACAATTGAAAAAAGAACGGATGCCCGAAGCAGATGCCCTGGTCATTTTCAGTTGCGCAGCCAGGATAATCGCCCTGGGGCCGCTGATGTCAGAAGAATTGGAAGGCATAAAGAAAGTATGGCAAGTACCCATGGCAGGCATTTTCAGCTCCGGAGAACTGGGCAGGGCTACCGGCGGAAATTTGGAATTGCTCAACCTGACGACTTGTTGTGTAGCATTAAAAGAAAAATAAAATCATGAAAGCAAAATCAATTAAAGGAAAATCGGCCGAAGAAATTAAAGCGGCACTCTCCGAAAGCATGGCCGATGGCTTCAAACCCACCCTGGCGCTCATGTTCTCTTCTGTGAGTCAGGATCTTCATGCGCTTAGTAAAGTAACAAATGATGTGGGATTAGAAATTTTTGGGGTGACCACGAATGGCGAGTTTATAGATGAAGAAACTGAAAAGGGATCTGTAGTAGCGCTCTTGCTGGAAATCAACAAGAATTATTACGAGATATATCTGGAAGAATACCCAAATAAAAACTTTAAAGAAGTTGCGATGGGAATTGCCAGTAAAGCAAAAGCGACATTTAAAAAGCCAGCTTTTCTCATTGGTTTGAGTCATCCTGCAGCAGATGGAGAAGAAGTACTAAGAGGCCTTGAAGAGGTGATCGGGAAGGAAGTTACTGCTTTTGGCGGAGGTGCAGGAGACGATTACGCCTTTACTGAAACATTTGTTTTCACCAACAATAAAGTGAGCAACAACGGGATGGTTTGTATCGCTTTGGATGAAGAAAAAGTGGCTGTCAGCGGCATCGCTACCTGTGGTTGGAAAGCAGTAGGAACAGAAAAAACAGTGACCAAAAGTGAAGGGAACCATGTGTTTACGATCGATAACGAACCGGCACTCGATATCACCACAAAATATGGAGGACTTGAAAATGTAACCCAGGGCAACCAGGATTTATTAATAGAGATTGCTGCCAACTTTCCATTGCAACTTCAACGAATAAATGGAGATCCAGTCATGCGTCCGCCGTTGGTCGTTGACTGGTCAGACCGTTCTTTTTACACAAGTGGCACGGTTCCGCAGGGATCAAAAATCCGTTTTTCCTTACCTCCTGACTGGGATGTGATGGAAAAAGTGGTGAAAGGCGTTCAAAATCTAAAGGAAACCGAAAGGCCGGAAGCAGATGCCCTGGTGGTGTTCAGCTGTGCGGGCAGGATTCTTTCATTCGGCCCCATGATGAATTCCGAAATAGAAGGCATAAAACGTGTTTGGAATGTGCCCATGGCAGGGATGTTTTCCAATGCTGAACTCGGCAGAATGGCCGGCGGAAATCTTGAAATGCACAACCTCACAACCTGTTGTGTAGCATTAAAGGAAAAATAATGGAAGCGTATGCACCTGATAGCTTGATGGCCGATTTGCCAGAATTCCGCATTTTGGAGCCGGTCATTCAGATCTAAGAAGTCATCGCATACCAAGTAAATTAATATATGCAAGCTAAAACTATAAAGGGTAAAACGCCCGAAGCAATCAAGAGTGCTTTAGATGAAAGTCTGACAGATGGTTACAAGCCAACGCTTGCCATCGTATTTATGTCATTCGAACTGAACCTAAATGCTGTATGTGAACTGTTGAATGATGTAGGAATCCAGGTCTTTGGGGCCACCTCTTGCGGTGAATTTAACAACAGCGAAATAGAGGATAAAAGTATTGTGATCATGCTACTTGATATGGATCCATTGTATTTCAAAGTGGTGTTCCTGGAAGCCGGAGAATATTCGGAATATGAAATTGCAAAACAGCTTGGTGCAATTGGAAAAAAGACCTTCACGAATTCAGCATTTATTATTACTTCCGGATGGAGCAAAGAAATGGATGGCGAAGAAATCATCAAAGGTATTGAAGCGGGATTCGGGAGCGGAGCAAGCATTTTTGGCGGGATGGCGGGCGATAACCTGAAATTGACCGGACCAATAGTATTCACTCATGGTAAAAACAGTATCACCGGTTTGGTAGGTCTGATTATTGATCAGGACAAGATAGATATCACTGGGGTTGCCACCTGTGGATGGAAAGCCATTGGTACGACCAAAATCATCACTAAAAGCAACGGCAATATCGTCTATACCATCGATGATAAGCCCGCACTGGATCTGGTCATGAAATACCTGGGACTCAGCATGGAGGATCATCTTCATAACACGGTATTCAACATAGATCTCTTTACGTATTATCCGCTACAACTGGAAAGAGAAAATGCACCTGCGGTCATGAGAACCGCCATGCTGGGAAATACCATAGACCGGTCACTGGTCTGTGCGGGTAATATTCCGCAGGGCTCAAAAATACGCTTTTCAATGCCGCCCGACTTTGATGTGATCGATACCGTTATTGAAGAGTGCACTGAAGTGAAACAGGAACATCTTCAGGATGCCGACGCAGTGATCATGTTTTCCTGCATCAGCAGGTACAAGTCTTTCGGGGATATGACATCAGAAGAAATAAGACGGGTTCAAGAAGTCTGGGATGCGCCCCTAATTGGTTTTTTTACGTATGGAGAGTATGGAAAATCGAAAGGAGGGAAACATGAATTTCATAACAACACCTGCTGCGTAGTGGCCTTAAAAGAGAAATAAATGAATCAGCATCTTGAACGTATCCTGTCCCTCATTCAGCAGCAGGAAGGACTTACTGAGATCAATAAAAGTGAAATCGTCAAAGCCCTGAAAGATGCGGACAAAGTAATTGAAATAACAGCTTTCAAACTGGACCGCACAGAAAAGGTAAAGCGCACGACTGCCATCCTGCTGGAAGAGACGATAGAGGAACTGGAACAAAAGAGGAATGCTGTGGAAGAGTCCAATACTGCCTTGACGCAGTCAATTGAAGAACTCAAAGCGGCCCAGGCCCAGCTTATTCAATCCGAAAAGATGGCCTCCCTCGGAGAACTTACCGCCGGTATCGCCCATGAAATCCAAAACCCACTTAACTTCGTGAACAATTTTTCAGAAGTAAATATCGAGCTCTTAGAGGAAGTCCGGGCGGAGATCGTCCTCTTAAACAAGCATGATCTTGCGTCCCAGCGCGACGTTGCGAAAACGCTCGAAACAGTCAGCGATTTCCTCGACGACATCAAGGAGAATGAGGTAAAAATCCTCCATCATGGCAAGCGTGCAGATGCGATCGTGAAAGGTATGCTCCTCCACAGTCGCTCAAGCTCTGGTGAAAAGGAACCTACCGACATCAACGCCCTGACAGATGAGTACCTGCGCCTCTCCTATCACGGCTTGCGTGCCAAGAACAAGTCGTTCAACGCTGAATTCAGGACGGACTTAGATCCCACACTACCCCCACTCCATGTCATACCGCAGGACATTGGCCGTGTGCTGCTCAATCTGATCAACAATGCCTTCCAGGCCTGCGGCGGTCAGACTGAAAAGCCCTTGGTGATGGTGACCACCCGGCTCAAAGGGGACAAGGCAGAGATCACTGTGACTGACAATGGGCCTGGAATCCCGGATGCCATCAAAGACAAAATCTTTCAGCCCTTTTTCACCACTAAGCCGACCGGGCAGGGCACGGGATTGGGATTGAGCTTGAGCTATGACATTGTGACGGCACATGGAGGTGAATTGCGTGTGGAAACCCGGGTCGGAGAAGGCGCAGCATTCCTGATCACCTTGCCCATTCAATACGCATGATGATGACAAAAGAGAAAAAGGCACTTCTGGATACCACCTTTCAAACTTTCATGGAGGTAGGTTTTGGACAGGGCCACCCGGACCAGCTGGACGATATTGTAGCAAAGGATGTTGTTGGCATTGGGACAGCCATAGATGAAAAGCTCTTCGGCATACAGCAACTGAAGGACTTGGTGATCAGGCAAAGTGAACAAAGTGCCGGAATGGAGATGAGTTGGAAAATAAATACACTGGACCTTCATATTACTCCTGATGAAAACACAGCCATATACACCAATGATCTGAATTTATACCTGACTGTCGAAGGCGACACCATCGAGATGTATTTGCGTTTTTCAGTGGTACTGGAATATGGGCAAAATAAGTGGATGGTCGTGCACTGGCACGGATCAAAGCCCGAACATGTAGAAAGTGAGAAAGACACCTGGGGCATACAATCATGGAAAGAAAAGGCAGAAGCCCTTGAAAAGGAAGTGGCAGAAAGAACCGCAGATCTTGTAGAAAAAAACCGGGAGCTGAAAATAGAAGCGGCATTAGAAAAAGTCCGGGCACGTTCCTTAGTCATGCAAAAAAGTGATGAGCTCAATGAGGTCATGGCTATTCTTTTCGAAAAATTAAAAGAACTCCAAATTCCATTTACAGCAGTTGGCATTGCAGTTCAGATTGTGGGTTCAAAGGACTTCGATGCTTTTGTGTGTGGTGAGAATGAAGCCGGCCTGGTCCTGACCCACTACCGGCTACCTTATTTCGATCATATAATTCCAAATGACATCCACCAAACGTTTGAAAACCAATTGCCTTATTTTGTTGGCCAATATTCCAAAGAAGAAAAAGATTCTTTCTATGTAAATGTGATGGAACATTCGGCTGAATTCAGGTATTTGAATGAGGATGTAAAGCGCCGGATATTCGAAAGTCCGTCCTATACGATTTCTATGATTGCAGTTAAGCATGCCGTGTTTAATATCAATGATTTTGAAGGTAAGGTTTTAGCTGAAGATAAAGTCGATATCCTCCAGCGTTTTGCAAGAGTTTTTGACCAGGGCTATACCCGCTTTCTGGATTTGCAAAAGGCAGAATCGCAGGCAAGGGAATCGCAGCTTGAGCTCTCTCTGGAGCGGATCCGGTCACAGGTCACTGCCATGAGGGAATCAACGGACCTGCTCGATATCGTGGTGACTCTGCGCTCGGAGTTTGTGGCTCTTGGACTCGAAGCACACTATTTCTGGCACATGCGGTGGCTACCCGACAAATATGAGAAGGCCATGACATCCGGTGATGGTACCCGTATAGGTATGGTGATGACACTGCCCCGGCATATCCACGGAGATATACCGTCAGTAGCCGACTGGGAAATGAGTCATGAAGCCACTTATATTTTGGCCATGGATGCAGATACAGCTGTGGAGTATGTGCATAAGATGATCACGCTCGGTGATTTTGAACAAGTGGATCCCCAGGCACCTACGCTGGATGACATTCGCCACATTGGCGGACTCACATTTGTAATGGCCCGAACCACCCATGGAGAAATCGGGTTTAGTTTGCCTGGAGTGGTGCCTCACCCGTCTGAAAATTCTGTAGAAACATTGGTGCGCTTTGCCGGTGTATTTGATCTCGCGTACAAACGTTTTGAAGATTTGCAAGCAGCCGAGCATCAACATCGGGAAGCAAAAATAGAATTGGCCATGGAAAAAGTTCGCTCCCGGACCATGGGCATGCAGCATTCCAGTGAACTGAACGAAATATCAAAATCCTTTCATGAACAACTGCTCTTGCTGGGCATTGATTCCGAATTCTCTTTTGTTTGGTTGCCCGATGAAGTAAAGAACGAACACCTGTTTTGGGCGACCTGGGTGAGCGAAGAAAATGGTGTGCCTCAATTCCAGAGCCGAGCGATTCATTATCCATTGGATAAAACTGAACCGGGTACAGCGGCCTGCTATGTGGCATGGGAGAGCGGACATCCCGTGCATGAAACATTTGTACCGCCCGATGAGATTGTGGCCTTCTTTGCTATCTGGGAAGAACTGCTGCGGGGAGCCGAGAAGCTCAAGCCTGAATTATTTCCAGAAGGTATTTATTATACGGAAGCTTACATGAAATATGGTTGCTTCGGTATCGATATCAGACGGCCGTTGGATAATGATGAAAAAGAGATCATCCGACGCTTTGCCGTTGAATTTGAAAGGACCTATACCCGTTTCCTCGATCTGCAAAAGGCGGAAGTGCAGGCCAGGGAGGCTCGAATTGAGGCGGTATTGGAAAAAGTGCGGGCAAGGGCCCTGGCGATGCAAAAGCCGGATGAATTAAAAGAGGTAGCGCAATTGCTCCGGGAAGAAATGGGTGCATTGGGGGTGGAGGAACTGGAAACCAGCTCTATTTATATTCACGATGAAAGTAGCGGGACGACGCAATGCTGGTTTGCGATTAAAAATACAGATGATCCTGGCAGGGCTGTGACCGATCAAATGACCCTGGATCTGCATGCTACATGGGTAGGTCGGAAGATGATGGAGTTTTACCGCTCGTCAGCAAAACACACTTCCATTCTGATGCAAGGTAAAAACAGGATTGAATGGATCTGCTATTGTGAAGAAAAATCAATATTGTTCTCTTCCCGTGGCTTTTATGGTGAAACCATTCCAGAACGTACCTACCATTTGTATAAATTTTCCAATGGGTTCTTGGGTGCTGCTTCTCCGGGTGATATCTCTCATGAAAGTTGGGATCTGCTCAAAAGAGCCACCAATGTCTTCTCCTTTGCCTATACCCGATTCCATGATCTGCAAGTTGCTGAGGCGAGCACCTGGGTAGCCCTGCAGCAGGCATCTCTGGACAGAGTACGTGCCGATATCGCTTCGATGCGCTCTACGGAGGATCTCCAGCGTATCACACCCCTCATCTGGCAAGAGCTCACCCATCTGCAGGTTTCTTTTATCCGCTGCGGCGTTTTTATTATGGATGAAGATGCACAGATCGTACACACCTATCTCAGCACTGCTGATGGGAAAGATATCGCTGCCATTCATCTGCCCTATCGCGGCATGTCAATTACAGAGCAGGCTGTAGACCACTGGAGAAAGCAAGCCGTGTACGTTGATCACTGGGATAAAGCAGGCTTTCATCAATGGACAAAGCATCTGATCGACCAGGGATACATTGCCTCCCCTGAAAACTACCAGGCCGGCGCTCCTCCTGATTCTCTCCACCTTCACTTTGTACCGTTTACGCAGGGTATGCTGTATGTCGGCAGCGCTGATCCCCTCCCGGAAGAATCGATTGATCTCATCCACTCCCTTGCGGGGGCCTTTGCGACGGCCTATGCCCGTTATGAAGATTTCAGCAAACTCGAAGTCGCAAAGCAGAAAACAGACGTGGCTCTTGCAGAACTTGAGGCTGCCAAAGACCAACTTGTGCAACAGGAAAAACTCGCCTCTCTCGGTCAACTTACCGCCGGTATCGCCCATGAGATCAAGAATCCACTCAACTTCGTTAATAACTTCTCCGAAGTGAATCTAGAGCTCTTGGAGGAAGTCCGAGCTGAAATCGTCCGCGTAAAGACGCAAGATATTGCGTCTCAACCACAAGATATTGCGTCTCAACCACAAGATATTGCCTCTCAAAGGGAGGATGCCAAAACGCTCGAAACGATTACCGATATCCTCGACAACATCCAAGCCAATCTCCGCAAAATCCATGAACATGGCGCTCGGGCCGACAGCATTGTAAAGTCCATGCTCATGCATAGTCGTGGAGGCAGCGGTCAGAAAGAACCAACAGATCTCAACGAGCTCCTCAAGGAGTATGTCAATCTCACTTTTCACGGGATGCGTGCAGGCAAGCACCCGATCAATATGCAGATCGACCTCCAACTGGATGAAACATTGAACCCGATCCCCGTCATTGTAGAAGATATAAGCCGTGTGTTCATCAATCTGTGTAATAATGCATTCGATGCGATGCGAAGCAAACTGTCCGATCCCGCACTTCAAAATGGGTATACACCAAAACTGACGGTTCGCACAAAGGCCGGCTCACCATATGCCTTCATAGAAATTGAAGACAATGGCCCCGGTGTTCCGGAAGAAATCAGGGAGAAGATCCTGCAACCGTTCTTTACCACAAAGAAAGGAACACAGGGTACCGGTCTGGGACTGAGTATTTCGCATGATATTGTAAAGGCGCATGGTGGAGATTTACGAATGGAAAGCACTCTGGATAAAGGGGTAAAGTTTGTGATTTTGCTTCCAACTAGCACTTCGACATGAATAGATGTCTCTTATTCCTATTTATTTTTCAAGCTTTCACCTTAAAAAGTTCTGCTCAACAAGAGGTGGTTGTACTATCCGCTGGTTTATTTCAATCGCACCAAAGAATTTTTTTGGCTCCGCTGGATGGATGGATTTTCAAACAAGGCCATGATCCGAACTGGGCCAATCCGGATATAGACTTGAGTGGCTGGCAAACGATGAATCCAACTGCTTTAAATCCTGAAATGGAGGACGAAGACGGGAGAATAGAAGGCTGGTTTCGGATCAACATCCGATTAAATGAATCACTCCAAAACATACCATTCTATCTGAGCAGAAGTTTATGGGCAGCCACGGATATTTATCTTGATGGGAAACTTCTTCACTCCTTTGGAGACGCGGGCAATCCGTATGCGGCTTTCAATCCTATCCTCAAGTATCCGGTGCCTGTGGACATGGTTGTCGGAAAAGAATACCTGCTGGCCATCCACTTTGTTGATTACGAATCCACATTTACACAACGGGAAATTCGATTGACTCCACACAATCTGAAACCCTTTCTCAACCTTACCGGCCCGGATTATGTCACCTGGGTTACCCGGGATCATAAACTAACACATATATATGTCACCCTTTCCCTTGGTGTATCCTTTTTGTTGTTTTTCCTCTATTGGTTCCTTGTGTATCTTAATCCAGATCAAATTATTTTCCGAATCATTGCCTGGTTTACTACAGTGGTTTTGGTGGGCACGGTATTCATATTTGGAAATACGTTTATTGAAATCTCCTATTCTTGGGAAAAAATTCGTTTCCTGTTGGCTGTTTCCTTTCAGGCCATCATGATCATCTTCAGCCTTTTCATGTTGGAGTGGGTGCTGACCCGAAAAATATCAAAAATGTCATGGGTCATACTTGTGGCCATGCTCATCACCAATATTGTAGCACATGTGTTTTCCATCTCGCCTCCGTTTGGAATCACTTTTATCGTCATGCTGCTTTACTTCGGACGTAAGTTCTATGCACATCGTGGCGAGATTAAAGGCGCCATTTGGGCCATCGTATCTGCTGTAGTCGTGGCCACCGGTGCCACTATGGTGTATATCACCCTCCACAAATATTCCCTCGATCTTTTTCATGAATACGAAAAGCCTCTTCTTTCGCTGACCATTTTAAGCCTCCCCTTGTTTTTACTCGCCTACATATCAGTTCGGTTTAAAGAAACCCTGATGGCGATGCAGACCGAAAGCAAAAAATTGCTACGGGTTACAGAAGAGAAGCGTGAAATTCTGGCCAATCAGAACTTATTGCTTGAAAGCCAGATAAAGGAAAGAACTCGTGAATTGAGTGCATCACTTGAAAACCTGAAATCCACGCAATCCCAACTCATCCAATCTGAAAAAATGGCTTCCCTCGGCGAACTCACTGCCGGCATCGCCCACGAGATCCAGAACCCACTGAACTTCGTGAACAACTTTTCGGAAGTGAATCTCGAGCTCTTAGAGGAAGTCCGAGCTGAAATCATCCTCGTCAAGACGCAAGATATTGCGTCTCAGCGGGACGTTACCAAATCGCTAGAATCCGTCAAGGATATCATCGACAACATCAAAGAGAACGAAGAAAAAATCGTCCATCATGGCAAACGAGCCGATTCTATTGTCAAAGGTATGCTTCAGCATAGTCGGAGCAGCAGTGGGGTGAAAGAGCCTACCGATATCAATGCGTTAACGGATGAATATTTACGATTAGCCTATCATGGCCTGCGTGCGAAGGATAAATCATTTAACGCTACGATGAAAACAGATTACGATCCTTCCAGTGGTAAAATCAATATTGTCCCGCAGGAAATCGGCAGAGTCATTCTGAATCTGATTACAAATGCTTTTTACGCCGTCTCCACTTCTACACCCCGTCCCTCTAAAGAGGGAGAGACTTACGTCCCGACAGTAACCATTACTACCCGAAGGCTTTTGCCCTCTGGAGCAGGTCAGAAGGTGGACCAGAGCGTTGATGTGGAGATTTCGGTCCGTGATAATGGTTCCGGTATTCCGGAGCATCTCAAGGACAAAATTTTCCAGCCCTTCTTCACAACCAAACCTACAGGACAAGGTACAGGCCTGGGTTTATCACTTAGTTATGATATTGTAAAGGCACACGGTGGCGAACTGAAGGTGGAGTCCATCCCAGGTGAAGGTTCGACATTCCGTATTCTATTGCCTGTTGAATAAGTATATCGGAACGCTACAACCTGATCTCATTAGAATATAACATTGACATCCGACTTCAATTAAAACGTCCTTCAACTATTTAATAACGATATGGAAAATTCAGATTCCTCCTCCGCCCACTACCATGAAATCCTCTCTAAGCTTTTTGGCGGGATGGAGGAGTCCCTGGTCCGGGGGATGCTGAAAACCGGCCATATCCAATCCCTCAACTCCGGCCCCTATTGATTCAGGCAGGGCGATAGGGACAAATCCCTGTTCATCCTGCTGCGGGGACGATGCCGGGCCACCGGCGCTGAAAGCTCATCATGCAGAGAGGATTTGACCAAATGGAGATGTATCTAACCAAAAACCCTCCTGAACAAAAATTCTGGTTGGATAAAACCTAAAGAAGCCTGACTTGCAGAATTTATATTTACCTTTCCCGTACAACCCATAACAGCGTCAGATGAAGATATTAGTCGTAGATGATGAGCGCGATGTGCAACTTCTTTTCGAGCAGCGGTTCAGGAGAGAAATCAGGAATCAGGAAATGACCTTCGCTTTTGCCTTTTCGGGTGAGGAGGCCCTGCACTTTCTCCACACCCATGATCATGAAGCCGTCCTTATTCTTTCAGATATCAATATGCCGGGTATGAGCGGCCTGGAATTGCTGGCTCAGATCAAGCAAAAGTACACCACCCCACCCCCCCTGGTCATGATGATTACGGCCTATGGCGATGCCGAAAACTACAATGCAGCCATGCAATTAGGCGCAGATGAATTTCTCACCAAACCAGTCGAGTTTTCTTTACTCAAAGAAAAACTTAAAGCAATCCTGTGATGGCAAAAATATTGGTCGTGGATGATGAAGCGGATCTGGAAATGCTGATCAAGCAAAAGTTCAGACAGAAAATCCGCGACCAGCTCTATGAGTTTGTATTCGCGCGTAGCGGAAAACATGCTCTCGAGCAACTCCATGCCCATACAGATGTGGACATCGTCCTCAGTGACATCAATATGCCGGAAATGGATGGACTGACGCTCCTGTCCAAGTTGGCCGAACAGCATAATCTCCTGAAATCCGTGATCGTTTCCGCTTATGGGGATATGGAAAATATCCGGACAGCCATGAATCGTGGTGCCTTTGACTTTATCACTAAACCCATCAATTTTGAAGACCTCGAACTCACGATGGAAAAAACCCTTCATCACGTCCGACAAATGCGCCAAACCATGAAGGCTATAAAGGAAAACAATATACTCCGGATGTATGTCGATGAAACCGTCCTCAATTTTATGGCCAGCCGTGAGTTCGAATCCTCCCTCATGGCCAATGATACGGTCGAGGCTTCCGTCGCCTTTATTGATATTTGCAGTTTTACCACCATCAGTGAACATGAACCACCGGATATGGTGGTGCGGCTCCTCAATAGTTATTTTGATATCATGGTCAAAGAGATCCTTGACCAGGGAGGCCATGTGGATAAATTTATGGGGGATGCCATCATGGCCGTATTTCGAGGGGAGTATCACCTCGACAGAGCCATTGATGCCTGCCTGGCAGTACGGACAAGAATCGATACACTTCCTTCACTTCATGATCATGTGTACTATAAGCCTCAGGTTTCCATTGGGATCAATAGCGGAGAGATGATCTCCGGCAATATCGGCTCTGCCAGCTTACGCCGGCTGGACTATACCGTGATAGGTGATACTGTTAATACCGCACAACGTCTCCAGACTATAGCCAACCCGGGTCAGATCGTGATTGACGAAAAGGCGTATCAAAAAGTAAAAGAATCCTTCCGTTGCGTCAGTATCGGCGAAACAAAGCTGAAAAACAAAACTCATCCGATGACGCTCTATGAGGTATTGGAATAAAAAGATTCCAATCACTTGCCCACACCGTATTGCGGATGGCTTTGGACCGCGGGCTGCAATGGATCCTGCCCCTATGGCGGCGGCATCCCAGCCCCTTTAGAAGCGCGTGGTGCGCTATTTTTTCAAACGAAAGGTGGAGGATTCATAGCGAATGCGTGGAGTTAGCCGGACCGGAAAACGGCAATAAAGATTCCTTAATTTTGCCTCTGAAAATCACATCATGCCCACACGCCAGCTTGCCGCTATCCTGTTTGCCGATATAGTAGGATATACCCAACTCATACAAGAGGATGAGGCACATGCCTTGTCGATGCTGGAGCGACTCCGCCAGGTGATGGAGGCAGAGGCGTTGACCCATCAGGGGCAAATCCATGAATTGCGGGGAGAGGGTACGTTGAGCAGTTTTAAGAGTACACTTGAAGGTGTGCGCGCCGCATTGGCCATACAGATCGCTATGCAGGAAACTCCGGCCGTACCCTTACGCATTGCGATCCATACAGGGGATGTGACCTTAGACGGTGATGCCTTGTACGGCGATGGGGTCAACATTGCCTCCCGGATAGAATCGTTGGCCCTGGCCGGCAGCATCCTCATCTCCGAACGGGTATACGATGACATCCGCAATCACAAGGAGATCCAGACCGTGTCCCTCGGCCGGTTTCATCTGCGCAATGTCAAAGACGAGATTGACCTCTATGCCTTGCGTCATCCGGGTATCTATACTCCCGATTCAACAGACCTTGAGGGTCAAGGGGAAAAAGTTATTCAGAAATCTATCCTGGTCCTTCCGGTCATCAATCTCAGCCGTGATCCGGAGCAGGACTATTTCAGTGACGGTCTTACGGAAGAACTGATATCGAGTCTGTCCCATCTCAAACAACTCCGTGTTTTCTCCCGAACCACCTCTATGAAGTATAAAGGCAGCACGGACGATATCAGACACATAGGAGCTGCCACCGGCGCTACGTACGTGATGGAAGGCAGTGTGCGCACACAAGGCAAACAACTGCGCATCACGGCCCAGATCGTAGATGCACAACAGGACAAACAACTCTGGTCAGATACCTATAAAGGTACACTGGACGATATTTTTGACATTCAGGAGCAGGTGGCATCAAAGATTGCTGAGGCCTTGCGTATCCAACTCACCGAAGACGAAAAAGATACCCTGCAGAAACGCTATACCGGCAATATGGAAGCCTACCAGCTCTATCTTCAGGGCCGGTTTTTCTGGAACAGGCGCAACGAAGACGGACTGAGTATCGCCGCCCGGTTTTTTGAACATGCCATAGAAAAGGATCCGGATTATGCGCTCGCCTGGGCCGGGTTGGCAGATACGTACAATCTGCTTGGAGAGTTTACCAATCTCTCAAGACGTGAGCTCCATCCCAAAGCAAAGGCTGCTGCCAATAAGGCACTCGAACTGGATCCACAGTTGGCCGAAGCCCACATATCTCTGGCCTCCCTGTTGATGCAAAGTGAATGGAACTGGACACAGGCCGGGAAGGAATTCAGGACCGGAATTCATCTCAATCCCAATTACGCTACCGGACACCACTGGTATGCGGAGTATTTGCTTTTTACGGGTTCAGCGGATGAGGCGCTGAGAGAGATTGCTATTGCTGTAGAGCTGGACCCGGTGTCTCAGGCGATCATCAAAGATCAGGGCATGACGTACTACTACACCCGGCAATACGACAAAGCCATAGAGAAAGCGGTGGTCGCGTTGGCGCTGGATCCTGATTTTGTACCGGTCCATCGTTTGCTGTCGCTTTGCTATACGGCGACCGGCAGGTATGATGAAGCGATTGCAGAAAATCAGATCTGGGGACAGCGTACCGGCAATTCGGTCAAAACCCGGGTTGCATTGGCTCATATACTCGCCAGTGCCGGACGTCACGACGAAGCCCGCTATCTGATCCAGGTGGTATCCGCTCATGAAACGCTGACCGGCAATGACTACCGGGGCATGGCGTTGGTCTATGTGGCGCTTGGTGATGCGGATGCGGCTTTTGATTGGCTGGACCAAAGTGCGGATCGTCATGAAGAATCACTCATCAGTCTGAAAGTGGATCCAAAACTAGATCCCATCCGGTCAGATCCGCGTTTTACAGCCCTCGTTTTGAGGCTGGGATTATCGGAGGATAGTGGTGAGTGGTAAGTGGTAAGTAGTGAGTAGTGAGAGGGGTGCTTCGACCCGCTTGACACATCCTCGTGCTACAGCTCAGCAACCGTAGTGAGTAGTGAGAGGGGTGCTTCGACCCGCTTGACACATCCTCGTGCTACAGCTCAGCAACCGTGGTGAGTAGTGAGAGGGGTGCTTCGACCCGCTTGACACATCCTCGTGCTACAGCTCAGCAACCGTGGAGAGTAGTGAGAGGGGTGCTTCGACCCGCTTGACACATCCTCGTGCTACAGCTCAGCAACCGTAGTGAGTGGGGTGCTTCGACCCGCTTGACACATCCTCGTGCTACAGCTCAGCAACCGTGGGGAGTGGGGAAAGAATTCAGATATTGTGGACACTTCTGTCCTAACTGTCAACGCATATGAAATCGCTTATACTCTTTATATTGCTGTCGGGCGGCACACTGCTCATGCAGGCTCAAAAATTCTGGCTTATTGCGCCTTCATTTCCATTAGGGCTCAAGACATCGATCGTGTCAGTGACAGACAGTCTTATATATATCGGCACGACCTCGGGAATACTGCGAACCTATGATCAGTGTCACACCTTTGACACCCTGCTGGCGGGTACTTACATCTATTCGTTGTATGTGTCAAACGCCGGTCATCTTTTTGCCGGCGGAAACGGAGTGATATACCGGAGTGCAGATTCTGGTGATACCTGGGATACGCGGGTATTGAATGCGGCCTTTCCGGTGAGATCTTTTGTGGAGACTTCTGCCGGAGATCTCTTTGCCTCTACGGGTATATACATGGATCCGCAGGGGTTTGAAGGAGCTGGTGTTTACTACAGTGGTGATGACGGGGTCACCTGGATACAAAAGAATACCGGACTGGCGAGTACACTCTGCATAGATGCGTTGGCGATCGACAGACAGGATCACCTCTATGTTGCGGTCGCGGACAATGATCAGACAGGGGTGGCTGGACTTTTTTATTCTCCCAATCTCGGATCGAGCTGGCTCAAAGTCCAGGTCACGATTGATGGTCGTGGTGCTATACCAGATCAGATCCGAATCTATTCGACGACCAGTATCAGTATCTCTCCCGCAGATACAGTGTGCATCAGTGTGCAGGGTGTGGCAATAAATGTGGGGGTAGAACTCAATTTACGGAAAAACATATTTGACATGCCCTCTGCCAGCGAATGGTCCGTGGTCAACGTGGCTCACAATGTTTCCTGGTGGCTGGATCGGCTATTATATCCGATTCATTTTGCGCAAAATGGAGATTGGTATTCGTCGTCAGCCGGGTCGGTCCAACTGGGTAAGACCTGGCTGTCCAAAGACAAAGGTCGTACATGGAGTGCCCATGATGCAGGATTAGGCCTGGATGTCCATGGCCGTCGTAATGTGCAATATTTCACCGAACTATCCTCCGGCCGAATATATATGGTTCAGCGGCTGGCCGAACTGATCCATTATACGGATACCAGTCAGCTGATCACATCCATAATGCCAAATCGCCCGAATACACTACCCATTACGTTGTATCCAAATCCTGTGGGTCGGGGTACTATGTTGTATATGGATATGGATGACATTTGCCTGCCTTGTGAGGTGTCGATTACCGATATACAAGGCCGCAGACTGTGGGCAGGATCAGTATTTGGATCTGGGCTACGTTTACCGGAAGACATTTCGGCTGGAGTGCATACTGTCCAGATCATAGACGGAGTACGTCGGGCAGTATGGCAGATCGTGGTAGATTAGGTGATATTACGTACGGTCGGGTCGCGACCCGACCATCCCTCTCGACCCGAAACGCACTAGATACCGACACTTTACCTTTTACCCTTCACCTTTTACCCCACTTGCGCGCTGTACGCGCAAGTTCCCCGGGTGCGACCCGGGGTTGGTATATGTAAGCCCTACAGGCTTATGTAAGTTCATGCTGTATATGATGATCATCCATACGTTTCATCCCGGGTGGTGAACTGACCATACGTTTACTCCCTTCAACTATGGCTTTACCTTTTACCCTTTAACTTTTACCCTTTACCTTTTACCCCACTTGTGCCCCAGCACAAGACCTTTTACCCCACTTGCGCGCAGTACGCGCAAGAGCAGGAATAAACCCTAAACATTGACCCCTAATCGCTCCGTCATATACTGCCCAAACACCCGGACATTCTTTCGCAAGCCAGCATGGACCTTGAAAGGAAGCACAAACACTTTCCAAATCAACTCTACCGGAGGGCGGGAGAAAACACCAAGCCATAACGTCAGCCACCAAAGCAATACCCCCCATACCGGCACACCCAGGGCCACTAACACGATCGCCATGACCACAGATATCAATGGAAACACCACCATCGCCGCACCCAACGATACCGGCCCCTGAAATGTAATCGCTTTGATTTTATTAAATATAACACTCCGCATCACCCGCCATATCCAGCCCCCTGACATCCACCACAAGACTTTGAAGCAAAGAAGAAAAAATAATAGCCCTTTCGACGCTGCCAACAATCCGGGAAAATATATCGTATCGCGGATTTTGTGACGTGTACACACGTGTATATGATCATGCACCTGCCTGATCAACGGGTCATGTCCTGCGGACTCATTGATAGTAGCGGCTACAGCCATCAAATCATCATGCACCAAGCCAGTAGGTCGATGTTTTCGAACAGCCGTTAAATACACCGAAGCCAATACATCGTAGTGTCTTTCATATCCATGATCATGGATCGCGATGACCAAAGGGTGCATCGCCTCAGTCAATGTTTCGGTAAACCGCTCTATAGCCTCACGATCATCACGGGTCGCCTTTTCGGTGGTAAACGGAGCACCGAATCGAACCACCACATCCGTACCCGGAATCCGGGGCTCAGTAAAATTGACACCAACGGGTAACACGGGCAGTGATGACCCTTCTTCCATTAATGGTAATGTGCCGAACGCCAGATGCGCCGTGCCCCGTTGTACAGGACGTAATTTTTTTTCGAGAAGTGTTTTCGCTTCCGGGAAGATCAATACAGCATGTCCCTCCGCAAGCTTGCGATAGGTCAGATCAAAACTGGAGGCATTTTTCCGGAGATTGCTGATGCCATCTTTTTGCCGGTAGATCGGGATCTGGTTGGTCCAGTTGAACAACCATCTGAAGCGTGGATGAAATACATCACCCCGGACCAGATAGTGCAAAGGTCTCCGGATCACCGTCCCCAACAGACTGGCTTCGAAAAACGAACTGGGGTGGTTACTGGCCACAATCAATGGACCATCAGGTGGAATATGCTCTAAGCCATAGACAATCGTCCTGCGAAAATATACCCGAAGAAAAATGGTCGCCCACCACTGAATAATGCGATAAATCATAACTTGAAGCCCTACTTGGGGAAAAGGTGAGCAAAGATAGACCAAACAAACTACTGGTGGTGATCGGAGGTCCGACCGCCGTGGGTAAGACCCATGTGGCCATTCAATTAGCCCAAAAGTACACTGCCTCAATCATCAGTGCCGACTCGAGACAGATCTATACTGAACTCCGCATCGGAGTCGGCAGGCCGACTCCGGAAGAACTTGATGTCACCCCGCATTATCTCATCGGCCACACGAGCATCCACACGCCCTATAGTGCCGGCATCTTTGTCAAAGAAGTTACAACATTGCTTCAATCTCTTTTTCAGGAATATGACATTATCATCATGACCGGTGGATCCGGACTGTATGTCAAAGCTTTTCTTGAAGGTTTGGATGATATTCCGCACGTGCCGGACTCCTATAAAGATAAATGGACAACCCTATGGAAAGAGAAAGGTCTTCCCGCTCTCCTCACGTCACTGCGTCAGTTAGATCCCGTATATCTCGAACAGGTCGATCAGGCCAATCCCATGCGACTGATTCGTGCATTGGCGGTATCAGAGGCTACAGGTCAGCCCTTCAGTTCATTCAGGAAAGGAGTAGTGACACCACGGGATTTCAACGTCCTGCCTTTTGTCCTCGAATTGCCACGTGATGTCCTGTATGCCCGTATCAATCAGCGCGTACTCGATATGCTACAGGACGGATGGCTTGAGGAAGCCAGAACCTTGCTTCCCTACAAACATTTGAAGGCGCTCCAGACTGTAGGCTATAAAGAACTGTTTGAACATCTCGAAGGAAAGATGACACTTGAAACGGCCATTCAGACGATACAGCAGTCGACCAGACGATATGCCAAGCGACAGATGACCTGGTGGCGTCATCAGGGTGCGTGGCAGCATTTTAGCCCGGATCAGGTGGAAGAAATGGTGAAGGCTATTGAGGGGTTGAGAAGTTGAGAAGTTGAGGGGTTGAGAAGTTGAGTGTTTAGAGATTAGTGTTTATTTGGAATGGGTAGACCTATCGATTAGGGTAAGATCATATCGCTCTCAACTGTCCGAACACCGAGGAAGTCCTGTAACTTCCTATTCTGCCGCCAACCCCTGCGTCACCCTCCGCGCTAGGCTATACTCGTGAACGCCGGGGCGTCCTCCACGCAACCTGACCCGCACCAACGCGCAAATAAAAAAATCCATTCGATGAGGGCCAGACCCTGTGACGCCCAAACTGTCCGAGCAACCGGGCGAGATGTTTCATGGTACAACAAGACTCTTCAGGTAGAAATCAAATGAAAGAAACAGAAAAGTGAAACACAAACAAGCGTGGCAGTAATCGGGTCGCCTTGGCTAAAACTATAGCGACCAAGGCGAGTTTTTGTCGTCACGAGCTTGGTTGCTGAGCTGTAGCACATGGATGCGCGATAGCAAGTTGAAGCATGGTTGCTGAGCTGTAGCACATGGAAGGGCGATTGCAAGTCGAAGTATGGTTACTTTTTGGGCGATGCAAAAAGTGACAAATCCCCTGACGAAGTCGGATCATACTCCTTCCAACGGAAGCCCATGTAGTGGAACAATTATTGCAGAATTGTTCCACTACAACCCAAGCAACTTCCGCATTTTTTCAAAAATGGCGGTATTGTCATAAATACCCAGGAATGCTTCAGCGCCCGGGCCCGTTGCAAAAACAGGTACCATCTGAGAGGAATGGACTTTGGAATTGAACTCCACACGAGGGGATCGCTTGCCTTTCAGACTGATGTATCCGCATTCGTGGTCGGACGTGACGATGAGTAATGTATTCTCTTCTTTCTGGACACGGGTCACTAATTCTTCCAGCATATCATAGGTATCCTGCATCTCCAGGACTAACCAGTCTACATCATTGGCGTGAGAGGCCCAGTCGACCTGCGATGCCTCGACCATCATAAAATATCCTTTGTCCGCTCTTTTCTCCAGCGCATCGATCGCCACCTGCACCATCCAGGGCAGATAGGTGCGTCCCATCGTGGCCCGTACCGGATCTTCAAACGCTGTAAAACAGGCTATCCGGTTTTCCTTGCTGACCCGGTTCAGTCTGAATTTACCATGGGGGTCATGCGAGCGGATGATTTCGTAGTTTTTAGCTTTCAAGGCCATGAGCAGATCCATTCGATCGGTGTGGCGATGGGTAAAATATTTTTCACCTCCACCGACAAAAACATCAATATCCGAATTCACTAACTGACGCGCGATCTCCTCGTAGGATCCGCGAGAGGGTACATGGGCATAAAAGCATGCCGGGGTAGCATGTACCACGGAAGAGGTCACCACAAAACCGGTTTTCATTCCGCTATCCCGGGCCAGTTCGAGGATCGTGGGCACAGGCAGACTGTCGTGCGTGACGCCGATGGCGGCATTAAACGTCTTGACCCCGCAACTCATCGCTGTACCGGAAGCTCCGCTATCGGTCTCGAGATGGCTGGAACTATGCGTTTTTTGCAAGCCGGCAATCTCCATTCTCTGAATCGGGGATGGCGGACGATGCAGATATTCCGCCAATGCAATATGCGCCAGGCCCATGCCGTCCACGATGACCAGGATAATATTCCTGGGCTTATCCGGTGTCACCGGAGCAGGCTGAAACGCAGCGATCAGCACCCCAAAAACCAATATTAATCCGGTCAACATACCACAAAACTAATTTTGCATTTCGATCTGTTAACAATAATTTTACCCTGTCCGGGAAATTATCTCATCTTGGAGATGGTTATAACCAGATTGTATGCGCCAATTATTACTCAGTATCAGTGCCTATTTCCTATTGTACGGGGCTATATCTGCGCAAAATGAACTGTCCCTTTTTGATACCCTCTATCGTACCGGAGAGGTCCGCATATTGATCACATGTGCCATAGATTCCCTGTACCGGACCCAGCGAGAAGAGGTCGACGCCACGATCACCATCACCACAGCTAACGGATGTCTTCTGCAAGAGGAGCCGATGAGCCTCAATCTGAGGGGAAAATTCCGTCGGATGAAATGTGTCATGCCACCCCTCATGCTCAATTTCAAAAAATCAACCTTGCGGAAACTCGGTCTGCAAACCCTGGATGAAATCAAACTGGTCACGCATTGCCTCGACGGCCGCGAAGGCCAGGAAAATCTGGAGGAAGAACGGTTGTGCTATCAATTATATGAAGCCCTGACAGTCTATTCCTACCGGACTATATGGGTACACGTCACGTATCAGGATGCCCACAATCCCGATCGGCAGATCCAATCGGCTGGCTTTCTGCTCGAACCCGACAAAGTCATGGCCGCACGACTGAATCTAAAGGAGAAGAAAGTATTTAACGTGACCGAAGATTCTCTTGATCTCGTGAGTTACAGTCATGCAGTCGCCTTCAATTTTCTGATCGGCAACCGGGATTGGAGTATAGTGGCTTCCCGCAATGCTAAACTCTTTTATGACAATCATGCTTCCCACTATATCGTCATACCCTATGATTTTGATTATGCCAATGTCGTTGGAGCAACTTATAGACGCGAATCCCCCTCCAAAGCCATCACCCATCCTTTTGACCGGATCTACCAGGGAGAATATTTCACCCCTTCCGCAGGTAAAATCCTCCAGGAATTTTTAGCTACTGAACCAGTTATGTTGAATGTCGTGCAGACGGCCATCAACCCCCTGGACAAGTCCAGACGAAAGAAGATTGGAAAATATTTTGAAGAATGGTACACCCACATTCGCAAAGTCAAACCTGAAAACCTGCAATACGGAATGGTATGTCCCTACAGGGGAAGTCTTTGATTTTGACCAAAAATGTCCTCCTTTAGCAACCTGTATTCATTGAATCGCTTGATCTCGTTCCATACCGGATTGACATCGATATAGATCAAAATGGGAATCCGGGCCTCAAGTGCCAGTTGTAGCTGAGCAAACATCTCCTGATATTCCTGAGCCCCCAGATGTGCAAGGGCTAAATCATAATGAGGGGAATACGATGGCAAGTCCTGAGCCACCGACACCATCATGTCCTTGATTTCTTCTGCCTGTTTGGTTTGCAACGTCCTGGCATACGAATATGCCAGACCCGCCAGACCCGCGATCGGGAGGGTGGAATGGCTTCTGAAATGTTCAAAGGACTCAATACCTTCCCGTTGACGTCCCATGCTGAATAAGATCCATCCCCGGGCTTCGTACACCGGAAGAAAATCAGGCCTCATCTTAATGATTTGATCCGATGTCTCGAGTGCTTTTCGAAAATCCCCACTGAAATGAAACGCCCTGGTCATCTCCATCTGTATAGCCAGATTAAGTGGGTCCATTTTCAGCGCCTTACGAAGCTGTCCAAGCGCGGTTTCAAAATAGCCGGCCGAGATATGGTAGATACCTCCGGCCTGCAACACCGAATTGAAAAGGATGAAGTTGTCCTGCTCCTTATGCGTACCTGCCTGTCGAAGATGTCGTGCCACGGCCTCCCAGTCCCAGCTAAAAAACAGATGATATAAGGCCCACGACGAATGCGTACGACTGTGATCAGGGGAGAGCCGGTGGGCTTCTTCTACAGCTTCGAGGCATTGTCGGGCTGCATCAGATGGCAATGCCATATTGTGATAGCCCTTGAACGCATACGCGCGGGCAAGTGCCGGCCATGCCTGATAAAAATCCATATCCGTTTCAAGCGCTTTTCGGAAATAATGGATCGCCTGATCGATATACCCCGGCTGCATCTGCTTCCAATAATACCGGCCCCGATGATAATGCTCATACACCTCGGCCTGAGATGACTGTTCCTCCCTGGCAACTGGCAGTGCCCGCGCAGGTGATTGCTGAAATCCCGCCTTTAATTTAGTGGCGATCATCAACGCGATTTCATCCTGCAATTGGAATACATCCGATACTTCGCGATTGTACGTCTCACTCCAGAGGTGAAAATCATCAGCTGCATTGATCAATTGCGCTGTGATGCGCACCTTTTTTCCATGACGACGCACCGAGCCTTCCAACACGTGGTCGATACCGAGATCCTGATGCAATTGCCGCAGATTGACCTGCTTGTCTTTGAACGTAAAACTCGACGTGCGACTCGTCACGCGCAGCCCTTCGATCGCAGAAAGCGCATAGATGATCTGCTCCGTTATCCCGTCTGCAAAAAAATCATTCTCCGGATCCTGACTCAGATTGTAGAGCGGCAATACGAGCAAAGTCTTTTCCTTATAGCCGATTTTCCCAGCCAATTCAACCGGGTCGGGTACTCTGATCCCATCGCTCACCACCGCGTGGATCCCCATGGGTTGGCGCACATTTTTCAACTCAAACTGACCCAGATCCTTGGTTTCAATACCGCCGATAGACCGGAGTTCTTCGACGACACGATCAGAGATCAATACCGAACCCGGTACACTCATGCGTTCGATCCGACTGGCGATATTGACGCTGTCTCCATAGATGCCATCAGGGCCAAGCAGGATATCACCGGCATTGATCCCGATCCGGAGAGGAATCTGGGGCGCCTGACTAAACTCCTTTTGCATGTTCAGTGCACATTGGACGGCGTCGATAGCCCGATCAAAAATGCTCAATGTGCCGTCGCCGTAGTACTGAATGATCGTGCCTTTATGTTCGCTGGTAAGCCGGTCGACCACTTCCTTGTGCCGCTGCCGGAGCTGGATGGCATAGTCCTCATTCTCCTGCATCAGGGAGGTATATCCCTGAATATCATTAAATACGACGGCCGCTTGTCTACGTTTCATGGGTCATTTCCGGTCAGGAAGATTGCAAAGGTATAACACCTGATCAACGCATTTTTGGCCTTAACCTTTCTTTCACGTATCAGCCAATGTATGCAGGGCCGATATTAATCGATCAAGATCGGCCCTGACCGTATAAACATGCGGCGTCACTCGGACTCCCTGCACATTATGGTAATCAATGGCTACCGCATGAATCTTGAACCTGTTGTGCAAGGCTTCACCCAATTCACCAGGCGTCATTCCGTCTATTCCCACCACACTCAGAGCACAACTCCGGTCTGCATGCGTATCGGTCAGTATCCGGATCCGGCTGTGGCCGCGGACCGCATCTGTCCAGTATTTTTTCAGAAAGTGCAGCCGATCCTGCTTGAGTTTCCCCCCTATCGCCTCATGAAAATCAATGGCCTGGCCGATCGCCTGCTCAATGGCAAAGGAGCGTGTACCCAGGGCCTCAAACTTGCGAATGTCAGCACTTTCCGGATCCTCACCGGCAAGCAAGGGATATAGCCCTGCAATTTTCTCCTTCTTTACATAGAGTACCCCTGAGCCAAATGGAGCACATAACCATTTATGCAAACTCGTGCCGAAATAGTCGGCCCCTAATTCCGGGATCGTAAATTGAATGTGCGCAAAGGAATGCGCACCATCCACCACGACCTGCGCCCCTGCTGCATGTGCAAGATCAGCTATGCGTCTGACCGGTGCGATATGGCCGTTCCAGTTGATCAGATGTGTGATATGGACCACTTTTACGCCGGCTTTGATCTGTTGGGCGTAGGCGGCGACCAGTTCGTCCTGGCTCATCCGGGGCAGATCGGGCTCCACCCATCGGAGGACTATACCTTCCCGGTGCTCGCGTTGTCGCCAGGCATTGATCATATTCGGATAGTCCAGACGGGAGAGGACTACTTCGTCTCCCTTTTGCAATCGCAGGCCAAAGATGATCGTCTCCAAGGCTTCACTGGCATTGCGGCATACGGCAAGTTCGTCAGCCGATGTCCCTGCCATTGACGCCAGCCGCTGGCGTAAGGGCTCACGGCCCTGATCAAGGATACGCCACATGTAGTACGAAGGTGCTTCATTACACATCCGGTTGTAGCGCTCAAAAGCTTCCTGCACCAGGATCGGCTGCGGACTGACGCCCCCGTTATTGAGATTGAGCAGTCCAGGCGACGCGGAATACATATTCTTTATCCGGTACCAGAAAGTTTCATCTTCGATCAGATCCTCCCCTGCCCTGCTGTGTTTCGAGTCGAGCAGTTGCTGTGTAGTGTCATTCAATCGGTGGGCTGTCGTCGACTGTCGGTAAGTGCGTATCCAGTCAAAGCTGGCTTCCGGTTTCAGCATAGACGGGATCAGAGGTAATGCGCCTGCGGCAGCGACATGCCCGAGAAACGAACGGCGATGGTAAGACTTCATTAGGAGTTGCGTTATCTTTTGGTTAATCTGTCTGATGAAGTTAGAAAAGGTTTGGATCTTACGCGGAAATAAATTGAATATGTCTATGCAGCGCTTTGTCAGAATCATATCAGTTGTACTCGTGTTGGTACCGACAGGAATGATGGGTCAGGGAAATTTTCTGGAGGATTTTAAAATCAAATGGAAAAATGCGGCTGAGTATACGCTGGAGTTTGCCCGGATGATGCCGGAGGACTATTATGACTATACGCCGACGCCGGTCGAGATGACGTTTCGCGAACAATTACGTCATATCGCGGGCAATATGATTTGGTTGAGTTCGTCCTATCTCGACGGCCAAAAGACGCAAATCGATCCGACGAAAGCTGGACCTTCCAAGAAGGAGATCATCGCCATGCTGGACGCTTCATTTGCCTATGCCGCGACGACTATTGATCGTTTGAAAGAGCAGGATCTGGATAAGCCGGTTGATTTTTTTGCTGGCAAAATGACCCGTCGTCGGATCTTGCTTTTGCTGACGGATCATGTGACACATCATCGGGGTCAGTTGGTCGTCTACTTGCGGTTGAAAGGCGTGACGCCTCCGAAGTATGTGGGGTGGTAGTCGGCGAAGCCTCGACGAAGGAGATCCTTCCGTCGCCGATGCTTTAGCGAAGGCGACCCGATTGCTTTCACGCCTGTTAGTATTTCATGTGCTGTTTCTTGATGTAGATTTTTCTTAACGAGTCTCGTCGTGCCATGAAACAGGACTTCCTCGGTGTTCGGACAGTTGAGAGCGACATGATCTTTCCCTAATCGATTGGGTAGCATTTCAATATACCTACACTAAACTCCTAAACTCCTAAACTTCTCAACCTTTCAACTTCTCAACTTCTCAACTTCTCAACTTCTCAACTTAATTGCGCGATGGTGCGGGTCAGGTTGCGTTGAGGACGCCCCGGCGTTCACGAGTATAGCCTGGCGCGGAGGGTGACGCAGGGGTTGGGGGCTGCCATGAGATGCCAGAGCAGCAGATGTCAGATGCCAGAGCAGCAGATGCCAGATGCCAGAGCAGGAAATGCCAGACGCCAGAATATATCGTAACTCTTTAAAAACACCTAAACAATAAACACTTAAACACTTAAACACTTAAACACTTAAACACTTAAACACTTAAACACTTAAACACTTAAACCCCTAAACCCCGACCTCCCGCCGGATTGCAAATGTCATCTTACCTTTGAAAAAAATGCCCCCCGATGATCGAAAACAAATCCGCACTCCGGATGCTCAGTCTGGTGAGTTTGCTCCATCGTGATATGGCCTGGCCGGTCGACCGATTGGCGCGACGGTTTGGTACATCTCCACGGACGATATACCGGTATCTGGAAGACCTGGAACGGCTGAATTACAATGTCGTCCGGGATGATCAAAACCGCTATCGCATAGAGGGTAGCACAAATGATATCATGTTGCCGGAGTTTGAACCGGATGAGTATATCTTCCTTCGTGAAGCTGTGGCGGCCGTGTCTGACCGGCATCCCTTACGTGAGGCGATCCTGGGCAAGATCCATGACAATCTACAGTTGCCCATCCTCGGTGCGATCACCGCACAGCAGGAGATCGCCCGGATCTTGCATACCCTGCAGACGGCGATGGATGAAGGCGTATGTGTCAAGCTCAAAGATTATTATTCCCTTCGCTCAGATACGATCACTGACCGGACGATCGAGCCGGTACGATTTATCCGGGGCATGCGGTATGTACTGGCAATTGATCAGAAAAGTCATGCAGTTCGCCAATTTAAAATCGACCGTATCGGGGATGCCGCCAAGCTCCGGACAAAGAGCAGTGTAGAAAAAGGATATGATGCCTGGGGTATCGATGATTTCTTTATGAATGGTCATAAAGGCATCACCGTCGCGCTGGGACTTACCTCACGTGCCGCCAATTTACTGCACGAAGAATATGGGATACCTATTAGCAAACTCGAGCAACAAAAGAGTGCAGCATTTCCCTATCGGTACGAAACCGTAGTCTATGGCATGGAAGGTGTCGGTCGGTTTGTGCTGAGCCTCATCGATCAGATCAAGATCTATGCGCCGGAGCGGCTCAGGACGTATGTCCATAAAAAAATTATGTCCCATCCGACAGATTGACATCCTGTGTCAATAGCACCTGCGACATTTGACGGGTAATTCACTCTCAGCCATGATACGCTGACCGGATCCGGAAACTTCCGGGTCCGGTTGTTTTGTCTCATAAAGACATATACATCAAAACTGATACATGGAACGGCATCCCGGAAACCCCCGAAAAAATTCTTTTCTTACCGTTATGGAGAAATCACAAAACATAACATGTCCCACCTGTGGTACACGCATCGATGTGCAGGAGATGCTGGCGCATCAGTTGGAAGACGAGATCCGTCAGCAATACCAGTCCCGTTGGAATGATGAGCAAAAACGACTGGAACAACAACAGCAGGAGTTAACTCGTGCCCGGGAAGAATTTTCTGAAACTAAGAAGCGCGAGAATGAGCTTTTTCAGGAGCGGCTGGAGCGTCAGTTGAAAGAAGATCGCAAGGTGCTGGAAGTAAAAATCAAATCCAAACTGACCGAAGAACAGCAGGATCAATTGCAGGCGTTGCACAAAGAACTTCAGGAAAAATCTGACCAGGTCAAAGAGTTGCACAGGTCCCGTGCCGAGATTGAAAAACTTAAGCGTGAAAAATCAGAACTCCGCGAAGCCGTTGAAGCCGAGACACAGGTCAAGGTCAATGAACTCCTTACCACTGAGCGGGATCGTATCCACCAGGCTGTAGAAGAGAAGAATGAATTGCGGTTTCGGGAGATGCAAAAGCAGTTGGAAGATCAGAAGCGGCTCACAGAAGAAATGAAACGTCGCCAGGAGCAGGGGTCCGTGCAGTTACAAGGCGAGGTGCAGGAACTTGCTATAGAAGAATGGCTGGCCGCCCAGTTTCCTCTGGATACGATAGAGGAGATCAAAAAGGGGGCGAGAGGTGGCGATTGTATTCAGGTGGTCAATTCGCGTATTCGTCAGCATTGTGGACGTATATATTATGAAAGTAAGCGTACCAAAGATTTTCAGTCGGGCTGGATTCAGAAATTCAAAGCGGATATGCGTGACAAAGCTGCAGATGTCGGGGTGTTGGTGACGGAAGCTATGCCGTCGGATATGCCTCGCATGGGGATACGGGATGGTGTATGGATCTGTTCATATTCGGAATTCAAAGGTCTCTGTGTCGTCCTTCGTGAATTTATCATCCAGCTGAGTATGGCGATCAGTTCGCAGGAAAACAAAGGGGACAAGATGCACATGTTGTATGACTACCTGACGAGTTCGACCTTTCGTATGCAGATCGAGGCGATTGTAGAGGGATTTACATCGATGAAGGCGGCATTGGAGAGTGAGAAGCGGTCGATGCACCGGATCTGGAAGGAGCGTGAAAAGCAGATCGAGAAAGTGCTCCTGAATACGACGGAGATGTATGGGTCTGTGCGGGGTATTGCGGGGAGTGCGGTGCAGGAGGTGAGGGCGTTGGAATTGGGGGATGGGGAGGGTTGTTAATTATACACTAAATTAGGCATGACAATGCGATTAAAAATTACTTTAGAAGCGAAAGGTGCTGGCACTACCCTTCCAGCCAACTATCAGTATCCTCTATCTGCTACCATCTATAAAATCCTTCAGCAATCCGATGCGGATTATAGCCAGTTTTTGCATGAGACTGGCTATCGGAAAGAAGGGTCTTTGAAGATATTTAATAATTTTGATCGCAAAAAGATAATTTTTATTCATACCAATTTATATTTTTGTTTTCTTTATACTCTTGAATTTGCCAATTTCTTAAAGCATTCTACACGACCATGAGGATATACCTTAAATTGAGCCCAAACAAAGAAACTGTTCCGTTTTCCTACATGCCTATACTGGTAGGGGCGTTCCACAAATGGCTGGGTGAAAATGAGCTTCATGACGGCCTGTCACTATATAGCCTTTCATGGCTATCACGGGGAAAAGTTATAAAAAGTGGATTTGATTTTAAGCAAGGTAGTACCTTTTTTATTAGTGCCCCTGATGAAAAATTACTTTCAGCCTTAATCAAAGGGATACTCAAAGGACAAGAAATTCGGTGGGGAATGGAAGTACAAGAAGTAATAATCCAAAGGACACCTGAATTTGGTTCCCGAAACATATTTGCTGTACAAAGCCCTGTACTTATTAAGCGCCAGATTGTAACAAAAGGAGATACTCAATACTATTACCATAATAATGCAGAGTCAGGCAATTATTTAACAGAAACACTCGCTTTGAAGATGAAAAGGTTTGGAATTGACGGAGAAGTAAAAGCTGCCTTCGACACAAGCTACTCCAGCCCTATTATCAAGAAAACTGAATATAAAGGAATTGGGATAAAAGGATCCCTTTGCCCAGTTATCATTGAAGGCGATCCCCGGGCTGTTCAATTTGCCTGGGAGGTTGGAGTTGGCAATAGTACTGGAATAGGTTTTGGCGCTTTAATGTAATTGGTTGATGAAAACTTCTTTCGGGATAAATTATAGCAACTTATCTGGATTTTCAGAACCCCTGGAAGGTGGTGCAATTCGCGGAGACCGGATTTGGCGAATTAAGATATTGCCTTACTAATAGAACAAGGAATGAGATTTATACTTGACATAAAACTCTTAGACATTATAGAACCAGAAGTTTATCGAAAGCTTGCTGTGCCTGTTGAGCTATCCTTCCACCACCTACACCTCATGATTCAGGCTGCCATGGGCTGGGAGCATCAACACTTGTATTCCTTTCAAGAAAGTCTCGTTGTGAGAAACTATTTCAAAGTTGTAAGTCCTTATGTCGAAGAATTTGGTATTAATGGCATGAAAGCCCCGGCGAAGAATATTCTTTTGGAATACCTCAACCAATTTCATCTGGATGAAAAGCCAATCCGAAACAAGCTTTATTATGAATACGACTTTGGAGATCACTGGATGCACGAAATTGATGTTGTGGATTTGGACAATAGCAATCAAACAAGTGCCGAATTGTTGGAGGCTGGTGCCAACTGTCCTCCTGAAAACTGTGGTGGTGTGCCTGGCTTTTTAAGGTTAAAAGACTACTTGGCAGGAAGGATTACTAAACAGGAATATTATGACTGGTTTAGCGCGGTCAATGCGGAAGGGTTTGATTCGCATACTTTTGATCGACTCAGACTCGACAACAGAGTGAAAAACTGGCGTATGATGGAGGACTTTCAACAATTAAATAACCTATCGTGACTTTTTATATCGTAAAATATACAGGACCATTTGGATTTATCAAACCTTGGACGGCAGTACGGGATAGTGAGACGTTCAGTCAACAGTTTCTGACACCCTCAATCGTAGAAGGAATAGAGAAAAAACTCTTTCCGAGTTTATTAAATTCCCACGGGATTAATAAAATTGTAGGGCACAGACTCTCTTACGTACAAATAACCAATCAGCAGGAAGTAATTCAGACCAGGGGATGGAACTCAACCAGGAAGGATACCCAAATTCTTTTTGATAGACCCACCGCTGTTCTCATAAGGGGAATACTTCACCATCCATCCTTACACCTCGCTTTCACTTCAATGGAAGATGCTACAACAGCTTTTTCACAACATATCTGTCTTTGCCGGAATGAAGATATCCTTTATCCCCATGAAGTCATGGAAACCACCAAAGACCAATTTGAAGAAAATGGTAACCTGTTCCCCGGATTTGAACTGGTCTTTGAAAAGAATGAGAAGTCCTTTTTGGTGGGGTACCATCGGTTAACCCAACAGTCTATGTATGGATGGATGAGGATAGTTGGCCAACCTGTAACTACGTATTGATGACACCACTCTTTGCCAAATCAGGTCCCGAATGGACGCCTTTAAAGGACCACCTGAGGCATGTAGCGAATGCTTCCATAGCCTTCGCACGGCATCTGGGTATGGACCAGCAACTGGCTTTCAAGGGAGCTATTTTACACGATATTGGTAAAGCTCATCCCCGGTTTCAAAAGCGACTTAAAGAAAAAGACATTAACACAAATGTGCTACGACATGAGATTTCCTCCCTTTTGTTTTTGTCGGCATTCCCTGAGGAGGAACATAGCGCTTTGTTAGAAATGGTGGTAGGACATCACAAATCTGTTGCGAGGGATACCGGAAGTAAAGGGCTTCTTGACCTTGAAAATGAAGTGGATGATTATGAGGACTTCCACATTGGAAAATGGGAGGTGTGGAGCCCCTTGGCATTTGACTTGCTCAATGATTTGGGAATAAGCTGTGAGCCATTCACTGAGAAATCGGCCAGGGCCAATCTTGCACAGGCTATTCTTTACTGTAAAGAGAAAACCAAAGAACGGGGTTATTCAGAATGGCGTGGCTTATTAATGGGGGCAGATCACTTTGCCTCGGCTGTGATCAACACAACAGACGATCTCCTCAAAAGAACTTTTAAAGTGCCGGACCTGAGCTTCTTCAATCGCACACATGAATTGTATCCGCTTTCACTAAAAGATACTTCCTCTAATAAAAAACATACCATCGTGGTGGCATGTACCGGCGCAGGTAAAACAGATTTTCTTTTCAAACGCACCCAGGGAAGAGTCTTTTACACACTTCCTTTCCAGGCCTCCATCAATGCCATGTACAAGCGGGTATACAAGGATCTGGAAAAAACGAATCCCAATCTGGATATACGGGTATTGCATGCATCTTCCAGTGTGGTGAAGCGAAAAGGTTCAGAGGAAGAAGTGGTTTTACAGTCCCTGTTTGGTTCTTCTATCAAAATACTGACACCGCATCAACTGGCCACCATAGCCTTTGGCATGAAAGGGTATGAGGCGCTCCTTCTCGATTTGAAAGGTTGCGATATTATTCTGGATGAAATACACACTTACACAGGCGTATCCCAGGCTATTGTATTGAAGTTGGTGCAGATCCTGATATCCCTAAAATGCCACATACATATTGGTACAGCGACAATGCCTAGTGTGCTATACAAAAAGATCATCGAATTGCTTGGCGTGCATGTATTGGAGGTAAAGCTGTCGGAAGAAGAAATGGATCAATTTGACCGCCATATCGTTCACAAACTTAAATCCTTTGATGAAGGCAGTCGCATAATCAAAGAAGCCATCGACAACAATGAAAAAATCCTAATCGTCTGTAATCGTGTGGCAACGGCCCAGAATATTTTCCACATACTACGTGCGCAATACCCAAATGTGGATATTTTACTCCTGCACAGCCGGTTCAAGCGAGGTGACAGAAATATAAAGGAGAAAGAGTTGATTGGCCTCGATGAAAAGGGAAATCCAACCTTCCTTTATAACACCAGCGACAAGACTTGCATCGTTGTATCTACCCAAATCGTGGAAGTGAGCCTCGATATAAGCTTTGACCTGCTAATCACAGAGTGCGCGCCCATAGACGCATTGGTTCAGCGGTTTGGCCGGATCAATCGCAAGCGAACACATGAAACGATTGGCAAACTAAAGCCTGTTTATATTATTTCGCCCCCTGAGAATGAAAAAGATGCAAAGCCTTACGAACTGCTTGTTCTGAAAAAAACGTTTGAGGTATTGCCAGATAGTGATGTTATAAGAGAAAGGCACTTGCTGGATAAAATTGATCAGGTTTTCCCGGAAATCGATTTTATGAATATTGAAGAACATTCCATTTTTAAGTCGGATGGCAGTATCCAGATCGACTGTCTGACTCACCGGGGTAAGTCAATTTTATTTGAGCTTTTGGATATCGACTCGGTGTCCTGTATTACGGAGAGTGAGGAAGATATCTACAACGCTTCGTTGTATGAAGACCGGCTGAACATGGAAATTCCTGTACGATATTATAGTGTCAAGGACATGAGGCAATCGCAAAAAGGTAACCGACCCTTCATTGTACCTGACAAAGCGTATGATTTTGAAACAGGACTGGATGTAAAACGCATACATGAATCAAGTTTTGATGTAACCCGGCAAATGATATGATCACATCAATAATTGGAAAGACATTTTTAGCCGCCTATAACGAAAAGTATGGCAAAGCATATTCTCCGAAAGAGTTTTTTGAGAAGGAATACTGGCAACTCTTTTATAACCATCCGAAATACATGCAATGGGTAACCAACTCTCCATTTGTACAAATGAAAGCCGGCCAAAAAGCCCACTTACTGAATGATCAGGAGAGAGCAGAAAAGCTCGAAGCACTCATAGAAAAAGCCAATAAAGACGTCCCAGATGCCAGCTTTGCTTTAGGCTTCCCGGCATCAGAAGCCAAAGAGTTTGCAAGCACATCAGGCCTTGTTAGTGATCTGGCACTTCCTGCAAATGAAGACGAGGTGTTTTTGTCATGGATTGGAAGCGGGCTGGGGATCGGCGTGGCGGGAGGTTTCACCATACTTTACGACGATGCGGTCATCACGCTTCAGACGTTTGAAGGCTGGAAGATTTACAGGAAGTATTTGAATGATCCCACTCTGGAAAAAATGCGGGGAAATCAGATCAATAGCTGGAATGGCCAATGGCTTGCCTATTCCATGAATAATGACAGATTCAGGGGAAACTTCGACTTTTCAGAACTTGAAAATGAAGGAATCTTTAAGGTCGATACTTCTCTTGTTGAGGTCAATACCGTCAACTGGTCGCAACTGTTTTTCAGCCTTTCGAAGCAGTTTCCCGAAGCCGAAATGATGGGTTATGTGTATGCGTTCGGGCAGACGAATAAGACGATTGGTTTTGTTCCATTCCGGCTCAAATCCGGCACACGGATAAAAGACGTGTACAGACAATTATTTGGCGGGAAATACTCCAATCCAAAAGAATTTGAAAGCCTGTTTGGAATGCATATCAAGCGAGCCTGTGAACTGGGCAGCATAGGCCTTTTGGCACTACGCCCCGGCAACCTTGCCAAATACATGAAGGAAGGCAAAAGTCTATTATTCAAAAAAGATGAAGATGTAATTAATTATCAAGCATATAAAACCTGGTTAGTAGCTATGTTATCTAAAAACAAAGAAGAAATCACAGATTATACCATGGGATTGGCCGAGACTTTCCAAAGGTATAGAGCGGGAAGTAAAAAGACCGACCGTAAGAATCTGATAGAAAAAGAGCTGTTTGCCGCCCCAAAAAAAGGAGGCTTCATTGAAGCTTTAACCCAAATGGTAAACGACCTTGAAGGCGATGACCTGAACACTATCAAAAAGCTAAAGGATGATGTACATCTGATGACCAACGAGGAGTATAGTTACTTCTGCACCCTTCTGAAATTTGATTACGCATTTGTAGAAAAACAATCATAAAAACTTAAGCCATGAATACTATTTACATCCGAACACTCAAAAGAGCCGAACACACTGTTTTCAATGTGTCTGACGGACAAAAGACATACTTCGATCAGCAATTTGGTCGTGTCTTACCCTTTTCAAGTGGGCAACAGGTAAAGCGCTCTTTAATAGACTCACTTTGTGATGCGATCAATCAAGTCCCTTCGCCGACTACATTTTTGTTTGATGTTTCCAAGCAAAAAGAACTCGAAGAAGGCGAAGTGTACGCTACCTGCGATCCCACTTATGCCGATCAATTGTTTGGTGGATGGATGAAGGCCGCCAAGGGGGGTAAAGAAAGGACGCTGAAACGCAGAAGCCCACTTTCTATTTCAGCTATGCGCGCACTACATCCTTTGCTAGCTGGTATAAACAAAGAAAATGCGACATTCGACCGTAGTGAAAGACCCAACAACCGGGTGATTGTTCGTGATGAAAAAGGTAATGAGTTGAGCGAAGATGAAATTGTTTCATTCCTCGAAGGCAAGGATAGAAGTTTGAGCAGAAAATGGATTCCTGACAATAAAAGGGCAACTGGGCTATTCGTTTTTGATGTTGCTATTGATCTCCGGCGACTTTTTTCCGTAACCCTAAACTCATTCGAACCCGAAATGTCCGACTCGACCATCGAAAAACTACGAAACGGGGGGTGGATAGAGTCCCAAAATGTTTTTGGCCCATGCCTGGTGGCGCCGAAAGTAATACGGGGCAAGTGGATACCCGCTCTGGCAAATGCCATTATCAATTGGCGTATTACTTCCAATCAATCCAGAACTTTCAGCCTGATGGATACTTTAGCCATAGCCATTAGCGACAATGCCAACCTGATAGCCGGCAGCATACGTGCCAAACTTTCGGAAGAAGATTCCAAAAAAGCAGATCCGATCGTAGATGAATCTCTGCCAGGAATTGATACGTTTATCACGCTACAGGCCGGTGGATTTATTCATACTAAAGGTGAGACTGCTGATGCCCTCGAGAAAGCAAAGCAGAGATTAATCAAACTGATGATGGACTTTGACTATGAGAATCAATTGATGCCTGCATAAATTATCTTCCGATAACTAATTCTGAATCGTCGCCCAAGACATCCGCATTTCCACCAGCTTGACCTCTGAGCAGATACGGAAGCATGCCGCCAAATGAAACTCGTCGCACCTTCCGTCTATCCCATGATGATGAAGAATACGAAGAAAGGGGCATCCGTTTAAACCGATTGAGAAAGGTTTCGCATTCATGTTGGCGCATCATGGGAAGGATACGGTATCGGACACGTCATCAGTAGGCTCCACGATAGCATTACGCATTGGTTTTACCTGACGCATCAGAGGCTAAATGCAACCTGAGACTGGAAAGACAAGGTGTGATTCTGGCTAACATCGAGATAAATTGCGGAGTCATTCTCGCTGTCACTAAAGGTTATGGCTTAGCAATGAAAGATACAGTCGTAAGGATGGTATTTATCATTTGCATGACAAGTGAAAGCTAATCATTAGATTCTTCATACACGTAACCCATATTCAAGGTTTCCATTAAATTGACCTGCCTCGACTATGCCCATTACCGCCACCCATATAAACTATTTCCACATCTGCCCCCGCAAGCTATGGCTGTTTGCCCAGGGCATTAACATGGAGCACACCTCCGACACCGTCTATGAAGGCAAGCACATCCACGAAACCACATATCCACAGCGCTCCGAAAAGATGAAAGAGCTCGAGTTGAGCGCCACAATAGCGGATGGTACTGAGCTGCGTGGCAAGATCGACTTTTATGACCCCAAAACCAATGTCATTCATGAAACCAAGCGCAGCAACAAGATGGAGAAAGCGCATGAGTGGCAAGTCAAATTTTATATATGGCTACTGGAGATGAATGATATCAAAGGAGCAAAAGGAATACTGGAGTACCCAAAACTCAGACAATCCACTAATGTAGTCCTCCACATGACAGATCGGCAAGAACTCGATCAGGTGATCCAGCATATCAAAAGAATTTGCGAAAGCCCCGTTTGTCCACCTGTAATTCATTCCGGTATTTGTAAAAAATGCTCATACTATGACCTTTGCTATATTGGAGAATAAAAGCACTTGCTTGGGATCTATTTTTACGATCAAAAATCATGTAGCTTTTGTTTGTCATTTGCATCTGGAATGTAAAAACTATAACACTTACTCCAGTCATGAAGAAAACATATTATCTGTTTAACCCGGGGGTGTAACAGCATTTCCACACTGCTTCACCGTCATGAAGAAAACATACTATCTGTTTAACCCCGGCAGAATGAGCCGGAAAGACAATACCCTGAAGTTTACCCCGGCAGATGAAATTGGGACAGAAGGATCCCCCAAGTACCTGCCAGTGGAAACGGTGGCACATATCTATGTCTTAGGCAGTGTGGATGCCAATAGTGCTTTATACAACTTCCTGGGTAAGGAAGGTATCACACTCCATTTTTTTGATTACTACGAACATTATACAGGCAGCTTCATGCCTAAGGAATACCTCCTGAGTGGAAAGGTTCTTATTGCCCAGACATCAGCGTATATGGAATCCCGGCGTCGACTGGTCATTGCCCGAAAGTTTGTCGACGGAGCAGCATTTAATATTCTGAAGAACCTACGATATTATGCCAACCGGGAAAAAGATACCCGGCTCCATATTGAGCTGATAGAAGACCTCAGCTCAAGGACTGCGGAAGTTCTGGATATTCCTACCCTTATGGGTATTGAAGGTAATATCCGAAACGCCTATTACCAGGCTTTCGATGTCATCATCAATGATTTTACCATGGGGAACCGGACCAAACAACCTCCTTCCAATGAGGTAAATGCTCTTGTTTCGTTTCTCAACACCATGTGCTATACGTTATGTCTGGATATGCTGTACCACACCCAGTTGAATCCGACCATCAGTTTTCTGCATGAACCCGGGTACCGCAGATTTTCTCTGGCGCTTGATCTGGCGGAAATCTTCAAACCCATTTTGGTCGACCGGCTGATCTTCAGTTTGTTAAATAAAAGGATGCTTAACGATCAGCATTTTGAAAAGAACCTCAATAGTTGCCTATTGCGTGAGAGTGGCCGGAAAATTGTAGTCCGGGCATGGGAGGAAAAGCTCAACGAAACACTCAAGCACAGATCGCTTGGCCGACATGTAAGCTATAAATATCTGGTCAGGCTGGAGTGCTATAAGTTGGTCAAACACGTCATGGACATTGATGAATACAAGCCATTTAAGGCCTGGTGGTAGAATTTCAAGTGACCCAACCGTTTATAGAGGTACCATAGTACTGCATTGCAGGCAATGTTCAAAAGGATTTTCTATATTGATTTGTAAATTTTTGAGCCATGTATGTTATCCTGGTCTATGATGTGGAGCAGAAGCGTGTAGGCCGTATGCTCAAACTGTGCAGGAGGTATCTCAACTGGATACAAAACAGTGTATTTGAGGGGGAGCTATCGGAGGTAAAACTACAGGAGTTATTGCATCGGGCGATTGACATCATAGATACTGAATATGATAGCATCATCGTGTTCAAGAGTCGGCAGGAAAAGTGGTTAGAGAAAGAGGTAATCGGGCGTGAAAAAAACAAGTTGGATAACATCCTTTAATCGTCGATGAAACGGGTGACATATCACATTTGAGGTAGTTCTTTGACAATTGGGAAAATATATATTGATAGTCATCAGGTTAGCAGGTCGTCGAACTCCGGCATAAATTATACTTTTGGGGGTCGACGACATGACTACCTGTATATTACAACTGTACTAATGTATAATAAATTGAAATATAGCCAACTAGAGAGTCTATCTTAGCGGCTTCTAATCGAACCATAGCGGAATTGAAACATAGTGTAATAGTATTTTTGTTACATCTTTCGCTACTTCTAATCGAACCATAGCGGAATTGAAACAAGGAAGTGGAAGACATCATCGACGAAGTTATCCAGCTTCTAATCGAACCATAGCGGAATTGAAACGTCCTGGTGGGCATGGTAGAGACCCTGCACAACCGCTTCTAATCGAACCATAGCGGAATTGAAACGAGTATGATACAAGCACACTAAACCTGGACGTGCTCCTTCTAATCGAACCATAGCGGAATTGAAACATGCCACGAGCCCGGATCCAACATGCGACACATGGCTTCTAATCGAACCATAGCGGAATTGAAACTGACCTTTGGTTCCAGTGCCACAACTCTCGGTGCCACTTCTAATCGAACCATAGCGGAATTGAAACAGGGTTGCGGCCGGCCGTTTTTTTGCACCCCTCCCCACTTCTAATCGAACCATAGCGGAATTGAAACTGGTGGATAGGGTCCGTGCTATATCAGGGCATTTCTTCTAATCGAACCATAGCGGAATTGAAACAGTGATCATCACTGTACACCGAGAGGAACTGCTGCCTTCTAATCGAACCATAGCGGAATTGAAACTGCTCAGGTCCCTGGAGCGGAACATAACCTTCAACTTCTAATCGAACCATAGCGGAATTGAAACCCATGGGTGCGCATTTCTATTCCTGCCTCCTTTTCCTTCTAATCGAACCATAGCGGAATTGAAACAATATTTCATTACATAGCTTATAGTGTGTTGGTTTCTTCTAATCGAACCATAGCGGAATTGAAACCAGATTAGCTATGTGGATGTGGAGAGTAAATACAACCTTCTAATCGAACCATAGCGGAATTGAAACCGATCTCGCCCGGGCCTGTCATCATAACCCTCACGGGCTTCTAATCGAACCATAGCGGAATTGAAACGCAAGTTATTACCTCTCCTTGTGGGCTTTCGTTTCTCTTCTAATCGAACCATAGCGGAATTGAAACTGAACTGCAGGTCCGTTGTGACATGCGAAAATTTCCGCTTCTAATCGAACCATAGCGGAATTGAAACGCTCCCGGAGGTAGGTCTTATGATGCCCGCCGGGCCTTCTAATCGAACCATAGCGGAATTGAAACTTAACTGGTGCGATCGGGAGTCTAATCGGTGGTGCACTTCTAATCGAACCATAGCGGAATTGAAACGGGCAAAGGTGCTCATGATCGACTTGACAAAGTCGACTTCTAATCGAACCATAGCGGAATTGAAACTACAAAGACGAATGATACACTCACCCGCCGCTGACCCCTTCTAATCGAACCATAGCGGAATTGAAACTCGGGTATGTGCCGGTGATGTCCTCATCGTATGGCTTCTAATCGAACCATAGCGGAATTGAAACGCACTGGCTCGTCCCGCACATACATCATCAGGGTCACCTTCTAATCGAACCATAGCGGAATTGAAACTAGGTTCAGCCCTATCGCTATATTGCCTCACCGGTGCTTCTAATCGAACCATAGCGGAATTCAAACAGACTTTCAGCTCGGGTGTTGAAGAATCGGGTCAGCTTCTAATCGAACCATAGCGGAATTGAAACTGTAGGGGTCAGTGGTGATTTTTTCAGTAACACAGCTTCTAATCGAACCATAGCGGAATTGAAACTTTCATTAGACTCCGATTTTAGGCGTTGCATAATAGGCTTCTAATCGAACCATAGCGGAATTGAAACGTGTTAGGATTAACTTGAAGGATAGCCATTAACCCTTCTAATCGAACCATAGCGGAATTGAAACTCATCATGCCGACAAAACGAAACGATAACAAGCACCGCTTCTAATCGAACCATAGCGGAATTGAAACAGCGTATAGTATGAGTCGAGGCTATCAGCGCCAGATCTTCTAATCGAACCATAGCGGAATTGAAACGAGGCTGAGCTGAGGGCGCTGCAGGGCAGGATTGACTTCTAATCGAACCATAGCGGAATTGAAACACATCTGGGGTGCCTACATCGACCTGCGCAATCATGTCTTCTAATCGAACCATAGCGGAATTGAAACTCGTGTTTGGGTCTATCTAAAGTAATAGTTAAAGGCTTCTAATCGAACCATAGCGGAATTGAAACGTATAGTGGCAGTTGATATCTGCCCGTAATAGTCCGCTTCTAATCGAACCATAGCGGAATTGAAACTAGCAGGGTCTCGATGTTTTCCTTCGTGGCGGGGATCTTCTAATCGAACCATAGCGGAATTGAAACTTGTACCTCACATATACCTTGCCGAGAAACTGATGTCTTCTAATCGAACCATAGCGGAATTGAAACACAACAGCGATAGGTTCGATGAGATAATGGATAGCCCTTCTAATCGAACCATAGCGGAATTGAAACAGCCTTACGCATACACGATGTTGTAGGGCGAAGCGCTTCTAATCGAACCATAGCGGAATTGAAACGAAAAGGGACTAATGTTCCAAGGATCACCAGGTGTGCTTCTAATCGAACCATAGCGGAATTGAAACGATAGAGCACAACGCCCATCCGGTACTTCGATGGCACTTCTAATCGAACCATAGCGGAATTGAAACAGGAATATGCAAAAGGAAAATGTAAAACAAATCATCGCTTCTAATCGAACCATAGCGGAATTGAAACCGGCTTACCGCAAAGGGAAGAATCGCGCCAAGCTCCCTTCTAATCGAACCATAGCGGAATTGAAACCGGTCTATATCCTTGCTAGACATCCAGGGATCAGAACTTCTAATCGAACCATAGCGGAATTGAAACAGAGGCCATCTTATGCAATACACGAGAGTAAGATTACTTCTAATCGAACCATAGCGGAATTGAAACGGTGCTGCATCAGATGGAGCTGTCTGAGGAGGATTTCTTCTAATCGAACCATAGCGGAATTGAAACAAAATGGCGAGCGCATCCGCAATGGCTCCAAAGGCACTTCTAATCGTACCATAGCGGAATTGAAACGTGGTAGGTGGTATCCTATCAAGGATTTTTGCTACTACTTCTAATCGTACCATAGCGGAATTGAAACTCGCAATGGAAAATCATTACATCTTCGACGGCGCAGCTTCTAATCGTACCATAGCGGAATTGAAACTTGCTGAACAGAGTTTGTTTCAGCTTATCAAGTCTACTTCTAATCGTACCATAGCGGAATTGAAACATTATTTGTATGGCGTTGCTTCTGGTGTTCCGATGGCTTCTAATCGTACCATAGCGGAATTGAAACAAATTCAGTAAAATTGCCTATATTTATCAACCACATACTAGTTATGAGATGGGAAGTATACTTGAATCATGTAGTCGTCTCTTTTACCAAATCATGATAGCCAAACTAACCTAACCACCCATGCCCCCTCCTCCAGACTCTTCCGATAATTCGCCTACATCTTCTGACCTGACCATCTCAAACACATACAAAGAGTCAGAAGGATCTACAGCCAGATCTATTGCCGCCCAAGATCCACTACAACGTATCCACAACACGGTAGGACTCATACAACGGGTCTATTCGTATATATCACAATCCCCCAATTCACCAAATCAGGCGATACTTAATCCAAATGCGGATCCAACTCTACACCTCTTCCTGGATCATCACCAAAAGGTCCTGAAATTGATGCTCGCCCATCAGGTTGACTTTATCATCGTGGGTGGTTATGCCGTCATCTTCCATGGATATGCCAGAACAACCGGCAATTTAGATCTGTGGTTAATACCGGATAACCTGAACCGGGATAAATTGATTCCGGTACTACGTTTGTTGGACGTTGACGAAAATGAACTGATTGAATTAGCCAGTCTGGATTTTACTGTACCAATACATTTTCACTTCTGGAATGAACCGGAAAGAATAAATTTCCTGACGGATCTACCCGGTGTAAAGTATATGGCTGCCCGACAGCATATCATCGAAGTCCATGCTGGCACAAAGACTTTCCCTTTTTTACACCGTACTCATTTGATACATTCCAAAAATGCCACAGCCCGCCTGAAAGACAAAGCCGATGTGGAAGAACTTCAAAAAAGATCCTTTGAAACCAACCCGCATACACAATTCAGGTAAGGACCATATCATCCCACCTAAGCCAACATCGGATTTTCCAATCCCCCCTACTCCACCTGATCTAATGCTTACCCTCATCAATCAAACCCCCTGATGTAAAACCCGGTCTGTGACTGACCCCCCCATAAAAAAGTGCCTGGCACACACTCCGGACACTTTTCATCATGAAACCAATATAATATTATCAAGATTAAAAATACCCCTTTATTCTGCATTGTCCAAATATCCCAGTAAAACTTTTTCTCCCACTCCCCATTCACTACTCACCACTCCCCACGGTTGCTGAGCTGTAGCACGAGGATGTGTCAAGCGGGTCGAAGCACCCCACTCACCACGGTTGCTGAGCTGTAGCACGAGGATGTGTCAAGCGGGTCGAAGCACCCCACTCACCCCTCACCCCTCCCCTGCCTCCCCTCCCATATTTATGGCATTGATCTCCCTCCTCTCCCACTCTACCTTTACACCCGAAAGCCATTGATGTAGATGGCACTTTAATTCACATCCGTTAAATCTTGTCACACATGAATGCTCAGTTGATGTTGTCTATCCGCAAAGCCTGCCTCCTGCTGCCATTGCTTTGCCTCAGCCTATCCGTCTCAGCACAGGATCCCGCCTACCAGAAAGCCGTTCAGGAAATCAAAGATGAATTTGGAAGCTTTCCATCCTTTTTTCAGGTTTATCCAGACTATGCACTTGCCAGTGCCTGGGAAAATTTTAAACAAATGGGGAGCCCCAACAGCCCACTGCCACCCAAGTACAGAGAATTGCTCCAACTGGCTGTAGCCTCACAGATCCCATGTAGCTACTGCATCTATTTCCACACCGCAGCGGCCAAAGCACATGGTGCTACAGATGCCGAGATCCATGATGCGATTGCCCAGGGCGCCCAGACCCGGCACTGGAGTATGATCCTGCAGGGAAATCAGATTGATTTTGAAAAATTCAAAAAAGAATTTGATGGTATGATGCGCTATATGGCCAGTAAAGCTTCCAAGTGAAACAAATGTCTTCTACTGTATAGATCCATCCAGGTACATCATACGCTAAACTCTATTCCCGGTGGTCTCTGTCTCAGGACAGAGACCACTGTACTTTATCTATACCTGCTCATTCGGACAGCCTCTAACAGGTGTGAATCAGCTCACGGCTCACAATGGGCAGATTTTTTAGTTCTTTTGCGTCTGTAAACCGATACTAAAAAATGATAAAGCACCTTCTCCTGCCCTGGCATCGGGCATGGCGCAAGCCATACCTATATTGTGCCCTTCTCCTCGTGGGTTTCGGGCTGTGTCCAACACTCCAAGCTCAAGTGGAATCTGACGAACGCCCTCTCCTCGTCAGTCCCAATGGCATCAGTTTTCAAAAGGACTCCCTGTTCTTTATGAGTCTCCGATTCCGGATGCAAAACCGGATGGGGTATTTCTCTACCCTCGATGGTATCGACGCACCTGGATTTGAAGCCGTCGTGCGCCGACTCCGTTTGCGTCTGGATGGATTTGTCATGACCCGAAAGGTGGGCTACTATATCCAGCTCTCTTTCTCCCGCAACGATCAGGATCTCGCTTCCGGTACCATCGCCCAGACCGTACGGGATGCCATGATCTTTTATACCATCAATCCCCGATTGTATTTCGGATTTGGTCAGACCAAACTGCCCGGCAACCGCGAGCGCGTCATCTCGTCCGGCAACCTCCAGTTGCCGGACCGGTCAGTAGCCAACTCAGCCTATACCATCGATCGCGACTTTGGCTTCTTTGGCTATTACACCCAACCCATAGGCCGAACGCAACAGATCATCCTGAAAGGAGCCATTTCTGAAGGGGAAGGACGTGGCCAATTGTATACCAATGAAGGTCTATCCTATACCGGTCGTATAGAGTGGTTGCCTACCGGTCCCTTCCAGAACCTCGGTGATTACAGTTCAGGAGACCAGGAGTTTGAGCCAAAACCAAAACTATCCCTTGGACTTACGCTCAACCATAATATGAAAACCATACGTACTGGTGGCCAGTTAGGATCTTTCCTTCCGGTGCCTGTCAATTTAAAGACGATGATCACGGATATGATCATCAAGTATCGCGGTTGGGGTCTGCTCACCGAATATTTTCATCGCAAGGCCTTCGGATTGAGTCATGATATGGACCATTATTTTGACATGAAGCGTGTGGGCCGTGGACAGGCATTCAATGTGCAACTCAGTAAATTGTTTGCCGAACGACACGAAATCGTCCTCCGCTATGCCGGCGTCAATCCCGAGAAGAGCGTGGAAGATTTTCAATATGTGCTTCGAACCAAAGCCCTCGGTTATAATTACTATCTCAACCACCATCGGGTCAAATTCCTCTATTATATCGGGCTTGACGACCGGCGACACCCCGGCACCCAGCCCACATTGTTGCATACGTTCGAAAACCGGTTGAATATGATGGTTCAGGTGGAACTGGGGATTTAGATACAAACTCTAATGTAGTCAGGTCGCGCCAGGGCCTCGATATTGGAGTTTGTCCGCTAAGGGTTCCCACAAGAGAAATGGCGTCCCGCCAATAGCGAAACGCCACAATACTTATAAAACAGGGTTACAGTTTGGCGCTTTGCGTTAAGGGTCATATCATAAATGTCAGGTATTTCCCTACGTTCCGCGTTCTATAATTACGGGAGATTCACTACTATATTCCGATACATTTTATCCCGTTCACGTGGCATCCGGCAGAAATGATCCTGCATGTTACAGCCATTGGAATCAATAGTAAAGTGATGCTCCGGAGTCCGGATCAAATCCCTGGTTTCACGCTGCGTCAGATTACTTGCGGAGTCCGGCATCCGCTTTGTATATACAGCATCAGCCAGTACCACCAGCGCGACGATAAACTGTATAAACAACGTTTTCATTTTTTTTTGAGGTTTTTGGGATGACGCTTTCCCGGAACATTATAAAATCATCTTACCGACTGGCAACTGAATCATAGACAGCGCTGGCGTCACACGTTCTTTGAATTGTCTCTGGATCTCCCTCCCTTTAATAATTCATTTCATGTGTGCCGCCAGTCTGCTATGATGGGGTTTTGCAAATCATGGTATATCCCTAATTGCAGTTGTGTCAAGCATTTCTTTTCATACCTTCCAACACTGCGAGGATATAGCTGTATATATTCTACTGAAGGCTGCGCTGAAAACCATGGTTAAGGCGTTAAAATCAATTGGTTTTCCTCAGCGATCAGACCACTTTTCGTCCTTGAAGTAGACGAACCACTATCATAATGACCGCAATCACAAGTAAAAGGTGCAGCAATCCGCCTGTCTGATAACCGAAGTATCCTACTAACCAGGCGACGATCAGAATGACGATGAGTATATTGAGTATGTTGTTCATAACGAGGTAATTTAATCTGTTAACTAATTAAGTAACATGTAATTCATACACGTGAATGCTAAAAGAGTTGATTAAAGAACCAATATCAACAACAGGATGATAATCAGAATGGCCCCAATCGACAAATACACGCCCTGACTGGCTTTACGTAAGTCTTGTTTGATGGCTTTCACTTCATTGCGTAGTTGTTTCTTCTCCGCTTTTGCCAGACCAGCTAAATCCATCGCGCGGATCTCACCCAACCGGGCCATCAACGCTTCTGCTTCAAGCAAATCCTCTTTCGGTGCAGGTACAACCGCTTCTGTGGTGGGGGGTGTGATGGCATATACGGGTGACGTGAAGGTGACCGTCAATATTCCAATAGCCATTAATCCTAGAATAAACTTTTTCATATAACCTTGATTTTAAGTATGAATACATCATTCATAACCCTACAAAGGTCAGACGGAATGCCTATGGAACTATTATAAGATTCCAGCATTGCATTATATAATTCACACCTGTACTAGTGGTTGAGAAGTTGAGAGGTTGAGAGGTTGAGGGGTTGAGAGGTTGAGAGGTTGAGGGGTTGAGAGGTTGAGAAGTTGAGGGGTTGAGAGGTTGAGAGGTTGAGAAGTTGAGAGGTTGAGGGGTTGAGAGGTTGAGAGGTTGAGAGGTTGAGAGGTTGAGAGGTTGAGAGGTTGAGAAGTTGAGAAGTTTAGGAGTTTAGGAGTTTAGTGTTTAGAGTTTAGTATTTAGTTTGCCCTCATGACATAGGTTGCCGAGAGTATTACATAAAGTGGATCATCCCGATAGTCTCAATGCTGTGAGCCATCAAAGTGGGCCTGATTCCTCATTAGCCGGAATGGCCTATTCATTCACACCACCGAGTAATAGCTGTGTACGATCATAGAAGGAACGCATGCATAGAAGGAACGCATGCATAACGCAAGATTTCACATAAGCCTGAAGGGCTTACACGCTTATAACCACGAAACCTGTCCATGATCTAAAGAATGAAAGCATGATCTCATATAAGCCTGAAGGGCTTACACTCTATAACCCCGGGTTGCACCCGGGGTATATGGCACACCCCCACCCTACAACCCTGAAGGGGTTGCACGAGAACCCTTTGCCTTTTCCGTCCCCAATCCTACTTATGCGAAGTTTGCAACTTCGCATAGAAATGTTTCCTTTTGAAGTTTGCAACTTCACTTAAACCAACGCCGGGGCATCCTCAACGCAACCTGACCCGCACCAACGCGCAATTAAGTTGAGAGGTTGAGGGGTTGTGTTTATTGAAAAGGTAACCCAACTGGGTAGGGTAAGATCATGTAAAAAAGTTACCATTTAATCTGGCTTTCCGCCTTGCGGTCGGAATCTTCGCTGCGCTTCGACTGGCATCCGCATACGCTGAAGCTTCGGCGACCAAGGGATCTCCTTCGCTAAAGCTTCGGCGACCAAAGGCAAAAAAAAAGAACAAAAATCCCCTGACGAAGTCAGATCCTACTCCTTCCAGCGGAAGCTTACGAGCAAGCCCGGTTGCTTAGACCGGGCTTGCGATATAGATGAAATAATTTTCCTTTCTTATACGGTGTGGTATGCCTGGCTTATGACGAACCGGGCACATGACTGCATCAATCCACCTTTGCTGTTCCTTTTATCACAAACCGAAGCTTGCGCTTGTCGACCTCCGGTATCACCTGCTGATTGCGAACATAGGTGAGGTTATAGACATTGGCTATAGAGCTGCTGAATTTTTGAAATACTTTGCCCAGCTCATCGATATTCTTGGGAAACGCTGCTGTACCACCATTGGTGGCGAGTGCATTGAGCACAGGTTTATCGACACCACCGTTGCCTTCCAGGCCGATCATAAAACTATTGATGGCGATGCCGCTTGTGTTCTCGAGTTTCTGGAGGAGATAAGCGGGGGTAAATTCCGGATGGGAATTATTGTCCGTGCCGTCCGTAAAGACCAGCAGCGTCTTTCCTTCCGCCGTCGCCGAATTCAGCACCTCAATACCCATATTGACCGCCTCATACAGTGATGTAAATGGACCCTGCTTCAAACTGGCGATATAGTTTTGCAAAGCGACCTTATTATTGGTCGGTGGAAAGCTGTGGATTTCATCCGAGAAATCAATGATCCCTATGCGGGCATTCGGAATCTCGGTGAGTACATTGATCACAAAACTATTGGCATAATGCTTTACTTTTTCAAAATCAGCACCCAATGAGGCACTGGCATCCAACACCATCATGACGACCAGATCCTGAACCTGGGTATAATTCATGGTGAATTCCACATCCACTTTCCAGCCGTTAATGTCTTCCCGCCATTCATAGGCAGTAATTCCATCGATCTCATAATTGACATTCTGATGGTCGATGATCCGTACATTGTCGATGATCACGTTGGTAAACTTGGGCGGCACCGCCACACCTGCAAAGGTTTTTGAAAAATCAATTTTCACTTCCGGTGATGAATTGACTCCATCAAATGTGATCTGCGGATTGATCCCCTGCGTATTCCAGAAATCAATATACAGTTCAAAGTCACGACTGCGCGGATTCTTCGGATCTGCTCCGTTATTACCACACGATGTAAGCAAAAGGGCGAGCGCGAAAAAGGCTAAGTGCTTGAAGATCTTCATAATATATAAATGAAATTTTAAATGTGATTTGAGGATGTATTCCAGGAAGAACCGATGGCGAAAGGCAATCGATGATTTAAACTCAGTATGTTGACATCCAGATATTTAGACATTAGTCCTGAATATAATATGACTAGGTATTGATCCGCAATATCTATGCCATATTTTACTTCGCAGTGGTGAGTGTTCACGATCGCTATATCCGGTCCTGATGGACCATCGAATGGCATTCATGGTTCTCCATGAATTTATATTCCTTAACGTTGTTTTCCATCAGGATTGTATACTTTAGTCCTGTCATGCCCTGCCCGCTGCTTCCCCTTTTTTTAAGATTCTATTTTCCTCGGCCCGTATTGGGTTTCTATCGCGTTAGGCGAATGGCGACCTTAAAAAGTCAGGATCCATTTTCTGGTTTTCTTTCTACATTGGGGTCAACATGCGCAGTCTCCAACAACAACGAAAGATCTACCTGGATGGATTCGCCGGCAGAAGACCGGTGACTCCGGTGTCATACGAGGCCATGGCAGAGCAAGCGTCGAATCGTTTGTCGCCTGAAGCTTATGCCTACCTCGCGGGTGGTGCCGGTCGTGAATCTACGATTGACACCAATCGCCGGGCCCTGGATCAAATTCAAATCCATCCAAGAATGCTTGGTGGTGTGCAGGAGGTGCGTATGCAACTAAGTTGGAGGGCGCATACGCTTCCTGCACCTTGTATGCTGGCGCCTATCGGTGTCCTCGAACTGGCCCATCCCGATGCGGATATCGCCGTCGCCCGGGCAGCAGCCGATATGCATATTCCCATGGTCATCAGCAGCCAGGCTTCGCGACCCATGGAGGAGATCGCAAAAGCATTGGGAGACTGTCCCCGATTATTTCAACTCTACTATAGTAAGTCAAAAGAACTGTCCCAAAGTTTTATCCGACGCGCAGAAGCCATAGATTGTAGTGCACTCGTCGTCACGCTGGACACTACCATATTGGGTTGGCGTGTTCGGGATCTCAGTTTGGGGTACAATCCGTTTATACACGGCAAAGGCATAGCGCAGTATTATTCCGATCCGGTCTTTAACGCATTGCCTGATCCGCCGGCGGAGGACCGTGCACGACCTGCTTTATCACTTTCATTACTACAACATCTCATCGGTCTTCATACACGTATTCCGGGTGGCTTCTGGCACAATCTACGTACAGGTCAGGCGATAAAAACAGTACGGAAATTTACCAGTGTATTTAGCAATCCGGGCATCACCTGGGATGATATCGCCCTGATCCGCTCGTGGACTTCACTTCCGATTTATTTAAAAGGAGTATTACGACCTGATGATGCGGTCCGCGCACAACAAGCCGGTGTCGACGGGCTTATCATCTCCAATCACGGCGGGCGACAGATTGATGGGGCGGTCAGCACCGTGGAAGCACTTGCGCATATACGGGCAACGATTGGACACGACATGGAACTCTGGATCGACAGTGGTATCCGAACCGGTAGCGATATGTATAAATGTCTGGCTCTCGGCGCTACCGGAGTCCTCATCGGGCGACCCTATGCTATGGCATTGGCATGTCATGGCACTGCAGGCATTCAGGATTGTATGTCCTCCATACTCTCCGAACTCGAACTCCACATGGCCCTCAGTGGATGCAGCAACCTGGAGGACCTTTCATCAGAACTTATATCACATCCATGGATCAACCGTTAAGTTATATCCTCAACGATCTGGGCGAAGAGCGTGAGCGCTATTATAATGCCATGTCACCTCCGGTCATCCAGACCAGTAATTTTGTCTTTCCGGACGTGGATACGTTCCGGGCATCGGTGCTCGATGAATTGTCATCGCATATCTATACCCGTGGAAATAATCCGACGGTGGAGATTCTGCGCAAGAAACTGGCTGCACTCGAAGGCACGGATGATGCGCTGGTGTTTGGCAGTGGCAGCGCGGCGATATCGATGGCGATCATGAGTTGTGTAGGCCAGGGGGATCATGTCATCTGCGTGCGGCATCCGTATAGCTGGACCTCCGCGTTACTCAACCGGTATCTTGCGCGATATGGTGTACAGCATGACTTTGTAGATGGCCGCAACCTGGAGGCGATAGAGGCGCTTATCCGGCCGGAGACGAAGTTGCTTTTTCTGGAAAGCCCGAATACATTCACATACGAACTCCAGGATATACCGGCCTGCGTTGCGTTGGCGAAGAAACACAACCTGCTGACGGCGATTGACAACAGCTATAGTAGCCCGCTATTTCAACAGCCGGCCAGGATGGGGGTCGATATTGTCATTCATTCCGTCACCAAATATATCAATGGTCACAGCGATGTCGTCGCCGGTGCGGTGTGCAGCCACCATGAGATCATCCGCCGGATGTTTGTGGATGAATACATGACTTTAGGGGGTATCATTTCACCGCATGATGCATCCCTGATCCTTCGGGGCCTCCGTACACTGCCGATCCGCATGCAAAGGATACAGGAATCGACCATGCAAATTGTATCCCATCTGAAAGGCCATCCTTCGATCAGGCGCATCCTCTATCCGTTTGATCCTGATTTTCCGCAATATGATCTCGCGCGAAAACAGATGAGTGGCTGTGGCGGGTTGTTTACTGTAGAATTTAATGCACCTGATATCGCGGCTTTACTATCCCGGGTAAGTCAGATCCGGCGCTGGAAAATTGCCGTTTCCTGGGGTGGCCATGAAAGTCTGATATTGCCGATGGCCGCGTTATACAATCTGCCAGGCCGTGATGATCCGCATATTCCCTGGAATTATGTCAGGTTTTATGTAGGTCTGGAAGATCCGGACTATTTGCTGGAAGATTTGATAGCCGCGTTAGATGAGAAATAACTTTCATGAGGCATGACGAAGCCATTGTTTGACGGTTTTCATCTTGCTGCGAGCGATAGTGGCGATCAACCCCCCATCCATCCGGATCAACATGGATTGAGGTTCTATCACATCAATATATCCAGTGTGTATGGCAAAACTACGATGTACCCTCATAAGTTGGCTGGAGTTGAGGAAATGGACCCAATGCTTAACCGTCCGGGAGGTAAATATTTTCTCGCCTGTATTCAGGTACACCCATGAGTAGGCCCCGTCTCCCCGGATCATGACGATACGGGTGACATCCATCTGACTGGAGCGTAAAGTGACCGTGGTGCTTGATTTCATATGTTCTGGATTTGGGGAAACTTGATTCATTCTTCTGGTCCAATCTCGACAACTCCTGATGCTGTAAATATGGCTGACGGACTGTTCTTGATATACGGAATAGTGGGCCCTGAAATACGGGTATCGATCACATGGAGATGACCGGCATTATAGATTACCGGATGAGTCGGATCATTGCCTACCTGCCACAGATGAAACGAATCAAAGATCACAGGGTCATCTGATTCCACGCGCAGACCCTGTAGAGCCCCTGTGAATCCCGGACTTGTAAAATCGAATACAACAACGACACGGTCTCCATGCTCATCCAATAGTGTTAGGGGAATATCAATATGCAACGGACTTGCGAGTTGAATTGTATCCAGTTCTGGAGCGATGAGGATCGTATCATACGGCATGGCGCATGCCACTACATCTTCAAAGATTTTGTGGATGGTGACCTTGTTGCTACTATACAGCGTATCAAAGCAACCGGTTAGCACATCGAATGTGCCGGAAAGGCCATCAGGAGCCGAAAGTACCATGACGGTATCCCCAACAGGAAACCGGGGCCAGGGTTTCTCGGCCACATGTAAAGTGCCGCCCAACAGGACCGGACCAGTGAATATGACCTGATCGTGCTGTATCCCATTCACCTCTGCATAAATAGTACCTGCGTTGAGGATACTGGATGTCAATGTCAGGGAACTGAATGATTGGTCACCTGGAGAGATTATACCATAATTGTAAATCGAATCAGGAAGGATACTTGTATTTCCTCCAAGCAGGCCATAATTTAGAATAGCTCCGGAGCCGGTCACAGGATTGAGTTCAATAATACCATGGCATGCAGGCCCGATGTTAAGGGTTCCATTTACGACAGCACCGGAACCTAAACGGAAAGATCCGCAGTTGACAAAAACGTCTCCTGAAAAGGTCGGAAAGGAACCCCCAAAAAAACTGTTTACAATCTTCAGTGATCCTGGCCCTTGAAACGTATCATTTCCTAAAAATGTTTGAACACCAGCCTGAAAAAGTAAATACGCTCCCGAATCAATATAGGTCATCCCACCCTCCCATAACGTAGCGCCAATGGGAGACAAATAGGTACTTTCATGCACCCATATCGCACCTGAACTCGTCTGATGAAATAATGAGGTGATGATCGGAAACTCTCCACCTCCGGAGACATGCAAGGAACCGTGATTTATGAATCGGCATGCCAAATTTGGCTGAGCTGTTGTATTGCCAAAATGCTCACTTTCAAGCAATACCAGACCATAGTTCTGAAGCGTAAAGCCTCCTGTAGCATTGACATTATCACTAGTTACCGTTCCATAATTCTTGAGCGTCACTCCCGGACCAAGACTTGCCGGGCCCATAGCAAAAAACGGTTCCGGAGCAAAATTAAACACAGCACCTTCCATCACATGAATGAGAGTTGAATCTAACCATCCTCCACCGACATAATCTACAACAGTACCATTTGTCACTCTAAACTCACCATCACCTCCATACCCGGTTACATAGAACAGGCAACAATTCGACATGAGGACGTGAGGGACTTCCACATGGATAAGCGCGTTAAAAATGGATGTACCCGATCCATAGTTATTGGTTTGAAATACAAGGTTACCCTGTCCTTCAAACCAGGTCTCATGTTCGAACTCGTATAACCCAAATTGTATATACAGCGTCGATCCACTAGCCACATAAAACACACCCCCCATATCCTCACCGCCTGAATTCAGTGCCAGGTTACCTTCCAGGACATTGACCTGGCCTCCGGGCATGTTATTACACTTCGAACCTTCAATCAGGCTCAGATCATAATGCCCTGACATCTGAAAAGTGCCATAATTATCAAGCTCCGCCCTTCTCCATTCAGGTATAGCATAAGCGGGGCAACAATAGGGGCAGTCACCGGTAGGAGGATCAGGTGGATCCTTGTAGAGTATCGTCCCATAGTTTACGATTTTATTCTGGCCGCCGTACTTTCCTCTGATGCCTCCTGAAGCGACCGTGATAACTCCGTAATTGGTAATCGTTCCTGAAAAAACTAACTCTCCGTCACATTTACAACTGTGTCCATAGTAGTTGTAACAGGTACCAGAGGGCCCCACATACAATGATCCTAAAGGGCCGATTGTCAGGTCTAAATTAAACATGGCTGCACCGGAAGAGAACTCACCATTACTAAAAATTGTAGTGCCTGAACCCAGCGTCCAATATTGATTCATACTCGTGGTGATCATTCCGCTTTCTTCAATTATAATATCCGTGCCGGGTCCATTGATAACAGAGAAGAGCGCATTCAATACTGTACCCGCGATGATCAACTGATCCACATCCCGTAAAATGTTGGCTGCATCAACGGTATGCCCCGGCAATATGAATATGGTATCGGCCGAGGATGAAGGCACTTCATCTGCCGGGATCCAACTTGTACCATTAAACACCTCCCAGGTCAGTATATCACTCCATGCTCCGCTTACCTTTGTTCGAAACTTCAGCGGGGAGCCCGTTAAAGATGTATCCGGGGTAAAGATTCCAACCAGATTCATGGTAAAGCCCGGAGTATAAAACGCACCTCCAACCCCAAAACTCCCTTCACCTTTTGAACAAATAGCATGTACATATCCACCATCAAGTACACCACCACCAGGATTGAGCCAATTTGTCCCCGTCCATACGGCCATCTTTTGTGTCACCACTCCACCGGCCAAAGAAAAACCTCCAACACAAAATAAATTGCCCATCGTATCAAACTCTAAATCCTCCACATATCCGTTCTCACCCCAGTCCCCTAAGGATACCCAAGATGATCCGTTCCACATGACCACTGAAGACAAGTGGGTAGGATAATTACCATAGCCCCCTAAATATATAGTCCCGTCTTCATCTACTTCAATTGTATTGACCGTGCCAAGATCAATCCCGCCGTTGAGTGTACTCCAGCCCTGACCCTCTTTGTATATGGCAAACTGATCGATATGGACCCCATCCACACGATTGAAGGAACCTCCTATCAGGAGGCTGGAATCGCTACCTATTGCCATTTGGTACGCCTCACCCAGCCATAAGTAACCATAGTAATCGTAATGAAATCCACTGCCCAGTGCGGTCCATTCCACCCCATCCCATTTTGCCACACTATTGCACGTGACTCCATTAATGGATACAAAAGAGCCACAGACATAAAGATGCCCCTCAGGAGAAAAAATCAAATCCCTAGCAGGCCCACTTATCGTGCCTATAAGATTCCATGAACTACCATCGTGGTAGGAAATCTCGTGTACCCAGTTGTACGTCTCGTAGTTATACGCTCCAGTAGCCGCATATAATACGCCTGATGCATCATACTCAATCGCATATACATTGTGCCATGTCGTCAAACCCAGTTCATCCCAACCGGCACCATTCCACCTTGGAAGTACATAATAGGGCAAACCTGTACCAGCCAGGACAATTCGACCTAAAGTATCAAATTTGACATCTGCAACACTTCCACTACCATAGAATCCCCCACCGAGTTCATCCCAAGTCGAAGGAGGAGGCGGGTTTGTCAGAAGGGGGTTCATGGCTCCTACCCATTGAATGATTAAAAGGAACTGGATAGTGAATATGGCCCGGCGCAAAATACTGCAGATTGTACCTGCATTACCCCCCACTTGATGGATATCCGATGTGTGATCAATGGAAAATATATACATAGTGTTTTGATTTGATGATTCATTAGCATTTGAAGTGTCACGTCTTTATAGAGAAGTTTAGGTGGAATTGAATTCCTATAGATGTTTAACCACATAGGAACAACTTCCATACTGCGCTCTGGAATTTCAGGATGTCAGCAACCAGGACTGTCATAGCGCTTTAATGTGAATTTATTCCGAATCAGGATGTCGAGCATTTAGTAGGAGATCCACCCATTCAAATCAAAACCAGCATCCTGCTGATCCTGGGGATTAAAATATCCGCTAATGGCTACCTCACCTGAAGCCGCTTCAAACTTTCCTGTGCCTCCAATTACATTCAACGTGCCCGTGAATGCTATGTGGGTCGGACTGGTTTGAGTCACACTGGTGCCCCCAACGGCTTGAAACCACACGGAATTACCTTTTGTATCATAAACAATTGAACTTACCGTTTCCGGGACACCCGGATAACCTTCAGCTATCAGTTCTGCGTTAAAAAACATGGTGACCGGAGCCGCCACTGAGGAAAAATTAGGAGGCGTAAAGGGTACATACTGATTGAAAAAGCATCGGGCATTTCCTATATGCGTTACATGACCTGAACCACCACCGGGATACCAGGCCAGAAACGGTCCGTAATCCGGGATCCATCCATTGGCGATATCCGGAACAAATTGATACCAAGTATCAAGTTTGGCTTTAAAAGCACGACGCCCAGCTTCCTTGTGTGACTGGTGGTCTAAAGTAAATTCCGGCTCCGCGGCAGATAAAGCGGGTGCTGCTGAATCGATACTACAACCTGAAAGGAACAGCGAGATGATGCTGATGATCCATGCTGTCATTTGAAATTGAATCTTCATTGTAATTGGTTTTAGATTTTAAAAGAATTAGGATTAAAACAGTATACATAGAAATCATAAGGCAATGCTGGTGCATGACCATGTCTTATAAAAGCATTAGAAGTAAATTATACCGAGATGACTCTCAAACGCCCGGAAACCGATCTTTTCCTCAGTCATCCCGGATAAACTCCCGTATTCCGGTGAGTTTCATAGGAAATTGACGTAGCACTACCTCAGGATTAAAAGTAAAATCAGCTTGCTCCATCAACAAGGATAACTGCATGATGCGTTTTACACCCGGATGTATAGGCCCTAGAATTTTAGAAAGCATCCAAACGATACCGGATGGTACATGGGATACCCGTATATCTTTTTTAATTCGTTGTCCATACAAAGTGGCAATCTCCTTACGTGCGATATTATCCGGTCCCCCGATCTGAAACGTTTGATTTACACACGCTGGATTCTCAATGCACATGGTAATAAGTCTGGCCACGTCCTTGACAGACACAAAATTGTTTGGGTTTTCACCTTTTCCCAGGAATGTCACTTTTCCTTTCTTTTCAATACTGCGCCCAATGAGTTCACGAACATGAATCTCCATAAAAGCGGTAGAGCGGATAATCGTGTAAGACATCCCGGATGCTTGCAGGTAATTTTCGATCTTCCACTTTGTCCGCCAAAAATCAACCGGATGATCTGGCGAAGCACCCACGACTGACATGTAAACAATATGTTGGACACCCGCCATACTTGCAGCATCAAACAGATCTCGATGGCCGGCATTATCGACGTACGCTGAACTGTTTTTTCCTCTCCCCATCAGCGCATGTGCAGCCGCGATAACCATATCCATACCTCTACAAGCCTGCTGAAGTGATGCTTTATCTGTCAAGTCCCCCTTGACCAACACCATACCAAACTGTGACAATTGGGCCACATTATCGGGATGACGTGTCAATATAAACAAGCTATTCCCAGACGCCAGTAGCTGCCGGCAAAGTTCTTTTCCCAAGGTACCGGTACCGCCGACGATTAATATGGCTTTGGGAGGGCTCAAGGAATTGGGATTAGATTGGTTTTTGAATTGCGCCTAGTTGCTCCATAAATTCCATCTGATCGCTCATGGGCCAGGCATTAAGTATTTTATTCCCTTCTACCTGATACTTGACTATGATAGGAAATTCAACCTTTCGAAAGGTGGCCGGTATGCCATGAAATTCACCCAAATGAGTCCCCTTCATAGTGCCGTGCATGAAAACGAACTCCCCTTCAGCCGTTATATCCTCAACGAAAATGCTATAGTCCGGAAAAGCTTTTCGAAAAGCCATCACCACCTTAATATACGGTTCGTTATCAGTAAACGCCCGGATCTCGTCCTCAGTTACACCCTCATGGTGAATCAAAATATACTGAATGACCAACTTCTTGTTGCGCTCAGTTAGATCGTTTGGGTAGAGGTTGTGCATATTCTAAAAAGGTAACTCAAAGGTAATTTCGTTCAATGCACGCTGCTAATGAAATTTAGTCATTCATTTACACTATTGTTTCACGACACCCGACTTTTAACTATTGTTCCATTCTGGCCTCCTTTCGCCAATAAGATGGGCTTAAATGGAACTCCTTCTGAAAGGATGAGGAAAAATAACTGGGCTCATTAAAACCTGTTTTATCTGCAATTTCGGCTATTGTAAAGGTCGTTGTACGCAACATTTCAGCGGCTTTATGCAGCCGGCTGTGCCGAATAAAATTAGCTGTCGAGTACCCTGTAAGTGCTTTAATGCGCCTATACAGTTGCACTCGGCTTAATCCCAGCTCACGGCAAAGTTCTTCCGTGTCAAATAAGGGATCAGCGAGATGTTTACAGATAACTTCATGAATCTGGTTCATGAACAGAACATCCTTTTTTGATTTTGTGCCATTTAACTTTTCCTTAATAAAGGCACTGCTTCCATATTCTTCCCATCGGCTGAGAGAGGTTTCAAGAAAATGCTTAGAATGATGTAATCGGGTTTTCGGAGATGGCTCTATGGATGTTGATAGACGATGTGTTGCATCCTCTTTTAACTTTGGTAGCTTGACGTTGGTGTAATCCTCAGGAGGAATAAGCCACTCCATATACAATCGGGTTGTTTTTTGCGGATCATGCTCGATGCGAAACCGGGTATACTCCGGCCGAAGAAGAATAGTGGGATTGATCGTAAACCAATACAGACGTATTTCAATCTGAAGATAGTCGTCACCGGTCAAACCATCCTTCCGGGTCAGAATACCTACCCGGATGTCCCGGCCGGAAGGAACCAAATAGAGCAAACGCATGACAAAGTAAAACATCGGGGCCACCACCTCATCTAAAGGCAGCGAGGTCATAATCGGCTGATCAGGGGCATGAAGGACAATCCGGACACCTCGATGCTGTTGTACAGGTGCCATGGCTGTTACGAGGTCATTCAGCACTTTCTTTATATCAATCGCAGGCATATACAATGTCTTAAAGGAACTTGGCAGAAAATATAACCGACTTTTTCATCTCTATTCAACACGTCAACTGAACCATCGAAATATACAAAGGAGTAATGAGGTGAGCAAATGATGGGCAACAAAGCCCCATTTTGCCGCCTGACTAGGATGGAGAGAAGGTGTGAATGTCCCTTACACGCCCTTAATTGGCGATAGAATTCTCTCTAACCTGGAACCGTGATATTATGAAAGAACTTATACTTACTGACAGAGCAACTCCATGACCAGCTTCCTTTTACTGCGCGCGATCGTGACCCTTAAACCACCAGCCATTCGAAGACACATATCGTCCAGCGCCACATGTCGAACCTGCTCCCGATGAACCGCATAACTCCGATGGACACGCACGAGAGCAACTGAATTGAAACGTTTCATCCAATATTTTACTGTACGGGATGTAAACCGCTGTTCGCCATTTCGCAGAAACAACCAGGAATAGGTGCCATCACCGCGGATCATGACGATATCCTGGACCCCTGGCCACTGGCCATGGGCTGGTATACAGGACTGGCCGGAGAGTGGTTTTGGTCTGATTAAATTGCTTGCGTTCATCGAAAATGGGGCACTGATGTCACTAAAGCATCCATTGCCCGGTGCATAGATAGTCCATAGAACAAGCGCAGACAATACTCCCTATGGGTGATTTCTATATGATGGATGGGCAGCAACAAGAAGGGGCGTAATGCCATGTAAGATATGATTTGTCCATAGGTCACCCGACTATCCTATCTTTGTGTCTCAAGCAGGTTGCTTCACCAATTTTTATACCATTCGACACATGAAACAGTCACCCTTCAAATTTCAAGGCAATACATCCAGGCAGGCCAAAAACACGAAAGGCCAACCGGCAGCTGAGCATGAGGATCAGGGAAAATCAGGTTTACCTCCCAAGAATCTGAAAACCGCCCCATCTAAATCCAGACCGATCAGCTCTGTCAGGAACGCCCGACCGGTCAATACCCAACGCCCCAAAGGGAATTGACGCCTAATCCAGGTCCACGCAAAGTCGATGGGCGCGAAAGGTCGATAGGCGCGAGCCAAATTTTCAGTGAATGTCGGCCAAATCAATAGACCGGGAGTTGGATTATTTGCCTTTAAATTGTGACATCATCTTCTGCATATTGTCCCCCTTGCTGAGGGTGTGCATCATTTTGCGCATTTGATCAAACTGTTTGACAAACATATTGACCTCATGCAGGTCGCGGCCGCATCCTTTGGCGATACGGGTTTTGCGGCTCATGTTGAGGAGCTCCGGATTGGTCCGCTCGACCGGGGTCATGGACTGGATGATGGACTCAATTTTGACAAACGCCTTGTCATCGATTTCGATATCCTTCATGGCTTTGCCGACACCGGGAATCATGCTCATGAGTGATTTCAGGTCGCCCATCTTTTTGATCTGCGCCATCTGGCCGAGGAAGTCATTGAAATCAAACGTGTTTTTCTTGATCTTCTTTTCGATCCGTTTGGCTTCCTTATCATCGAACTGTTCCTGAGCTTTCTCGACAAAAGATATGATATCGCCCATGCCGAGAATGCGCTGTGCCATCCGGTCAGGATAAAACATATCGATGGTTTCCATCTTTTCTCCGGTGCTCACAAACTTGATGGGTTTGCCGACTGTATACTTGATCGACAGGGCTGCTCCACCCCGTGTATCGCCGTCGAGTTTGGTCAGAACCACCCCGTCATAGTTGATGACATCATTGAAAGCCAGCGCGGTATTGACCGCATCCTGTCCGGTCATGGAGTCCACGACAAAGAGGGTTTCATGTGGCTGGGCAGCTTCCTTGATCTCCCGGATCTCGCGCATCATGACCTCATCGATCGCCAGACGACCGGCCGTATCGATGATCACCACATCGAAGCCATGCAAACGGGCATGTTCGATCGCTTTGAGGGCGATCGCTGCCGGATCTTTGGATTCAGGTTCCTTATAGACCGGCACATGAATAGCCTCACCCAGCACGGTCAGCTGATCAACAGCAGCAGGACGATAGACATCACAAGCGACGAGAAGTGGCTTGTGCTTGCGTTTTGTTTTGAGAAAATTGGCCAGTTTGGCGGAGAAAGTCGTCTTACCACTCCCCTGCAATCCGGCAATCAGGACGACCCCGGGATTCCCTTTGATATTGATGCCGGCTGCCTGGCCGCCCATCAGATCGATCATCTCATCCTGGACGATCTTGATCATGAGCTCCCCGGGCTTGACCGAAGACAGCACATTTTTACTGCCCAGTGCCTTATCCTTGATCTTGTCGGTAAACTCTTTGGCAATTTTATAGTTGACGTCAGCCGCTACCAGACTCCGGCGGACTTCTTTAATGGCTTCTGCTATATTCAGCTCGGTGAGCTTGGCATCTCCCCGTAAGGTCTTGAATGCATTGTCGAGGCTATCGGTCAGGTTCTGAAACATACTGTTATCGGTATCTGAAAGGTTGAAATGGAGGACAAATATAAGGAAGGCTTATTGCTAAATACATAGATTCAGTCCATCAGGCCTGCTCTACCCATACGCTATGGAGTAGAATCCGCAACACTTGACGCATGATCCGGCTGCCCGCAGATCCTTTTGGTTGGATTTTAGATGTATATTTAATCTGGCGATTCAGGGAATTCACTCAACAATTAAGGCCACTACGGATGAAGTGCCGTTGTTCTTTTGACTGCATTTGGTTTCACATGATATATCCGTTATATCTGAGCCTGATTTCGATTACACCTGGTAACGCCCAGACCATATATGGTGCCGGATATTTTAGTGGGGGCCCATTTCTCAGTGAATATGCTCCCAACTGCTGTAATTGTAATATTAATTTCACCGGCCTGCTGGAAACGAATACAGGTAATTCGCTTAGTGCGGAAGGTGGTTTAACAGTGACCCCGGATGGATCGCTGTATCTCAGTTTTTGGGGGGCATTGTATGCGGTTGATCCGGCCACGGCTATATGTACGCAGGTGCCGGGTTTGCCTGTAGCGCCAACCCATAGTAATGGGCTGGCCGCAACAAGCAATACATCCTTTTATGCTGTTGATGAGTGGACTGGCTCCAATAATTTATGGAAATATGATCTCGAAGCCCTCACGCTGACGCTCATTGGCCAACTGCCTTATAATGCTAATGGGGGGATACTTTTTTTACATGGATTGATGTATATGTCCGCCAATGAAGGTTTGGTGTTGATCGACACCCTCGACCCGGCCAACAGCACTCTGTTGTTTAGTTATCCACCAGGCACCTACGTCTATCTTGGAGCTCCTCTGAACGATTGCGGAATGGTATTGGTGGAAATTTCAGACAAAACCGCCCTTCTCAGTTTACTGGATGGCTCACTGCAGGAGCTTTGTGATGCATCGTTTTACTGGATATTTTTTGCCCGGAATACATATCAGTTTCCTATGTCCTGTATCTATACCCTTGATCTTGACTGGAATGATTCCTCCGGCAGCACCGGATATGATTTTTCCACTTCCTATTCTTGCCTGCTTTTGGATGGAGCCCCGGTTGCCGATGAAGATGTGGTCCTCTATTCGGATGACCGGATTGATCATTTAACGCTCGATCTTTCTGCCAGTGGATTTGTGCCGGATGCACCAGATGAGTATCTGCTCCTTACCGGCACCTATTCCAATATCAGCGTCACGGGATCAGGCACGTCCACCATCACCCTTCAAAGCACGGGCACCGCTACCCTTCAGGATTTTAGAAATGCCTTACTCGACGTGGCGTACTTTAATACCGCTGTCAATGCTACTCCTGGTATGCGCACTGTTGAGATCCGGTTTACGACACAGGCTGGGAATATCAGTGCTACAGCAACTACATATATTGAGGTAGAATCCATCCCCACCATTCATGTAGATCTGGGACCGGATATAGCAGGGTGCGCCGGACAAGTCTACATCTTTGATGCAGGTAATCCGGGTGCTGCCTTTCAATGGTCCGGTGGTGAAACATCGCAGTCCATCTCTACCAGCCTGCAGGGTGAATACACTGTTACGGTAAGTAATGGCGTCCATTGCCCGGGCACTGACCAGGTGCTTCTTGAGATATTACCGGTGATCCATCTCTCTTTCACCGGGGAAGAATCTGTTTGTAGCAACACGCCTGTAACCTTGACGGTAGAGGTGGATGGCCCCTATGAGATGACCCTCGGAATCGACGTCAATCCCGGTGATCCGATTCTGCTGGAGAATATCACCGGCACCTATACCTTCTCACACGGGATCTCAACGTCCACGACTTTTACCCTTGTTGAGATGACCCCCGCTGAACCCGCGTGTATCCAGGTGACAGATTCATTGCTGGAGGTTGAACTGCATCCCGTACATGATATCCTGACATTTGTCAGTATTTGTGCGGGAGACAGCGCATGGGTGGGTACGCAATGGGTATATTCCGAAGGCTTCTATACCACGACTCAGCCCTCCATCTATGGCTGTGACAGCACGATCACCACGATTGTCGACTTGCTGCCTTCCGTCATTGAACACATTGATTCCACCACTTGTGATCCATCAGCAGCCGGAATTTTCTATACGTATCATCACAACCCGTTCGGATGTGACACCGTCATCGTCACGACGATCACCTTGTCGCCTTCCGATACCACAAACGTACACATGGTCACCTGTCACTATGCTGATGCAGGTATTTCTCAGGAAGTGGATGTCATGCCGGATGGTTGTATCCATCTCATCATCACGACGACAATATATATCCCACCTCCGGATACTACTTTTCTGTTTGGGACAACCTGTGATTTACTTTTGATTGGTATTCTGATGGATACATTATTCACGCATGATGGATGTGACAGCATCGTGTTCCTGACATCAACGTTTGCTGTTGCGGATACTTCAAGGCTAACGACCACGTCGTGCGATCCTGCTGAAATTGGAGTCTTTGAAACGCTCCTTTCGAATGTGTCCGGATGTGATAGTCTGGTTATATGGCATGTGACACCGGGTATTCCGGATACGACACATGTGATGCTGACATCATGTGATCCTGCCTCGACCGGCGTATTCGAAGACTGGCAAACCGGCAGCACCGGATGCGACAGTCTGATCATTACTACTATTTCGTTTGCATTAGTTGATTCGGTATTCATAACCTCTTCCACCTGTGATCCGGATGCAGCCGGCGTGTTTGTGGCTCATTTTCAAAACCAGTTTGGCTGTGACAGCATTCTGACGGAAATCATAACACTGGTCCCGAGTCATGATTTTGTGATTACCTCTACATCATGCCATGCTCAGGATACCGGTGTATTTGTTCAATGGCTGATCAACCAATACGGTTGTGACAGCACCATTACCACTACTGTTCACTATGCACCAATTGTCCATCAATCGACAGCCAATCCTGTCTGTGATACCAGCCTGGCTGGCATCGTGGAAACCGTTTGGACGACATCTGCGGGATGCGACAGCCTCGTCGTAGTGTTGACGCCCCTTTTTCCATTACCTCAGATCGAATTGGCGTCTTTATTTGACTTCAATGGATATGATGTAAGATGTGAGGGGGATATGGATGGCGGCATTCTGTCTTCGGTACAAGGTGTGCCTCCATTTGATTTTATCTGGAGTACATCCGATACCAGTGAGCGCATTTACAATGTTCCGGCTGGTCTGTATAGTATGACTGTCACGGATGGAAATGGTTGTACCCAAACAGGAGAAATTACACTGACCGCTCCTTCCGGATTAGCGCTTTCCTTCATGATCAATTCACCGGGGTGCTTCGAGTACGAACCGGGAAGTATCCTGGCCACGGCTAATGGTGGTTCACCACCATATCTGTACTCAATCAATGGCGTTGAATATCAATCTTCGCCTCTGTTTGCCGGCCTGATGGGCGGCGTATATCAAATCAGCATCCTCGATAATAACCTTTGTGAATCCGGGGAGGTGATTGAAATGGAGATTCCTGTCAGGGTGCAGGTAGATCTTGGAGATGATATGATTGTTACTTCAGGGGATACCACTGTTCTGACCGCTGTACTGAATGTACCCATTGATGAACTTGCATTTGTCACATGGACAGGAGCGGGTAGTATACCCTGTACTTTATGTCTTTCACAGGCGATCGTGCCATTTGAAACAAGCACCTATACGATCGACATTACCTCACTCGACGGATGTACAGACCGGGATGAAGTGACCCTCATCGTGAGCCACCGCTCTGACATCTTTATTCCCAATATCTTTTCGCCAAATGGGGATGGGGTGAATGACCGGTTGTCTGTGTTTGCCAGTCAGGAAATCGCTCAGATTCTTCTCTGGAAAATATTCGATCGATGGGGTAATATGGTCTTTTCTGCTACTCTATTTCAGGCCAATGATCCATCGGTAGCGTGGGATGGCACGCACCGCAACCGGCACCTCAATCCCGGGGTTTATGCGTATCAGCTGGAGGCCCTCACCGTATCAGGTGCCAGACTGTATCACCATGGCAATATCACCCTGATCAGGTAGGTGTTTGCTCATGGACATTCTACAGCGTCAGGAGGGGATAGGATCCTTATTGCCGGATGCTGTTGACCATCCAGGAATTGATTTCGCTTATCTTTGCCGCATGTCATTTCATGTCTACATTGTGTTCATCTGCTTTATCCTGGTCTCATGTGGTCGTGAGCCACAACCTGCCACGCCAAAGATATTCAACCCCAATGGCGACAGTGAGCTCGCTCTGCTCATGCGGGATATGTTTGATGATGGGGTCCAGATCAAAACCGACCTGCTCAATGGAAAAGCGCCGAAACTGCGGACCGAATTTTTAAAAATTCATACTGCGATTCCAACGGAGGAGGGCAAGAACGCCACCCCGGAATATCTGGTCTATGCCAGGGCGTATGAAGATGCCGTCAAATCTTTCCAAACCTCTACCCCATACAACCGTGTAGGGGCATATCAGCACATGGTCAACAGTTGTATCCATTGTCATGCTGAAGTTTGTCCTGGACCGGTTCGCAAAATCAGGAAACTGGAATTTACTAAAGAGGAGTTGCTGAGTCTGAATAAATAGTTTTGAATTTATTCAGAGGATGCCTTTGCCGGTTCCTTTTTCTTCCGTCCAAAAAATTCTGCCAGATTGTTGTACTCACGCCGGTACGCAAGGCCGAGGCCAACTTTGTTTCGACGGCCTTCCACGGTCATGGTATTGCGGTTGTACGCCCTGACTTTGAGACGTCGGTCAGGTGTAATATCATATTCGAACGTGATATCGCCTGCCCAATATTCAGAAGCGGGTCCGACGGACGCGCCGGTGACATAATTTCCACCAACATTAAGGGAGAGACGGTCATTAAAAAATTTCAATGGAAGATCAAACTCGACTTCGGTCGCTGACAAATCCTCCAACTGACCACTTTGGTCAATGATTCCACCTGAAGTGATCGGGAGGTCCAGACCTACACTAAAATCAATACCGGACAGAAATGTGCCCTGAGGTATCAGATTGCCCAACAAGCCGCCCAGATAGCTGGACAACGTCGCGGATATCAACTCACTCAATGTGTTATCGATACCTCTGTACAGCAGACCTCCTGAGGAAGAGGAAGAGGAAGGTGGCAAAAACGATCGGGTGATCAGCAAGCCCATCACCTGTTCGAGCATCGCATTCTCGTTCGATCGGAGGGAATTGATTTTGCTGTCCGTATAGCCTTTGACTTCACCGGTCAGATTGGGAAAGGCAATATCAAAGGAGATGTTAGGTTGCAGCAATGATCCTGTCAGCGTCATCGTCAGATCTACATCCGTACGTTCACGCGCCTGATCATTGAGGGAGGTATTGGATCCGGTGATCAGGTATTCTTCTATAAGACGATAGACTGGAGCGGTCAGACCTTTGTACTTCGCCTGCACGTTGAGGTTAGCACTGTATGGATCGCCATCCCAACTGATGGTGCCTCCACGGACCAATTCAAAAGGTTTGCGTACCACTCTGAAGTTGGTAAATAAATAATCCCCTTGCTCGATGACATAATTGCCATACATCGTAAAATTGCCGGTACGCGTCATGGCGAGTTGTAAATCACCTTGCCCCACTGCTCTCAACACCTCACCTGTGTTATCGTCAAAGATGATCTCGATGGTGGCATCCTCCGTGATGGACATATTGATCGTGAGGTTGATACCGCCCAGATTGATCTGGGTCTGGGGAGTGACAGGAAGTCTGCCATTTTCAAGAAAGACGACAAAATCACGATCGGTGCTGGCGGCCCCGCCGGACAACGGAATATAGATATGGGTACCCCGCGCTGTACCAAGCTGGATCTGCATGTTCGGATTGGCTACAGTACCTGAAAATCGGGCAAAGACTGACCCTATGCCCCGACCATAAAAAACAGTATTTTCTTCGGAGGTCACATCCAGGGCCAATATACGGGGTGAGGTCAGTGTCGCTTGTAACCCAAGATCACGCAGATACCGGTGGGTCATTCCACCCTCCACCACCGCTGTATTACCAAGCACATCATAAAGGATGGCCCCTGATAGATCAATCATACTTTCGGTGATGGTGAACGACTGATTGTGGAACGAATACGCCACCCCCAGATAATCTATCGTGGTACTCCCGTTGTTTACTATGCCCTTGCCATTTGGACTCAGCATATTCGTCTTCCCCACGAGTGTAAGGTCCATATCTACGGAGCCTTCTGTATCCCGGATATTTCCTCCTAAAAGAAACTCCAGAAAGTCCAATGGAAACTCATTGGTGGTCACCGCCATCCGTAAATAATTCTGGTCCGCTTTGTCAATAGCCTTAATAGGAGGCAAATAGGCCCCTTTCGCTGTCAGGGAGGTTTCATTGTGCTCCATCGTAAAGCTGAGCTGAACCGAATCACGTGGTTCATTCATAATAGCCTGCATCTGCCATTCGCCATAGGGCACATTGTTGATCTGCATAGCCGGAATATGCAACTGGGTATTCATTTGACGGATATCGTAGATATTATCGATTTCCAACTCCAGGGTATACAAGCCTGAAAACTTAAACTTGTCATTGATCCACAGTTCATTCAGATAGCTGATATCAAAGCCTGATATATAGGCTTCGATGCCCTTCTGATCTATATCATCGATCATGATCCTACGGTCTATCCCGTTGGCAGAGATGAGCTCCAGATTTTCCAGGTTGAACCCATCCTTCCGGATCTCCACTTTGTTACCCGTTGGTATCTGCCAATTGTCCCCCAACATGACCAGCCGGATTGGATTGAGTGAAATATTCCATACGCCGCCTTGCGGATCTGCATCAATATTCAGGTTCAACTCATCAATGATATCCGCCAGATGATCGGTTTTAAAATTCATCCGTACACTGTCATTGGTCGCCACGCCGGAGATCAGTACATCTTCAAAAAAGAAACTTTCATTCACATCAGCCGCGATCAGCTCCATATCGGTCTCGAGTATGCCGTTGTTTTCTTTAAACTGGATCGTCGTGCTGTAGGCATTGAAACGACCATAATGTATTTCCGGCAAATCAATGCTCCCTGAAGATGACCTGGCAATGAGGTCTAATTGGCCAATGGTATGGACATTTCGTACGTTGAGCGACTTGAAACCAATCAAATCCAGCCAGTGCCGGCTGTTGTGTATGCGGATATCCCAGGACATTTGCTGCTGATCTGCCCTGATCCATTCCTTATCCGGAGCATCAATCGCATCCGGATATACACTGTGCAGATAATGTTGGACCTCACCTGATAAAAGTTCAGGGTCAAACATGCCTTGCAGATGGCCAGACAGTAGATCGCTGCTGATCGTATACGACCTGAGGTTGGTAGCGGAATCTACAACTGCTATCACATGGAGGCTGTCCAGAATAAATGTCGTATCCAACCGGGTCAATATGATATTCTCTCCGTGCACTGCCCCGTGTATGTCGCTGAGTTTGCCAACAGAAAGATCCACATCGAAGATGCCACTCAGCGTCGTAGCGTTTTCTGTAAGCCCCAATTCCTGAAATCGGATACTTTCGATCCGTGAAATAAAATCCATACGGGGAGTAACACCTGCGAGGTCGATAAACCCTTCAAACGACATATCCATGTTGGGGTCACGGATGTCCATAGTTCCGTTGAACCGTCGTCCGGAAAACTGTCCGTCAATTCGGGCATTGCGGTACGTATACCCTTTGTACGTGAGCGCGGAAACCTGACTCGTGATATCCGCATAGATGGAGGATGAGGTGAGTCCCCTTCCTTCAATGACACGACCCGTCATCGATACCCGTCCTAAATCTGCCTGTCCGGTAAAAGTTCCCAGATCGAAATCTTTCATCCCTATGCTTCCGGAGTACTTCCCGTCGGCTATACCCCGCGCTGTGTTGAGATTCATATCCAGGCTGATGGCCCCCAAGAGCGTATGGAATGTACCAAAAGCCACAAAATCATCCGGATAGCCATCAAACTTTCCCGTGAAACGAATCTGACCCAGCCGGGTCAGCAATTCAGGCACTTTCATGGATGGGAAAATACTCTGAATGGCTCGCGCACTAAACGTAGCCTGTTTAAGATCCAGACTCAGCAACTGCGAACCCTTAACAGCCAGATCGCGCGATCTGAAATCGCCCGTCAGCTCCAGTGGTCCGAAAGAACCTTCCATATTGAGGATTCGCAGTCGGTTGATATGACCGGAGACGTGACCTTGCAGCCGGATATCTTTTTCTGCATTGGCAGCAAAGAAGTCCACCGTTTGCAATCCCGGTACTATCGCCATCAAGTCGGCTATACGAATGTGTATATCAGCGACAGGTATGTCAAGTCTGACTGAATCCACAAAAGACTGAAAATCCGTATATCCGGAAAAGAGAAGATTCACGGTATTCTCGATTCGGCTGTCTGGGGTGATCAGTCTGAGGTCCTTCAGGAATACGCCTTCTGAAGTCACGGATGCACGGCCTGCTGCCAAGGAACGGATTTCCAATCCATCCCGGTGCTTCATCCGCATATCGATGTCCTTCCCATTAAAATCCCATCCTCGGATCGCAAAAGAATCAATCCGGATATTAATATCCTCTAGATTCATGTGGCCGAAATCAATCCCACGCGGATCCGGATAGCGGTTCTTCTCCCTAAGCTTATCGGCCGTCACAAACCGGCCGTCCGAAAGGCGAAGCTCCTCTATATCAAATGACCACATGTCCGACGAGCTCTCTACCGCAAGCTGTGTAGTATCGAGTGTTGCTTCTCTGGACGTCATACGGATTACAGGAGATTCAAGGTCCAGTTCCCGAATGCTGATATACTTTCCTGTGATATCCATCTCATTGATCTGGATATCTGCTGTTCGAAAAAACAATTCCATTAGTGCTCCAGTGACTTCATCATCAATGTGGACTTTTAGCGATCTGGCAGAAAGGGTTTCCAGTTCTAGCACAAAAGCTGGTTTATCCGGATTGGCTGAAGGCAGCAATCGGTTAAGGGCTATATCCAGGTTGGTAAGACTGTCACCTGGCAATCGGTGGATGTTCAGGAATCCATTTTCCACAGCTAATTGTGTAATCCACATACGCTTGGACAGAATATCCCAAATACGACGGTAGTCAACATGCAGTTTTTCGGCATAGAGCAGGGTATCCCCCGGATGATCCGGGGAGCCAATGAAAATCCCCCGCAGCGTGAGATCCGAAACCGGATGAAGAGAAAATCCATCCAACTCCACCCGTGTATTAAGGACATTAGCAATAGACGTGGTGATTTTACCAATACCCCATCGTTGCACAGGTGGAAGGTGAATCAGCAACATGAGCAACAGCGTCAGACCCATCAGGGTGACCAATACACGGCCCAGCCAAAAGAATAGACTTCTTCGCTTACGGGTTTCCGGTTGATGTGGCTCGTGGAGCTCTGACTGCATTACCTATAGAATAACGTAAGCTAACGGGTTGTTGTCATATTGGGTCATAATCTTTTGTTTTTCAGGGTTTCTACTCCCATCAGTTGCTCAAACACCGCAATGGTGTCCCTGGCAGCGCGAACATCATGAACGCGCAAAATTGATGCTCCATTGAGTAGCGCTGCCATGTGTAGAGCGGTCGTAGCTTCCAGTGTGTCTTCTGCAGGACGACCGATCGTGATGGATAATGTGGATTTACGGCTGACGCCTACAAGTAAAGGTCGCCCGACGAGCCTGAACTGACGCAGACGACGAATCAGCTCATAGTTTTGCTCCGGAGTTTTGGCAAAACCAAAGCCTGGATCCAGCACTATGTCAAAAATCCCTTGGTCCTGAAGGAACCTCAATCGCTCCACAAAATACTTTAATACATCTGGTACAAGATCATGATAATCTGTATGTTGTTGCATATTTTTGGGAGTCCCTTGCATATGCATAATGACATAGGCCGGCTGAAATTCAGCGATGACCCTGACCATATCAGTATCCAGTAGGCTTCCGGAAATATCATTGATCATACCTGCGCCGGCATGTATTGCGGCTTTTGCGACTATAGACCGGTAGGTATCCGCGGACAAAATAGCTTGGGGGAAGTGTTTATGCACGATTTCAATAGCAGGGAGTAGCCTGTCCGTTTCTTCGCCGGGTGAAATGGGTTCCGCTCCTGGCCGGGTTGACATACCTCCAAGGTCCAGGATCGTAGCCCCTTCTTCCAGCATCCGCCCAGCCATCTCAACTGTCCGGTCGAGTATTCCGTCAGTTCTTCCGGCCTTGTAAAACGAATCAGGAGTGGCGTTGATAATCCCCATGACACACGGCCGGTCAAGGGCAATCACCTGATTACCACATCGTAATGTGACTTGATGATCAGTTCTTAACATTTCCTTTATGCCGGATTTACCAAGGTTTAGTCTATCTTGCGCCAAAATTAATCCATTGGCCAGGACTCATCTCACAAGGTATGCCATTTCTGTGCTCCTCATTATCAGCACCGCGTTGGCCCTCAACATCGCCAAATCCCTTAAACAAAGTTCGAATACGGACCATCAGCATCACTCCAGTACCGGAGAGATCTGCGAGCAATATCTGCATTGGGATCTGGGCCTTGTAGAACTTGAAAAGTTATTGATCCAGCCCAATGACATGATGGGCACACTACTGTCCAAGCGCGGAGTGGAATATTTCAAGATCGACCAACTGATCCATGCCGCCACTTCCATATTTCCACTCCGATCTATCCGGGCCGGCAAAGAAATCACTATCGTTCGCGATCTCGCGGATTCTACGATCCAGGCGTTGGTCTATGAGCCGGATCCATATCGCCGGATTCTCTACCACATCGATGATAGTATCCACGTAGAAGTGCAGGAGAAACCAACAGAGATCCGTATAGAAACCGCCTCAGGTGTAATTCATAATTCACTTTGGGTGAGTATGGAGCAGCAGCAACTTCCTTTCGAGTTGATTTCCGCCATGGAGGATGCTCTTGGATGGTCGGTAGACTTTTATCATATTCAGAAAGGGGATGCCTACAAACTCGTCTATGAGCGTAAGTTTGTGGAAGGGGAGCCGCTGGGTATTGGTAAATTATTGGGAGCTGTTTTTACATCAGGATCGACTGAACATTATTCCATTCGGTTTGATAGTGGTGTTCACGACGGTTATTTTGATCTGGAGGGTCGACCGATGAAGAAGGCATTTTTAAAAGCACCGGTCGAGTATAGCCGGATCTCCAGCCGTTTTTCCAACAATCGGTTTCACCCAATCCTGAAGCGATATAAAGGCCACTTTGGCACAGACTATGCTGCTGCCTGTGGCACACCCATCAGATCTGTGGCCGATGGTCGTGTCACTCAGGTGAGTTACAACAATGGCAATGGCAATTTTGTCAAAATCCGCCACGACAAAACCTATGAAACACAGTACCTCCACATGTCCAAGTTTGGTCAGGGCATCAAGTCGGGCGTGATGGTCAAGCAAGGCCAGACCATTGGTTACGTAGGCCAGACAGGCCTGGCTACCGGCTGTCACGTGTGTTTCCGCTTCTGGAAAAATGGCAACCAGGTAGATCACCTCAGGGAGAAGATGCCACCTCCACAAGCCATGGATCGGTCACAACTCCCCACTTACTATAAGATCCGTAATCAGATCAAGACCTTGTTGGACAGTATGCAGTATGCGCCTTCAGCACCAGACGAAAAAGCAGAAGAACACTTTCAATCCTAATACTTGGTCCGGACATTTGATCTTCAGTATTCATTTCAGCCGCTAATTTTCGCCAATTAACGCAAATGGAATTTAGAAAAGATTAAGGATGCTTGTGCTGGGGCACAAGTGGGGTAAAAGGTGAAAGGTAAAAGGTAAATTGATCAGTCCCTTACAGAGGAAAAGCCCCGGGTGCGACCCGGGGTTGGGATATGTAAGCCCTTCAGGCTTATGTGAGATCAGGCTGTATACGATGATCTTCCATACGTTTCATCCCGGGTCGTGACCTGACCATACGTTTACTCCCTTCGACTATGGCTTTACCCTTTACCCTTCATCCTTTACCCAACTTGTGCCGGGGCACAAAACCTTTCACCTTTTACCCCACTTGCGCGCAATACGCGCAAGCACATTGAAGCCCAAAGAAAAATACGATATTGGCCTTCGCTATGATCGCAATATGAAACCGGAACATTCGATTACAGGAGGCAGGAGGGGATTAGTTATGCTGAGCATTGCATGCATACTGGCATTGCCATCTTGTGCCGGTAAACGCTTGTGGCTGAATGTAGATGCACCTGCCGTTGAAGACGTAAAATCCGAGACGCCGGTCTATACCATTTATGCGATAGGTGATGCGGGACTTGACAATGCGCAGTCCCGCACAGTCATAGCTGCACTGGCGGACAAAGCGCTGGATGATGTACATCCGGGTATGATAATTTTTTTGGGTGACAATATCTATCCCGCTGGATTTGCACCACCTTCTGAACCGGCAGAACATGAAAGAAGTAAGGCGATCCTCAGCTTTCAGGTTGAAGCGTTGAGGGCATATCACGGCCATATAATCTTTATTGCGGGCAATCATGACTGGAATGAATTTAAGCCTGGAGGACTTGCTGCGCTTCAGCGCCAGGCTTCCTATTTATCGAGCCTGGCCCATCCAAATCTGGCATTTGTACCCCGACCGGGTTGTGCCGGCCCGGAAGTGCTATCTATTCGGGATGATCTGATCATGATCATCCTGGATTCACAATGGTGGATACAAGACTGGACCACAGAGTCCGGCATCAACGATAATTGTGATGTTTCGGACCGGCATGAATTCCGTGAGGCATTTCATAAAGCCATCGAAACACATCAGGATAAACAAATCATCGTCGCCCTGCATCACCCGCTGATGACAAGAGGTCATCATGGTGGGTATTTTACCCTGAAGGATCACCTCTTTCCATTGACTAAAGTGGCAAAATGGCTTTGGGTCCCCTTGCCTGTTATCGGTTCGATCTATCCCTGGTATCGCTCCGTGATCGGCCATCCACAAGATCTCCGGCATCCCCGCTACCGTTCCCTACGAGATGCGATATTAAACGATTTGGCGTACGATCGGGATTTGATCTTCCTTTCCGGACATGATCACAACCTCCAATACTTGCTGGACGGGCGGCATCATTTCCTGCTTTCAGGCGGAGGTGCCAAGCAAAACTTTGTCGCCAACGGGCGAAAATTGCAATATGGTCATAAAGCTGCAGGGTTTATGCAATTGGATTTTTTTCAATCGAATGAAGTGCAACTCACTGTGACTGAGGTAGATCCCTCTAGTGGAGCCAGCACAGTGGTGGTCAGAAAAACCATCATTCGCTGACTTGATGTATTCCGGTTCAAGTCGTTATCTTTCGACATCTACCGGTCAAGGCCTGGCCTTTAAATCCGGTATAGTTTTGGCAGGATGAGCGAAGTGGAGCAACCCGATATTATCACCGCCGCTGAAGACCATGTGCGGCAGATCTTTGAACAGAAGATCCCCTCCAACATTTATGTATACCATAATTGGGTGCATACCTGTCAGGTACGTGATGAAGTCCTATTGCTCGCCCGACATGCAGGTGTCACCAATGGCGAACTTGAAATGCTCAATCTGGCTACTTTATTTCACGATGTCGGATTTTCAGAAGTATATGCCGGTCATGAAGAACATAGCAAGCGAATTGCCAGAGAGTTTCTATCGAAGGCAGGGTATCCGGAGGAGCGAATAGCCAAAATTGAACAACTCATAGAAGCCACCAAGGTGGATGTCAAACCTGCGGGCAAACTCGAAGCTCTCCTGAAAGACGCGGACACCAGTTCACTCGGAAAATCCCATTTTCATATTTTTACCAACAGCCTGCGAAAGGAACTCAACAGTCTTCAGAACGCAGTACTTTCCAAGCGCGACTGGGCACGGACCAACCTTCGGTTTCTGGATGAACATGAATACTACTCCCAGGAAGGAAATGAGCGGTACGCCCAGATGAAAGCCGAAAACCGAAAGCTACTGGCAGCCGAACTCACACAAATGGAAACAGCGGATTCGGAGAAAAAGGAAACTGCCAGGAAAAATCGTTCGGAAAACAATACCATCGGCACCAGCAAATCAGCTCAAACTCAGTTTAAGACGGCTCTTCGCAACCATATTGACCTGAGCGCCATTGCGGACAACAAGGCCAACATCATGCTATCGGTCAATGCCCTGATTATCACCTTTGCGCTACCCTTACTCGGAAAGGAAATTGCGGCCAATAAAGTTTTACTGCTCCCGACGGTCATGCTGCTCACCGTCTGCGTGGTATCGATGGTCTTTGCCACCTTAGCTACCCGACCTATTCCGATGAAGGGCTACAGCACCATGGAAAGTATTCTCGCTAAAAAATCCAATTTGTTCTTTTTCGGTAATTATTACAGGATGAGTTTCGAAGAATATGAAAAAGGGATGAATGCGACTGTGGCTGACGATACTATACTGGATACCACCATCATGCGTGACCTCTTTTTCCTGGGTCGTACACTTGGTTTCAAATATGCTCACCTCCGAAAATGCTATACTATATTTATGTATGGTATCATTATTGTCGTCATTTCCTTTGTGATCGTTTTCACTTTCTTTTAGATCTTTCCACCCGGCGTGAAACTCATCCTGCAGGCGGCCTGATCCGGTGCACTCACTCTGGCTCTTTCATCCAATCGCCATCCCATCACCCACAGAATATGCACGCTATTGGTCAGTACCAGTAGTTGCCTTTTTTCATACTGTTCCAGTTTCAGATCTACCATAAAATCCTGAAGCTTCTTGCTGTGCCCACGCATACCCAAAGGTTGAAAACGGTCGCCTGGCAAGACACCCCGCACTTCAAGCGGCCACTGGATCACATCGGATCTGATCAACACGGTAGAGGTTTTACCTGGCTCAGGTTCATCCCCGTCCATTCCAATCGTCAATGTACCGCTTTCAAATTCATATCGACCGGGAGCATTTAATATAAAGGTTTTCTCTTCGCGAACATTTTCCAGATGAAGGCCCGAGTCGATCCGCGTCAATCGATATCCTTCATAGGTTAAGGCATTTCCTGTATCTGGTTTGTCAGACATTACATAATCATGAACGAGATTCCAGGAGAAACCTTGCTCTTCCAACCAGCGAAGCACGAAGGCCATCTCATATGGCTGATATCGAATCGTATAACCGTGAGTAGCTGCCTGCACTGAGGCCGATTCCCATTGTGCGTATGTACCGGCCCAGGTATTCCATTCTATTTGCATTCGATGCAAGGAATGGCGCATGCTGGACGGAAAACCCGGTGACCATTTTTCCAACAACGGAATAAGATGGTGACGCAACCGATTGCGCTGGTAGGCATCAGATTCATTGGACTGGTCTAGTCTAAATGGAATTCCGTTGGTAGTGGCATAGGATTCTATCATGCTCCGCGTAACATCGAGCATCGGCCGTATATAAAGGTCCCGCTGTGAAGGAATTCCGGTCAGCCCTTTAAAGCCGGTTCCGCGCAGCAAGTTGAGCAGCGTCGTTTCAATATGATCATCCAGATGATGTCCGGTCGCCACGGCTGCAAAGCCGTGCTGTTCCACCAAATCCTTCCACCAGGAATAGCGGATCTCCCGTGCTGCCGACTGAATATTGAGTTGATGCAATTCGGCATAGTCACGTGTGTCCACCTCATTTACCAGAACAGGTATACTGTGTGAATTGCACCACGAAACCACAAAATGGGCATCCGCATCTGATGCTTCACCTCTGAGTTTGAAGTTGACATGACCTGCGGTGACCTTATACCCAAGGTCGTGTAATGCATATAGCAATACCATACTGTCTGCTCCACCACTGACACCGACCAAGATTGAAGATGTCAATGGAAGACTGAAAGAATCCATTCGTTTCCGGATCAGATCATAAATAACTGCATGAGGTTGGGCTGACATCAGGAGGATTGGATTGGTATCGAACCAGGCGGCCGGCATGGTAGAAATAGCAAGGTCTTAGTACCTTTGACCATAAACGCAAAGGTAATGAAACCAATATACCTGTTGATGATACTTGGGGTATGGTACTGGATAAGTGGATGCAAATCCGATAGCCGCCAGACCACAGATGCTTCGCCATCTACAGCGCAAGCGATTCAAGCTCAGCCGCCTGTTGAAACCGGCAACACCAATTCGGAGTTGGGGCATGATTATGCTTTTCTGACACAGAAAATGTTGCACTATAAGAATGTTTTTGGTGGGTCCACTCCTGGTGGAGATCCTTTGTATAAAGATGAGTGGATCGACCTGATACCGAATGGCACTTTTAAAGCCGGCAAGTTGAAAAACCAGACACATACCGGCACCTGGACCTATCACCATGACGGCGGAGTACTCAGTTTGCAACCGGATAATGGGTCACATAAACGCAGCGAATGGAAGGTGCAGCATAATCAAGACATGCTGGTGTGGACAGGAACCTCTACCTATGGAGATCAGGCGGTGCAGATTCGTTTGATCTGGAGCAATGAATTTCCAGAATAGGTAGTGAGAATCCTTGGTTGGGTTGGCGCTGAAGCATGACTTCAGTGTTGCGGCTCAATGCATCCGGTCTCCGCGAAGGGCGAGCAGTGTCATCACTTCGGCTTCATAGTCCAGGTATTCCTGCCATCGATGCTTCACTTTTTCAGGTGGGGCGTACGTATTGGCCAGGTCAATAAACAAACGATAATGGCCGGCCTCTGAAACCATAAAGCCGTGGTAGAAATCTTTTAATGCGTCATCGGCAATATGGAGAGATAACAAACGGAAACGCTCACAACTACGGGCCTCGATCAAAGCGCAGACGAGTAGTCGCTCGAGCAACCGTTCTTCCCGGCTTCCACCTTTTCGTTCAAATGGAAGCAGAGCATTGACATATTCATCCTTGCGTTGTCGGCCAAGGGAGAGGCCCCTTTTTTTAAGCTCCTGTAACACCAATCTGAAATGGCCCCATTCTTCCGTGACGATAGGTGCCAGTTCGAAAACGAGCTTTTCTTTATCCGGAAATGACTGGATCAGCGAAATACAGGAGGTTGCAGCTTTTTGCTCGCAATAGGCGTGATCTGTCAAGATGTCTTCCAGTGATTTTTCTGCCAGATTGACCCATCGTGGATCGGTCGGCAATTTAAGTCCAAGCATAGTCTACTACGGATTGATTCGTCTACGGGTTGGTTTATTTCTTAAATCCCAAACAATGCAATTGATTCCGGATTTCATCTAAATGCAGAACCTCATAATCTTCATACCCGGTTTCCCATAACACCCTGACTTTGTCAACCTCCGACCGCATAAGTTTCTTGATGTCTTCCTTGCCAAGCGAATACTGGCCTGAAAACACCGTGTTCCCGCTATAGGGATCTATTCGACCCCGATTGGGTTTCAGGTTGTACAGTGATACATATTCTCCATCCAAAAGTTTGAGGCGCAACAAGCTGCCGCCTGCCAGTGAGCCGAAATTACTTTGAGCGTGTGAACTGGCGATCCGAAACTCAAGATTCAGATAAATGTAAGCCCCGGCTTTTGAAAGTGCTCCTACACAAGTGATGAGCTCCTTGTTACGAAAATAGGGCCTGAGGTCAGGATCAGTATGTGTAAAGATCACCTCAAATGCTAAAAGGGAAACTGTCCTGCCAGTGGATTCATCTTTGGTTGTTCGCTCAAAAACACATTCATAGGGATTATTACGGTAAGGCGCGGGGGTCCTGTGTCGCGGGATGATAGAGTGGACTGGTATATCATTCCTGGACGACTTGACAGTTGAAGCTTGAGGTACAGCCGTAGTTGGTTTAGACGTAGCCGGGGTCCCTGATTTGGGAGGCGCAGGTGCAGAAGAGTTCTGAAGGATCATTTCTGCCGGGGCCTTCGTCCGGGGATAAAATTCCGCCAAATATTGTCCGTATGATGCATTGATTTTGATCAGATCTTTCTCCTGGAGGCGATGAAGGTTGGAGTGAATTTTCCCGGCTGAATCGCCTACTTTTTTTAGTTTTTTTTGTTGAAATTTAGCTTTCCGCAGATGACTTATACTTTTATCATACTCATCCTGAAGTCGAGCCAGAACAACGGGTTCAATTATCTTTTTGTTTTCTTCGGCGTTTTGTAATTGTTCACCTGCTTTAAACTGGGCATTGGTGGCATTTCTGAAAGAATCCTGCACCTTTTTGTATTCCAGCAAGATCATGCTATACGTTTCATTCCAGCGTTGCAACAAATACGCCTGCTCTTCACCTTTATTGCGGGTATTTCGGTCCATTTCTTTTGATGACTGTGGGTATGCGGATGAGGTGCTTGGAGCATATTGGCGGAGCAACAGGGAGTCCCCTTGTGCAAACGGACGCCAGGAGCCATCCGGAAACATAATCACCTTCTCTCCTTTGCTGTTGACGATGACTCGTTGCCCCAGGACATGGCCGGAACTCAAGTTGAGCATTAGTATCAATACCAGATATATAGATTTTTGCAGCGGCATGATCGGTTTCCAGGGACAAAAATAAGGCTTTGAATGAGGTCTTCGTCGGCTCAGAGGGCATGAATATCCAAAATTCAGCCCATACGAAGGGGGTAATATGTCTAAGAACAACCATTTCTATACGATTGTGTACCTTGCAGACCGTTTAAAAAGAACCGGTTTTAACCTGCCGCAGGTGAAACCGGATGCTGAAAAATCTGATATTTCATGGACGCTGTACAACAATTTATTGCATCCAACCGACAAAGGTTTCTGGATGAATTACTTGATTTTCTTCGGATTCCCTCCATTAGTGCCGACACGCAATACAAAGGCGATGTACTCCGGGCTGCGGAATGGCTGAGTGCTGAGCTCGAGCGAATCGGAATGGACGGAGTAGAGATTATTCCCACTGCCGGTCATCCAATCGTTTTTGGACATAAAATAGTTTCTGCATCCGTCCCGACCATCCTCATCTATGGCCATTATGATGTGCAACCACCGGATCCGCTGGACCTTTGGACGTCACCTCCGTTTGAGCCGCAAATACGCGATGAGAAAATTTATGCCCGAGGGTCATGTGATGATAAAGGCCAGTTGTACATGCACGTCAAGGCCCTCGAAGCCATGCTGGCATCCAATGACCTTCCTTGCAATGTAAAGGTGATGTTTGAAGGTGAAGAGGAAGTGGGATCAGCCAACCTGGGTACGTTTCTCGAATCCCATAAGGACAGATTAGGTGCAGATGTCATCCTGGTGTCCGATACCAGTATTATTGCCAATGATGTACCTTCCATTACCACCGGGCTACGTGGCTTGAGCTATGTGGAGGTTGAAGTGACCGGACCCAATAAGGATTTGCATTCCGGCGTCTATGGCGGGGCTGTAGCCAATCCGGCCAATGTCCTGTGCAGCATGATCGCCTCCCTGCACGATGAGAACCGTCATATCACCATCCCTGGTTTTTATGATGATGTGGATGAGGTTTCTGCTGCCGAACGTGAGCAAATGAATAAAGCGCCTTTTAGTGAGGACGCCTACAAGAAAGAACTAAAAGTGGAGGCGCTCATGGGTGAGAAAGGCTACACTACATTGGAGCGTACATCTATCCGACCTACCGTGGAAGTCAATGGTATCTGGGGTGGGTATATCGGAGAGGGGGCTAAAACCGTATTGCCATCCAAGGCGTCTGCTAAGATCAGCATGCGACTGGTACCACACCAGGATCCCGAAAAAATAACTTCGATGTTTACGGAGCATTTTACCCGGATCGCGCCTCCGTCTGTGAAGGTCAAAGTGACACCCCATCACGGGGGTCATCCGGCAGTTACGCCTACTGACACAATTGAATATAAGGCCGCAGCGAAAGCCATGGCCACTACATTTGGCAAAGAACCTCTCCCACAACGTTCAGGAGGAAGCATTCCGATCGTAGCTCTTTTTGAATCGGTGTTGGGTGTGAAGACGGTATTACTGGGCTTTGGACTCGATACGGATGATATCCATTCCCCCAATGAACATTACGGTCTTTTCAATTTTTACAAGGGAATTGAAACCATTCCGTACTATTTCAGGTATTATGCAGAAATGAAACAATCATGAGAACATTCCTAATTTTTTCTTCTTTCTTCTTACTTATGAATCAAATGGTGCACGCACAGATGTTGAAGACATCAGATGACAGCCTGGCCTATAGCCTGGGCGTATTGATTGCCAATAATCTCCGGCAGGAAGGGTTTTCTGACCTCAATACGGATATTATCCATGCCGGACTTCGGGCAGCCCTCAAGGGCGAACCCACCGTGATCAGCGTGGATGAATGCAATGCTTTTGTGCGTGATGCCACAGCCGGACGCAAAATGAAACAGCATGATTCCAACCGCACAGCAGGTGAACAGTTTCTGGCGGAAAATAAAAAGCGACCTGGTGTGATAGCTCTGGACAATGGACTCCAGTACGAGATACTCAAAAGTGGTGATGGTCCAAAACCCAAGGCCACTGACAAAGTGAACGTACACTATCACGGCACCCTGATCGATGGCCGGACGTTTGATAGTTCGGTCGACCGTGGTGAATCGATCACCTTCGGACTCAGTCAGGTGATACGGGGATGGACAGAAATCCTGCAACTCATGCCAGTCGGCTCCAAATGGCGTGTGTATATTCCGTACCAGATGGCCTATGGCGATCGTGCAGCCGGACCGACCATTCAACCGTATTCAGCTCTGATCTTTGAGATCGAGTTGCTCGAAATTGAGTAGGCTGATCTTAAGGGTGTACTGATGCTGGAGATCGACATTCTGGCGGTTGTGCCGGGGTTATTGGAAGGTCCGTTTTCCCACTCCATTCTACAACGTGCTGCCACCAAAGGACTCTTTCAGGTCAGGGTCATCGATCTTCGGGAGTTCGGCGCCGGACCCCATCGGCAGATAGATGATTATGCCTATGGAGGTGGAGCCGGCATGGTGCTCATGCCGCAACCTCTCGCAGATGCTATCCAGCATCTACAGGCGCAGCAGCCATATGATGAGGTTATTTATCTGACACCAGACGGTGAACAGTTTACGCAACGCATCGCCAACCAGCTTTCCCTCAAGTCCAGATTATTGCTGATTTGCGGACATTATAAAGGGATCGATGACCGTATCCGGCAGCGGTTTGTCACCCGGGAGATATCCATAGGAGATTATGTCCTGAGTGGAGGTGAACTGGCTGCAGCAGTTGTGGCCGATGCTATTGGCCGGTTGATTCCCGGTGTGCTCAATGACGAAACATCTGCCCTTACCGATTCTTTTCAGGATGGGTTACTGGCGCCACCGGTCTACACACGTCCGGCAGAATGGGACGGCATGAAAGTTCCGGATATCCTGCTGAGTGGTCACGAAGCCCGAATTGACGAATGGCGATTTGATCAGTCGCTTGACAGGACGCGTCTGCGACGCCCTGATCTCCTGGAGGAAGACGGAGAGATGTGAAGATATGGGAGACCTTCGAAACTCATCCGGGACCCATGTGGAACTGATTATATTTACAATATGAAGACATACGATACAATACAGATAGATGTCCAGGACCACGTGGTGATCCTCAGGCTTAACCGGCCTGACGCGATGAATGCACTCAATACACGGATGTTTGATGAGTTGGACGAATATTTTATGAAAGACTACAAATCCTATACAGCAGGCTGTGTGATCATCACAGGATCCGGGGAGAAGGCCTTTGCTGCTGGAGCTGATATCAAAGAACTACATATCCTTTCTGGTCCACAGGCGGAGCAACTGAGTTTGAAAGGGCAGCGGATCTTTCGTCAGATCGAAGAATTTCACATGCCGGTGATCGCGGCAGTCAACGGCTTTGCTCTCGGTGGAGGGTGTGAACTCGCTATGGCCTGTCATATTCGGGTCGCTTCCGTCAAAGCCCGATTTGGGCAGCCTGAAGTCGGGTTGGGTATATTGCCCGGATATGGTGCAACGCAGCGCTTGATTCAACTGGTGGGTAAAGGGAAAGGCATGGAGCTGCTGTTGACCGGCGAAATGATCGGCGCTGAAGAAGCTTACCGTCTGGGACTGGTCAATGCTGTTGCCGAACCAGAGGCCTTACTCGATCTCGCTATGTCACTTGCCGGCAAGATCAACAGTCGTGGTCCGTTGGCATTGAAAGGTGTCATTCGTTGCGTCAATGGTTTTTTTATGCCGGGAGTGGATGGCTTTCCGCTCGAAGCCCGGACCTTCGGCGAGGTGGCTTCATCGGCTGATTTCAGGGAAGGGACAGGGGCGTTTATTGAAAAACGTAAACCTGTGTTTAAAGGCAACTGATGTTCGGTTTTCATAAAGACAAAGAGCGGTATTTTGATATTCAATATAGCGTCACACGTGAGTATGTGTTGCCTTTTTTACGCCATGTCCTGCCAGGAAAGGAATTTCATCGTGTGCTGGAAATCGGATGTGGAGAAGCCGGGGTGTTGAAATGCTTTCTCGAGGAAGGTGCCTTTTGCACCGGTATCGAACTTTCCCCTAGCCGTATAGCTTCCGCGGAGCACTATCACGAGGAAGCCATAGCCGATGGCCGAATTGAATTTATCAATCGGAATGTATTGGATATAGATCCTGAAATTGACTTGGGAGGAACGTATGATCTGGTTATTCTCAAGGACGTAATTGAGCACATACCCAATCAACATACATTTATAGCACAGCTCTCCGCTTTCTTAAATGAGGACGGAGTGATCTTTTTTGGATTTCCGCCGTGGCAGATGCCGTACGGAGGTCATCAGCAGATCTGTCGGAGTAAATGGCTCAGCAAATGGCCCTGGCTTCATCTTCTGCCAACTGGACTTTACAGATCGATACTGAGATGGGCTGGGGAACCTGATTTTATTGTGGAAGAATTGCTGGAGATCAAAGAAACTGGTCTAAGTATAGAACGGTTTGAACGCTATATCCGAATCAATCATCTCCGTATTGTGGCGGCACGACACTATCTGATCAATCCGATCTATCTGTATAAATTTGGACTCGAGCCTCGACTTCAATCCGGTATTGTTCGTCGTATTCCCTGGCTCAAAAATTTCATGACTTCAGGGGTCTATTATGTGGTAAAATAAAAAAGAAACTATCCCTTAGTCAGCAGAGCTTCTATGGTATTATACGCGATGCTGTGATAGTTGGATTTGGCGTGTGCAAAAATCTTTTCCGCCTCTGGTTTCATATCGGCATCCACCAGCGCACTATAGAGAGGTGTAAGAAATTTGCGCCGGCCCACCTCGGTCAGAAAGGCCGAGATGGCAGGCAGAATCTCCCGTCCGTAGCCTTGCCGAATGGCCAGTTTATACCAGGCAGCTTTGATCTCGCTATTGCCTGATGTGGTCAATCCAAATGTGTGGTCCAGATCCTTCATCTGTTGGGCGGACAATGCCACAGGGAGGGCCAAAATAAAATGAAGCCATTCATGCGTAGACCAATCTTTATGGGTCAATGTCGAGGCGGAATTTCCATCCATAAAAAGTTTGACCTGAGTGTCGACCTGTGCAAATCGCTCGGATAGAACTACAGGACTATTTTCAGGCAGCCCGGGGCCATGTACCCATTCCTGAACATTTACCTGAAGTTTTTGAGGTTGAATCAGATTTTGGTCAAGGTATTCCAGAAAAGCCGGGGTTGACATGGATTGGAAGGCATGCTCGCTGAAGTATTTTTTTAGAAAAGCATCAAATACCGGTCTGCCGGATTTTTCTTCCAGCATCATCAGGAAATGTGCGCCTTTCACGTATGCAATATCGTTCATGCCGTCATCCGGATTCTTGCCGGCCAGATCGAGATAGAGGTGCGTTTCACGAGGTGACAGTTCTGCGACCGTCTGGACGAGACTTTGATGGCCAAGGCTGGTCAGCATATCGCTGTATGATTTTCCATACAGTGCCTCCATGATGCGATTTTCGAAGTAGACCGTAAAGCCTTCGTTGAGCCAGAAATCATTCCATGTTGCATTGGTGACCAGGTTGCCGGACCAGCTATGGGCCAGCTCATGCGCAATCAGTGACACCAGTGACTGATCACCGGCGATGATGGTCGGTGTCGCAAACGTCAAACGCGGATTTTCCATTCCACCAAACGGGAAGGAAGGAGGTAAGACGATGACATCATAGCGTTCCCATCGATAAGTGCCATATAATGCTTCTGCTGCGGTCAGCATATTTTCCATATCAGAAAATTCCCTGGCAGCCGCATCGACGACTGAAGGCTCACCGTACACACCCGTGCGAGCTCCGATTGGCTTGAAAGTAAGATCTCCAATGGCCAGCGCAATCAGGTATGCGGGAATAGGTTGCGCCATGACAAAGGAATACGTTCCGTTATCATTTTTCTCCTGAGGATTGGCAGCACTCATGACCGCCATGAGTGTGGGTGGTACCTTGATAACAGCATTGTAAGTCAGTCGTATCCCAGGACTATCCTGAATCGGTATCCATGTGCGGGTCAGGATAGCTTGTCCTTGTGTAAACAAATACGGCTGTCGCTTGCCCGCGGTCTGAGATGGTTCGAGCCATTGCAATGCCTCTGCGCCGGGTCGCGTAGTATAGGTGATCTCCACCTGCCTGGATGAAGTCGTGACCGGTATCTCCAAAGACTGGCCAAGCCACTCCTGCACATCCCCGAGCGTAAATTCGGTCTCAGTACCATCCACCCTTACTTTGTGAACATCCAGATCACGTATGTCCATGATGATCCTTTCACCACCTTCTTTGACCTCAATCGAATATGCAGCGGTTCCGGTGAGTTGCTTTTTGGTAAAATCGACCGTAAGTGTAAGATCCAGATGTCGGATCACGGCTTCCGCTGGTCGGGAATAGGAATGAATATCCATAGTATGTGTAGATGAGGTTGGCATTCCAGATACCGGGTTCTTTTGGTCCTGTTTACAGTTAATCATCAGGCAGGATACGAGTAGAATGGAAAAGGAATTTAAGATCGATGGCATGGTAGGAAAGTGTCTTGTTGAATTAAACGGGTGGGTCATATTTTCTTCCGCTCCTGTCAATCGCGGTACTGCCGGCTTGCTGGGTGCTCATCATCAGGATGTCCTGAATGTTGACATGCGGTGGTCTCGAAGCGATAAAGTAAAGGGCTTCGGCAACATCCTTGGCCTTGAGCGGATTAAAATCTTTATAGATACTGGCTTTGTCAGTGTCCCAGTCAAAACGCACACGGGCAAATTCAGTATCCTCCACATGACCAGGTGAGATCTGAGACACGCGTATACCATGTGTATGCAGGTCCAGCCGTATGGCTTTTGTGAGGGCATCTACGGCAAACTTGGTCGCACTATACACATTGCCTTTGGGATAGACTTCACGGGCGGCAGTAGAACATACATTGATGATATGGCCGGATTGACGTTTCACCATCGCCGGGCTGATGAGACGTGTCATGTACAGCAACCCTTTGATATTGGTATCGATCATGTCCTCCCAGTGCTGAACATCCCCCTCATGTATAAAATCAAGTCCTCGGGCAAGTCCCGCATTGTTGATCAGGATATCCACCGGGGTACGGATCTGTGCCACAGCCTGCTCACATGCAGCATAATCCCGGATATCGAAGCAGAGAGTTGTAACGCTATGACCATACGCGTTGACCAAATCATGCTTAAGCTCTTCCAGTCTGTCTTCACGACGAGCCGTCAGGATCAGATCATAGCCATGGGCGGCAAATTCCCTTGCCGTCGCCAGCCCGATCCCGCTGGTAGATCCTGTGATCCATACCGTCTGCTGACTCATGGTATCGTTATTATTTTTTCCACCCAAACGTCAAATTCATCTTTAAATGCTGCATATCCGGAAGTAGCCGGTCCGGAAAAACCGGTGTGAATCGCTACCACCCGGTTGTACCGATCGAGGAAGATCAGCGTCGGAAATGCGACCACCTGTTGGAGCATCGGTAAGGTCTCCAATGCTTTCTCCTTATTGTTTGAGCCGCCATAAACGATGGGATAGGGGATGTCCAGTTTATCGATGTAGGTCTGAATGGCGGCCAGTGCTTTAGCCGTATCCGTGTGGCGTTCGAAAGAGACACCTAAGATTTCAAAACCGGGATTCGGATTTTGCTTCAGATACTCCAGCAGAAAGTTGGTTTCGTCGCGGCAATTGGGACACCAGGTCCCCATGACCTGAATGATCTTGGGCGTATTGGCGAAGATTCCTTTACTGATGTCAAGGGTCTGCCCGTCCGGCGCGGGAAGGGCAAGCGTAAAAGCGTTAGTGGCCTTCATTTGGGTCAGCGCCATCGGATCACCTAAGACAGCGGGGTCCAAACTGTCAGCCCTTTGTCCTTCCCAATACGTTTTAAAATGGTTGCCAGACCTATAAATGCCGCTCAGGGTGCCATCTTCCAATATTTTAGCTTCGTACAAGTAGGCGTGACTGCCATCAAAAACCGAGAGGTACAACCTGTCGCCGCTGACGGTGCCTTCGAGATACCGGTCATCTCCGGTCGGGGACAGAAAGGTGCCCGTGAGATGCTGCCCTTTTTGGATAAATTCCCCAATAGCGCGTCTTGGGTTTTCGGTTTCAATTCCAAACCGGCAATCCCATCTTCCGGTGAGGTCAGCAACAGGTGGATCAGGATTTTGAAAAAACCGGTACGGCTGTCCATGCAGGGCTGTAAATTTTATCCGATAGTCCTTACGGTTGCGCGCGATCCACCAACCTTCAATGGCATCCTCTTCATATTGTGCCCGGATATGCGAATCATAGACCGGAAAATCGATCCAAATGGTATCCCGTGCTGTCCGTCGGTCTACGCCCATCCGGATATCATTGACTACAATTCGTTCTTCTCCATTGTGAATGACAATATGAAAGGAATCAGGGCGATCATACACCACTTCAAAATTAAACGGCAATTGCCCTTTCGATTTTTCATCAAAACCTTCCTCCTTATCGCCCAGATGCAGCACCCCACGCCAGATACCGGGTGGAATGCTTTCATACCGATCACCCAACTGGATACAGGATGTCAGCAATCCGGCCAGGGCTATCGAAACCAAAAGACATTTGGTCATGTGTTAAGTTTTTTCACCAACAAAATGATGTTCCTTGTCGCGAAACAATACATTGAACGTAGTCAGGCTGCCGTAGATGCGGGTGATGTATTGTTGCAAATCAACCTTGTCTTCATCACTGAGTTTTGGATTGCTGTTGATCTTTTGTTCGAGGACGCGTAGTCTGTCACGCAGCATGACGATTTTATGAAAAAATGTTTCCACGGGAACGTCTTTTGGTTTGAGCGATTTATCCATAGGTTGGAGCAGCATCACGCCACCTTTCCATTTGTCTCCGATGGGCACGATCTCGGAGATATCGCTCCAGGTTTTAAGAATTTTCATCAGTGATTTCTCCGCTTCAGAGAAGGTCACATCACCTTCCGCAGGTATGCGCTCGATGATTTCCCATTGATCATAATCTTTCCCAACATTTTTGATTCCGTACAGGATGAAGACGACCTCATACGCTACCGGATGCAGGGCGATGATGACACCGTCCCCATAAGCAGGATGTTTGACGCGCGAACCAGCGCCAAGAAGTTCTTTGTGTGTTGACATGGTGCTTTTTAAATATGATAGGCGGTAAAATTACGGAATTCAAAGGGCTTGAAAAGATAGGGTAAAACCAACCAGATGCCGTACCATTTGCATCACTCGAATTGTTACCTTTGGCCGCATGTTACGAAGCCTCCCGGGATGCCTGCTGATGCTGCTATGGTGTAGTGGAGTCAGCGCTCAGACCACACTCTCCGGTATCCTGTTGGATAAAGATACCCGACGTCCACTCACTGGCATCTGGATCCGGACTGATCTGCCGTCAGAAACCACCACCAATGCCGATGGCCGGTTTACAATACAGCATGCAGAAAGCACGGTGATCCGCCTCCTGGTCTATATACAACGCGAACCATCAGAGTATCAGCGGGAAATCCCACCTTCGGCCGACTATGATCTGGGACAAGTCCTGGTGACTTCCTTTTCGACCCAACTCCTGGACTTCGAGTTGCCTACGATCACACTTGAAGATGGTGATGATCAGCAAAATGCCAATATCTCTGGCCTTCTTCAATCAGGCGACGATCTGTTTGGCCGGATGACCAACTTTGCTTTCAGCCCGGCCCGTTTCAGACGCAGAGGTCTGGAATCTGAATACAGCGAAGGGTATCTCAACCATCTACCCGTCAATGACCTCGAGTCCGGTGCTCTTTTCTGGAGCAATTGGGGTGGGCTCAATGATGTCATGCGCCTGGATCAGGCCGTGATCGGAGCCGAGATGGCCGAATGGGGCTTCGGGGGGATCAGCAGCACCTTCAATACTGACCTGCGCGCCTCCAGCCAGCGCAGGCAAACCCGCTTGAGCTACGCTGTGACCAACCGCAATTATCGCAATCGCATCATGGGTACCTGGTCCACAGGCCAGACACCTTCAGGCTGGGCTGTTACGCTGTCTGGGTCACGACGCTGGGCACAGGAAGGATTTGTGGAAGGCACGTTCTATGATGCCTGGTCATGGTTTGCCTCCGTCGATAAAAAACTGGGAGACCGTCATCGTCTCAATATCATGGGAATGGCCGCACCTTATAAGCGTGGGGGAGGAAGTACCTCTATTCAGGAACTCTATGATCTGTCAGGTGACCCCTATTACAATTCTTTCTGGGGATACCAGCAGGGGAAAAAACGGAGTGCCAGAATCTATCATGCCGATCAGCCACTCCTGATGCTGCGACATGATTTTGAGATCAGCCGGCAACTGAAACTCACAACCGCGATCGGATATCAAACTGGAAAGAGTGCTATCGAAGCACTGGATTGGCTCAATGCCAATGACCCTCGGCCGGACTATTACCGCCGTCTGCCGAGTTATGTGGATGATCCGGTGCTGGCGGAACAAATGCGGAGTGTCCTGACCTCCAATCCGGAACTCCTCCAAATCCAGTGGGACAAACTGTATCAGGTCAATCTCAACAGCCAGTTTACCGTCCACAATGTTGACGGTGTACCTGGCCAATCCCATACCGGTGCGTTGAGTAGTTATATCATGGAAGAACGTCGCAGTGATCTGGACAAGAAAAGTGGTAATATGGTGCTGCAGTATCAGGTCAACGATAAAAGTCAATTGCACGTGGGCCTGAGTGCGACCATTCAGGATATGCGGAATTACAAGATCGTATCGGATTTGCTGGGAGGTGAGTTTTATATCGACTGGGATAAATTTGCCGCCCAGGACTTTCCAGGAAATGAGGCCGCACAGCAGAATGATCTGCGTCGTCCTAACCGAATATTGCAAGTGGGCGATCAATTTGGGTGGGACTTTTATTCCCGTATCCGGCAACAGTCAGCCTGGTTGTCCTATGAGGTTGATACGCGGCACTGGGAGCTGGCGCTCGCCGGTTCGTTTAAAAATCATGTGTACTGGCGTGATGGCCAAACGCAGAATGGCAAGTTTCCTGAAAATTCATTTGGGGAAAGTGAGAAAAACACGTTTACCCTTCCATCCGCCAAAGCACTTGTGCGGTATAAGATCGATGGCCGAAATTATGTGACGGTTTCCGGGATGGTATCCGAACTCGCTCCAACTTTTCGCAATGCCTACATCTCATCCCGAACACGCCATGATGTAGTAACTGGCCTTGAAACTGAAAAACTCATGTCCGGCGAGATTCGCTATGACCTCAATGCACCCTATCTGAAAATGTCCGTGAGCGGATATTACATATCGTCCACAGATGGGATCGAGTCCACCAGTTTTTATCATGATGATGAAAACACCTTTGTCAATTTTAACCTGACCCATATTGACAAAGGATATTCCGGGATAGAAGCCGCTTTCGAGTATAAAGTTGTACCCAGCCTGTCCGTTCAGGGTGCAGCTGCGATCGGTCAGTATATATATACTTCCAGGCCGACGGCGACCGTGACGCAGGACAACAACGGCAGTGTCCTTCAACAAGACGTCACCATCTATGCCAAGAACCTCTATGTCTCCGGCACACCGCAATCCGCCTATACCGGGGGACTGACCTACCGCTCTAAAAACTTCTGGACACTGTATCTCAATGTCAATTACTTCCAGGAGAGCTGGATCAATTTCAATCCCTTACGCCGCACCACGAATGCGGTGGATCTGGTGGAATATCCCAGTCAGCGATGGGATGATATTGTCCTGCAAGAGAAGGTCGATCCGGCATGGACGCTCGATATTTCTTTTTATAAATCATGGCTGCTCAACTGGCCGAAAAACAGGACCTACTTTGCACTCAATTTCGGTATCTCCAATCTGCTCAACAATCAGGATTATATCAATGGCGGCTATGAGCAGTACCGTTACGATTTTGACAATAAAGATCCCCATACTTTTCCTTCACGGTACTCTTACATGCAGGGTCTGAATTATTTTATTCAGGGAAGCATGCGTTTTTAATTTAAAGCTGAACCAAGTATATGTACGACTATATGATTTCTTCGTTACGGTTTCTTTTGATCCTATGCTGGGGACTGCTGTTACCGGTAGCCTGTGTAGACCTCGACTATGATCAGCCTCCTGCCGGCGGCCTGGATCCCAATCTGACGACCAATATCAGCATCGCCGAACTCAAAGCCCGTCACACCATCGGTCAGTACGAAGAGATTACAGACGATGTGACATTTTCGGCGCTCGTGATCAGTAGCGATGCGGAAGGCAATTTTTTCAAACAACTCGTGGTGTCGGATGAGACAGGAGGAATAGAACTGCGTGTAGAAATGACCGATATGCATAATGTCTATCCGGTCGGGCGCAAAGTGTATATCAAAGCAAAAGGATTATGGTTGGGCGACTACAATGGACTGACGCAGCTTGGTGCTGGCGTAGTCGGATCAGGCAATAATGCGGAACTGATCCGCATACCGGAATCACTTGTAGATCTTTATGTCGTGCCTGCAACCTATGGGAATACGGTCACCCCCAAAGTGTTGACACTCGATCAGCTTTCACTGGCTGATGTCAGTACATTGGTGCGGTTTGAGCAGGTCCAGTTTGTAGGGGCAGATGCAGGGCTACCGTTTGCGGATGCCGTGCTGCAGTTGACAGTCAATCGTGAATTTGAAGACTGTTCGCGCCGTCGTTTGATCCTTCGGACAAGTGGTTTTTCCAGCTTTGCCGGGGATTTGACGCCAACCGGTAGCGGTAGTATCACGGGTGTGTTGAGCATTTTTAGGGATACCTATCAATTTACAATTCGGGATCTGGATGATGTCCAGATGGCTGGTGAGCGCTGCTCTGCGTCTACGATGACGATTGCCGCGGTGCGTCAGATATTTACAGGCAGTACCGTTGCTCTTCCAGCCGGTACGATCAGGGGTACGGTCATCAGTGATTACAATTCGCAGTCGGTCACCGGCCGTAATCTATATCTTCAGGATGCAACGGGTGGTATTGCACTTCGTTTTGCCTCCAATCACACTTTTACGCTTGGCGCAGAGATCAGTGTAGATGTAGCTGGTGGATTGATGAGTGAATTCAGTGGTCTGCTGCAGATCGACGGATTGCCCAATGGAGCGGCAACGCTGGATGGCCATCCAGGTGATGTGACGCCACAAGGGGCTACGGTCCTCGAAGTGCTCACCAATGCTCAGGCCTGGGAATCCACGCTGGTCCGGATCAGCAATGCTACGCTGTCCGACAATACGATCTTCAATGGTTCGGTAACCGTCAGCGATGCCACCGGTAGTATGGTGCTTTTTACCCGTAGCCAATCCACTTTTGCGTCAAACGTACTTCCTACCGGACAGGTGACGATTACGGCTATCGTTTCGGAGTTTAATACGCCGCAACTCATCATCCGCAATGCCAGTGATGTCACAGGCGGTGGTTCAGGCGGCGGCGATGATATCGATGAACCCTTTACGAGTGTCCCCAACAATGTGGATATCAATCTGCCGGGATGGGTGAATGTCGCGGTGAAAGGTACGCGGTTGTGGAGAGCACAGGTATTCTCAGGCAATACCTATGCTCAGGCTACTGCCTTCAATGATGCGGCTGCTGAGATGGAAGCCTGGCTAATCACACCGCCCGTCATCCTCGATGAAGCAAAAAAACTCACCTTCGAAAGCGCTAAAGCATTTTGGGTACATGATGGCCTGTCGGTCTGGATCTCTCAGAATTTCAACGGAACGGATGTGACCGGTGCGACATGGCTGCCCCTCAGTGCAGTATTGGCGGGTGCAGGGGACGCTGACCATGCATTTATCCCCTCTGGTAATGTCGATCTTTCCGGTTATAGTGGCACCGTCCGGATCGGATTTAAATATACTGGCAGTGGTCCTGGCGGCCAAACGACGTCCTGCCGGATCGATAATGTCAAAATCGAAAAATTATAGTCCAGCGCACTTTGCTCCACAGTTTCAGGTACTGGCTTTCGGTAGGTCTTGTTGTTTGTACCTGGACACATCTTCAAAGTCAGCAATCCATTGAGCAGATCAGGCAATTGCCATTAGGGTCTGTCGTCACTACTTCAGGGACGATTTCTTCCGGTCCGGATTTTGGCCAGATCCGCTATCTGCAGGACTTTAGTGCGGGTATCGCCCTTTTTGCCTCATCCCTCAACAGCACCAGGCCTGGAGATTCTGTCCGGGTCACAGGAGTGCTATCTGAATATAGGGGAGAGCTCCAACTTTCTCCGGTTTCTTCCTGGCAAATGATCAGTTCTGGCAAGGATCTCACACCTATTATCACAGATCAGTTAGAATCGATTTTTGATGGTGCATTCGCTTCCCGTAAAATGATCCTGACCTGTATGGGGATATCATCCTGCGAATCATTTATTGACGAAGGTTGGTATGTCCTGTATGACCAGCAGGGACACGTCACGCGATTGTGGATAGCCCGTGATCACCAGATGATTGGCTTTCCGCTGACAGACCGGCCGGTGCATATAGAAGGAATCTGGACCCGGTTTGAAGACCAATACCAACTTCGCGCACAAACCATCACAGATGCTTCTGAAGCATCTTGCCCGTTTATTTCCAAAGGTCATCATACATTTTACGATGATCTACCCCTTCTGGTCTGGGATCAGGTGCAACCGGCTACATCATCCGTCTGGATTGGCGATAGTACATTCTCCCGCCAGATCCATCTGGGGCTTACGGGCAGCAGGGTAGAGGTGGTAGCCGATTCCCTTCCATACGGCAGGGTATTGGAGGCAAGACTTGAACAACAGGACCAAGAAGGCATGACCTTTCGGAGTGCCCCTTTGTATATCAGTACTCCGGCTCCATCACCGGATCAGATCAAAGTTTTATTCAATCGTCCGGTGCTGGCTTCATTTTCTGATGGCAGCATGCCGCATGCAGTAGGATCGTCTGTGATCGAATCGGATCTGATTCAGCGGATCGATGCGGTGCAGCATACGCTGGATATTGCTATGTACAATACCACGCGGGCTACGCTGGTGGAGGCTGTAAGCCGTGCGGCACAGCGCGGTGTGCGTGTCCGCTATATCGCGGATGATGAAACCTCCAATAGTGCCTTACAGGGTGCATTACCTTTTACGGTCCGTTACCGGAGTGGTGACGGGATCATGCACCACAAATTTGTTTTGGCAGATGAAGGACATGGTGACATCGCATGGCTTTGGACGGGGAGTACCAACTGGAGTGCCAACCAACTTTCCTCAGATCCCAATCACGCGTTGATCATCCGGCACTCGTCGCTGATGGAAAATTATCTTACGGAGTTTGAAGAGATGTGGGGTAGAGAGCCCGGACACACAGGCAGCAGGTATGGTGATGTTAAAATCCAGAACACAGCTTCTCTTTTTATCCAGGATGGGCTGGAGATCGAAAGTTATTTCTCCCCATCCGACGAAACTAATTGCCGGCTTATCGGAGCACTCCAGTCAGCCGATCATCATGTGATGATTGGATTATTGTTGCTGACGCGGGAGGATCTGACGGATGAAATAATTAGTTTGCATGAGCGGGGTGTGCAAGTGAGGGTGATTGTGGAGGATGAATCGTCTTCTGCAAATGCGTTAGCCAGGTTGCGCACAGCCAATGTCAGGGTCGCTACCCATGACTTGTCACCAATCTTTCATCACAAGTATGCCATCATCGATGAAGGTTATCCGGATGCAGATCCGATGGTCATCAGTGGATCGCACAACTGGACCTGGAGTGCGGACCACATCAATGATGAAAACACACTCATCCTGCATGATCAGCGGATCGCCAATATCTTCCGTCAGGAATTTGAAGCCCGGTGGCGAGAGCTACATCCTGTTTCAGTCCATGATGCCGAAAACGGTCTGCCGGCCATCTATCCCAATCCGGCTACCGGCAACCTGTATCTGTACAATCCACGGTCTCAAGGATGCGAGGTGAAGCTGAGCGACCTGCAGGGTGTGCAGATCAGCACCACCACGATCGTCGCTGGGGAAACAGGATCACTTCATTGGTCAGCGCATTGTCCTGCGGGACAATATGTAGTGTCTATTAAGTGGCCCGACGACGTCTACACGGACAAAGTGGTCCTCCTGCGTTGATATCAGGAAGTCGTAGTCTCAGAAGACGAAGCTCCTGATTTGCGGTATGCTTCTGTCATTTCCTTGGAGATAGAGCCTTTCGTTACGCGGACAAAGGTTTTTTCGCCGATCGTGAGAGTGACGATACCGCCGTCGATGCGGTTGATCCGGCCGATAAAGCCACTGGCGGTCACCACTTCTTCGCCTTTATCGAGGGCATCAAGAAATTTCACTTGTTCTTTTTGTTTCTTGGCCTGTGGGCGAATAAAAAAGAAAAAGATGACGACAAACATGAGAAGGAGGGGCCACAACGATCCCAATACACTGGGCTGGGCCTGAGCAATAAAGAGTGAAATCATATCAGATTAGTTTGATTTGTTGACCGTGCCCTGGATTGTAATTTTACTTTGGTTGGGCAACGTATTGGCAAAGATAGTCACCTCTTTGCTTTGGTGGCCGGGTCTGCCGGCGGTATTGAATTGGACCCGTATAGAGGCGCTGCTGTCCGGGGGTACGGGTTGTTGAGGCCATTCCGGTACGGTGCAGCCGCAACTGGAGGAGGCGTTGAGGATGAGGAGTGGGGCGGTGCCGATGTTGGTGAAATGGTATTCCTGGGTGATGATATCGCCTTCGAAGGCAGTGCCGAAATCATAGATGGGCTCTTTCCACAGGAGGATGGGGAGAAAGCTGCTGTCGATGCTGCCATCAGCCCGCATGGGGTTGTGGACCAGATCCGCAAGGGTGCCGGAAGGTTTGAATGGTTCCTGAGTCTGTTGGGTTTCGTCTGTCGACGGGGCTTTGCATCCGGTCCCAAGGAGGGCCAGCAGAGCAAAGTATATCGTCAGGCGTGGAAACACTTTGCAAATCTATTACTTTTGATGGGACATGCGGATCTACCTGGTTGGCTTTATGGGTGCGGGCAAGTCTACGCTGGGCCAGCGTGTGGCTGCGGACCTTGATGTACCCTTTTTTGATACTGACACTGTGATTGCCGCGCAACTGGGTATGACCGTTCCGGATATCTTCCGGGTTCATGGTGAGATGTATTTCAGACATTACGAATCAGATGTATTGCGTCAGACGACATTTTATCCAAAGGCGCTCAATGCGACTGGTGCAGGATTACCGGTTCATGAGGATAATATGCAGTGGATGAATCGTCATGGCATCACGATCTATCTGCAATGGCCGGACGAAGCGATACGCCGGCATCTGATGCTGGAGCGTGCTTCGCGACCGTTGCTGTCGGATCTGTCGGATATTGACGCAGGCCTCCGCATTCGGGAGTTGCTGGCCGTCCGTAAGCCGGTGTATGAGCAGGCGGCTATCACACTGGAACTTGCAGGCGAGGTGGAGTCTGATACGAAGTTGCTGGAGAAGGCCTGCAGATATGTGTGGTGATAGTTGGGGAAAATATCTTTATTACTTTTTAGATTGTCGGGCATACGTCCATTCGTGGGTTACAGTTTTATTTTTAATTGAAAATCTGTATATTTGAACAGTAATAATTCTTCAAACTTTAAATTTCCAGATCATGAATTCCAAAAATACCGTACTCATTACCCTGATGATTATTGTATGTCTTCCGAATTGGGGGGGGGCAAATATTATTCCAAAATTCTGATTTTGAGAGTAATATGCACTGTGACCCTTCGGATTGTGAGGTGACAGACATCTCTTGTATTGAAGGGTGGTGGAATCATGTGCCCTCCGGTTATCATGATGGATTGGCTTGGTTGTTTTATGATGATTTTTATGATTGTGTAGAAGAAGATTATAGTTTGAATTCTTGTGGAGGCGAGCGCGGAATGCGGATGTTTGGAGGTACCGGCTCTACCGGTTTTTGCCATCCCACTACAGACAATCCATTTTTTGGTTTCAATCCTCTGGCGGCATACCAAATCCAGTGTCAGCTCAATATCATTGACAAAACATCGGGCGGGGTGCGGGTCGAGATCTGGGTGGACGATTCTGCTACAGCCCAGACTTCGCCTACATCACATTATGTCGGCACCTCACAGGTAGTCACAGCCCTGGATTACTGCTATGATTTGAAAATTGCCATAACGGATCCGCCGAAAGTCCTTGATCTGGTAACCCATCCATTTTTGATATTTGTGGTCAAACCTGAGCTCGGTCCATCTCCACCGATCAGTGTGCATACCGTAGAGGCCGTATTGGACAACCCATCCGCGTGTGTATTGCTGGATATAGAATTATCCCGGTTCAAGTGTGATAATATTTGTGTGAATACAACAACGGATTGTCCTTCAGAATGCACGATCGACAGAGCCTATGATATCGAGCTGGATGATTGTTATATCCAGGTCGTTTGGTTCGAAGATGAGGAGTATACAGAAGAAATACTGGAATGTTATTCGCCGTATATTGGCACAACAGAATGTTGCTTTACACCTTCGGAGCCGGGCACCTATTATGGTATTGTGTCCGTACTGTTTCAGATCAATGGGGAGCCGGTAGTGGCTACACATTATATCGAGGTGGAGCATGAGCCCTGTTCGACCGTCGTGATCAGCACGAATACGACCTGGGATGGAACGGATTTGTCTGATGCGACAAGGTTTGAAACCATTACAGTGCAAAGTGGCTTCACATTGACTATTGAGGATGATCTGACGGTCCGTTTTTGTGAAGACGGCAAGCTGATCATACAGCCTGGAGGAACTGTCATGCTGAATGGTACACTGACAGCTGCGTGCAATGTGGGCTGGGAAGGGGTAGAGGTTCAGGGTAATGGGAGTACGAATCAATACCCGCAAAGCGGTGTCTACCCGCAGGGTCGATTATTTTGTAATCCCGGGTCTCGTATCGAGCACGCCCGGATAGGAGCACGACTGTATGGACCTGACTATTCGGATGCGGGGGGACAGGTTTTTGCAGATGGTGCTTCTTTTGTGAATAACAGCCGGGGTCTTGATTTCGCGCCCTTTCATAATTATTTTTCCACGATTGACAAGCAGAAATTCTACAATGCATCTATCCGGAACTGTGTATTTGAGGTAGATGAATCCTATGTATATCCGGGTGCCTTCACGCATCATATCCGGTTGGATGGTGTGTTTGGGATCGGGATATATGGCACATATTTTGGCAATACGCGTCAGATACCGGACAACAATGATCCTCGGGTCTATGGTGTTGGGGTTATGTCGGTCAATTCTCAGTTTACTGTAGGATCGTCAGCAGTGATGCAGTCCTCCGAGCCTTGTCTGCCCGGAGACTGTACGATCTTCCAGCGCAGCCGGTTTGATGGCTTATGCATAGGGGTATTTGCGGGCCGGACGATGCGCAACCGGCCGTTTCAAGTGTATGATAGTGAGTTTAGGAGATGCTTTTTTGGTATTAGTAATGAAGGCGTGTCAGGTGCCAATATCCTGTTCAATGATTTTCTAATGGGGGAGATCAAGGAGCTCAAGTTTGACGAAAATCAGGTAGGGGTCTCCTTATCAGGCTATCAGCAGATCGGGGCCATCCAGGAGAATACGTTTGTACATTCACCCGGCAATGCAGATTATACGATCGGGATAGTGAGCCGCAATATTGGAGAAATGGATAATGTCATTCGGAGGAATACGTTTGATGGGCTGCACATTGGAAATGAGGCATTTGAAATGAACGCTATATTTTCTGAATTTTATTCAGAAGGATTAAGACTTCTCTGCAATGAGAATATGAATGTCCATGACAAAGACTTTTATGTTCGGGATACAGAAGGATATGATGTTATCCATAGATGGCAGGCAGAGAATGTCGATGGGGTATGGGTCGCGGCCGGCAATACATTTTCCGGGACTGGTGATCCGGATGACGGATATTATGCCAACTATGGGGATGAGAGCATAAATTATGTTTATGATGAAAATTACGCTGACCAGATTCCTGATGTTGATGCGATAGTTGGTGTAACCACCTATCCTAGCGGTGAAGCAGATTGTGATCCCTTGTTTTGTTTGCACCCCTGTGCTTCGGCTGGCGTTATTGGTGATGTGATAAGTCGGTATTATGATCAGAAAGCCGATTTTATTGTAGCCGTTGGTAACGAGGATCACGACCTTGCTTCCTATCACCAGATCGTTATGGATTCCTGTCTGAATCACATCGTACGCTACCATGAGTATGATACCGCTTCATTTGATCTGGATACCATGAGGATCTGGTATCAACGGATGAAAAGCATAAGTGGCTACCTGATGCTGTCAGGCGATTATTTACAAATGCAGGAGTTTAGCGATGCTGCTGATATAATTGACTCGATCTATACGCATTTTGTTTTGAATGCTGATCAGATCACGGATATCGGGCGAGTAGAGCGATTGACGGAAATTCTTTCTGCCCGTATGCCTGATGCATATACTTCCGCAGATATTGATACACTTCGGCTGTACGCATCAGGTTTTGGGGGATCATTTTCCCTTGCCCGAAGTGCTCTGAGCTTGCTGGATTCTCTTTTTACGCCCAGGTACTATATCCCGAATGAGATCGAACCGAGATCAGTCGCCTCAAGTTCAAGCAGCATTTTCTCTCTTCCATTTAAAAAGATAGCTTTATCGCCTAATCCGGTTAGCGCCATCCTTAACATCGAAGTTCTGGAGCCTGAATTTAGGGGTGACCGTTACCGGATACTGGATGTGAATAGCAGGATAGTCCAACAAGGGAATCTGGAGATGATGAACGGTGAGAATACAGTGAGAATTGACAGGAAATTGATTTCGGGCCTTTACATTTTGCAGGTACTAAGTTTAGACGGCCGGTTTATTTCGGAGAAGTTTGTTATCTCCAATGGACAATGAGATTGCATATTCAGAAAATAGCTTTGGCTCTAGTTTGGTTGCCATTGATTATTAACTCATCAGATTTGAAGGGCCAGGTTCAAAGCGGGTACTCAATATCAATTTTAGATGAGTTACAGGTAAACCCTGACGTGGATGATATTATATATCATGATCATTTGCTGTACCTAAGAGGAAATGTTTATCTGGAATCTATTAAATTGATTGGAGCATTTGTGGCAATTTTGGATACGTTTGGCGAATTGAGGGATGTGTATTTGCAATATGACACCACTCTTGCATCTCACATGGTTACAAATACGCCTACTCGAATATCCATTAACAAGAAGGGCCAAATATTGATACCTAATTATTATTACCAGGGTAATCGATTGGCCTTGACCGTATTTGAAGCTGATGGGCAGCAATTGTTTACTCAAGAGTTCTTCTGGAATGAAAGAACTATTTTTCCATTTACATCACACGAACTGGACGGCTATTATTACGTATTTGGTTTTGCTCAACGGAATGATTATTTGCTTGATGATTATGTCATTAAGACTGATAGTATGGGCAATATGATTTGGATGAAATTATTTGGACAGGGAGGGTACTGGGAGCGAATGGGCGATGTAATAGTTAATCCGGATTATACGTTTACGATAGCCTCCAGTCAGGAGACAAAAGATTATTCAGACGGGCGCCGCCTTCGGGGTTGGCGTAAGCCTTGGATCTATACCATTGATACCTCCGGAGCCATCCTGCATCAATGGAAAGGCGAGGAGAATGATACCCGCACCCGTGGAGGAGGGCCCTTTCACCGGCGGGATGATGGGAGCTGGATCATAACGTCTTTCGATCGTACGCTCGTGGTGTATTCACCAGAGTATTCTGAGGTGTGGGTGACGCCGACAATTACGAAGTTGGATTCCAACTTCAATCTGATCTGGAAGCATCAGGTTGCTGATTTTGATCGAATATATTTTCAGATTCCGGACATGAAGTATGATCCGGTGCGGGATGAGTATGTTTATATGTGGAATAAGCGCGTATCATACCCACATAAAGATAAGCTTGCCGTCTTAATAGTGAAATTCAAGGACACCGGTGAAGTCCTTTGGGAAGCATTGGATACTTTGCCGGCTATCGATAAAGAGCTTCACTGGAATGCCGGGTTGGATGTTGCGCCGAGCGGGAGTATTTATGTGAGTGGGTATATTATTGATAAGTATCCAACGCGACACTCCCTCGGCTTCCTCCTCAAGATCACACCTGACGGGTGCATCGACAGGCTCTGCATGACGACCTCCCTGGAGGAGCAGATACGCACCTGGGGGGATGAGGTGTCAGTCTATCCTAATCCGGTGCAGGATGAGATCACCGTGCACCTCAGAGCACCGGAGCCTCATGCGGAGGTATGGCTCTATGACATGCAGGGCCGGCAACGATTCCGGCAGCCGCTGACCGTAGGGAAGAATCACTTCAGGATCGATATCCCTCCGGGGCTATACATGTGTACTGTACGATCGCAGGGAAGGACGTTGTATAGTTCAAAGCTCGTCAAGCCATAACTTTAGAGTTCTGGAAGGTGATATCCATGACTGACTAAGGCGCGTATGATCCTCAAGCGGATCGACGCATTTTCAATCCAGAACCCGCTCCAATACATCTGCAGCCTGGATCATCCGACCTGTCGAAGCCCCGTCCTGAAGTTCCCTGCCGGTGTCATACAGCAACTGATACACCTCTGTAGTGGTCAATTCAGGACGAAATGACCGGAGCAACCCGACCAGCCCGGCGACCATCGGCGCCGCCATCGAGGTACCATCCATCTCCCTGTATTGGCCTGCTGTGTAAGTAGACATGATCCGGACACCCGGTGCCGCAAGACCAAATTCCAGGTCATGCACACTATTTGAAAAGGTGGCGCGCTTCAACTCCGGCGTGAGCGCAGCCACCGCGATAATCCCCTTGGCGTTGGCAGGCGCATAGTTCCGTGCACTCAAACTGCTGTTGCCCGCTGCCGCGATGACGATAGCCCCTTTAGCATTGGCATACCGTATAGCTTCTTCATAGGCTTTTTGCCGGCTGTCGGATGAAAGGCTCCCAAGTGAAAGACTGATCACATCCGCTCCCATATCCGCTGCCTGGATGATCCCGCGGATGATGGTTCGCTGATGCCCCATGCCCCGCGCATCCATGACCTTAATCCCCGTCACCCGGACATATTCTTCTCCCGGCAAGAGTGAGGCAATTCCTTTCCCATTGTTGGATACAGCAGCGGCGATACCGGCGCAATGTGTTCCATGTCCGGCGGGATCCGTATCATGCGTAGGGCCGAAGGATAGATACTGCAGACTGAGATCTTCATGGGTGGCCTCTACCCCGGAATCGACGATTGCAATCAACGCCTGCTTTTGCGGACGGACCTGGCCTGAACTCAACCTTTTATGAACCAAATCACCCTGTATCGCCTCCCATCCCCATTGTTGCGGAGCCATCGGATCATTGACATATCGGGCAGGGGATGTGGTCGATTCACCGGTATGATCCCGAAGGTCCAGCCGGATGACTTCATTATATTCTACATGGCGGGTGCCGCTCAGACGCCGAAGTTCGCGGATGATACGCCGGATTTTCTTTTCCGACTTATCCGGTATACCAACGGCGATGAATTCATCCAACCGGCTCAGCGATGCATCAGCCGGTTCGAAGGCCTGCTCCACCGTCAGGTCATATCGCCGGATCACCGACTCATAAGCTTTTGGAACTTTCCCATCCCGGGTCTCAATCAGCAACTCAAAGCTATCCTCAAGTTCTACAACGGATTTCGGCACCTCCGGAAAGGTATGGTACAACATCGCCAGTCCTGCAAACTGGATCAGCCCATAGATGATAATCGCCATGACGAGCACGACAATCGTGCTTTTGCGGACATAGCTGAAGATTTGGGATACCACCCCCAGAATCACCAGATCACGGAAAAGAATCAGCAGTTTGTAGGACAAGGAGGCATCCGCAAAAGCCAGGGACACCAGGTACACCAGAAACCCGACCATAAACAATGTACTCATCCTTCGGCTGGCAGAGCGGTTTTCACGGAAATAGAACCAGAGAATCAGCCCTGTTAGGCTCAAAAGATAACTGACCGGATAAAGGAGATGCAGCATATTCTGGTGTACAACAAATCGGAGGGTAAAATAGTGCATTGGCCGCGATCCGTTTGCCGGCCTTAGACCAAACCCGGCCCTGATACGTCCAATGGGTACAAATGGAATGTCTTACTTTTGCCGCGGCCATAACCAATCGGACTTATTTTGGTTATACGCTGAATGCATCAACTCTTTATTTTGACGGATAAAAAATATCTTCTTTAGTTATGATAGAAAAAATCCATTGCCTGATCATCGGAAGTGGTCCCGCAGGGTATACGGCAGCTATCTATGCCGCCAGGGCCAATATGAAACCCGTCATCTATACCGGTGTCGAGCCCGGCGGTCAGTTGATGATCACCACGGAAGTAGAAAACTATCCGGGCTATCCCAATGGGGTGCAGGGCCCCCAGATGATGGAAGACTTCAGGATACAGGCCGAGCGGTTCGGAACTGATATTCGCTATGCCCTGATCGACCGCGTGGATTTCAATGGTCCGGTGCATCGGGTATGGACGGACAGTGGTGATGAGATCCATGCAGATGCCGTGATCATTGCTACGGGAGCCAGTGCCAAATGGCTTGGTCTCGAGTCAGAGAAAAAACTCACCAATAAAGGCGTTTCAGCCTGTGCGGTATGTGATGGTTTCTTTTTCCGCAATATGGATGTAGCCGTGGTAGGTGCAGGGGATACGGCTGCAGAGGAAGCCCTCTACCTGAGCAAACTTTGCCCGGTGGTGCATCTGCTGGTACGCCGCGATGAGATGCGCGCCAGTAAGATTATGCAGGAGCGTGTCCTGAAAGCTGCCAATATCAAAGTGTATTGGAATACCGAAACGGAAGAGATTTTAGGGGATGCCGAAGTCGAGGGGGTACGGGTAGTCAACAATCAAACCGGAGAACGGAGTGTCATTCCGATCAAAGGCTTTTTTGTGGCCATCGGGCACAAACCCAACACAGACATCTTCAAAGGCTGGCTCGATATGGATGAAGCCGGGTATCTGATCCCGGTGGCGGGTAGCACCCGGACCCGGATAGACGGTGTATTTGTATCCGGTGACGCGGCTGACAAGATATATCGTCAGGCCGTCACAGCAGCCGGTACCGGATGTATGGCCGCCCTCGATGCCGAACGATATCTCGCCGGCATAGGCGTGGTCTGACCTCGACACGAATCCCCGATAAATCGAAAGAGTGATTATTTTACTCATGATATTCCCTAAACAGGGATTAATGAAATAATAAACTGTACGATATGCCAACTACGCTTTTCAAACCGGGAGTCTTACATGGACAGGAGGTAACAGACCTGCTGCTGCATGCCAATGCACATGATTATGCACTTCCCGCTGTCAATGTCATCGGAACCAATTCCATCAATGCTGTACTGGAGACCGCCCGGCTGGTCAACTCCCCGGTTATCATCCAGTTTAGCAATGGTGGTGCTGCATTTTATGCGGGCAAAGGACTGAGTAATGAAGGACAAAAGGCGGCTGTACTGGGCGCGATTTCCGGAGCTGAGCATGTACATCTGCTCGCTGAAGCGTATGGCGTAACCGTGATCATGCATACGGATCATTGTGCTAAAAACCTGCTCCCGTGGTTTGATGGAATGCTGGACTATCAGGAGAATTATTTTCGTAAAAACGGTCATCCCCTGTACAGTTCTCACATGCTGGATTTATCAGAAGAACCCCTCCATGAAAACATAGAGATCTGCGCTGCTTATTTCAAACGTATGAAGGCTATGGGGATGACGTTGGAGATTGAACTTGGCGTCACAGGCGGTGAGGAAGATGGGGTAGATAACACCGGGATTGACAATTCCAAACTCTATACCCAGCCGGAGGAAGTAGCTTATGCTTACGAAACATTAGGCGCAATCAGCCCCAATTTTACGGTAGCGGCAGCATTTGGCAATGTGCATGGCGTATATAAGCCGGGGAATGTCAGTCTCACGCCGGAGATCCTGAAAAATTCGCAGGACTATATTCAGCAGAAATTTAACACAGGTCATAACCCCGTAAATTTTGTTTTTCACGGAGGTTCAGGCAGCAGTCAGGAGGAAATCCGCGAAGCCATCGGGTATGGTGCTGTCAAGATGAATATCGATACCGATATGCAGTGGGCATTTTGGGAGGGTGTGCATAGCTATTATAGCAAACATCAGGGCTATCTCCAGGCGCAGATTGGTAATCCGGATGGGGAGGATAAACCGAATAAGAAGTACTACGATCCACGGGTTTGGTTGCGTGCAGGTGAAGCGGCGTTTGTAAAACGGCTTCAACAGGCTTTTGAAGACCTTAATTGTATCAACCGGAATGGTGTCTGAGGCACCGGCTGTAAATTATTCTTCTTCGTCAGCTTCTACAAATACAATCGGATCGAGCATAGGCAGGTCCATCCATTTACGTTCTTCAGGTCCGATGCTGAAAAAGGCGAGTATTCCACCTGACGCTTTGGCAATCCGTTCTGCAAAGCTCTTGTACCCTTTGTACAGGTAAGCACCGATAGAAGGATCCAGTTGGCGGAGGATTGGATTGAGTTCTTTCAATTGCGTTGCAATTTCAGCCTGACGGGGACCTGTCTCTGTGGGTAAGGAGGCCATCAGGGATTTGATTTTTTCTGATATTTCAGTATTGACGGCTTCATGAAAATGGCGCAGGCGCTCATCACCGGCGAAGGTGCGGATGCCGGCGATTTTTTCGGCCCAGGACAACTCTTTCGGGTCGATTTTGCCGTCCGCTCCGGCGATAAGGATGGTGATATAGGCATGTGCATCCTTGAGGATGGTGATTTCCTGCGGCGATAATACACTCAGATCCTGATCCATGATCGTTGAAGTTTGTATGGCTTTGAAGTGGCAATAATAGGCATTTTGAGCAAGAGGCCAGGAGGCAAATTTGAATATACCTGCTTCAGGATTTCCGCTGAAAAGGTGCCTGACGGGTGCGGAGCAGGAGAGAAAAAGCTTGAAAAGGACTTGTGAAAAATTATATAAATAATTGGTTATCAGTAAAATAAATTCAAATTTTAAATTTAATATTATTACCTTGGCGCTTCCCTGTTCCCTACGGTAAATAGGCTTATATTTGCACCGTTTTTTTGAAGACTAGTATCCTAACTTATTTGATATGCAAGGCAAAGGAATAGTCAGGTTTTTCCTGATTCTGCTTACCGTGGTTTGTTTGTTACAGTACCTCTATCTCATTCCCACCGCCAGGGTGGAAAAGAATGCCGATCAATATGCAACTGCTGCTTCTGCGTCCATAACGGACGAAGCTGGCAGAAGTATAGCCTATAAACTGGCCAAGGCCAATTATCTGGACTCCATGTCGAGTGAGCCGATTGTTAAAATTCCTGTCCTCGGCTCGTTCAGCTATGAAAAGCTCAAGCAGCAGCAGATCGCCCTGGGTCTCGACCTTAAAGGCGGTATCAGTACAGTCCTGCAGGTCAATCTCCGCGAATTTTTGGTGACCCTTTCCAATGGCACCAAGGACCCCGCTTTCAAGCAAGCCCTTGATAATGCGGATCTCGCGTTGAAAAATGCCAATGCCGACTATATCAGCCTCTTTGCTCAGGAATGGACCAAAGTGTCCAATGGGCAGAAACTGGCCCCGATCTTTACCCGGAATGCCACACTTCGTCAGGAGATCAACTTTGAGTCTTCAGATGGCGAAGTCATCCGCGTACTCCGATCCAAGGCCAATGAAACGGTAGATCTGACTTTCAAGCGTCTTAAAGATCGTATTGATAAACTGGGTGTAGTCCAACCTAACGTATCCCTCGATAATACCCGTGACCTTATCCTGGTCGAGCTCCCGGGTGTCGACAATCCGGAGCGTGCCCGTTCTTACCTCCAATCCACCGCCAAGCTGGAATTCTGGGATATCTACCGCGTCTCTGACCCCGGTGTATTGGAAGCATTTGTGGCGGCTGACAATCGTTTGAAAAAACTGGCCACCGGCGATACAACCTTGGCTGAATCCGCTCCCCTCACACGACTGGATACCGTATATACGCCCAATTATGACACATTGGGTAATATCACCGACTCTACGATAACGGTACAGGAGATGCCGGTGGATGCCACCAGCGATACAGGACCCCTGCTTTCACAACTTGACCTCAACTACTTTGATGGTCAGTCGATTCGGTATTCATTTGCCGTAATGGGTGTTGCCAATCGTAACAGAATCAACAGCATCAATCAAATGCTGGCCAATGAACAGATCCGAACCGGATTTCCTCAGGACATGAAGTTTATGTGGAGCGCCAAGCCCATGATCAATGCCGATGGTAAAGTGACAGATCAGTACGAGTTATATGCTATCAAAACAAAACGTGGTTCCAATGAAGCTCCACTACAGGGTGACCGCATTGTAACAGCTTTGTCCTCACCGGACCCGATGACCAATCAAGTCACGGTTACTTTGCGGATGGATAATCTCGGTGCCAAGACTTGGGCTGAAATGACGACCCGTGCTGCACAGGACAACAATCGCGAAATCGCCATCGCCCTCGATGATGAAGTCGTATCCGCTCCGCGTGTCAACGAACCAATTGTTACCGGCGACAGCCGTATTAGTGGCAACTTCACCATTCAGGAAGGTCAGGACCTGGCCAATATCCTCCAGATCGGTAAGCTGCCTGCCAGCACCACGATCATTCAGGAATCGCTCGTCGGTCCTTCATTGGGGGCTGAAAACATCAAGAAGTCCATGAATGCCCTCATCATCTCCATGTTGGTGGTGGTGCTTTTCATGATTGCATATTATAGTTCAGCTGGTGTCGTATCTGTCATCGCGTTGCTGGCAAATCTCTTTTTCATCTTCGGCGCATTGTCGTCGATGGGAACTGTGTTGACGCTCCCGGGTATTGCCGGTATCGTCCTGACGATCGGTATGGCTGTGGATGCCAATGTCATCATCTTTGAAAGAATCAGGGAAGAATTACGGGCCGGCAAGAGTCTAAAGACTGCCATTTCGGATGGATTTAAAAATTCGTATTCGGCGATTATCGATGCCAACATCACCACGATCCTGACGGCCATTGTCCTCTTATATTTTGGACTCGGTCCGATCAAAGGCTTTGCCATTACCTTGTTGATCGGGGTGATCTCCTCCTTCTTCACTGCAGTGATCGTAGGTCGTATGATGATCGAATGGTGGGTCGGAAAAGGAAAAAACATTTCGTTCTGGACGGAACCCACCCGCAATGTTTTTGCCAATCTCAATGTAGATTGGCTGGGCAAACGAAAAATCGCATATGTACTATCCGGCACCTTTATCCTGATCGGACTTATATCCATGTTCACCCGTGGCTTTGAACTGGGCGTGGATTTCAAGGGCGGATATTCGTACAATGTACAATTTGAAAGAGGCCTTCAGGTCGATGCCGAACTGATCCGGCAGACCATGACGAATGCTTTCGGATCATCCCCAGTTGTCAAAGCGGTGGATGCGGTCAACACCTACAACATCACGACCAGCTTTCTGATTGATGACAGTTCAGATGAAGCCCAACGTACAGTCAGTGAAAAATTACATGAAGGTGTCAACACCATCGCCGGAGGCAATTTGCGCTATGAGGATTTTATGGAGACCGATTTTTCAGGAACCCATATTACCAGTTCTACCAAAGTCGGTCCGACCGTTGCTGATGACATCAAGAAAAGTTCGTTCTACGCCGGCGTCATTGCACTCCTGCTCATCTTCGTATATATTCTGATCCGTTTCAACAAGTGGCAATATTCAATGGGTGCCGTACTGGCATTGTTTCACGATGCACTTATTGTGTTATCCGCCTTCTCGCTGTTCAGAGGATTTCTACCATTTTCAATGGAAGTGGATCAGACCTTTATTGCGGCATTGTTGACCGTGATCGGGTATTCGATCAACGATACGGTGATCATTTTTGACAGGATCAGAGAGAACTTTGGTCTCTATACAGGGAAGACTAAAAATGAGATCCTCAACATGTCCATCAACTCGACGATGACCCGAACGATCATTACTTCGTTGACCGTATTGTTTGTTGTCGTGGCTTTATTATTCTTTGGTGGCGCCAGCATTAAAGGTTTTGCATTCGCATTGGTGATTGGTCTGATCTCCGGTACCTATAGTACGATCTTTATTGCCACACCGGTTCTGGCCGACCTTTCCGGTGAGATCAAGAAAACATCAGGTACCTCGTCCGCATTTAAAAGAGCGGCCGAAGTCAAGTAAAATATCATCTCTATTCGAACAAAAGGGGAGGATCATGCTGTCATGATTTCCCTTTTTGTTTTATGTTCGTGACCGGGCGACTTCTATATTCTGTTGTTGCAACAGTATGAGCCCGAAAATCGTTATAGCCATGATGATGAGGACGGGTTGGTGTTTGGTATTTATTGTCTTTCTACTGGCATCTGCCTGTAGTTTTACCCGTAAGGTGCAAACCGGTCTGCAGGCCTATGAAGTCAAGCAATATGCTGTTGCGGTGAAGTTATTCGAAAATGAATATGCCGCTTCCAGAAACCCCCAGGATAAAGCCCGGCTGGCCTTTCTTTCCGGTGAGTCCTATACCCGGCTATTAGATCCGGCTTCTGCATCTACCTGGTATCTCAAGGCACATGAAGATGGTTTTGGACCGGATGCCCTGGACCGGTATGCCGCGACACTCAAGCAGCAGGAAAAATATCCGGAAGCCATACGCGCGTATGAAGAATTGCTCAAAGCCTCTCCTAATAATGCTTCCTACAGGTCGAGTATCACCCTTTGCCGGCAAGCTATGGACTGGAAGAAAAATGCTAATGCTGACTATACGATCACCCCGGTCGCGTTCAATAGTCCTGCAGCGGATTACAGCCCACAACCGGTTGGACCCGGATTGATTTTATTTACCAGTGATCGTGACAACCGGCAACACACTGGCACCTATTTGTGGACAGGCCGGGACTTCTCCGACCTCTATCTGGCCAATACCAACACAGGACTGGTGTCACCCTTTGATGACAGGATCAATACCCAGGAAAATGAAGGCACCGCGTCTATGAGCGCAGATGGAAGCATGATCGTTTTTACACGATGTTTTCCCGGACAGACGTATGATGCCTGGTGTAAATTGATGGTGAGTTACCGGCGGGGCAACAACTGGTCCGACCCGGAAGTGCTGCCATTTGTTCGGGACAAGATCAACTACGGTCACCCTGCACTGGCCGCAGGAGGGACTACCCTTTTTTTTAGCTGTGATGCGCCTGAAGGTTTTGGAGGCCATGATCTCTATTTCACCCAAAGGGATGTGCGGGGACAATGGACCGAACCCGCCAATCTGGGACCGGTGATCAATACGATGGGCGATGAGCAGTATCCGACGGTGTATGGCGATACCCTTTATTTTTCTTCCAACCATCATCCCGGACTTGGCGGCCTTGACATCTTCAAGACATGGCTGGATGCGAAAGGAAATTGGGTTCCACCACTCAACCTGAAAGCACCCATTAATAGTGGTGCCGATGACTTCGGTTTGGCTGTTGATACCTTTGCTGTACTGCCGGAGGGCGTATTGCTACAAGGTTATTTTTCCTCTACTCGGGGAGGGGTTTCCCGTATGGATGATATCTATGCATTCAGTCTGATCGGGACTACAACACCTGAGGTTGTCACCGCCACCACTCCTCCTGTCATTAAGGAAGTGGAGCAAATAGAGAATACAGAAATCTACTTGTCACTCTCCGTGGTCGAGCCAGTCTATGAGATCCCTGACGATCCCAACAGTCCGAAAATCGGGACGCGCCCTTTGCCCAACGGACCAGTGATCATGACCGAAGGCCGGACAGACCAGCGATTCAAGACTGATGCTCAAGGTACCATGTTGCTCAAACTCGAATGGAATACACCCTATATTTTTACCGGTCGCTATCGGGATCATCTGGCGACCTCCTATGCCCTCAATACAGGTGAAGTCCACCGGACACCCGGAAAACGGATTACAACGGTCAACCATGTCATGGAACTGGAACCGATTTTCAAGGGCAAGGAGATTGTGTTGGATAATATCTTTTATGATTATGACGAATGGGCGATCCGAAATGATGCCCGACCGGCACTTGATGAGCTTGCATTGGTTTTGAAAACCAATCCAGCCATCCGGATTCAATTGTCATCCCATACGGACTGTCGGGGCACGGAGGAATACAATCTGGAATTGTCCCAAAAACGCGCTCAGTCGGCTATAGAATACCTGATCTCCCAGGGCATTGTGGCCAATCGCCTTGTAGCCCTCGGTCTGGGTGAATCCAGTCCTGCAGTCAACTGTATATGCGAGCAATGCACGGAAGACCAGCATCAGACCAATCGTCGTACGACCTTCACGATCCTCGACTGATCAGATGACGATGTTGATCATTTTGTCCGGCACGATGATCACTTTTTTCGGGGATTTGCCTTCCATCCATTTCACTACGTCGGGCAATTGCAGCGCCTGCTCTTCTAGCCATTTGGTATCACTATGGACAGGCAAGGTGATCTCACTTCGCTTCTTTCCATTGATACAGACCGGGTATGTGACATCTGTACTGACCAGCCATTGGGCATCGAGCTGTGGGAAGTCGGATGAATGCACGGAACCAGTATTGCCTGATTTTTCCCACAACTCCTCTGCGATGAAAGGCGCAAAGGGTGCGATAAGCTGGATTAAAGGCGTCAATATGTGGGCGGAGCGTTCTTCTGATTTGCGCAGTTCATTGACGCAGATCATAAACTGGCTGATGGCGGTATTGAATGAAAAACGTTCGATATCTTCTGCTGTTTTTTTGATCGTAGTATGTAGCAGCTTCATGGAAGCATCTGTTGGCTCTGTTGGGGTGACCCGCCATTCTCCGTTTTCGTTGTAATACAACGACCAGAGTTTCTTCAAAAATTTACTGACCCCTTCAATGCCCAGCGTGTCCCAGGGTTTGGATTGCTCGACAGGACCGAGAAACATTTCATACATCCTGAAGCAGTCAGCGCCATAACGAGCAATGACATCATCAGGGTTGACGACGTTGTGATACCGCTTCGACATTTTACCCACTTCGGAATTGGTATAAAAGACTGCGCCTGCGAAACTGGGTGCAGAAAACGTATAGTCAAAGCATTCAAAATGCGCATCGGAATATTCAGGACGCCAGAGAAGAAAAGCCTCCAGTCCTTTATCCGTCAGATGAGAAGTAGGCTGACCGTAAGCGGTTACAAATTGAGTGTGAACCGGAATCTTGCTCAGCATGTCTTCCGGAATATTCCGCGCTGCGGCCAACTCTGACGAAATGAAATGTGTCCGTCCATCTTTCTTTTCCTTAAACATCAAAAGGCTTTCCACGATGCCCTGGATCATGCCCTGATTGATCAGTTTTTTAAAGGGCTCTTCAGTCGGGACATATCCCAGATCATAGAGAAACTTGTGCCAGAAGCGGGAGTACATCAGGTGACCAACGGCATGCTCGACACCGCCCACATAGAGATCCACATCCTGCCAGTAGGCGATAGCTTCAGGGGATGCAAAATGATCTGGATTGTGCGGATCCATATAGCGAAGGAAGTACCAGGATGAACCGGCGTAGCCGGGCATGGTATCGGTTTCGCGATGGATGCCGGGCTGAGGCTCTGTCCATTCCTTGAGCCGCGCAAGAGGCGATCGACCATCTGGTGATGGTTTGAAATCATCCAGGGCCGGCAGTTCATGAGGTAATGTGGATGGATCCATCGTATGGATTACGCCCTCCCCGTCATAATAGACTGGAAATGGCTCGCCCCAATACCGTTGGCGGCTGAAATTGGCATCCCGAAGTTTATATTCTACGCTTCGAGTCCCCATCTTTGTATTCTCGAGGTAATCAAGCATGGTGGCAATGGCATCAGGTACTTGCATTCCATCCAGGAAGCCTGAGTTGATCAACTTCCCTTTGCGATCTTCCATCGTTCCGTCCACGACGCTACTGCGATCTATGATCTCGGGGATCGGCAACTGATATTGAAGTGCAAAAGCATGATCTCTTTCATCGTCCGCAGGTACGGCCATGATAGCTCCGGTACCATAGTCCTTGAGCACATAATCCGCAATCCAAATCGGTATGCGAGTTCCTGTCACCGGATGAACCGCAAATGCACCAGTAAACGTGCCGGTAAAGGTTTTCTGACCTGCTGCCCGGGCATCGGCTGATTTGGACTTAAATTCCTCCCGATAACCATTGACAGCCTCCATCCGGTCAGGCGTTGTCAGTACCGCCACGAGATCATGATCTGGTGCCAGGACCATAAACGAGCATCCAAAAAGCGTATCAGGACGTGTGGTAAAAATCTTAAGAGAAGTATCGGTATGGTTTTCAATCTGAAAGTGGATATACGCTCCTTCTGACCTGCCGATCCAGTTGCGTTGAATACTTTTCAGACTGTCACTCCAATGAAGGGAGTCCATGCCATCCAGCAATCGGCTGGCATAGGCGGTGATGCGCAGGCACCACTGCATCATTTCTTTTTGGACTACCGGAAATCCACCGCGCTCGCTGACGCCATCCTTCACTTCATCATTGGCCAGAACTGTACCGAGTGCTTCGCACCAATTGACATATCCGGTTTTGCGATAGGCCAGTCGGTAATGCATTAATACATTCTCCTGCTCGAGGCGCTTCATGGCTGACCATGCCTGCGCGGTAAAATTTACTTCAGCGGACACACTTGCCCGAACACCTTCACTGCCATGCACTTCAAAATGCCGGATCAGTTCCTGCACCGGACGGGCTTTTTGCTGGGCTATATCGTAATAGTGATGATAAAGTTGCAGAAAAATCCACTGTGTCCACTTGTAGTACGCCGGATCATCCGTTCTGACCTGACGGCTCCAGTCATAGGAAAAGCCAATGTTGTCCAACTGGGCACGGTAGCGTTCAATATTGGCCGATGTACTGTCGGCCGGATGCACACCAGTGTCCAGCGCGTATTGTTCCGCCGGCAGACCGAAGGCATCATAGCCCATCGGATGCAGCACATTGAAGCCCTTCATGCGCTTGTACCGAGAGAAAATATCACTGGCCACATACCCCAGCGGATGACCGACATGCAAGCCTGATCCGGACGGATAGGGAAACATATCCAGCACATAGTACTTAGATCTGGAAGGGTCTTCGGTAACCGCATACAGCCGAGAAGCTTCCCATTTTTCTTTCCACTTCGATTCTATCTCCTTGTGATCCAGCTTCATGTATTCATCTATTTCGGAACGGCGAAGTGCAAAAATAGGAAAGTACATCCAGTTGTGATAAGCGCATCCAGTTAGTCAGTGGTGCTCAGGCAGATTTGCCCAATTTGAAATTCTATCTTCATGGAGGTCGTTTAGTGGAATACATTTACATTTAATAGTAGAAAAACAGAAGCTTCATGCGCAAATTGATTTTCACACTCATCCTTTTACTCGCTGGATATGTAGGCTATATGTATTTTTTTGGCAAAGGAGATGACAAGACCAACGCTGAAACGATAGTCAATGAAACAAAGGAATTGGGCAAAGCGGTAGGGGATTTTCTCAGGCGTCAGAAAGGAAAATATGATAACGGAGAGTTCGATCAATTGATCGACCGTGTCGGAAAGGCAGTGGACAACCTTAAAACCAAACAGACCGAAAATTCTAAGGAGGTCAAGGATCAGCTCCGTGACCTTGAAACCGAGCTCCGGCACATTGATCCTCAGAAGCTGACGGAAGAAAACCGGGAAGCATTACGGAAAGTACTGGAAGATATTCAGGAAGAAAGGAAGTAGCCCAGGCGATTTTACGTTTTATCACAGCTGGTGATCGGTCGTAACCGGTCGAGGAGGATGTTGCCTTTATAGCTAAAAGGCGGATCAGCGTGATACGCTTCGAGAAGAATGTATCGATAGTCCTCTTTTGGATTGAATTTCAAGTGGTACGTTTTCCATTCTGTATGTTCGATCAACGGGCTTTCATAGATGAGTTGATCTTTTCGGCATTTGAGTTTGGAGGCATAAACCCGCAACCGGAGGGGCCCGCTGTATCCGGAGTAAGTCGCACTATGGGCGAGATCCATGCTCCAGGTATAGCACTGGCCTTTCACCAGTGGTTGGGGCAATCGCTGACCGATGGTCTCCCACGAGCCGTTGTCACGGGTGATAAGGCCCACGTAGGTGTTTCCATCGGACGCTTCATCATAGACACCCCAATAGCCCGGGAGGATATCCGGTGTGGTGCCTTTCTGACAGGCCATCCAGCCCTGGGGGACGGTAGCATCTGCAGGTTCGCCCTCAAAAGAAGCGTTGGCGATATCGATACGTTGGGCAGAAAGGATAGAGGCGGGAAGAAGGAGCCAAAAGAAAAAAGCGAGTCGGTGGATGAACTTCATAGCGGAAAGGTACAATAGGAAAGGAACATCTATCTTTGGCGCCGATGGCTGGCGGACGAATCATTCTCCCGGAACAAAAGCTCAACCTGGTCCTGGACCGGCTGACGCATCAGCTTATCGAGCATCATGGTGATTTTTCCAACACGTGTATTATCGGCATCCAGCCCCGGGGTACTGCACTGTCTGACCGGATTGTAGCCCGACTACAAAAGATCGGAAAGGTCCGCCAGCTTCGGTATGGGCTCCTCGATATCACCTTTCACCGTGATGATTTCCGGACCCGCAGCGAGCCCTTACGGGCCAATGCCATGAAAATGGATTTTCTGGTCGACAACTGTAAAGTCGTGCTGATCGATGATGTTTTGTATACCGGGAGGACCATTCAGGCGGCGATTTCGGCATTGCAGCATTTCGGCCGGGCAGAAAAAATAGAATTATTGGTACTGATAGACCGGCGGTTCAACCGCGATTTGCCGATCCAATCCGACTATGCCGGTATGGCCGTTGATGCCCTCGATCAGGCATATGTCAAAGTCGAATGGCAGACGGATGGAGGCAAGGTCAGGATCTATGCCAGCAAGGACGATGTAAAATAAACGTATGGCCCATCCACAACTGAGTACACGACATCTCCTGGGGATCAAATACATCACACCTGATGATATCGATCTCATCTTCGAGACGACCGATCAGTTTAAAGATGTCATCAATCGACCCATCAAGAAAGTACCCTCCCTTCGCGATGTGACTATCGCCAATCTATTTTTTGAAAATTCAACCCGCACCCGCATATCCTTCGAGCTTGCTGAGCGACGCCTGAGCGCCGATACAATTAATTTCAGCGCCAGTTCATCCTCTGTCAGTAAAGGCGAAACGCTGCTCGATACTGTCAACAATATCCTGTCCATGAAGGTGGACATGGTCGTCATGCGACATCCGGCGCCGGGTGCTCACATGTATCTCGCGCGTCACATCAAAGCCAACATCATCAATGCTGGTGATGGCACACATGAACATCCCACCCAGGCCCTGCTCGATGCCTATTCGATCCGCGAACGTCTCGGGAGTGTACGCGGCAAAAAGGTCGTTATCATCGGCGATATCAAACACAGCCGGGTCGCCCTCAGTAATATCTATTGCCTCAATAAACTCGGTGCCGAGGTCAAACTCTGTGGACCACCGACCCTCATGCCCAAATTTATCGAAAGCCTCGGCGTCACTATCGAGCATGACCTGCGCAAAGCCCTCGAATGGTGCGATGTCGCAAATGTTTTACGTATACAACTTGAGCGGCAGCAAACGAAGTATTTCCCCAGTCTACGCGAATACTCGATGTATTACGGCGTCAGCCGGGATGTCTTGAATACCCTATCCAAACCCATCGTCATCATGCATCCCGGACCCATCAACCGTGGGGTGGAGATCACCAGCGACCTCGCCGATTCCGAACATTCCATTATCCTCCAACAGGTCGAAAACGGCGTAGCCGTCCGGATGGCTGTGTTGTATTTGCTGGCCTCAGTAAGAGAGTAACTCACCACTCACCACTCACCACCTGCATACCTGTAAACGAGTTCCCGACAAACTGCAGGATCTCATCCCGAACTCGACGTACCTCAGCCTCGGATTCCATCAGCCAGCCTTTTGACCAACTGTGGATGACCTTGATACCGACTTTGTCGAGATCTTCCTGAAACTGCAAATGCCAGAGACTGTTGACGGGCCAGGCACCAGCCGGAAAGTAATCCCGTACCAGGAGGACAAAAGGCTTGTTAGGTTCCAGGAGGGTTTCGATGAGAAAATTTTCATCGGGATGGAGGCTACGCTCTGAGATCTTGTACGGCATAGGCAACTGATCCAGTACCAATCGGTCGAGTTCCGGACCCAGCATGGAGATAACATTGACCCGGTGGGCGGCATAGATGCACGTCTGATCCAGAAAAGGACCAAATTGTCTCGCGATAAGCGTGAGATATTTCAGTGCGGAAGAGTTTCGGTTTTGTTGAAGATTGAAGTCCTTGTCGATGGCTGGCATATCCAGTCGCTCGTTGAGGTACCGTTGATTGAACGGTGGTTCCCAGGCAAAGACATCGCAGGGCATTTCCTGTACTTTTTGCCAATGGAGCCCTGCGGAAGGATCCTTGGCCCGCAGGAGAATGAAAGGAGTGGCATCAGGCCATTCGTCTTCACGTGCAGGCATCATACTCAGCGGCAGGCATTGTATCGGGTACCATTGACCACGCGCATCAATAGACATATCTGCGAAAAATTGTTCTGCGTCCTGCAGGTCTATACCAGATTTTCGGGAGGTGAGCTTGCGCAGTGCAGGCGCGTGTTCCTCACTTAGATGTATCCGATGGTGGGTGACCTCATTGACATACTCGGCCATAGCATGATGGCGTATACGTTCTGTTACTTCCTTGAGATTACTCTTGATCTGTTCAGGCCAGTCGACCTCCAGGGCTTCACCGGTGATGAGTTGGGTAATGTACCATTCATCAAAATAAATCAGCCAATCCTGGACCGGAACCAGATGTAGCGCTTGAACAATGTTACGGGTCTGATCCGGAAACTGATTTTGAAAGCCGGCCCAAAAGAAATAATCTTCCAGATAATGTTGACGCTCTACAATGGCCGACAATGCTGTATTGACCTCTCGTAATCCTTCTGCACTGCGATGCACGCTCAAGGCCTGCGATTCAAAACGCTTTTTGAAATAACCACTAATATTAATGTTGCTGTACCATTTCAGCAGATCATCTTCCCATTCCCGGATCTCAGCCTGCAGGCCGGTTTGTTCCGGTGCATTATGTGAATTGAGGCGTTTGAGCTGACTGCGGATGTGGGTTTCAATCGCATCTTTGGAGCAAGTCAGATTTGCTTTCAATGTCCGGAGATAATCTATTGCTTCTGCGAGGGAAGGGCTGTCTTTGTGTACTGAAGGAATCGTGACCCAGGGCTGTCCGGCTTCAATCTCTTCGAGCAACTCGAGGTACTGAGCTTTTATGGCTTTCCGGTCCTGGCTGATCATTTTGGCTTTACGGCTGATCTGGCCTTTAAGCCGGTCGGCCAACTGGCTCATACTACTTTCAAAGGAAAATGCCTCACCATAGGTGAGTTGTAACTCCCGTGCATGGGACAACAATCTGTCAATCTTGTTGACATAAATATTAATCTCCCGGATCCAGTAGGATTTGACATAATCAAAGTACCGCATCATGATCCAGTCTGAACGCTTAAGCAACTCCGTGGCCTGATGAGCCATAAGCGCTACATACTGCATGACATCACTCTTGACAAAATCCAGCGAATGGTTGATGAGCAGGCTGACATCCAACAGGTCCAGGTATTCAAATCCGTCTTGACGGAGTTTGCTGAGTTTGATGTAATGCTCAATCTTATGGCGGAGTCGCTTGTATTCAGCAGGAGATATTTCAAATTGTGGCCGGCTGAGTCTGTAGAAGAGCGGGTTGACACTGTTGTGATTGAACAGGCCGGCAAATTTTTGAATCAGTTCATAGCGATTGGTGCCGGGCCAGAGTTCTTCGTGGAGGGCATCCCAGGGCCGGCTTATCCGTTGCAGATCTTCGGCCAGTTTATAGATTTCGATATGATGGATGCTTTCCGCAGGGGAGAGGGGTTTGATCACATGCTGCGGAGCGTTTGACCGGCCATTAACAGGGCAGTAGATCGCCTTTTCTATCTTGTCCAGTGGGAACGTCTGAAGTAATTCAATCGCTGAGGACTCTTCATCATACCAGACAATAACGGGTTTGTTTTCAAGTGCTTCGCGGGCAACCAGAGAGGCGAGGAGTTGGATGTGGTCTTGTCTTTTGCTCCAGATCCAACGCTTTCGGGTCCCGGGGGATTGGGAAAATAATGTTGCTTGCTGTGGGTTGAGATGACTTCCCGGAATATTTGCAGTATCCATACGTAAGAGTCCTTGTCCTGCAAATATTATGCTTTTTTATAATATGTAATAGGAATATTTAAAAAAAATCAATATTTTTTCATTCCCGGAGGATCAGGGATCTGGCCCGGAGGATTATTTCTTTTCCACGATCCCGCCGCTCACTTTCTCCCCATTTTTGTATTCGTACTCCAGGCTGAGCGTGCCCTTATCATCGTAGTACCTGAAATAACCGTGCAATTGCCCGTTTTGGTATTGAGCTTCCTGTTTAAGTCTAAAGGTCTGTTCATCAAAATTCTTTACTAAACCTTCAATTTTTCCATTGACGTACGTACGTTGCTCGAGTACACGGCCAAATTTATAAGCGGTCCAGGGGCCGTGTAATACATTTTGCCTGTACGTTTCCCGAAGGTCGGCCTGATTGCGAAATGTCATGCGGACAGATACGCCCTCGAGCATCCCGTTGACATAATGGCGTACGTATTGCAGGTCACCATCCGGTGTATAATCGATCCATTGACCTGTCCGTTTGCCATTTTCGACATATCCTTCCTGCTGGAGTATGTTGGCTTCACTTTTCCTGAAAGCATGCTTGAGGGAAGAACCCGGAATCTCTTCCAGTGTAAAACTGGACAAATCTCCTGAACCTGACTCCGTTGCCGGGGTAGTGTTTTTAGCATTGCAGCCTAAGATCAGCAGGACCAACAATGTGAGAATGAGGCTGCTGTACACTTTTGTTAATGATGTTTTAAATGTGCTTGTCATGCGTTGATTCGATGGTTAAGGTGAAAATCAGGAAAGGAGAATTTTTTACTTTTGTTCCTCTTTTTCAGCGTGCTGGTGATCCAGCGTGCTGAAATATCAAACAAATGTGAGAAAAGAATATGGATATTCTGATCGAAGACCTTACAAAATCCTACGGCACGCAGACAGCGGTAGATCATATTTCATTCGAAGTGCGAACGGGCGAGATCGTGGGTTTTCTGGGACCCAATGGTGCCGGCAAAACCACGACCATGAAAATGATCACGCAGTATATCGCTCCAGATTCGGGCCAAATTACGATCGGGGGCAAATCCGTAACCGGGCATAACATCCGTGGCTCCATCGGTTATCTGCCGGAACACAACCCGTTGTATGAAGATATGCCGGTCATCGAGTATCTCGAATTCTGTGGCCAACTTCAGGGCATCCGTCGTGATGCACTTGCGCATCGTATTCGCGAAATGGTGGTCATGTGTGGCCTGGATGAAGAGAAACACAAAAAGATCGGTGAATTGTCCAAAGGGTACCGGCAACGCGTAGGCCTTGCCCAGGCGATGATTCATGATCCGGCTATTTTGATTCTGGATGAACCAACCACAGGGCTCGATCCCAATCAACGGGTGGAGATACGGGATCTGATCAAAAGACTGGGTGTCCATAAGTCCGTCATTCTCTCCACGCACATTCTGCCTGAAGTGGAAGCGACCTGCGACAGAATCCTCATCATCAATAAAGGCCGGATCGTGGCCAATGGTACAGCGGATTCGCTCCGGATGCAGGCCAGTGGCAAGAGTCTGCTGCTGGTAGATATCGAAGGTCCCTCACGTACAGATATACGTAATGCCCTGCTGGCTTTACCATCTGTCACCGGTGTGGCAGTCAATCCGGATCATAAACTGCTGGAGATCGAGTGTACAGATAGTGACCAAACAGCACGCTCGGTCTACAAACTTTGTATAGCCAGACAGTGGATGTTACTGCAAATGAGTCCGGTAGAAGCCCGGCTTGAGGATATCTTCCGTAATGTCACCCTGAATTAAACAAGAGACGTATGAGAGAAGCATGGATCATTGCCCGAAAGGAGCTCAACAGTTTTTTTGACTCCCTCGTCGCGTATATTCTTCTGGTCGCATTTTTGGGCTTCAGCGGGTTCTTTACCTGGCTGTGGGGGGCAGATATATTTTATCATAAACAGGCCAGCCTGTCCACTTTTTTCAATGTGGCACTATGGTCCCTTTTCTTTTTCATCCCGGCCATTACGATGCGGCAGTTTGCTGAAGAGCGCAAAACCGGAACCATTGAACTCTTACTGACCAAGCGGTTGACGGATCGACAACTGGTGGCAGGAAAATTTATGGCCTGTCTGTTGCTCGTCATCATCGCCCTGGCATTCACGCTCCCATATTATATCTCCGTTGCCCGACTCGGCCCTATTGATCACGGGAGTACGATCACAGGATATCTCGGCCTGATTCTGATGAGTGGGGTTTTGATCGCGATCGGCCTGCTGGCTTCTGCACTGACGAACAATCAGATCGTGGCGTTTCTTCTGGCCTTGCTGATTGGTGTGGTCTTCCAGTTTATTTTGGGTTCGATCGGTTCTGGCCAATCCGGCTGGCTGGGTGGTCTTCTGCAGGATCTGAGCATACCACGTCATTTTGATTCGATGTCGCGTGGCGTCATTGATTCTAAGGACATCATATATTTTGCAGGCCTGACGATCATGGGACTGCTGATTACTGAAATGCTGATCTCTAAAAGAAAGTGAGTATGAATCGCAAGAAGCGTATATCGGTCTTTTTGATCATGGGCATATTTGTCGTAGTCTTTCTTTTGTCGAGAGAGTATTTTGTACGAATTGACCTGACCGAGGACCGGCAATTTACCATGAGTCGCGCGACCAAATCGATCCTGCGTGATCTGGACGAACCCGTGGATGTCAAAGCCTATTTCACGAGTAACCTTCCGGCTGATTTTGAACGGGTACGCACTGACTTTCAGAACCTGCTGATTGAATACAACAACATATCGAGAGGTAAGGTCAACTTTCGTTTTATCCATCCCGGTAGTGATCCGGCAGTCGAGCAGGAAGCCATGCAGGATGGTATACAACCGTTGTTGATCAATGTCCGAGAGAAGGATGAGGCCTCGCAGAAGAAAGCGTTCATGGGAGCAGTCATCGAGTACGGAGACCAGAAAGAAGTGTTACCGTTTATCGGTCAGGAGACAGCCATGGAATATGAACTCACCACCGCTATCAAAAAGATAAGCGTGGCCGACAAACCTTCTCTTGGGTTTATTATGGGTCATGGCCAACCTCAATTGCAACAGATGCTTCAGGTGGTACAGGCGCTCAGTGTTATATACAGAGTTGAGCAGATTCAGCTCGAACAAGAACCTTCAATCCCATTACGGTATCAGGCTGTTATCCTGGTCAATCCCAGAGACTCCATCCCGGATGAGCAATTTGCGAAAATCGACGACTATCTGTCTAAAGGGGGCAAAGTGGTGGCCGCGGTCAATGCAGTACATGGAGATTTATCTACAGCTTCAGGAACGGCGACTCCTCATCCGGTATTCAACTGGCTGGCCTCAGCAGGGGTGATGATCGATCCCAGTTTTGTGATCGATGCTTCCTGTGCCAAAGTGACGGTACAGCAGCAACGTACGGGCTTTTTCAGTTTTGCGTCGCAGATCAACTTCCCGTATTTGCCATTGGTCAGTTCCTTTCCGGATCATCCGGCGGTGAAAGGTCTTGAAGCTGTAATCCTGCAATTTGCAAGTCCGATCACCTTTTCAGCAGAAGCCGACGGCACTTTTATTCCGCTTGTCACGACTTCCCGCAAAGCCGGAATCCAACAGGCCCCGTTAAATTTTGATGTGGAGCGGAAATGGATGGATACAGATTTTCCATTATCCGGTATCGTGATGGGCGGAGTGGTCGAAGGCCTTAGAGGTCATCCGGATGCACGGTTGGTGGTTTTTTCCGATGGCGATTTTTTTGTCTCAGATCGCGGTCAGGTCAATCCTGACAATGTCAATCTCCTGGTCAATACCGTAGAGTGGTTATGTGACAAATCCGGCCTCGCCGAATTACGTACCAAAGGTGTAGTCTACAGGCCCATAAAGGATTTAGACGATGGGCAACGATCTGCGACCAAGTATATCAACTTTTTATTGCCACTGGCGCTGGTTGGCGTCGTCGGCTTCTGGCGCTCACAACGCAATCGTACAAAACGGATGCAAAGGATGAACGAACGGTACAACTAAATCTAAGTACAAACGGTCATGAACAACAAACCCTTACTCATCACTTTAATCGCCCTGTTGGGGTTGTTCCTGCTGACGAAGTTCTGGCGTGCCAATGCGTCATCCTCTTTTGATCCGGTCCTTTCATCCATCGATACGACAAGAATAGACCTGATACGGGCGACCACTCTAACAGATGGAGAACCTTTCGAGCTACGAAGAGTTTCATCCGCATGGGAAGCCATCAGGGGTGATAAAAGGATTCCTGTCGCCAGTACGAAAATGCAGGGTCTGCTGGGTCCGCTGACACAACTCGAAGCCAAACGTATCGTCAGTACTACTGCTGAGCGTCATGCAGAATATGAGGTGACCGATGAGATGGCAACGCGCCTTGAGGTCTTTCAGGGAAAAAAAAGAATAGCCGATCTTCTGGTTGGTGGATTCCGCTTTGATCAGGTAGCCCGAACTGCTTCTGGTTATATGCGTAAGTCCGGAAAGCCGGAGGTGTATCTGATCGATGGGTTTGTCACCATCTCGCTCAAAACCCGATTCGATCAATTCCGGGAAAAACACCTGCTCCACATGCAAGCAGAGGACCTCACTTCACTGGAGTGGAATGATCATGCGGGTAGAAAAGAGGTCATCACCAAAGAAGACGGGCTTTGGCATTACGCAGGGATGGAAGCGGTAGATTCCAGTGCCTTTGCCAGCTACCTCAATGGGCTCGTCAAGGCTCAGGGTGCTGGATTTAGTGAGTTGACCAGTACGAAGGGGTTGATTCCGGTAGAATCAATCACGCTTTACGGACATAACATGACCGAACCTGCTTTGATTCGTGTATTCTATTCTGATGACCCGCTGTCACCCTGGCTGATCCATTCCAATGGCAACCCGGAGGCGATTTTTACCTCTGACAGCCTGGGGTTGTACCAAAAAATTTTTAAGGATCTCCGTACCTTTTGGCCTGATGGTCAATAAAGAGATCGCCCGGCAATTCAGCCTGCTAGCCAGCCTTTTGGAGTTGCACGGAGAAAACGCCTTTAAGACAAAAGCTTACTCCAACGCATACCTCATCTTGCGTAAATGGGATATTCCTCTAAGTACCATGTCCCCTTCTGAAATCGGTGCGATACCAGGCATAGGTTCTTCTGTCATCAGTAAGATCAATGAACTACTCAGCACGGGTCAGATGGATGCTTTAGAAAAGCTAAAGGCAAAAACACCTGAAGGGATACAGCAGCTCCTCTCTATTAAGGGTTTGGGTCCTAAGAAAATACGTACAATATGTGATGCCTTGCAGATCGAGTCTGCCGCCGAATTATTATATGCCTGCAATGAAAACAGGTTGGTCAAACTTCCCGGCTTCGGATACAAAACGCAGGAAGATCTGAGTCAAAAGATCCGGTATTATCTGGAGTCAGAGCATAAATACCTATTCGCCAATATCGAAGAAGATTTAGCTGAAGCAATTCGCTCACTTCGTGAGGCCTTCCCTTTACACCGGTTTGAATGGGCTGGTTCATTTGCTACATTTAGCCCAGTGGTGGAACGGATCGAGTGTGTGGTCTCACCTTTGATAGATGCGGATCAATTTTCGTTGATCAGCCAAATCAAATTGGAACGTGTTTCTGAGTCCGGCAGCATCGAATTATTATGGGACGAGCGGTTGCGGATTTCGGTTTATGCTGTTCCGGCATCTGCGTTTATGAACACATGGATTCAGCATACCTGGGACAAAGGATTGTATGAAAAAACAGATGCCCAGCAGCAGGCTTCTGTGTTCGGGCATCCTTCAGAAATACTGGCCCATACCCACTTTAAGGGATTACCAGCGGAATTGTGGGACAAACCGGGTATAGAGATGGCCTCGCCGTCCTATTGGGAAGATCTGATCAACGTAGAGGATATCGAGGGCATCTTGCACAATCATAGTGACTGGAGTGACGGCATCCATACCTTGGAGGAAATGGCAGTATTTGTTCAGGCGCAGGGCTTTAAGTATTTCGCAATCTGTGATCACAGCCGCAGTGCATTTTATGCCAATGGTCTTTCGGCGGAAAAGGTCGTGGAGCAGATGAATGAGATCGATAGATTGAATCAGCGGATGGCGCCTTTCCGGATTTTCAAAGGGATCGAATCCGATATTTTGGGGGATGGGTCGCTGGATTACGAGCCGGAAATCCTGGCATTGTTTGACCTGATCGTGGCCTCAATCCACAGCAATCTGCGTATGGATGAAAGTAGAGCTATGTCGCGGCTTATAAAAGCTATCGAAAACCCCTATACCCGCATATTGGGGCATCCGACAGGAAGACTGTTATTGTCCCGTCAGGGATATCCCATCGATCATCGCAAAGTCATCGATGCCTGTGCTGCCAATGGTGTTGCCATCGAACTCAATGCTAATCCTTTGCGCCTTGATATCGACTATACCTGGATGGACTATTGTATGGAAAAAGAAGTATGGGTTTCTATCAATCCGGATGCACACAGTCGCGGCCAAGTGGAGTATGTGCGATATGGTGTACTGGCTGCAAGAAAAGGTGGGCTGAGGAAGGCAAGTTGTCTAAATGCTTTACCGCCAGACCGGTTTGAACAATGGCTGAAACGAAAATGAGCAGGCTCCCGGCCTACATCATATCCAGAGCCTTTACAAAATAGGTGAGCAGGAAAGGAAGGGTGAGCCAAAACCATTCGGGTGCCAGGATGATCAAGGCTATACAAGCCACCAGCGATACCAGCGTGATCAGCCAGTATAGACCTTTGTTGGCATTTTGTTCTTCTTCGTTACGGATCTGCGTTTCCATGGCTTTAATTTAATGCGGCAAACATAACATTTCTTTGTCATACGGGCAAAATCGAAAAGGAAAAGGCGGCCCAACGGCCGCCTTTTCCTTTATTTTTCTTTGTCCGGATTCTCATCTTCCAGGATCGCGTCATCGGCAAAATCATCCTTGGGCAGGGGCGGCAGGGGAATTTCTCCTTCACCCGTAAATGGCGAACCGTCTGGTTGCGTCACAATGGGTTTGCCCATGGAGTAATCTCCTTCACCATAGCGGGCAGCTCGTTCAAAAAAATCATCCTTTCCTTTAAGGGTGGAACCGTGTTCATCCAGTTTCTCTTTGACAGTCTTGTCGGCCCAACCATCGCGGTTGGCATCAATTTTATCACGCTCCGCTTCGATGGTTTTGTCCAGTTCTTTTGCTTTTTCCAGCATCGAATCGACGGTCTCCTCGATCTTTTCTCCGGCCTTGCCAGCCACAGTTTTAGCTTTATTCCAAAGGTCTTCGCTGACGTCTTCCGCCTTTTCCCAGGCTTTGTCAGAGACCTTGACAGCTTTGTCCAGGATTTCACGGCCCTCTTCCTTGACCTTGTCAAACGTTTTGCCAGCCGCATCACCGACCTTGGCAGCCGCTTCGCCTAATTTTTCTCCGGCTTTGAAGGCTGCAGAGTCTTCTGTTGGAGGGGGAGGAGGAGTCGTTTGTGCCCAATCATCCTTTTTGTCCCACATATCGCTGACCTTTTCTTTGGCTTCACGGAAACCTTCTTTCGTTGAGGTTACAATTTTCTCTCCCAGATCTTCAGCAAAATCCTTGCTTTTCTTCCAGGTATCGGCTGCTGCGTCCGTGAGATCCTCACCCAGCTCTTTGCCTTTGTCTGCTGCTTTTTCGGCAGTGGATTTCGCTACTGCTTTTTTTACCCACAACAGTCGCTTGACTTCATCGAATATTCCCATGATTCTAAGGTATATAGGTTCGAAGGTACTACCTTTTACCTAAGTTTGGTTAACGATATTCCGAAAGGTTGGGTTCAACCTTAACATAAAAGGTTAAATATATTTTAAATGGAGGGTAGGGGATGATAGCATTCCGTGTTACTCTGTTTTTATACCATTACCTTTGCCCAATTATTGAATGATGTCGAATATGGTTCGTGCTTTTTTAGTTGCTTCCCTTTTGCCGCTTGCCGGTCTGCTCACACCAGCCATAGGCCAGATACAGTGGCTCTCTTGGGAGGAAGCTCAGTCGCGGCATCAAAAGGAGCCCCGCAAGATCCTGGTAGATGTTTATACTCAATGGTGCGGTTGGTGTAAGAAAATGGACAAAGGCACTTTCGAGCAAGTCGATATCACGAATTACATCAATACCCATTACTACGCAGTAAAGTTTGACGCAGAGACGAAATCTGATATCCAGTTTAACAATCGTGTCTACAAATACATCCGTGCCGGGCATAGCGGTTATCATGAACTGGCAGCTGAAATCACCTTTGGCAAGCTTTCCTACCCAACGATTGTCTTCCTCGATGAAGAGCTCAATGTGATCCAACCTATCCCGGGCTATAAGGATGCACCTGCATTGGATAAGATCATGAAGTACTTCGCCGAAGACTACTACAAGACCACCCCGTGGAAAAAATATGAGTTGATGCATTGCACACCGCCGCCCCCCAAAGCTCCTGGTACACCTCAAAAGTCCGACAGGGACTAGACGCTTACTGCCTCTACTTTGTATTGCAAGTGTTGTTATTCTCGCAATATCCCCACGATCTGGTCAGTGCCGGATTCCACTTTGTGTAACAACCTCCCGGTTATGCGTGGTGCTGCAATACCATGATCGAGCGGATGCCCGGTTTGGATGACCCAGGCTTCATCCCATACCTTTTCGCGGATGAACAGGTTGTGCATATAAGAGCCGCCTTCCACAAGTAGTGAGCCAATGGATGCAACATGCAGTGTTTTCAGCATTTGCGCTGCATGTGAGCTATCTTCATACAACACAGATTGTTGGATGTAAGGCCTATCCAGGTCGGCATTCCATTTTCTGGCGAAATAATATACCCTGCAACCATCATCCTTGAACACAGCATAATGGACTTTCAGTCTGCCCGAGGGATCATATACCACCCTTTGCGGGGAGCGGCCGGGAGCTTCCCGAGCCGTCAATGCAGGATTATCTGATTCGACCGTTCTGGCGCCCACCAGTATCGCATCCGACTCCGCGCGTTGACGGTGTGTCCACGTGCTGGTAGGAGGTGCACTCAGCCATATCTGTGAACCCTCCACGCCTGTGTAGCCATGGATAGATTGTGCCCATTTAAGTATAACATGGGGTCGGTGTCTGAGGATAACCGTGGTAAACGCACGAATCAGATCACGGCCCTCATCCTCCAGAATGCCTTCAAGTACATGGACACCGGATTCCCTGAGTATGTTTATGCTTTTTCCGGTGACGTTTGGATTAGGGTCCTGAATGCTGATCCGGACATCCCGGATACCTGCCTGAAGGATCAGGCTGGTACAGGGTGGTGTTTTGCCATGCGTGCAGCAAGGTTCAAGGGATACATAGAGTGTAGCAGATGGAATCAAGTGGCGAAGAACATCCGGAACACTGCGGATAGCCTCTACCTCAGCATGGGGACCGCCGAAGCGGGTATGGTATCCTTCACCGAGGATGTGGTTGTCATGCACCAGCACGGCACCCACCGGTGGGTTGGGAGAGACACACCCCAGGCCGCGCGATGCCAGGTCAAAGCAACGACGCATCCAGGTGGTATCAGGTGTAAGACCAGTGATGGGCATGGTGCAAAGATTTAACAATTCCGGGCTGATGGCAAATCAGGGGATTAATTTTATCGATAGGCCAGAGAAATGGGGATAAACGGTGGACAGTGGATAAAAATTTTTAATTTTCACCATCCCTTGAAACAAAGAGGGCAAGAGACAAAAACGAAACGGGACCATGGTGGCCAAACAGGAGCAAAGCGGAGCATTCCGGAAGTATGTAGTTGAATTTTTAGGGACCTTTTTTCTGGTCATGACGATCTGTATGACCGTGGGAGGGGAGACAGGTATGTATGCGCCCATGGCCGCCGGCCTGATGCTGGTAGCACTGATGTACAGCGGACAGATCGTTTCAGGCGGGCATTACAATCCGGCTATTAGTTTAGCAGCCTACCTTCGGGGTAAGCTGGATGCCGGTGATCTACTACCTTATATCGTAGCCCAATGTCTGGGCGGTACCCTCGCCTCCATGCTGGCCGGCTTCCTGCTGACCTCGATCGCAGCCCCCGAAGTCATCACCCGGGAATTGGAGATTTTCCCATCCCTCATTGCCGAACTCTTAGGCACCTTGTTATTTGTATACGTTTTTCTCAACCTGACTGCTGTTCGAAAAAATGCAGGGAACATCTTCTATGGACTTGCTATTGGTTTCACCTACATGGCCTGTATTTATACGTTTGGAATGGTCAGTGTTGGAGCATTCAATCCTGCAGTGGCCCTGAGTATTACAATGGCAGGACTGACACCCTGGTCGACCATCTGGATTTTCGCAGTAGCAAATTTTGCCGGCGGTGCTCTGGCCGTTTTTTTATCCCAGTATGTGAATGGACCAGAAGCATAGGGGGGTGAGTGGTGTGCTTCGACCCGCTTGACACATCCCCGTGCTACAGCTCAGCAACCGTGGTGAGAGGTGAGTAGTGAGAGGTTATGAGTTTAGTGATAAGGAGTTTAGTGTATAGTGTTGATTGTGCTTTGATGATGAAGTAGCCGGCAGATTTGAGCTAATGGATACTGTTGGTGGACCCGGAACTAGATATTGGGCGACCCTTCAGGGTCGGAGGTGGGGTGTGTGCCTCGGACCCCGGGTTGCGACCCGGGGTTATAGATGGGAAAGCCCTTCAGGCTTAGGTGGGATCATGCTTTTTTTCTTAGATCGTTCAGTAACTTTCGATAGCTCTCGTTTTAGTCGCCGTAGCTTTAGCGAAGGAGACATACTCTCGATAACTCCCGATGACTCTCGTTTTAGTCGCCGCAGCCTTGGCGAAGGAGATTCCGTGGTCGTCGTTGCTTTAGCAAAGGTGACAGACTTTCGATAACTTTCGATGTCTCCCGATGACACCCGCCGTGGTCACCATTGCTTTCGAAGTTCTAACCTCCTAACCTCCTAAGCTCCTAAGCTCCTAAGCATTTCAGTAAGCTCCCTGGTCTGGGATATTAACTGTCGTTCACACTGCAATTCTCTTTACCGTTTACCCTTCACCTTTTACCCCACTTGCGCGCACTACGCGCAAGAAATACTTTACCGTTTACCCTTCACCATTTACCCTTCCCTTTAGATTTTGAGGAGTTTTTCAAACTTTCCCATCCGCACATAATGGCGGACAAACTTATGGTCTTCGGGCATAGAAGGGCGGCCCTGAATGTGATCAATGACATCCTGGACGGATGTGATAGGGGTATCGGCATCCGCATATCCCCAGCCGAGGACACGACCTTTGGAGAGCAGGATCATGCTGATCTCTCCCGGCGTTCGTCCCTGGTCGGTAATGATGAAATCCTCATCGATATGATTTTGGGTATCCGCTACGGCCTGCCGGACACGGAGATTGTAGTCATCGGGATCCTCCCTGCTGATGCATGCACCACCACACTTTCCGACCTGATGATAAAAGCAAGGTCCCGGACCTGTATCGATATCAGTTTTTTTCAGACATAGTCCATACCGGTCAGTCAGGCCCCGCAAATAGCTGGTTGCAGACCTATGATCAGGAAGTTCGTGGAGTATGGCAGCTGTCCCGGGTGCATCAATCTTGTTTTTCTTGCGCACTTTCATTTGCAGATATCCGCCTTCATCAAAATAGTAGTAGATGGCAAATGGAAAACTCTTCCGTCGCTGTGCCCGGTTGATCTCAGGTTGTAGCTTTTTGATCTCAGCGTTTTCAAGTAGTTGTGCAATGAGTTCGCTGCCGGTGAGCGTATAAGTGATATCGTGCACACGCTGCTGCATTTTGCCTGCTTTATTGGAGATCTCGGCGAAATGTTGGATGACTCGTTTTTTGATATGAATACTCTTGCCCACATAGATCACCTGGCCTTGCGCATCATGGAAATAATAGACACCGGGAGATTCGGGTAAAGCATGAAGGTGTTCGAGAGTAATAGAAGCCGGGAGTCGTGCTTCCCGGATACCCATGTTGATGATGGACTTCATTTCGCTTTCCCCACTGCCCATGGAGGTGATGATGCGGAAGACTTCGGCGGTAGCAAGTGCATCATCCAGAGCGCGGTGCCGGTTGTCGACGTTGAGCGAAAAATAGCGGATCAGGGCATCCAGGCTGTGGCTCTTAAGTTGGGGAAGCATTTTCTTGCTGAGTCGCACCGTACACAGTTGTTTACGGGTATAAGCAAAGCCGAGGCGCGAAAATTCTTCCCGCAGGAAGCCATAGTCAAAGCGGGCATTATGGGCAACGAAGATGGCGCCCTCGGTTTTGAGCACGATGTCTTTCGCCACTTCGTAAAAACGCGGTGCTTCCGCGACCATGTCATTGGTAATGCCGGTCATACCGGTGATAAAATCCGGTATACTGCGATCCGGGTTGATCAGGGTCTGGTATTGATCGATGACCTCGCGGCCATTGTGCAGGACGATGGCAATTTCCGTAATTTTGTCACGCTTGACCAGTCCTCCGGTCGTTTCAATATCTACTATGGCATACAACGGTTCAGCTCCCATACATCCCTTGCGGTGTCGGTTTCATTTGGGGGTACTAATATCAGCTTTTTTCCTCATATATCTGGGATGCGTCCACGGATCACCCGCCAATAGTCCGGAACCACCTGAACCCAATACCCCGACATTGGATACGACCATCGTTCGACCCGGGGCGTATAATATGGAACAATACCTGCCCTTCCTGCTGGGCCGGAGTGTCGGTCTGGTGGTCAACCATACAAGTTTGATAGACCAGGTACATCTGGTCGATACATTACTTGGCCATAAGGTGAAAGTGACGAAAATGTTTGCACCGGAGCATGGACTGCGCGGAGTCGAAGATGCTGGTGAAGTCATCAGGGATGGAATAGATACGCGGACCGGCATACCGGTGATCTCCCTGTATGGCGATAAAAAGAAACCGTCACCTGCGGATTTCAAGGGGATAGACATCATGGTATTTGATATACAGGATGTGGGCGTTCGGTTTTATACCTATATCAGCACCTTGCATTATATCATGGAGGCATGTGCAGCATCGAATATTCCGCTCATCGTGCTGGACCGGCCGAATCCGAACGGCCATTATGTAGACGGGCCGGTGTTGGATACGTCCAGATTCAGGTCTTTTGTGGGTATGCATCCTATACCTGTTGTCTATGGTATGACGATTGGCGAGCTGGCGCTGATGATCAATGGAGAGCAGTGGATACCTGTACAATGTGCGTTGACTGTAATAGCGTGTACGGGATATGATCATTCGACCCTGTATGTTTTGCCTGTGCGTCCTTCACCTAATCTGCCGGATCTGCGGTCGGTACTTCTGTATCCGGGGATATGTTTATTTGAAGGGACTGTAATGAGCCTGGGGAGGGGAACAGCAGTTCCGTTTCAGGTGGTAGGTCATCCGGATTATCCGGATCGTAGCTTTTCTTTTGTGCCAAGGTCGGTGCCTGGAGCTACCAATCCGCCATTGAAAGACAAGACGTGCTATGGAATAGATTTGAGTGGGTCGGACATGGACTCACTCTTTAGCATACGCCGTATGGATCTGCATGTATTGTTGGATGCCTACAAGGTGATGGACAAGGCTTCATTTTTCAATGCATCCTGGTTTGATAAGCTGGCCGGAACATCATCATTGCGGGAGTGGATTATAGCAGGGTGGGGTGAGGATCAGATCCGGGCCGGATGGCGGGATGAACTGAAGCTATTTAGGGAGAAAAGGAAGGTGTATTTGTTGTATGATGAGTGAGCGGTGGATGAGTCCGGAAGTTTTGACGGAATGGAGAGCACGAAGCGAAAGAAATTGAAAAACTGTTAACTTAGATGTCAGACCATTTTAAATTATGGATAAAGAACTTAAGTCAAGGTTACTATTTTATTTGCTTCCCTATCACCCGATGAGGATAGGCGTCTTTGGCTCATTTGCCAGAGGCGACAACGATGCTGACAGCGATCTGAATATCCTAATCCGATTTAAAGACAGGATAAGTCTTTTGCATCTGGTAGAAATTGAGCAGGAGCTTTCTGATAAGCTTGGTGTCCCAATTGATTTGGTAACTGAGAATAGTTTGAAAAACCCACGCTTAAAAGCGTATATCGAAAGAGATCTTATCAATATTTATGAATGATTAAGGACGATCGGATATACCTCGAACATATTCTTGAGAGTTTTTCAAAAGTCCTTCTGTACTTGACGGATACAGCATATGAGTCATTTTTAGCCGATGAGGAAAACAAGATGCTGTAATTCGCAAAATTGAAGTGGCGGGCGAAGCAACAAAACAATTGAGCCATGAATTGAGGAATAAATATCCACATATTAAGTGGCGTGCCATTGCTGGTATGCGTGATAAGTTGATTCACGATTATTTTGAGGTAGACATTGATATGGTATGGGAAACAGCTACAAAGGAGATCCCAGACCTTTTAGTGGCCATTGACTCTATATTGAATGAATTGAAATAGTGGATAATTAACTGAATCTGATCGGTCAAGTTTTTTCTCCTTTCCTTTATGATGGCCCGCAACTGCCTATTAATTTCCAAACCTATAGATCACTTGCCCCCGCACCTCCATTCGTCTGTTGCCTTGTATGAGATCATTGCCGGAGCCGACGGTAAGGGCATCCAGCCATCGCGTTTGTGCGACCTTGATCTCCGCCGTCATATTGCGAATCCCCTTGTAGCGAACGTTGAGATACCATCTTGATCCCTGATCGCTAAAAGCAGGGATGGCATAGTAATAGATCAGATCATTTTCAAACGTGTAGACACGTGTTTCGTAGCCATCGGTATCAAACAATGTGATACGACCGCTAAAGGTCCAGGGTGACGCCACCGGCTTATAAATGATATCCTGATAGATCATAAAGCCCTGCTGCCGCTCTGAAGACAGACTGTACATGGTCCATTCCAGACGGGAGCGTAATTGCACGGACTTGTCCAGCATATTGTTGATATGGAGGCGCGCCTGGGATCGGGTCTGGTCTACCACTTCTGCGATCGCCTGGCCGGCCGGCCGGAAATTGCGGCTATTACGTTTGGTTCTGTATTGGGCATAGACTTCGAGTCGTCGCTTGACGGTGTAGGTGACCCGCGCAAAGTATTCCTGTCCTTCGGTCGGGCTGTCAATATTGAAACGCAGCCATGGATGTGACCAGATATCATGGTAGAGTTGGATTTTCCATTTACCAGAAGGGGTGATCTCCAGGCCGGTATAGAGGCCTCGTTCATTGTTGGCGAGTGAGCCTTCCCCAAAGACATTGGGGGTCAGGGCCTGGTAATCGCGGTCGAACGAACGAAACAAGATGGCGGCCAGAACATGGCGATCGAGACCGGCCAGGAGTCCGTTGACTGTAGCTATGGCGCCATTATCACTGACCGCGGTCTCGCCAAAAAAATGGAGACCTCCCAGCCACAACCCGTAATCTGCACTGGCATTGGTAAGTTGGTCGCCATTGAAGTAATATCGGTTGTACAAATCCGGCCTGCGATGGAGTGGTGCGCTGAGTCTCGAATGCAGAGCATTAATGCCCAGATGGGTACGACGACGGTTGTACATGATACTGACACCTCCCTGACGCAGATGGATAGCACCTTCATCCTCGATTTCGGAGGTAGTACGATGCAGTCCCGAGGTCTGAAGGCTGCTGATATCGGAACGTATATCCAATATCTCATCGCCTTCCCGGAGGGTATCAATGATGAGGTTGCCATCCCGCCGGTTTTGACTTCCAAAAACGGTGACGGTCACATAGTCCATTGGCCGCACAGAGACTCCGGCTCCACGAAGGAAATTGTTTTCATCCACAGACGTATACGGCCGCAGTGGGTAACCGGTTCGTTTGACGGAGGTGACAAAGCTACTCTTACCCGCACCAAATCCGGAGTGCATGATCAGGCCTTGTCCAAAACTGGCCGTAAAGTCGCCCAGCATCAACGCCGGTAGCCATGGCTTGTAGTACTGTAGAGCCAGATGGAAAGAGTTGAAGTCAAAGCCTTTAGCATTTGAACCTCGAAAGAAAGCTTCGCCTGCATCTTTTTCACCGGTAAAACCATAGCTCAGGGTATTACCATTGCGATGCCGGAGTCTGACATATATTTTGTCGGGGCTGCCTTCATAGCGGGGTATGTCACCTTCATAGCCGCGGGATGACTGCAGTGTCCGACCACCACGGAAATAGATTTCGTTTTGGCCGCGAAACAGCAGATCCTGAATCGGAAGAGCCTGGGTTTGGGTTTCCCGACCGACCACACGACTCACCATTTGCAATAGACGTACGGTCTCCGGACTGAAGCCTTTGATGGATTGCAGTTCGAGAAGATCCAGCAACGGACCTTGTCGTACGATGTGGTCCTGGAGTTGCTGCCAGGCATAGTCGGTGATGATATTCCATTGTGCCAGTACAATGGCACGCGGGCTGTTGATGTCCAGTGGCCGGCGTTGCCAGTCTTCAACCAGTTCGCCAAGTTCTGTAAAATCAAACTCTTCGCTGCCTTCTATATTTTCGGTAATGATCTCGATGAGTTGCTGGTAGTAGCCCTGAATTTCCTGCTGGGCGTTTAGTGGGATAGTGCAAGCCATCAGGAGGTTTATCCAGATGAGAGCGTACCGGAGGCGGGAGATGTGTGACACCGGTGCTAATTTAGGGAGAAATGTTGTGGTGAAGGAGGAGGAAATATCAGATAGAAACGACCTTGTTCCGGTGCCTTCGAATCCGCTCAGTCACCTTTTGTTCCGTGTGTATGTCACAGGATATTTCTATTTCCCGGAACAGCTCAATCGTTGACTCACAGAAAAATCCAAGGTCGTTGAGCAGAGCGGAAACGACCGGAGCCGAAACGACCATACTCCGGTGCCTTCGAATCCGCTCAGTCACCTTTTGTTCCGTGTGTATGTCACAGGATATTTCTATTTCGCGGAACAGCTCAATCGTTGACTCCCAGAAAAATCCAAGGTCGTTGAAGGGAGCCGAAACGATTGTGTTTCCCATTCCAATAAACACTACACGCTAACCTCCTAACCTCCTAACCTCCTAACCTCTCAACCTCTCAACCTCTCAACCTCTCAACCTCTCAACCTCTCAACCTCTCAACCTCTCAACCCTTCAGTTCACCAGCACCTCCGCATTGCGGATCGTCGTGATAATCCGGGCAGCGACCTTGTAGGGATCTGCGTTGGATGCCGGGCGACGATCTTCGAGATAGCCCTTCCAGTCATTGGTGGCGGTATGTACCGGTATACGGATCGATGCCCCACGGTCACTCACGCCATAACTGAATGTATGCATAGACTGGGTCTCATGCTTACCTGTGAGTCGCAGGTGATTATCTGAGCCGTATACTTCGATGTGTTCTTTATGAACCGCGCGGAAACTTTCGCAGATGGCATCAAAAAGGTCTTTGCCACCTTCCTCGCGCATTTCACCGTTAGAGAAATTGACGTGCATACCGGAACCGTTCCAGTCACCGGAGACGGGTTTGGGATGGATATTGATTTTTAGGTTATACTTTTCTGAAATGCGATAGAGCAGGTAGCGGGAGATGATGACCTCATCCGCTGCTTTTTTACCACCTTTGGCAAAGACCTGATATTCCCATTGACCCAGTAATACTTCTGCATTGATACCAGTCACACCCAGACCTGCATCGAGGCAGGCATCGAGATGCTCTTCCACGATGTCACGACCGGCGACTCTGGTATAACCTACTGCACAGTAGTAGGGGCCCTGAGGACCGGGATATCCTTTGGTGGGAAAGCCAAGTGGCAGACCGTCATGTTCAAGGACATATTCCTGTTCGAATCCAAACCAATAATCATCCGTATCCTCCGGGATCAGGTGCCGCGAGTTGCTCGCATGTGGCGTGCCATCCGGGTTGAGTACTTCGGCGACGACCAACCAGGCGTTTTTACGCTGAGGGTCGGGGTATGCGGTTACGGGTTGTAACAGGCAATCCGATGAATAGCCATCTGCCTGCATTGTGCTGCTACCATCAAATGACCATATCGGCAATCTGCGGGCATCTCCATCAAAACGCTCCATCTCCAGGACTTTGGTCTTGCTACGGAGATTGGGTTCAGGTTTGTAACCGTCGAGCCAGATGTATTCAAACTTTAACTTCGCCATAAGGTGGATGATTTTGGTGGATAATGGTTTAGGTATGAGTAAAAAGTATGATGCAAAGCTACCTCAAGCCTTTCCCGGAAAGCAAAACAAATATTTAGAGTAATGTTATGGCTAAATGCCAATAAATTTATAAATTTGTCTGTAAATCAATAGTTTGTGTTATAATAAAATGTTATGCCCATAGCTCAGTCAGAACAACTTTTTACCATTATCAAGTCCCTGACCAAGGCAGAAAAGCGCAATTTCCGCGTGTATGTCCAACGGCTTCAGAGCAATGAAGATGTTCTGTATGTGCGGTTGTTTGATATCCTCGACAAAGCTGAGGAGTATGAAGAAACGGATGTCCTTCGCAAGATGGGGGAGATACCTAAAAGCAAGTTTGTCAACATCAAACGCCATCTCTACACCCAGATTCTGAAAAGTCTGCGGCTTATATTTGAAAATATTGAGTCCATCAGGGTCCGGGAGCAGATTGACTTTGCCCATATCCTCTACAGCAAGGGACTGTATTTGCAGGCCTTCAAATTATTGGAACGGGTCAAGGAGATGTTGCCGGAAGGGGGGCATGATCTCCTGCGGCTGGAGATCATCGAGTTTCAGAAATTTATTGAAGAACGTCATATCACACGGAGTCGTAAAAAATCCGGCAAAGTGCAGTCTTTACTGATTGAGTCGGAAAATCAGGAAGCCCGCGTCTCCAACCTCGTGCTTCTCTCCAATCTCAAGATCAAAATACATGGCTGGTATATTGAGACGGGTCATGTGCGGGATGCGAAGGATCATTTTCAGTTGCGGGAATATTTTGAATCTGAACTCCGTAAGGTTCGAATCACTAACCTGTCCGTGACGGAGGAGATATACCTGCAACAAAGTTATATGTGGTATTACTACATCCTGCTTGATTTTGAAAAATGCCATGAACATTCCGCTGCCTGGGTCACTGCATTTGATGCGCATCCGGTGTTGATGCGGGAAGATCCGGTCCTCTATATGCGGGGTATATCCTATCAACTTACATCACTCTATAGCCTTCGGGATGGGGATCGATATGTGCAGGTGTTGGAGAAGTTCGAGCAGTTTATCCGCACCCACGAAAAGTATTTTGACATGACTGGTCAGATTATCCGGTTTCTTTATCTCTATACGGCAAAGATCAACCGGCATTTTATTGAAGGATCGTTTGTAGAAGGACTGACCCTGGTGCCGGAGATCAACAAGCAGATCCGCTTGTTCGGCCGGTTTATTGACATCCATCGTATTATGGTCTTCAATTACAAGACGGCGTGGCTTTACCTTGGATCGGGTCAGCCGGCACAAAGTATAGAGTACCTCAACAAGATTCTCAACCTCCAGGCAGCGGGGCATCTGCGTTCGGATATTCAGTGTTATGCAAGGCTGATGCATCTGATGGCGCATTTCGAATTGGGGCATTTCAATCTGCTCGAGCATCTGGTGGAAAGTGTAGGGCGGTTTTTCAGCAAGATGCGGGATCTCAATGAGGTGCAAATGGTCTTGTTCCAGTTTTTCAGAAACAATCTTGATGTACGTCGGCAGGAACTCCTTCACAATTTACATACGCTGAAGAAAGAAGTATTACGTCTTGAAAAAAATCCGTTTGAAGGACGCACTTTTCATCACCTGGATATTGTGGCCTGGATTGACAGTCGTATAGAAGGGAAGACGGTAGGGCAGATTATTTATGAACGGGGGAGGTGAGGAGGTGAGGAGGTGAGGAGGTGAGAAGTGAGTGGTGAGTAGTGAGTGGGGTGCTTCGACCCGCTTGACACATCCTCGTGCTACAGCTCAGCAACCGTGATGAGTGGTTGAGAAGTTTAGTGTTTATTTGAAATGGTAGCCCAATCGATTAGGGCATGATCATGTCGTACCCAAAGAAATCGATGTATACTTGTTTCGAAATTGAATACTATGAAAAAGATTCTGGTCATCGGTGCCGGAATGGTGGGCAGTGCGATGGCGATTGACATGGCATCCCGACACCGGGTCACGCTGGCGGATATCAACCGGCAGCGACTTGAAGTCATCAAAGCCAAATGTCCGCATCTGGATATTGCAGAACTGAATGTACGTGAGCCGGGTGCTATTCAGGCGACGGTCTCTCCATTTGATCTGGTGATCTGTGCTGTACCTGGATTTCTGGGATTCGAAACGCTCCGGCAGATCATCGAAGCCCGAAAAGATGTCGTGGATATTTCCTTTTTTCCGGAGGATGCACTTGTCCTTGACTCGCTGGCCAAAACGAATCAGGTCACGGCCATCGTGGATTGCGGTGTTGCACCGGGCATGGACAATATCATTTTGGGGTATTACAACGAAAGGATGAAACTCGATAGTTTTGAATGCCTGGTTGGAGGATTGCCCAAAGTCAAGCAATGGCCTTTTAATTACAAAGCGCCGTTTTCACCCATTGATGTGATCGAAGAGTACACGCGTCCTGCGCGCTATGTGGAGCATGGCCAAATCATCACCCGGGAGCCGCTGACGGATTGTGAGTATGTCGAGTTTGAACACGTAGGTACGCTCGAGTCTTTCAATACGGATGGGCTGAGATCGATCCTCAGGACGATGTCGCATATACCGTATATGAAAGAAAAGACCCTTCGGTATCCCGGTCATGTGGAGTATATCCGGGTGTTGAAAGAGGCTGGATTTTTCGATCCGCGTCAGATCTATATAGGCGGTGCTGAGATTTCCGCTTTGGAGTTTACCAGCAGGATTCTCTTTGACGCCTGGCGTCTGGGAGATAAGGAGGAGGAGATGACGGTGATGCGGGTCACGCTCAAGGGTACGGCGGATGATGGGCATCGGCACACCATCGTATACAATCTGTATGATACTTATAATCCTGAAACGCAGACTTCTTCTATGGCCCGGACGACAGGCTATACGGCGACGGCTGCTGCCCATCTGATCCTGGAAGGATTATTTGTAGATAAAGGTGTCTTTCCTCCCGAGCTGGTCGGACGGCATGAAGAATGTTTCAGATATATTCTAGGATATCTGGAGGAGAGAGAGGTGAGATATGTGAAGCATGTTGAAAGTTGAAATCCACGTACCCATCTATCTGTCTAGGAAGTCAGGTCAGAAGAAGTCTTGAGTGCATTAGTATTTTATGTTCCTGCGAATCTTCTTTGAAGACTTCAATCCACCCCTCATTATATAATGGTCCATTTTCTGATTAAAATCAGGTTTCTGCCAGGGACCATCAGCCGGGTGATATATGACCCCGCCGGCCATCCCGATACATCGATACAATGTTTAGACCCATCGAGCCTGCCACGATGCATTTCTACACCCTGTAGAGTATAGATCGTGATCATGGCGCCTGATGGTACCTCGCGGCTCACCTCTAATGTAACTTCATCTCTGGCCGGATTGGGATACACCACCATCTTTTCGACTTGTAGCCGGATAGAATCTTCAATGGCCGTGGTAGTGCAGATCGTGTCGATGCAGCCGTCGGGCATGACTTTGAGCAACAGACCTTCATAGACATTTGCGCTTCTGTAAGTATAGCCCACAGCATATATGCTGCCGCTTTCTGACTCGGCTATGCCTTCCATGACATTGAGAGATTGTCCGTTGGGGAGGGCGATGCCTGTGTCTCTCACTTCCCAAAGTATTTCGCCATTTGTAATATCGATTTTCATGATTCTTGCTGCATTAAACTGCACACTTGAATCGACATTTTGGCCCGTTACAAGCAGATGATCATCTGCCGAGAATATCATGTCGTCTAACCCGGTAAATTGACTGTCAGGAAATCCATATTGCTTTCTCCACACAATATTAAAATCGCTGTCTCTCCTCACGATCTGCCCCCCGGTCAAAGGTCCGAAATTGGTTTCCTCTCCTATTGTATTTGTGGTATAGATATAATCGTTTTCATATTTCAACAGTGTGCCGCTCCATCCTTCATGACTGGTCACCTCCTCCCTCCAGTCGCGCACGATGGCTCCACTGGTGTCGATATGCATAAAGCGGATCCAGTAGCGGGTGTCGTTTTTGATCGTAGGTGTAGGGTCGTGTTCTTCAGATATCATTATCGTGAGGCCCATATTCTCGTGGATTATGGCAAAAGCGCCTTCTTGCCTTGAAGGAATGCCATAAGTTTTATGCCAGATCTCATTGCCTGCAGAATCAATTTTCTGAACAAACGCATCAAGATCATAGTTTTGAGTTTGTACTGTACCAATTATATAATAACTGTAGTTATATTCAAGAATATCGTTTACGATCATAAATAAATAATCACTATGGTAATTCTGAAAGAAGGTTATTTCGCCTTCTTTTTCAAGCTCAACTATAAAGAGATCATCTTTTGCAAAGAAATGCCCCGCAAATAGTAATCTGCCTGACGAACTACATATAACCGGATCCCGCCCATCAAGTAAGGCATGATCCTTTTGTGCCGGGTCCCTAAAAAAATGAACCCGACCAATTTCGCCAAGAGTATCCGTTACAAGAAGAAAGAAACCGCTTAATCCTGATGAATCTATTCCTATTTCTCCTGTAATTATGAGTGAATCACCGAAAGCTTGAACATTGCGCAATATGGTTCCTAAATTGTCGAAATAGAATCGTTTATTAAGTCCTATGGATTGCGCATGTATAGACTGCATAGTTATGGGGTTGCTTGCATACAAAAGCAACCCCATAACTATAACTCTATAGAATTGATTATACCACATGGTCAATGATGTAGCTTTATCAATTTGCCCGTCATTATTTTCCCATTATGGCTCATGGCTATTACCATATATAGGCCATTATCCCATTCAGTTACGGGTATGGTAAGCCCGGAGATCGGCATGTCGCTATACCGGGCTACTGCCTGTCCGTATATGTTATAGACATATAATAGTTCAGGTTGAAATTGATCTTCATCCCATTCAATGCTGACAAAATCTCCCGCAGGGTTGGGGAAGATTTTCAAGTGTTCAGGCTTAACACCAAGCAGATCATCCTCCTCTTGCGCTTCCTCATCGCTTCTGAATTTGATCTGCGGACCAGCATAATACGGCAGTGGGATATATTCACGGAAGTGAACCAGTACAGCCCTCGCTACACCCGACGACATGCCGACATTGGTATAGGCGATATAGCGCAGCCAGGAGCACCTGATAAAATTCTTTTCCTCACGCTGCCCCCATCCCCTGTGTTGCCCTCTCGCGCATCCTGGTGCATGCAAACCCCGGGGCGAGCTAAACGCATCCTTGCCTGCTGCCACTTTCCATTCCTGCTGCTGTGTGTTATTCAAGCTTTATCATTTTTTTAACCAGCGATGTGTTGCTGCCAGGGACCATCAGCCAGACGATATATGACCCCGCCGGCCATACAGATACGTCAAGGCGATGCTTTGTGTCTGTCAGCCTCCCTCGATACATTTCTACACCCTTCAGATTATAGACCATGAGCATGGCATCAGGCGGGATATCCCGGCTCACTTCGATAGTGATCTCATCACGTGCGGGATTTGGATAGAGTACCATTTTTTCTTCCTGCAACCGGATATAGTCTTCAATAGCGGTAGTGGTGAAGAGGGTGTCGATACAACCATCGGGGGTGACTTTGAGCAACAGGCCCTCGTAGACATTCGCGCGTCTGTATGTATACCCTACAGCGTATATGCTACCACTTTCCGACTCGGCTATGCCCTCTAACCTGTTGCTTGAGCCAAGAGCAGGGTGCCATATCCCGGTATCACGGACCTCACAGAGCAGCTTTCCATCCAGACCGACACGCATCACTCTGGCCCAGGAGAATCCAAGATCAGTGTCAAAAATATTTCCGGCTACCAGCAAACAGGAGCTATCAGCGGATAAGGTCATATCACCCAATTGGTTGTGATGATTATCAGGCTGTCCAAAGGGCTTTCTCCAGATTACATTAAAATTACTATCTCTTCTGACAATCTGTCCGCCAACCAAAGGTCCGAAATTGGTTTCTTCCCCAATGGTATTGGTTGTGTATATATAGTCATTTTCATATTTCAACAGTGTGCCGCTCCATCCTTCATAGCCCGTCACCTCCTCCCTCCAGTCGCGCACGATGGCCCCACTGGTGTCGATATGCATAAAGCGGATCCAGTAGCGGGTGTCGTTTTTGATGGTGGGTGTAGGATCATACGACTCCGAGATCATCACGGTCAGTCCGGCGTCTTCGATTATAGCCGCACGGCCTGTTTCGTGACGGGATGGTACACCATAGGTTTTCTCCCATATCTTGTTACCTTCATGGTCTACCTTCTGGATGAAAACATCCAGGTCGTAGTTTTGGGTTTGGACCACGCCTGTGATATAGTACATGCCGTCATATTCTGTGACATTTTGTACATACATGGTTAGATAATCGCTGATATACTCGCGATACCAGAGCGGGTCGAGAGAAGGTGTAAGCTCCATAATGAAAAGATCATCACGGGCTAAAAACACGCCGGCAAGCAAGATATTACCAGTCTGATTAATAATGACAGGCTCCCGGCCATCATGGAGCTGATGATCCTCCAGGGCAGGATCACGGAAAAACCGGATATTTCCTATTTTGCCTAATGTATCTGTTCGTAGCACAAAGTAACCCGATAATCCCAAAGAATCCCTTCCGATCTCACCGGTAATCAGCAGACTGTCACCATACGCCATTATATTTCTAAGGATCGTAGATCGCTGCTCCAGGTATATCCTGGTATTGAATCCTGAAGATTGAGCCATTATATTATAAATAGTACTGCATCCGATGATCAGGCAAACCGGATACAGTACTATTTTTCTTGTCGGGGATGTGTTTTTATATTTCAATTTTTTAAGATTAGCACTTTGCCGGTTTGCATTTGGCCTGATCCATCATTAGAGACGATCAAATAAATGCCATTTGGCCAGTCTGTTGCTTCAAATGTCACAGATTGCCCAAAGATCTCATCCAGGCTCTCAATTCTGAGACCATAAGCGTTTATAACATCTATGCGATAGGGTTGGTACAAATCTCCATCCCATTCTACATGGATACGATCAGAGGCAGGATTTGGGTAGATTTTCAGGTGCGCCTGATCAAATGTAAACTTGTTTTCATCGTCATGCTCATCATCATCGCTCCTGAATTTGATCTGCGGACCGGCATAATATGGCAGCGGGATATATTCGCGGAAGTGCGCTAATACAGCCCTTGCCACGCCTGACGACATACCGTCATTGGTATAGGCAATATATCGCAGCCAGGAGCGGTCCAGTGTCGTGAGCGAGTCAATCTCTGTGGTGTCGAGCAGAGTATAGATACCGGTCATGCGGTCTATATCCATCTCCTGGGCCGGTGTCAGTAGCCTCCTGAGCGAGATGGTCTCCAGGACATCGAGCGCGCTTGTATAATCACCCCGATAGGCATATTCCCCGGCGATCATCAGCTCGGCGCCGTAGGTGTCGAGGTGGCCCATCCAGGAGATGAGTGTGTCGAGATGATACGTGAGGGTATCGATCATGATATGCGTGACGACATCGTAGGCGGCCCTTGAGGCAGCCTTCCTGTAGTAGAGCGCTTTTGAGCGGGTGGTATCAATTTCCGCCTGGTCTTCCAGATCTACCGCGTCGAGGTAGTCCTCAAGATAATCCCCGTATAAGCTGATGTAATCGGTGTAATCATCCTTGATATCGGCAATATTTCCAATACATGACGGAGCGCAATACTCGATAGCACAAGTGTTGTCAAGTCCTTGAAAATCCGTAATCCCAAGTGAAAAAGGATCATCACGCGGCTCTTCATTCTGGCCAAGCGGATAATACCAGTATGAAATATCTCCTCCCCCATAGTTCATAACATCATGAGCTGTATAGGCAAACTCATTGCCGGCAGAGATGTTGAATCCATCGATGGATCCAGGCGTTTGAAAAGGATGTATCAGGTCTGACCAATAAGAATCCGGTATATGAAAGTCATACCCGTGTGCTGGAGTATCTTCACAGGTATTGCAAAAGTACGTCAGGCCACGCTCTATATCAAATGTAATATCGGCGCTGACCCCAAACGCCTGGTTGGCCGTCTCGATGCCGATAAAGGTATTGCGGCGTATCTCGTTGTCAAAGCCGCCCAGGGCATTTGTCAGGATGCCGATGGGCACTACGTCTGATTCGTCATCCACGAGCTCGAAGGTATTCTCCTGCAGGACAAACCCGTTGTGGTCAAAGTGCAGCTCCACGCCGATCTGGCCATAGGTGAAATCCGTATCCGGCACGTCGCCCATGTTGATCTTGTTAAACAGGATCGTGCCACCTGTTGTATTAATGCTGGTGATATTCCTGAAACAATTGTCAAACTCGGCGTTAAAGATGCTGTAGGGTTGTGTCCTGTCTTTGGTTAATACGTAAATAGCATGGCCCAGCCCGGTAAATGTCGTTGGGCTGGCTACAACACATGGATGCTCGCATGGCATTGATGCTGAGCCGGCATGTGAGGCAAAAACACCAAAGCCGGAGCTGACGGAATAAATGCCAATACCAAAATCCGAAATAGCGGATGGGTTGACCGGTAATTTATTATTCTGAAAGCTACACGCGGTAAAGCGCATGCCGTCAGCACCGCGCAGTGAAACGAATGCATAGAATTGATCTGAGATGAAATATCCAGAGTTTGTGATAAAAGTGCATCCTGTAAAAGAACCTAATGAGGGTCGTGGTTGGCCTGAGAAAGAATCAAAATTCTGATAAGGTCCGAAATCTATGGCAACAGTATTGTTCTGGAATATGGTGCCTTCACTTGTGACCATGCCTCCCGTTGTCGCATCTCCATCCGGTCCATAGTTGCGAATGGCGATCCGGGCATTTCTGATTGCTGCACCGTATCTTGTAACTAGCCTGCCTTGTTGCAGGCCATTGAACCCACTGGAGTAGGGATCCGTTTGCTGGCTCAAAGCAGGATCACCTTCCACAAAGATGCCCAACCAGGTCATTTGACCATACGATAGGAGCTTGCCTGATATGTCGGCAAATGCCCCAGCCTCTATGATGAGGGCGCCGTCCTGGCAAAACCGCAAGATGGCATCCTCCTCAATCACCAGGCTGTATCCTCTCTTGACAGTGACGGTTTGGAAGCGGCCGCTATTGGGAAGGTTTCCGGCATGCCAGGTTGTGCTTGAATTGATCACGACATCAATACAACAATCACCGGTTGTATTTTCGATCAGGACCTGGAGAGTGGTAGAGGATGTATTGCCACAGGCGTCAGTGACCGTATGTGTGGCTATATACATACCCGGTGCGTCATATATATGTACGGGGTCTTCTTCATCGGAGTCATTTGTGTCACCAAAATCCCAGTGATGTTCGATCACCCCGTCAGTTTGGTTGGGGGTGAATTCGACAGATTTGCATTCTTCGACATATATATAGGAGAAGGAAGGGTCAAGGCACGAGGTGGTGATTACGATATTGTCGATAAAAAATTGACTTTGGCTTTGGCTTTGACTTCTTTGGGGGAATATGGTAATATAGTAAATCGGCGTATTGAGTTGCAGGTTGTTTGTCCACAGGATTTCTGATTGTGTCTGAAGTCCGGCATTGGCTAAGCAAGGACCTCCACCTGTAAAGGTATTTGAAATCTCAATCTCATCAATGCAGATGGGCGTATAAACATAACCATCACATATTGTCGGGAGACAATCGAGACTAATCCGGTTATGGATAAAATTGCAGGGGGGAAATTCGCTGCCATGTATGACGAGAGAAGACGCATTATCCTTACTTGCTGCGTCCAGCCTGATTGTCATTGTGCACCCCGGGAGTATTGGCTCACTCAGCTTTAGAGAAATTCCTTCGTGAATAATGTCATTGCCTACAAAATGAAGATATTTGTTGGAAGATCCTTCTTGACAGATGTCAGGCGAGTTTTCAATATTGCCGCTAAAGGTCCAATACGCCGCGTCGCTTAATTCCATAATCAGTCCGGGAAAATATGTATTGCCTGCAGTGTTTGGAAATTGTTCAAACCCATTGACACATATCAGGTTTTCACATGGATCAATGGTTTCACAATCAAAGCAAGGCATAACAAAGACTTCGAATGTGGCGGAGGCCAGCCTGCAGTCACATCCTTTGATTGTATATGTCACCGTATATCGGCCGGGTGTGGTGGAGTATAATGTGAATTCATTACCTGTCAGTGAAGCGCTCATGCCGGATGATGCCTGACAATGCGTAATTTCCAGTTCGTCGGTATTGGTATAATCATTGCACAGCACCCGGTCATATTCCAGCATAAAAGTCTCACCCGAGCAAACTTTGAAGACAGGATCACAACAAGGTGGGTTATACCAGGTTTGGGTTAGGGTTACAAATTTTTCGGAAGCAGTCGCAAAGCAGTTATTGCAATCTGCCATTTTATACCCTATCAGGCATAATATTTCTTTCTCCGCGGTTGTGATTTGCCTTCTCACACTTGAGGGTCCTGCCGGAATGGTGGACTGCATGACATAATCGGCATCCTGCTCATTGCAATACGGATCCAGATGGCTCAGCACCTTTGGCCCCGGAACTCCTGAAGTGAGAGGCGCTAACCCGGGACCGACAACGAAGTCCAACCCGGATACTAAATCGCAGCTATTCTCTGATGCCTCAATAAAGTCAGAAAGTTCAGGAAATGTTGTGTTGTTGAGCTCCCAGCAGCTTTGTGCGCAATCACCGGTCAGCAGTGGTGTGAGGTCGCTGCTATCACCTTCGGGATCATAGTATGTCGTGGTGTTTAGCAGCTGGTCCCACAAGCTGAAAAAACCAGATGCTGCCGTGCCATCATCGAGCATACGAGAGGCAAAGCCAAGAATATGCAATGCTTCATGAAGTATCACAGAATAAAGATCTATATCATTTGCTCCAGGAGTAGTATTAAGGTCAGTATGCCAATTTTCAAAGGAAGGATTCAGGGCCAGACGTCCATCTATTGAGGTGTTGGAAGCAAGGCCGCCATTCAATTTAAGATAGATGCTGCTTAATCTCACTGCATCGCATGCTAGCTGAGAAACAATATAATATAATGGACTGGCCGCTGCGAGTACATCCGCAGATAGATTTAGGTCATACAATAGGGCTATGGCCACGGGTGCGGATAATGCAATGTCACCACAACCGGATTCATTATACCTTACATCTATCAGATCGGACAAGTCTTCAAACACCTGGCAAATAGTGCCTATCAGGCTGGGATCAACGCCATAAACGTCCAGTATATAATGACCACAAATGCTCCGTGACCCACTGCTTCCGGATAGTGCAAGCTCGTGCAGATCATAGCTGTTTCCAAATCGGTCATATACTATGGAATCCGGGTTCGTGCCGGAGGCCTGATGGGGTGGAAAGACACCGCAAAATTCAATAGTCTGCCCTGTTATTTGTTGGGCACACAGAAGCATCAGTTGCAGCATACAGAGCAACTTCATGAGGGAGTGAATGTTACCCCGGTCTTGAGATATCAACCGGTAAGCAGGTCCCCTCAAGTTGGATAATTTCGATCCGGTTTGCCAGTTCATGAAAGATTTATAGACTGATCAAAGTTGCGTTTCATAGAAGCATACGGTTTAGTGTGAAATACAAATTTGTTGAGTCACATTCGTATTGAAGTGTAATTTATAAAATTTAAGCAATTCATCTGGAACTTTCGGCAGCATGCAAGCCACGTCCTACAGCATAATTCTCCCGAAGCAATATATCCCTGCATTCAAACGGCATTCAACTTTTCCAAAATCTTGCTACCTTGCTCTCATGCGTTGGCGAACCATCCTGGCTATCTTGGGCTTCCTCTTCTTTGTGACAGGGATGTTGTCCTTAGTCCTGATCCTGATCGGGGCCAATCTGAGCTATCTCACCTGGATCGACAAACCCGGCACACCCAGAGGCATCATCATCCGCATGATCCTGATCGGAGGTGGACTTGTACTGAGTTATATGGCCCTCAATCCGGCCCGGGACGAAAATGACGAGCCTACACCCGGCCCGTAAATACCTCGGCTACCAACGTCATAGCTTCCGTAAAGGCCTCCATATTCAGTCCGGTCCCAATGCCTTCCGAGTCAAAATACTGCACCAGATTTTCTGTGGGCATATTGCCGGTGAGTTCGTCCTTTGCCATAGGGCAGCCACCATAACCCTTCATCGCAGCATCAAAGCGACGGCAACCACTTCGATAGGCCGCATCTATTTTTTCCCGCCAGTTGTGCGGCTGTGTATGCAGATGCGCGCCAAATTCAACATCGGGGTAAGGCGGTATGAGATTGGAAAACAGGTAACTGATATTGTCAGGATTGGAAACCCCGATCGTATCGGACAAGGCCATGATCCGAATCTCCATTTCGGCCAGATAATTCACCCAATGCTGCACAATCTCCACATTCCATGGATCTCCATACGGATTGCCAAAACCCATGGACAGATAGACCACCAACTTGCGGTTGGCCGCCAAGCACAGATCCTGAATCTCAGCTACCCGCCCAAGTGATTCCTCGATCGTTGCATTTGTATTCCGAAGTTGAAATGTCTCGGAGACGGAAAAAGGATAACCGAGATAACTGATTTCGTCGAACTGCAACGCATCCATGGCGCCACGTTTGTTGGCGACAATGGCGAGGAGCTTGGAGGGTGAGTCGGTCAGATCCAGATGACGGAGGACTTCGGCAGTATCTGCCATCTGCGGTATAGCTTTTGGAGAGACAAAAGACCCGAAGTCCAATGTATCAAATCCTACTTTCAGCAATTGATTGATATACCGCAGCTTGAGTTCGGTGGGTACGAACTGGTGCAGGCCCTGCATAGCATCCCTGGGACATTCGATGATTTTGAGCATCTGGCGCCAAAAATAGGGTATTTCGATATAGCGTATTAGGGCTTATGTCCGGCCATATACTCCAGTGCCAGATAGCAAAGTGTTTTTACACCTAGTACCATGCTGCTGTCTTCGACCTGAAAGTCCGGGGTATGATGTAGTGGCGCATCGGCCGAACTCGTTCCGGGTTTCAGACCACCCAGAAAAAAGAACAGACCCGGCACTTCACGGGCGTAAAATGAAAAATCTTCTGCCCCGGTCATGGGTTTCATCAGGATGACATTGTGCTCCCCACCGGCAGCATCATACATCGTCGGCAGCATTTTGCGGGTGAGCTCCAGATCATTGAAGGTCACCGGATAGCCCCGGTCGATATCAACCTCAGCCGTGGCACCCATGCTTTCTGCGATATGGGTGGCGGTGAGTCTGATCTTGTCATGAATCGTCCGCTGCATGGTTGTGTCAAACGTCCGGATCGTGCCGACCATGTTGACTTCTTCGGGTATGATATTGGCCCGGACACCACCGGTGATTTTGCCGACACTGATGACCGCTGGATTTTTGGTGAGGTCGGTTTGGCGGGAGATGATCGTTTGCAATCCCATGATGATCTGGGCGGAAGCTACGATCGGATCGATGCTGGTCCATGGGGCTGATCCATGGGCCTGTTTGCCCCTGACTTTGATCGTGAAGGTATTGACAGCAGCCATAGTGGCTCCGGGTTTGTAGCGGATCTTGCCTACTTCCAGATTGGAGCTGATATGCAGTCCGAAGATGACATCCACATGTGGATCTTGTAGTACGCCTTGTCTGACCATGAGTTCAGCGCCTCCTTCTTCACCCGGTGGTGCACCTTCCTCTGCGGGCTGGAAGATAAACACGATGGTGCCCTCGAGATCGTCCTTCATGTCCGTCAGGATCTCTGTAGCGGCCATCAGGATAGCCATGTGCGTATCATGTCCGCAGGCATGCATGACATCGACGGTCTCCCCATTGAACTCGCCCTTCTCACGGCTGGCATGGGGCAGGTTGACTCGTTCTTTGACCGGGAGTCCGTCCATATCCGCTCGCAATGCCACGACAGGTCCTGGTTTGCCGCCACGAAGGATGGCCACTAGTCCTGTGTGGGCGATTTCCTTTTGTACTTCCAGCCCGAGATGGCGTAGATGGGATTCGATATAAGCTGCGGTTTTAAATTCGCGGTTGGATAACTCCGGATACTGGTGAAGGTGATGGCGCCACTGGATCATTTTAGATTCGATGGCCATGGCCTGTTGGTCAACACGTTCTTTGGAAGTAGCATCCTGCGCCGTGAGCGGCAGGTATAGCAGTACAATGCAGGTGGTCAGAAGGCTTGATCTCTGGATTTGGTGCATAGAAGGAGTCAGATGGTTGCAGCGGTAATTTAGGATAAAAATGGAAACCGCTCAGATTTTGTCTACGCGTATGTCTTATGGGGTTTATCAAGGTTATCGAGGTTATTGAAAAGGTGTTTAGGGGTCAATGTTTAGGGTTTAGTGACGCTCTTGCGCGTACTGCGCGCAAGTGGGGTGAAAGGTGAAGGGTAAAAGGTAAAATGGGGGTATCTAGTGCGCTTTGGATCGAGATGGATGGTCGGGTCGCGACCTGACCGTACGCACTATCACTCCTCACCTCCTCACCTCCTCACCTCCTAAGCCTTCCAGGGACGACCCGGAGTACAAGGCATGTAAGACCCTCAGGCTTATGTGGGTTAGTGGCTTAGAAGCTTAGGAGGTTAGGAGGTTAGAAGGTTGGTTATGAGAGATTACGTATATTTATTGACTAATACTGTATGACCATGAGACGTATCGATCAGTTGTTGGCAACCTATGGAGAAAGCCATCAGAATGCCACCAATAAACTCATCCATTGGGTATGTGTGCCCGCGATTATGTTTAGTCTGTTGGCATTGCTGTATGCGATTCCGTTTCCATGGGAACGGACGATGTGGGCCAACTGGGCGGTTGTGTTATTAGCAGGGGCATGGTTGTATTACTCGATACTCTCGCTGGCCATGTTGTTTGGTTTTCTGGTGATCGGAAGTCTCATGTTGTGGGGCATTCACGGGCTGTATGCCGCCGTAGGGTTTGATGCCGGTCGCTTAGCCCTGTGGGCCGTCATCATTTTTGTGGTGGCATGGATAGGACAATTTATAGGACACAAGATCGAAGGGAAAAAGCCTGCCTTTGTGAAGGATGTTCAGTATCTGCTCGTCGGCCCAGCCTGGTTGTTACATTTTATATTTAATAAGACCGGGGTTAAATATTGATTTCGAGAGATCCCTGAGCAGCAGATCGAAGCGCAGCGTAGATTCCGACCGCGAGGCGGAATGCCAGATTAATTCGTAACTATTTCACATGATTTACCCTAATAGATTGGGCGACCATTTCCAATAAACAATAAACAGTGAGTAGTGAGTAGTGAGTAGTGAGTGGGGTGCTTCGACCCGCTTGACACATCCTCGTGCTACAGCTCAGCAACCGTGGTGAGTTGGGTGCTTCGACCCGCTTGACACATCCTCGTGCTACAGCTCAGCAACCGTGGTGAGTGGGGTGCTTCGACCCGCTTGACACATCCTCGTGCTACAGCTCAGCAACCGTGGTGAGTAGTGAGTCTCAACCTCTCAACCTCTCAACTTCTCAACCTCTCAACTTCTCAACCTCTCAACCTCTCAACCTCTACTCATGCAGCTCCCGACTCACCGAATCCTTTAGCCCCAACGTCTCCGCAATTTTATAGCGATTGCGATGTGGTGAATTTCGACTGATCATCTCTGCCAAAAAACCTGTGAGAAATAGTTGCGCTCCGATGATGAGGGTGAGGATTCCAAAATAGAAAACAGGCCGTTCTGAAATCCGATACACCTCATGTGACACCTTGAGCCAACTCAGGTACGCCAGTATACCAAACCCTACAAAAAAGAACAGCACCCCAAGTGTACCAAAGAAATGCATCGGACGCTTGCCAAATTTTCCAACAAACATGATAGATAAAATATCCAGAAATCCATTGAGCATGCGTTCCCAGCCAAATTTACTGTGCCCGAATTTCCGGGCCTGGTGTTGCACTACCTTTTCCCCGATACGGGTAAAGCCGGCCCATTTGGCGATCACCGGGATATAGCGGTGCATCTCCCCATACACCTCTATGTTTTTCACAACTTCCTGTCTGTAGGCTTTCAATCCGCAGTTGAAATCATGAAGTTTTATCTTGCTGGCCCGACGGGTGACGGCATTGAAAAGTTTGGATGGAATTGTTTTACCGACCGGGTCTTTGCGGTACTTCTTCCATCCACTGACCAGATCATATCCTTCCTCCCGGATCATACGCATGAGAGCCGGTATTTCTTCCGGTGAATCCTGCAGATCCGCATCCATCGTAATCACGATCTCGCCGGAGCATGCTTCAAAGCCTTTCTGTAAGGCAGCCGACTTGCCATAGTTGCGGCGAAAGCGGATACCGCTGATCCAGCTATACTGACCTGCCAGCGACTGGATCACATCCCAGGAGCCGTCGGTACTGCCATCATCTACGAGGATGACTTCAAATACTTCGATATGATGTTGTCCGGCTACACGACTGATCCAACTCATGAGTTCCGGCAGGGATTCATGTTCGTTGTACAGCGGTATGATGAGACTCAGTTCCGTAGGAGCCGAAGACATGAATTGAATTTAGACAGTAGGTAAAGTCGGCGGGGCATCCCGCTTGAGGATCGCACCGGAGACAAGTGATTTGATCATACCCCAGAATGCCACCCACAGAATCATAAAAGGTGCCATGATCACAGGATTGGTAAAGATGGTTGTAATTTTTCTGGAAAACTCACGTTGTTCTTCCGGCACATTCATTGAATCCCACTGGGCTTCCGCACCTTCAAGTATTTTATCTGACAAACCCGGGTCAATGACCGTCATATAGATCACGGTGAAAGCACCTGCTATAAGGCCGGCCACCAGCGCTATTTTCATTCCACTCTTAAAGGCCTGACCCATAGTAATAAAACCAGACAGGTCACTATCCCGTACTTCTTTGATACCCATGAAGATCGTAAAGAATGTGACCACCATGAGTATGAAGTTGACTAAAATCCCCAAACCTGCACTCGCAGCCCCTGAAGAAGATCCACCCTGGATACCCAGCATATTACTCAATAATGAAAATATGACGTACACCATCCCGGTGATAAGTCCCCATTTGATTGTCGTTGACATGTTTTGTTTTGTTTTTGGTGAGCGATCTGACCGATCAAATATATCAATTAACCTGTAGATGATCATGGTATACCGATCCGATGACTTTTCCAGTAAACGTATACCCGGTCAAGGCATCATTTTTTGAAAGCGAAAATCGACTTCCGGTATAGGTCCATTCGACATCAGGATCAAATAGGGTAAGATCTGCCCGCTGACCTTTTCGGATCTGTGGTAGCTCCTGCCGGAGGATCTGACGAGGGCCTTTGCAAAATTTATCCACAATCTGGTGTAGTGGCATGACCAACCTCAGTGCTGTGTTGGCCGCCGCAAATGCGGTCTCAAGACCTATCGAACCAAAGGAGGCATAGGTAAATTCACACTCTTTGGTTTCTACTTCCATCGGAGTATGAATGGAGGAGATATGATCGATCACGCCATCTTTCAGGGCCCGGATCAGGGCTTTGCGGTCCTTGCTGTCCCGCAGTGGGGGCAGGACTTTCTGATGGCTGTTGAAATCACCGACGTCCTTGTCTTCCAGCAGCAGATGCATGGCTGGTACATCGCAGGTGACGGGCATACCGGATATCCGTGCCTTTAAGATATGCGGCAGACAGGCCGCTGCTGACAGCGCATGAAAATGCAATCTCGAACCGGTATACTCGATCAATTGTAAATCGCGCAGTACCGTGATTTCTTCACCGACGCCGGGAATGCCGGTGAGGCCGAGGGAGGCACTTATTTTACCCTCATGCATCTGCCCCTCCGTAGTCAGTGAACGGTCGAGCGGAAATTCAATGATCAGGCCCGATATGGGTATCACATACTCCAGTGCACGGGTGAGGAGCCCGGGTTCTAACGGTTGCTTGCGTCCATCTCCGAAGGCCACTGCTCCGGCGTGGTACATGTCGAGAATCTCTGTCAGATCCTTGCCTTCAAGTTCATGCGAAGCAGCGCCAACAGGTAAAAGATTGATCGGCAGTATTTCATTAAACTGTCGGATGTACTCGATTTCGATCCGGCTTTGGATTGGAGGATTTGTACGCGGGAAGGTAGCCAGTGCTGTATATCCTCCTGCTCGGCCTGCTTTTGCAAGTGAAGCAAAGGTTTCCCGGTATTCGTATCCGGGTTGACCAGGTTGGGAGCCGATATCCAGCCACCCGGGAGAAACATGAAGATTAGGGGAGGAGATCACGGTGGCCCGTCCATCCGTGACAGATCGACCGATCTGCGTGATCACACCCTCTTCTATGAGTATATCCCGGACTACCGGTTCGTCCTCACCGGATTGCAGGATGGTGGCTTTTTTGATGAGTACTTTCATACGATAGTCAACATGTCATGATCAGGTACTTTTCCAAAGCCTGATCAGGGCGATCTCCGTTGCGATAAAAATCAAACCCAGTATAATGCACCATCTCCATAGGGGTTTGCCCTGGCGATGGGATTCGATCAGTTGGGTAAAATTAACTTCTTCCTGTTGGTTCCACACGGTCAGACTTCCATTGTCCGGCAGATCTTCGAGATCAGCAAGAGTGAGGTCCGATTCGGTCCGGTCATAATTGAAAGCCAGGGCAGCTACCTGCTTGTCCCCCTGCATGACCTGATAGAATCCCGCCGTACGGATCTGGCCCTGTACATCCAGCAGCATCTTGCCTCCCAACGGGGACAGACCCGGGATAAAATCCGATGGCCCGGTAATCCTGATCTCACTGGACACATCGATGGCATTGCGGTCTACCGGAATCAGATGGTCCACACCGATGGTATAAGACAGCGCTTTCTGATCTGCAGAATAGATAGTGAGTTTGTACAGTAAGGGTACGAAGATCTCTGGCTGCAGGGACAGATCACTAATCTTCTCATCGAGGGGCGAGGTCATCACACAAAATGCACCTTTCCCCAATGGATAAAGGGTGATCAGATCACCTCCGTCCCGGAAACTGATCAGGGATTGGCCACGCGAACCACTTCCTGCATAGGGAAACGAACCCGTCACACGGGGCAGCCGCATATTGGGACGCATTCGGCTAAAGACATCGCGAAAGATGAAGGAAGATGTATTGATAGTACCTCCTTGTCGCTCGGTGGCAGCCCAGGTTGTAAATGGGGCCGCATTCATGGTGTTCAGGAGCGGGTTATAGAGATCCGGTGAGCCATTTGCTGATGGTATAAAAAGGACCTTTCCACCTTCTTGCACATACTTCCTGAGCGCTGCTGTCAGGCCTGATGGCACGGTGGTGAGTTCATTCAGAATGATGAGGTGGTAGGTGGGGAGATCCGCGTAGGCAATAGCATTGGAGGTTGTCTGGTCTTGCCGGAAATAGGCATTGTTGGAAAAGACAGCATCGATCTTGACATTTCCTGTTCGTTCATTGATCGAGAGTACGCGGAGTTGCTCTTCGACATAGAAGGTCATAAAATAGGTGTCATCGAAGGTCACGGGAAAGTCACTGATTCGGATGGCGAGCGTATGCCAGCCGGTATTCAGGACGGTGATCATGGAAGTATCGATTCGGACTTCACCGGCTTTGAGGTCGAGCGTAGCGTCAGGTCGTTCCTGTCCGTCCAGACTGATGGTCACTCTGATATTGTCTGCATCTTCGGGAGCATAGTTGTGGACTTTATAGAGCAGCGCCGAGGTCTGGTTGAGCGTCTGTAACGGGGAGGCAAACCAGGCGGTGTCAAGGCCAATATTTTTTTCACGCACGCTCTTCAATGGCAGTAGATTCAGCCGAAGGGTGGTGTCGGTGTTCGAAAGGTCAAAGATGGATTGCTGAAAATCAGAGATCATCCAGGCGACCGGTTGACCTTCTTCGCGTGCAAAGGCTTGTTTTTGCCGGCCGGCGATGACAGAGAGGGGTTTGACATCAGGAGTATACTCCATTTCATCAATGCGGACCAAAGCTTCTTCCTGGCTGATCCATTGATGTTGTGATGGGGTGAGGTCATGACCGAGAATTTGAAATCGGTCTTCAGGACCATAGCCCATGACTATCTCCTCGGCTTTCCTGCGGCCGCGATCAAAAAGCGACAAGTCTTTTCCAAATGACTGCATGGAAAAGGAGTTGTCGATAAACAGGCTGACATTCCGGATACCGGCTTTGACTGTGTCGTTGATCGGGAGGACTGGCTGCGCGAAGGCCAGAATGATGAAAGCCATAGCGAGCAGCCGGGCCAGTAATATCAGAAGGTTGCGTAACCGGTTGCGGGCAGACGTCTCTTCTTTTACTTCACGTAGAAAGCGTAAGTTGCTGAAATATACTTTCTTATATCGTCTGAAATAAAAAAGATGAAGGATGATGGGGATGGCGAGTGCGGTCAGTGCCCACAGGAAAGACGGATATAAAAACTGCATCGTAGTGCCAAAGATAGTGCCTCCAACAGGCATTTGAATACATAGCGTGACATCAGTCAGGAATAACCCCAAATGAATACATCTTAACGAATGGTTTTGGTGTCAGGATGTATGGAGCAAAAAAAAAGGCTATCCTGGTGGGATAGCCCTTTTTTTTCTTGCCATTCTGGTCTTATTGTTTGAGTATGCGGGCATTGGCGATCAATTTGCCATTGCTGTCATAGGCTGCTACCAGATATAAGCCTGGCTGCAGGGACCCTACTTGAAGGGTGATCACTTCCTGACCCTGTGAAATCTGTTCCAATACAGATTGGCCGAGTACGTTGATCACGCTAAAACGGTTGGCGTTTACCGAATTGCGGATATAGAGCTGATGGCTGACCGGATTAGGGGATACCAACAGGTTTTCCACAACAACAGGATTGAACAGACCTGTTCCGAGCTCGAAACGCAGATTGTCAAACAGGTAGAGATCTTCTGTTCCCTGTCCTACACCTCCATTGGGAAACAGGCACAAAGTGGTGTGAGATTCACCGGATTGGGAGGACAGATCTGCCACAAGTGTTTCCCATTCGCCTGATCCTTCCGAACTGAGCCAGGTCTCATAGGGCGTGCTGCTTCCCCCTTCCAGTTTGACTAAGATGGGTGCTTCAGGGATGGTGGTGTTGACCTGAAATTGAAATTGATTGTATGAGCTGAGGTCGATCGGGTCATCTCCAAATGTCACACATAGCGCAGCCCATGGATCGTTGGGTGGATCAAGGTACATACCTACTTTGGATGAAGGATTGTCCGGAGATACCAGCGGATTGTCACTGACCATCAGTCTGTCGGCACCTGCGCCAAATTCATAATTACGGCGGCATTCAAAGTCTGTGATCAGTTGTGGGTCTGGTACGACGTTATCACAATTACATACCAGGTCATTAAGTGTGAGGGCCGCATAAGCTCTCGGGCTGAAAAACCATAAAGCGGTGTCGATATATCGATTGGCTTTATCCAGGGACATATCCGGATTGGTAGCGAGGGCAACCTGGCTGATGGTCAGCGGAGCAGCGAGAGGATGCACAAACTGATTCCAGAAAGTGGTATCCCAATATTCCCAGGGTCCGGTTTGCGGGCCTGGGAGATTGATGCCCCAGAGATGCTCTTGTCCAAAAACATTCTCATTGGTGCGAATGGCATTGGAAACGGGATCGAGATAGGTGAATTTTTTTAATGGATCATTGATGCCCAGGGAATTCGCTTTTTCTATCATACAGACAGAGCCCCCTATATCGACAACAAAGCTTCCTGTGCCTGCGCCGGCAAAGACAGGCAGATCACAATTGATCTCGCCGGTGATCGGATCTATACCGTACGGCGTGGTCGGGTGCGTGACAGTACCGGCTGCGACAAGTGGTACGCTGTTGCCATCTTCCATCCATGAAGAATCACCTACAGCGCCATCCAGTCCGAAGACGAAATGGAAATCATCCTTAAAGCCCACATGATTAGGCACATTGATTAAGCCTGGATTGATGCCATGCAGATCACCCACGAGTAAGGTATCCACGAACGGAACACCGGTGACCGGGTCTCGGAACTTGTCGATGTAGATTTCCTCCTGCGTGAGTACAGCAGCATTAAAGACCACGAAACCACCTGTACCGATACCAAATAAAGCTACACGGTCTGTATCGATGTTGTATGGGTTGCCAAGATTATCCACGGTCATATTCATAAAGCGGATAAAAGCGTATAAATCCTGAATAGAACGGTAAGCGGCATTGATAATGGTGGAACGACGTACGACATCAGTAGGCGCGATAGGATTCCATCCTTTACGATATTGAATCGAAGCGGCGACATAGCCTCGTTTGGCCAGTCGTTCGCAGACCTGAACATTGGCATAGTCGTTTTTGTCACCGGTCGGGGAGACAAATCCGCGTGGAAGGAAGGTCCCGGTATGCAATACCACCGCCAGAGGTCTGGAGGTACAGGTGTCACCGGCAGGCAGATAGAGGTCATACCGTAATGTGTCTGCCGCCGGAGTACCGGTCACGACGGTCACATTAATACTGTAGATCTGATTGTCCAGACGGACCACATCTGTAAATACCTCAGCTATATACCGCAGGCCCTGGGCCATAAGCCCGGAAGATGTCAACGTGATGCAAAGTAAAAGTGTAAAGATTTTTTTCATATTCGGTTGAGTTTGGTTGGTTATGACTTACCCTCGTAAAGTAAAGAAAAATATGCCAGACGGCCAACACGGGGCCCACCATAGGTCTGGAATTGTTTCTTATTGAGCACATTGGAGGCCCCGGCCTTAAACGTTACGCCAAGTCGCTCTGCCCTCCAGTTGACCTGAGCATCCACCAAATCATAGGTGGGTATTGACCCGGTAAACTGGGGCGATCCTTCGAACAAAAATCCTTCGATCCACTTGTAATTAAGACTGAAGCCCACATTTTTCACCCGGTTGCCCAAAACAGATATGGGCATATTCCGACCGGCCAAGCCAATATTGAACTTATGCTCAGGTGTGTTGAATGCCGGAATAATGGGATCGTCGGTGCCTTTTTTATTTAAAATGTTCCAGGAGTAATTACCTGAAAGATTGTAATAGGTGCCTAAAAAATAACTCAGACCTGCATTGAAGCCCTGAGTCGTGACGATAGAGGCCGCGTTGGCGGAAATCCTCCAGGCCTGAGGCTGCACAGGAAAATTAAAACCATCAAAGGTGGTTCGGATCCCAATCTTGTAACCGATAAAATCCGTATACCAACTATAATAGTATCCAGCATCAGCCCAAATTTTACCAAACAAAGTGCCACGGTATCCGAGCTCTATAGATTTAACCTTTTCCGGTTGGATCGCAGGTTCATTAAAATACACCAAATCATTTGTGTCCCTCGAATCCAGATACATTCTAAAAGATTCCAAGGTGATCAGGCCATCATATCCCGTGATGTTGCCCAACAATAATGCCCGACCCACATTGAGATGCAGATACTGATCCGACAAGGTCGGATTGCGAACGGCGGCAGAAAAGGAAACACGAAAGGTATGATCCAGGGTGGGTGTATACACAAAGGAAGCAGCAGGTGAAACGACGGGATCAAAATTTTGATTCTTATCCAGACGGACGGTTGCATTCATTTTAAGCTTGGTGGGGATGAGTTTCTTCTCCAGCCCGGCATAGATGCCAAACTCCCGGTTGAACAGGCGTATGCCAGATGTATCACTGAAGATCGTCCCTCGTGAGTCCGGATTGTACTGTCTGTAATTGGCACCAAAGGTGTAATTGGCAAAGGCAGATTCAAGTTTGTATTCTCCATGGACATGGACCAGCCCGGATTTGTCATAAAAGCGGGTGCCCGGAAGATCAGGGTCATTGGATAATCGTGAAGTGATCAGGGCAAACATCGAATCAAATCGGGCAGTGCCTGGCTCAAAGAATGGGAAATTGGGTTTGTTTGGAGATTTTCGATTGGCATACGCCTGAGCTTCATCATGCCATTGAAAGAGCAGGTCACGGTTTTGATTCAATACCACTTCCTGTTGCTCAAAGTTGAACGGAAATCCTACGGGATACCCTTCGAGGTTTCGGACCTTGTTACGAACAAACGTTTGCCAATACTGGAGGTAATCTACATTCCAGTCGTCCGTATTCTTGGCCGTATTCTGTAGTCGCAGGGCAGTGGCATAGGCATCATAGGTTTTGCCGGCATCCTCTTTGGTGATATAGGCGCGGAGAAAAAACGTATTCTCTTTTTTAATCTCGGCTTTTCCTTGCCAGAAAAATATATCCTCCAGTCGGAACCGGTTTTCACCCTGGTAGACTGTGGTGCCAAAACCAAAATTTAAACCGACATTGGCCTGGATCAGCGGTGTGATTTTATAAAATAATCCGGCATTCCCTTTGATGTTTTCTGTATTGTAATCGACAAGATCAGTTTCGGCATAGCCGCGCCTGTTGAAATGCTTTAAGCCCGGATATGCAATACGCTCAAGATCACCCGTATATGCCTGTCCCGAAGTGAATTCATCACCATAGATGTTGACGGCATCATAGCCACCGGGATTGGAGGCATCTGTTTCGGATTGCTCGGTGGGGTTTAGATTCGTGGCTTCCCAGTCATTGGCGCGCATATATGCCCCATTGAGTTTGAAGGCAAACTTATCCTGACCTGCATCATTTTGAAATGCCTTGGCATAGCGGAATTCACCTTTGAACAGATTGCGCTCACCGTATTTCAGGCTGACGGCAAAGCCCGGATGGAGGAAAGGATCCTTGGTCTGAATATCGATCACACCATTGAATGCATTGGGGCCATAGAAGGCTGAACTGGCGCCCTGGATCAATTCGACTTTAAGAACGTCCAACTCAGGTGCACCCAGAAAATTGCCGAGTGAAAAATTAAGGCCCGGGGATTGATTATCTACACCATCGATGATCTGGAGGGACCGGACCGGGCTGGTACTGTTGAATCCCCGGGTATTGATTACCGTAAACCCCAGACTGGCGGTCGTCAGATCTACACCTTTCAGAGCCCCGAGTCCTTCATAAAAGTCATTTGACGTCGACTCTTTGATGGCCATCAGGTCCAGGGATTCGATCGTCAATGGGGATTCTCTCCGGCGGTCCGAAATTCGGCTTCCGACTACATTGACGGTTTCGATCATGACGGAGGTGGTTTCCAGTCGAACCACGATTTTATCCCGGGCATCTGAGACCTCGTGGACCTGCGCCTCATATCCGGTATAACGGAATTCCAATACCACCGGAAGGGCAGGGACCCTGAGTTGAAAAGTACCATCCCATTCCGTAGCTGTACCGATGGCCGTGCCCTGGACGAAAACGTTAGCCCCAATGAGTGTTTCGCCTGTAATTTTGTCCAAGACCTCTCCCCTCAATGTCACCTGACCCTGCATCAGCATAGGACTGAGTGCCAGCAGGACGATACAGAGCCCAATAAACCATCTCTCCATTTTGGTGATTTCTTTGGTTAACAGCGCTTTATACTACCTGCCCGCCGGACAAAGCCCGTTGAAGCATCAAGGGTGGCGCAATTGATGTTGTAGAGAAAGATAGGGTTTAATTTAAATTACAATGGTAAATTTTAATTTATCGCCGGACCCTGACAGATTTCTGATACCTTGCTTCTGTTATGCCGGGTAGCTGATGTTCATTTTGGCCAGGCGTTTGTGAGACTATGCCCGTTCCAGACCTTCATATTATTTCATTTGCAGTTCCTTATCCTCCTGTGTATGGTGGTGCTATTGATAGCTGGCACAGACTGCGGGAGCTAAAGGCAGCCGGGGTTCGGGTTACCCTGCACTGTTTTTTGTATCACGCCTTTAAGCCGCAACCCATCCTCGAAACAGTAGCCCAGGAAGTGCATTACTATCCCAGAGTCATCTGGCCCGTTGTCCTGACCCGGGATCAGCCGTATATCGTTTCCTCACGTAAGAGCCCTGCATTGCTTCAACGTTTAAGAGCTGACCATCAACCTGTCCTGTGTGAAGGGATTCAAACCACAGGTTTTGCAAAGGAGTGTCCGGGAAAAACGTGGTTGTTGCGTGCCCATAACGTTGAGCATCAGTATTATCGTGAACTGGCCGACCGGGGCAAGGGAATCAAAACCCTGATCTATCGTCGGGAAGCGCAATGCCTCGAATCCTATGAGCGGGAGAGTGTTTCACTTTTTAAGGCGGTTTTTTCTATTTCGCCTAAAGATCATCAGTGGTTTACGGACCAGAAAGCACAAAGTGTACTCGTGCCTCCGTTTCATGGCTTTGAGCAACCTGACATGCCTTTGGGGCGAGGTGCCTATGTGCTGTTTCATGGCGATTTGTCACTGGAGGTCAATCAGCAGGCCGTCCTGGACATGATGAGGCATTTACCTGCTGAGCACGCCTACCCGGTGTTGATTGCCGGGAGAAAAGGCAACAGGATCTTTGAAGAAAAACTGTCCCGGATGCCCAACCTTCGCAGGGAAGCAGATGTTTCAGAGGAGACTATGACCACGCTCATCCGGAATGCTCATATTATCCTTATCCACAGCCTCCATGATGCAGGCATGAAGATGAAGATCTTTCCGGCTTTATATCACGGACGATTTGTAGCCGCATCAGAAAATATCCGTACAGGCACTGTGCTAGATGAGGCTCTTCAATTTTACAATCCGTACGAACTGGCCGCCAACGTGGATCGGTTATGGCCTATGGAATTTACCACGACAATGGTATCAGAACGAACCGCTATACTCAAACGGCATCCGGACGATAAAGCTCAGACCACTGAAATCATCCGATATTTGTAATACCATGATGGAAACGCATGCCCTTGAGGCGCTTCTTACGGACAGTAGTGCAGCAGCTTCACTCCCCCCTGACCTGCTTCGGATCCGGGATGCTGTACTTTCCGGTGCACGCATCAGGGATGAGGATGCTTTGCTGCTTTTTGAGCAGGCGCCCTTATCCTTCCTTGGACTGCTGGCAGACCTGGTGCGGACACGTAAGAATGGTCGTAAGACCTTCTTCAACCGCAACTTTCATATCGAGCCAACAAACGTCTGCATTTATACCTGTTCGTTTTGTTCTTATTCGAGATTGATTAAACATCGCTCGGAAGGATGGGAGTATACTGCGGAACAGATGATGGATATCGTGCGCAAATATGATGATCAACCCGTGACAGAGGTGCATATCGTGGGAGGTGTTTTGCCCCAGTATGATCTTGATTTTTATTGTGACTTATTCCGCCAGATCAAAGCGCACAGGCCCGGGTTGCATATCAAAGCATTGACACCGGTGGAGTATCACTATATATTTAAAAAAGCAAAAGTGAGTTATGAAGAAGGTATGCGGCGGATCCTCGATTCAGGTGTGGATAGTTTGCCTGGAGGAGGAGCTGAAATCTTCGATCCTGAAATTCGCCAACAAATCGCCGGAGATAAATGTGATGCAGTGCAATGGCTTCGAATCCATGAGATCTGGCATGAATTGGGAAAGCGATCCAATGCCACGATCTTGTACGGGCATATCGAGCAATACCGGCATCGGGTAGATCATCTGAGACGATTGCGTGAGTTGCAGGATCGTACCGGCGGATTTCAGACGTTCATTCCGTTGAAATTTCGCAACCAGGACAACCAGATGTCGCATTTGCCTGAGACTACAGTGACAGAGGATATGCGGATGTATGCCGTGAGTCGTATCTATCTGGACAATTTCGATCACATCAAAGCGTATTGGCCTATGCTGGGCCGGCAGATGGCTCAGGTGGCGATGTCCTTTGGCGTCGATGACCTGGATGGCACGATAGATGATACCACGAAAATCTACAGCATGGCCGGCTCGGAAGAACAAAATCCTGCGATGAATACCTATGAATTGGTCACGCTGATCAAAAGTACCGGACGTATTCCAATCGAGCGTGATACCCTCTATCATGAACTTCGTGACTGGAGCGATGCTACTTTTGAAGAAGAGAACGAATACAGAGGGTATATTGCCCTCCCTACATTAAACTGAACGCCATACAGATGCGGTATAGACTTGCGCTTGTTGACTATCTGAATACCCTGCCATTTTCATTGGGGTTGCAATTGAAAGGTCTGGATAAGGCAATGGAGATCTATAAAGTTACTCCTGCCCGTTGTGCTGAGTTGTTCCGGACAGGACAGGTTGATATCAGTTTGTGTCCTGTAGGAGCGCTGCAGGATATGCCGGCTTATTCCATTCGCGGAAGCTATTGCATCGGGGCCAACGGCCCAGTGGATACCGTGATGTTGCTAAGCACTGTACCGTTGCATGATATCCGCCGGATTCGGTTGGATGATCATTCACGCACCTCAAACAAATTGCTGAACCTTTTGGCTGAACGACATTGGAAGAAAGAATGGGATTTATATCACGATGCAGATGAATCCTTTCCGGAAAGTTGTCTGATGATTGGTGACAAGGTGTTTACCAACCGGGAATTTTATCCATATCAATTTGATCTGGCACAAGCCTGGAAGGAGCTTACAAGACTGCCGATGGTCTTTGCTGTCTGGATCGCCAGACCTGAGGTGCCAGAGGAGTTCATTGCACAACTGGATGAAGCTTTTCGCGAAGGACTGGATGCTGTCGCAACCCATGATCTTGGGCTGGCTTCATGGGAAAAGGAATATTTGCTCCACCGGATCTCCTATCCATTGGATGAAGAAAAGGTAAAAGCCATGGAGCTCTATCTGGAGTGGACTCCGGCGCAAACGGCTGAAACGATCCTCCGGTAAAACATAGAGAATATGATCATTGAAGCGCAACACTATGGGATACACCCGGAAGACCTTGATTTTATTGTAGAGGCTCTCCGTAGAGGTAAAATCGGCATTGTCCCGACAGACTCAATCTTTGCTTTTTGTTGTCTGGCTGATCAGAAAGCCGGATATGAAGCCATTTGCCGGATCAAGCATATCGAGCCCCAGGATGCTATGATGAGTATAGTCTGTCGGGATCTGAGTCAGGCTTCCGAGTATTTTACGCAGTGGGATACTCCGACCTATCGGGTACTCAATAAGAATCTGCCGGGCCCCTTTACCTTTATATTGAATTCCGGTAACAAAGCACCCGCCTTTTTAAAAAACAAGCGGAAAACACTGGGTCTCCGTATTCCGATGCATCCGGCTATTCAGTCCATCATGGATCGTGTGGATATGCCCTTGATGGTGAGTTCCGTCATGCAGGATGATGACGTCACAGATTTCTTTACAGATGCGGATCAACTCATTACACGATTTGAAAAGCAAGTGGGGTTCATCGTATTGGAGGAACATGCTATACAGGCAGCCTCCACCGTTGTGGATATGACTGGCACAGAGCCGGTGATCATTCGGCAGAGCGTTGCTGAGTTGAAGCAGTAATCCACCTATCTTTGGCAAGTTGTAATTAGCATCGGGCATGAATAAATTTTTAGGAATTTCCTTCTTAAGCATTTTTTGCAGTGGTTCTGCATTGGCGCAGGAGCGTATCGACGTGCCAGTCCGTGTGGAGGGCAGAGAGCTGGTGATGCCCTGGAGCGGAGGCTATAATGCACCACAGTTTTCCAATATCGATCTCAATCGAGATGGTATTCAGGATCTGATCTCGTTTGACCGGCAGGGTGATATCCTTCGCACCTATGTGCGGCTACCAGCTACCGGACGATGGATCATGGATCTTAGTTATGTGGACGCCTTTCCTCCTCTGGTGGATTGGGTCATGGTTGCGGACTTTGACGGTGACGGAGTGGAGGATTTGTTTACGAGCTCGTCTGAAACCGGTGTGCCAGGAGTCACGGTGTACAAAGGTGCCTATGAGAATGATACCTGGTCGTTCAGCAAATTATTTGACCGGGGCAAAGCCCACCTGCAGGTTACTGCCGGTGCAGGCCTCTCCAATCTTTATGTTTCCTGGGAAGATATTCCAGCTATCGTGGATGTTGATGGAGATGGCGATATCGACATCCTGGCCTTTGAGCCGGGCGGGAGTTTTATCTCATTCTATGCCAATCAATCGGTTGAGAATGGATGGGGCCGGGATTCCCTCCGCTACAGATTGATGGATATTTGTTGGGGAAAAATCCTGGAAAATGAACTGAGTGAAACCGTTTATCTGAGTGATTCACCAAGCATGTGTTCCAATGGTAATTTTTCAGAAGAAGAGTACATCACACCCCGACATGCAGGCAGTACGGTCATGGCGATGGACATTGATTATGACGGGGACCTCGATGCCTGGCTGGGTGATGTATCCTCACGTCATCTGGTGTTTTTGCTAAATGGAAATACACCAGCACATGCCTGGATGGTGGATCAGGATCCGCACTGGCCATCAGAAGATGTACCGGTCGACCTTCCGTTTTTTGTAGGAGCGTATAGTGTTCAGTTAGATGATGATCCCGAACCTGAAATTCTGGCGGCCATCAATTCCCGCGCCCTCACGGAAGACAAGGTCAGTGTATGGCGGTATGATGATGATCCTTTTACAGACGGACCGCTGACCTACAGTCTGACAGAGGAAGGATTTTTTCAGAATGAGATGATCGATGTGGGTTCGCACAGCCGGCCCGCCGTGACCGATATCAATGGGGACGGACTCCCGGATCTCATCCTCGGCGGATACAGATATTCAGAAGGAAGTGTAACCCGTATTCCATCCCTGTGGCTGTTTGAAAATCAGGGCAGTCCCGCGGCACCTTATTTTGTTTTGACCGACAAGGATTACCTCGGGATGTCACAGTATGCGACATTGCCTACTTTTGATTTTGCACCTGCTTTTGGAGACCTCGATGGTAATGGCACGATTGATTTGGTCGTGGGAGAGCAGAATGGCAAATTGTTTTTTTATAAAAACAAAAATCTGCCTGACCAGCCCGCAGATTTTGAAGCACCGGTTTATCCCTACATGAACATTGCTGTTGGCGTGTCCGCTACACCACAGATCGCCGATATCAATGGTGATGGTCTGGCTGATCTGATCGTGGGCGAAAGGACCGGCAATGCCGATCAGACGGGTCGCTGTAGCAATCTCAATTACTTTCAAAATCTGGGGAGCACTGGACAGGCTATTTTTATGGCAGATCCGTCGATGGCACCCAATACACAATGCTTTGGCCGCGTGTTGTTTGACATCCCCATTGGCTTACCTCAGTACAGCACGCCTGCTGTTGTCCGTGCCCGTGATGGATGGGTGCTGATGACCGGAACCGATCATGGACGGCTTCAATGGTATGATCAGATCCAGGAGGGCGTGTCCGGTTCCTTTCGTTTACTGGATGGATATTTTGATGGCATCGATGTAGGACATCGGAGTGCACCTGCTCTGGCGGATATCAATGCGGACGGGTACTACGAACTTATTGTTGGAAATCAGCGTGGTGGTCTTGAACTCTTTTCGACCTCCATTGAGGTAGGCACGACCAGTATTGGTGTACCCATGAAGCCGGAGGATAAGCCTTACTATTTCAATGGCAGTCTTACGGATCAGGCTACATACGTGGTATGGAAAAACTTGCAGTCCGGCACAGTACAGGTGTTGGATGTATCCGGCAGAATCTTACCTGTAGAGACAACAGTGGCAGATGGCTATTCGATGATCCATCTGGCCGGACAGGCCGCCGGGATATACGTTGTCCGGATTACTGTCGGTGGTAAGGTCTGGTTAGAGAAGGTAATTAAAAAATAGGTCTATAGTTCTTTGACCAATTCGCGTGCGATCACCATTTTTTGAATCTCAGAAGTTCCTTCGCCAATGGTGCAGAGCTTGCTGTCACGGTAATATTTTTCTACCGGATAATCTTTGGTATACCCATAGCCTCCAAAGATCTGCACCGCATCCGTCGAAATCTGCACACTGATCTCTGATGCATAGTACTTGGCCATTGCGGCCACTTTGGTGCAACTTTTACCAGCATTCTTCAGGTCAGCGGCTTTGCGGAGGAGTAATTCAGCAGCTTCAATTTTAGTTGACATATCTGCGAGTTTGAAGCTGATCGCCTGGAAATTGGCAATGGGTTGCCCAAACTGATGTCTTTCCTGTGCATATTTTAAGGAAGCTTCAAATGCGCCTTTCGCGATACCGAGGCCGAGGGCACCGATAGAGATGCGCCCCCCATCCAGGATTTTCATCGACTGGATAAAGCCTTCACCTACACTGCCCAATACTTGTGATGCAGGTATGCGACAATCTTCAAAGATCATCTCTGCGGTCTCGGACGCCCGCATGCCGAGTTTATTCTCTTTCTTGCCGGCGTGAAATCCGGGCGTACCTCTTTCGACTACAAAAGCCGTCATACCTCTGCTGTCGAGCAATTCGCCAGTGCGGGCAATCACGACAGCCACATGGCCGGATTTGCCGTGTGTGATCCAACACTTTGTTCCATTAAGGATATAATCATCTCCATCCTTCACCGCAGTGCATTTCATGCGCATGGCATCACTTCCGGTATTGGGTTCCGTGAGGCCCCAGGCACCGATCCATTCTCCGGACGCCAGGCGAGGTAACCAGCGCTGACGTTGCTCTTCAGTACCAAACGTATAGATATGGTTGGTACAGAGTGAATTGTGTGCGGCCAATGAAAGCCCGATGGAACCGCAGACCTTTGCTATTTCGGTGATGATCGTGATATATTCCTGATAGCCCAGACCTGAACCTCCATATGCTTCCGGAATCAGGACGCCCATAAACCCTTGTTCGCCAAGGCGGTGCATCAGATCTATTGGAAAATGCTGGCTTTCATCCCATTCCATGACATACGGAAGGATGTGGGTTTGGGCAAACTGGCGGGCACTTTCTTCGATGATCTGCAGATCGGATACGGTCTGTGACGCGGTAGACATAAGAGGTACATTAACGTGTAATAAGAGCTAAAGATAGGCCAACCATTTAAAATCAATTTCAGGCTGAATAAAGTAGAGCAGAACGACCATATCGCTGTGGAACGGAGCTGCACACCACGATGGTCATGTTACGAACTTGTAAAACTTTTCCCCAAAGTCCCGGATGTTAATTTTACTTTTCGCCTTATGAAACGAACGACCATTTGTGTAGCTTTTCTTTTGGGGCTCCTTTCCCACCTCCAAAGCCAGACCTATACCGGTACGGGGGGCTTTATTTCTGATGACGGGCTGATCAATGACTTTACGCTCGATATTGATGGTCTGGATCCGGATTTGTTAAACACAGATCATGGTCTGGTCCGGATCTGCATACACATCAATCATACCTGGATCGCAGATCTGGATATCAGACTGATCACGCCTGGTGGAACCAATCTGATGCTGGCTTCGGCATTGGGGGGTGATACCGATTTTTATGATAACACTTGTTTCGATGCCGTTTCAGGAACCCATATTCTGCATGGAGGCCCGCCTTATGCCGGCAGTTACAGGCCCTTCAGTCCATTGGGCAATGCCAACGACGGCTCCTCTGGCAATGGCATCTGGACGCTCCGGATCCTCGACACCTATGCGTATGCTGATGCCGGTGATGTGCTGGAATGGAGCCTGACTTTTGGGGCGGATGCTCCGGCACCACATACTTTTATGGGGAGTAATTTGCCTGTGATCGCATTGGAAACGGGACATATCACGATACCGGACGAGCCCAAGATCCCGGGCACGATGAAAATATTTGACCGGCATGACGGATATCCCAATCAACTGATTGATACTCCTTCTTTTGAAAGCCGCATCACCATAGAGGTGCGGGGCTCCTCCTCCCAGATGTTTCCAAAAAAGAGTTTCGGATTTAAAACCAAGAAAGAATCCGGCTCCAATCTGGAGACGGAGTTGCTGGGATTTCCGGAGGAGGAGGATTGGATTCTCTACGCTTCCTACAATGACAAAACCTTTTTACGTGATGCCTTCACCTATCATCTTGGCAATGCTACGGGTCATTATACTTCACGTACCCAACCCTGTGAGCTGTTTGTCAATGGAGATTATCACGGCATCTATTTTCTGGAAGAAAAGATCAAGCGTGACAAGAACAGAGTGGATATCAAAAAGCTGAATCCGGCAGATACACTTGGGGATGCCCTGACTGGCGGGTATATCCTGAAGGTGGACCGGGATGATGGACCCGGCAGTTATTTTGTATCGCAATATCCGGGAACGGACGAATCAGGCGAGATCCGTATCGTATATGAAGACCCTGATGGAGAGGACCTGCACCCAAAACAGAAGGATTATATAGAGCAGGTCTTCCATGATTTCGAAGCAGCGTTGTATGGACAAAACTTTGCGGATCCACACCTGGGGTACCGGCGATATATGGATGTAGGTTCTCTGCTTGATTTTTTTATCGTGTCCGAATTAGGGCACAATGTGGATGCATACCGCCTGAGTACCTTCTTTTACAAAGATCGCAACTCGGTAGACTCTTTGTTTCATCTGGGACCCTTGTGGGATTTTAATTTGGCCTACGGAAATGTGGATTATTGCAATTGTCAGTATATCGAAGGTTGGGCGTATCAGAACAGTGGTGCTTGTGGCAACACACCGCGCTGGTGGGAGCGTTTCTTGCAGGATGCATATTTCCGTGACCGTTTGAGGTGTCGGTATGATTCGTTGCGGGAGACAGTATTAAGTCATGAGGCGGTGCTCGGCTACGTAGGACAGCAGGCTGAAATATTACGTGAAGCGCAGGTCCGTAATTTTGAAAGATGGCCTATCCTCGGGATGTATATTTGGCCCAACTTCTTTATAGGTCAGACCTTTGATCAGGAAGTAGGATATATGGCTGAATGGTTGAATGGCCGACTGTCCTGGCTCGATGAAAATATGCCGGGTGAATGTACACCTGTCTCCGCACTGAATGAACTTTACACATCAGGTTTTGATCTGGTGCCTAATCCGGCCAGCAGTACTGTGAGTATTCGTGCTCATACCTCAGGCGATGAAAAGATGAGTGTGACGATCGCCGGCACAAATGGCAGCCGGGTTTTTGCTCAGACAGGGATATATCCCGGGCAGGCACTTGATATCTCAACGCTTGTACCGGGACTGTATATCGTGACAATCATCCAAGACGGAGGGACAGTCTCTCAGCATCGACTCGTCACCAGTCGGTAAGGGATCAGGACAAACCAAACAGATCTCGACTCAGTGCCACCAGGGCTTCTTGCTTGTAAGCGGAGTCGATGAGGACTGAAATATTACTCTCGCTTCCGCCCGAAGAGATCATGCGGATCGGGATGTTGCGGAGGGGATGCAATACCTGAACAGCAATGCCCGAGCTGTCTTTATGGAAAGCACCCACCACACAGATGATAGTCTGGTGCCGGTCTACCATAATGGTGCCATAGTCGCGTAGTTCGGCTACGATATCATCAAGTCGTGTATCATCGTCGATGGTGAGACTGACGGCGACCTCTGCGGTTGTGATCATATCGACCGAGGTCCGGTGATGTTCGAACACATCAAATATTTTTCGGAGAAAGCCATGTGCCATCAGCATGTGGGATGATCGGATATTGATGGCCGTAATGCCATCTTTGGCGGCAACGGCTTTGGCGCCACCTTTGGACGAAGCGTTTTCTTTTTGAATGATGGTGCCTTCAGCATCAGGGTTGAGTGTGTTGAGGAGGCGTATGGGAACACCAGCCTCCCGCGCCGGCCGGACACAAAGGGGATGCAGGATCTTGGCACCAAAGTAAGCCAATTCTGCAGCCTCCGCATAACTCAGTTCGTCAACGCGCGAAGTTTGTTTTACGATCCGCGGGTCGTTGTTGTGTACTCCGTCTATATCGGTCCAGATCTGGATTTCGTCGGCCTGGAGTGCTGCTCCAATGATGGTAGCAGTATAGTCACTGCCACCACGGCGGAGGTTATCGACATTACCGGTTTCATTCCGGCAGATATAGCCCTGAGTAATATAAATCGGTGAAGGACCTGATGTAGCCAACGCAGCCGGCAACAGTTCTTTAATGGCCGGCATATCCGGCTCACCCTCACGGATACGCATAAAATCAAGAGCGGGTACAAGCACGGCCGGAATACTGCGTTCTTCCATCAGCCAGGTAAAAAGTCGTGTGGAGATCAGCTCGCCGAAAGCAACAAACCATTTTTCATCACGGGGTACGGGTTGTCCTAGTGCGACGGCCAAAGCTTCCCATGTCGTCGCTATAAATTCCAGCGCCTTTTTATGTAGCACTGAATGGGAAAGTAATTCATCAATCAGCAAAGTATACTGGGCGTTCATCGCCTTCAGGATCAACTCACCTTCAGCGGGTATAGATTTACTGAGTTTGATCAGCGTATCTGTGGTGCCGGATACGGCAGATAAAACGACCATTTTTATAGCCATGTCCCGTGTGATCAGGTCTGCGACGGATTTCATCCGGGATGCATTGCCGACGGAGGTACCTCCGAATTTGTAGATGATCATGGGTGGATGAGAAGTTGAGAGGTGAGTGGTGAGTAGTGAGTGGTGAGTAGTGAGTAGTGAGTAGTGAGTAGTGAGTAGTGAGTGGTGAGTAGTGAGTGGTGAGTAGTGAGTGGTGAGTAGTGAGTGGTGAGTGGTGAGTAGTGAGTACGGTAGATTATTTGTCTTCCTTTTTCTCTTGTGGGGGGCTCCACCAGGTCTTGAGGCGGATTGCGATGTCATGTTCATATTTATTATCTCCGGGTTGATAAAAAGTCAGGCCGGCGATGGATTCAGGCAAGTATTCCTGGGGGGCAAAATTACCTGAATACCCGTGACTGTATTTGTAATCTTTTCCGTAGTTCATATTCTTCATCAGGGTCGTCGGGGCGTTGCGCAGATGGAGTGGAACCGGGAGGGGTGGATGTGACTCTACATGTTGCATAGCGGCGTTGATGGCTTCGTATGCAGAGTTGGATTTGGGTGACGTGGCCAGATAGATGCATGTTTCGGAAAGGATGATCCGGGCTTCGGGCATTCCGACAAACTGTATGGCCTGGGCGCAGGATTGTGCCAGGAGAAGGGCATTGGGATTGGCAAGGCCGATATCTTCAGCGGCGAGGATGACCAGCCTGCGGGCAATAAACTTGATGTCTTCTCCGCCATGTAGCATACGGGCCAGCCAATACACGGAGGCCTGCGGATCGGAGCCGCGAACAGATTTAATAAAGGCTGAGATGATATCATAATGCTGTTCGCCGCCCTTGTCATACAAGGCAATGTTTTGCTGAATGACAGATTGCACATGGACATCATTGATCACGATCGTATCACCTTCCAGTGTGGACAACAGGTCCAGGGCCGACAAGAGTTTGCGGGCGTCCCCACCTGTCAATTGGAGAAGGGCCTGATCTTCTTCGATGATAAAGGTCTTCTCGCTGAGTAGTGTATCCTCCCGAATCACCCTTGCAATGAGTTGGCGCATCGTCGAAGCCTCCAGGGGTTTGAGGACATAGACCTGGCATCGGGACAAGAGGGCCGGGATGACTTCAAAAGATGGATTTTCAGTAGTGGCGCCGATGAGGGTGATGGTTCCATCTTCGACTGCTCCAAGCAGACTGTCCTGCTGAGACTTGCTAAAGCGGTGGATTTCATCAATAAACAGGATCGGTCCAGCGCGATCAAAAAAACGTTGTTTACGGGCCTGGTCGATGGCTTCACGGACATCTTTTACTCCACTGTGGATGGCCGATAAGGGGATAAAATGCCGGTCCATCTCCCCGGCAATGACACGGGCCAGGGTGGTTTTGCCGACACCTGGTGGCCCCCATAGAATCATAGAAGGTATTTTGCCCGACCGGATCGCTTTCATCAGCACAGCACCCTCACTCAGAAGGTGTTCCTGCCCCAGAATATCCCCGATCCGCCTGGGCCGCATGCGCTCCGCCAACGGAATTGTTGCCATTTTTGCAAATATGAACTAAAAAAACCGGGATTTTCCCAACCATCTGTCGTGAATGATCGTATTAAGGGGAAACACAATGGAATTTTCGAAACAATTTAACTTCAATACGTATGATGATTAAAAAACTTCTACTCTTTTCCCTCCTTACCTTTTGCTCAGGTTTGGCCCTGACCGCGCAAAATCTCGTGCATGTGCATGGTACAGTCACAAATGACAATGGTGATGCTCAGGAGAATGTCAATATCCTGGTCACAGCTTTTTTTGCAGATTCATCTGCTTTTTTTGAGTCGGTATACACCGGTATGGAGGGAGATTATACTGTTGACATTGAGACCCTTGGTCTCGGTATTTTCGGTATAGTAGAAGTGAGTATGGTCGATTGCTGGAATACGATTGTAAGCCATTTCTTTCTGATCCTTAATGGCAATGAAGTCTTTCAGGCTGATTTTGTCTATTGCGATGAAGTCGTGGTGGATTCCTGCGTCATGTTCATCCTGCAGGAATGGGATCCGGGTGCCATCATAACACTCACTGCCTGGACACCGCCAAGCACTTTTCCGGAATATATATGGTCGACTGGCGAAACCACCCAAACCATTACCCCACAGACATCCGGAGAATATTGCGTGACCGCCACATTCCCCGGAGGTTGCTCAATGACTGATTGCATATTTGTCAATCTGGATTCAACAGCCTTCTGCTTTACCTTTATCGTATCCGAACCCAATAATGAAGGAAGCTATGATCTGGAGGCAGTAGCCAGTGGACCAGGTCCATATACGTATGCCTGGAGTACAGGTGACACGACTTCAGTCATTACACATGTGCAATCCGGCACCTATTGTGTGATTGTGACAGATGCGACAGGTTGCGTATCCGGAAATTGTATCATCGTTGATGGTGTCAGTTTCTGTGAAGTTTATATCTCCGAAGAGCCCGGAGGTATCCTGACCGCTTATGGGTATGGGGTGCCGGAAATCAGCTATGTATGGAATACAACCGATTCTGCCCAGTCTATTACACCCGCCGAACCAGGACTCTATTGTGTGACCATGACGGACGCCAATGATTGCTCCACCTATTCCTGCTACTACTTCGGCCTGTTTCCGGATTCATGCTCCGTGTTTGTCGGTGCGTATCTGGCAGACTCCAATGTACTGATCCTGCAGGCTTTCCCTTTCACCCAGGCAGAGACCTGGGGATATCTCTGGAATACAGGAGAGACGACCGAATCCATATCGGTAACCGATCCGTCTCAGACCTACTGTGTGACCATGACAGATTCAAATGGTTGTTCAGCAGCAGCTTGCTTTGAAAGCAGCTATTGGTGCTATGCCTGGATCGATCTCCAGTATCACAGTCCGGAACTCGCTACCCTTAGCGCCAACACAGATCCTATCTTCAATCTTCCCGGGAGTACATTGGTCAGTTATCAGTGGGATACCGGCGATACGACCCATCAGATTCAGGTAACGGAATCCGGAGACTATTGTGTGACCGTCACTATCGGAGATAACTGTGAAACAGTCGCGTGCATGAATGTAGATTTTGAAAATCTCGGAACCGATTGCTATGTGTGGATTTTGCAGTATCCTGATTCAACAGGACAGTGGTTGGCAGAAGCATGGACCTGGGGCTGGGGTAATTTCTCCTTCAACTGGTCCAACGGAGATACCAATTCCGTGACCCAGCTTGCAGGACCAAATGAGTTTATTTGTGTGACCGTGACCTCTTCCTTCGGTTGCGTTGCGGAAGCATGTCTGGATACATTCCCTGGTCCTTGTCAATCCTTTATTTCTACATTCTATTCATCAAATGAATCCGCAATACTTACAGCTTCTTTCTGGGGTGATCCGAGCCAGTTGGTGCAATACAGCTGGAGCACAGGTGAGGATGGACAAGTCATCACCGTGAGCGAATCCGGTACCTACTGTGTGACCGTGACCGGAGGTGGTTGTACCTCGACCAGTTGCGTTGAAGTCTATTTCTGGAATATCGATTCCTGCGGGGTGTGGATATCTACTTACTTTGAAGGTTCTGTAACGGTATATACCGCCAATGCCTGGGGTACTGCACCTTATACCTATGCCTGGTCAAATGGCGGGACCGAACAATCCCAATACATCGATTTTGGTATACATGAACTATGTGTTACTGTCACCGATGCTACAGGTTGTGCCTCGGTCGCCTGCAATTTCCAAACCGATAGTTGTTCTATTTATCTCACGTATTCGCCTGAGCCTGTCCATACAGTGAGCATAGTGTCAAACGATCCGATAGCATATGTAGTATGGTCCACGGGTGATACACTCACCACTATTGTCATTACAGCACCCGGAGAATACTGTGCCTATGTAACGACCGTGTTCGGATGTGTTTCTACGGCCTGTATTACAATAGATTCCCTGGGTCCGCACAATGGACTCAATGGCATCAATGGATTTGTTCTGGCAGGGCAGCTCCAGGGCTTGACCGGTACAGTACACGCCTACAGGTTCAATCCATCTACAGGTCTGGCCTTCACGTCCGCTGGCAGCAGTGCGATCGGTACTGATGGTTATTATGCGATCAATGGATTGCAGGATGGATTGTATGTGGTTAAAGCTGAACTGACGGCAGGCACTACCGGTGCTGAGCAATTTATTCCAGGCTATCACCATGCCTCAGTGCATTGGGAAACCGCCACCGTTCATCAGTTACCCTACATGTTGCCCGTAACTACCGATGTCCATCTCACCCAAGTTACTGATCTGGATGGTTCAGGCGTAATCGGAGGTATAGTCACCGATCCAAACGGTATACTGAGTGATGAAGAAACTGAAGGTCGTGAACTGGGAGGACTCGCCAACGTCGTCGTACTGCTCCGGACACCACAAGGTCAGCCGCTGCAGTATGCCTATACACTGGCAGACGGAAGCTTCCGTTTTCCTGATCTGCCCTTCGGTACGTACAGGCTGGGTTTCGACATACCAGGCCTTACCTCCCCGGATGTTTGGGTGACATTGACACCTGAAAATCCTGAACGTCTGCAAATCACCCTGGTAGTCAACAGTGGCACGGTGTCTTTGGATGATCTTCAACCGGAGCAGGTATTCCTCTATCCCAATCCGGCATCACATGAAATCAATATCCAGGTGCCGGGTCATCACACGTCGTATGACATACGAATAGTCGATATGCAAGGCCAGATAGTCTATGCGGGCAGCACCCGTCCGATCGGTGGAAACCTTACAGTAGGCGTGGGACATTTTACACCGGGCCTGTATCATCTGCATCTGGTAGGCGGAAATGAACTCTACTATGGACGATTTGTAAAACATGATTGATGCATGACATCTGAAAGATCTCTTTTTTGAGAAAAGGGCTGCCGGCGATCCATTTAGAGGGAATGGTGAGTCGGTGGCCTTTTCTTCCCTCTAATATGAATATCGAAACGCGACTGATCAAAGATTGTATCCAGGGTGACCGGAAGGCACAACTCCGGTTGTATGATCAGTGCTATAGCTATATGATGTCCATCTGTCTCCGATATTGCCGGGACAAGCATGAAGCTGGTTCGAGAGTCAATCTGGCTTTCCTGAAAGTGCTGCAACATCTGGAGCAATACGAACACACCGGTTCATTTAAAGCCTGGATTTCAAAAATCACATTACGCAGTATCATCGATGAGTTCAGATCTCAACAGCGACATTATAAAAACCACGTGTATCAGGGAGAGCATACCCATGACTGGTCATGGCCACATGCGGAGATGAATCATATCGCGGAAAGTATCAATCTGGATCATCTCCTGGCCATGATCAATCAACTCGCTCCAATGGAAAAACAAGTTTTTAATTTGTTTGCCATCGACGGCTATGGACACAAAGAAATAGCCGTGATGCTCGACATCACAGAAGGCACCTCCAAATGGTACGTTCATGAAGCCCGTAAAAAATTGAAAGAACGATTATTAACAGGATCTAGAAAAGCATCATTGAAATGAAAGAAAACTTCGATGATATCCTACGCCGGAGATGGGACGAACGCCGGTTTGATATCGATACCGACCATCGGGAAGAGATGATCCATCTGCTCGATGGCCAAACCACACGACGCATAGTCCCATTCTGGTGGATCGCCGGAGCAGGCTTCTTGATTTTAAGCATCGGGCTATGGTTCTTTCTTGCACGGTCCGGATCACTGTCCCCCCACCATCCACCTCATGGTACTTCCCGGGATATTGAGTCACCTATCCTTTCCTCTGATACCAGACAAGCTCAGGAAACCGAAGGCATACACCACCTGGATCTTCAAGAAGAAAAAAGCACACAGTATTCCAAACTTCCTTCCGAAAGTACCGTTTCCTCACCTGATCTTGACCCTGTAACTTCTGTCACATCCAATGTATCTACATCACCATCCGGAAGTCCTGCAAGTCCGAATCATTCGGAGCACCAAAACATTATTCCTGCACCAAAATCAAACCCGGCTCAGCATGTCCAATCTTCAAACCCTGTCCCGACCAAATCTGAAGGCAGAAACAGCAATAAACAGGCAGCGCCAGATCAGTCTCCGACACTGCTTCCCGGCCACGCCGCAGCACCCTTATCTGAAGAGAATCCTCAACAAACCCTTCCAAATACCTTGCCTGAAGAAGCGACACAGGTGCGCTCCTCATCTGGCAGTATTGTCGCGCAAAGCCAGGAGAGTCTTCCGCCAGAGGCAATTGCAGAAAGTCCATATGCTTCCCGCTCGAACCGTATATCAGAGCCGCTTGCCCTACTGATCCTTGAAGAAAGTTTTCATCATCAAACCCATCTGGTAGAGCCGATAGAGCCGCATATCAAAGCCACACGGCCGTGGAGTCTGTTTGCAGAGGCAGGTGCTGGCATAGTGTTGGGGGCACAACCTGATTTTTCATCCGGCTGGAAACTCCGTGCCGGCATGGGCGCAGGCTACGCACTGAATTCCCGTCTGCAGTTTATAGGCGCTGCAGGCTATCTCATGCAACAAGGTGGATTTAGTTTTCAGCGTAGCTCTACTGTGCAACATCATGGATTTGGGACTCGTAGTAGTTTTAATACCCTTGAGCCTGACCGCCTTCACTTTATCTATGGACGTTTGGGGATGCAGTACCGTCTGCGTCGGCATATCGCAGGCGTTTTTGCCGGAGGGCAGTATCTGTACGGTGCTCAGGGCGCCATAGAAGTTTATACGCAAGAACAGTTTGCTAGCGCAGATATGCGTCAACGACGCTATACCTGGCTCAATACCCGGGGTTTGACCTTGTGGCATTGGACCGGACATCTGGTCTATGGATATCAATTGGCACCCCGACTTATCGCACAGGCGGGCACCGATATATATTTTTCAACTTTTACCGACACCGATCCGGCACTTGCCGCAGAAGGATATTACTGGAAAGGCCGGCTCTCTTCCTTTCATCCATTTCTCAGTTTAAACTACACGCTGTATGAACGCCGTTAAACATCTCCTTTACACCTTGTGCTGCTGCCTGGTGGTCATGCAGTCTTGTGTAAAAGATCCACAGGACATCCCCGGTGGGCTCATACATGATCCGGCATTTGGCATGCAGGCTCTACTGGACGGGCAGCTCATCATGATTGATGCTGGTATTGATGGCTGGACTATGCTTCCTGTGACAGATAACACCGGAGAACTCACTCGCTACAATGCTGTACTCAGTCAGAACGGATGCATATCAGCTTGCACGCCGGCATGGCATTTCCGATTTTATAGTAGAAATGATACCCTCTCTACACCCGGGATGACTTTCCTGAATAGTCTGTATACCGGTGAAAAATCCTGGGTCAGCAGCAGTCTCGAACGGGACAGCTTTTATATTTCCCTGGCCACACATCCGGGTTTGTTCATGAACGGATTTAATTACTGGCAGGACAACAACAACTCGTCCACTACTTTTGAGCATGCGTATGAAAGTACTGTGGGATATCAACAGGATATCAATGTATGTTTTCAGTCGTTGGCGTTTACCGGCTGTCAATATCGTCAGTGCATAACCTTTGATCCGGCGACTTCGGTGCCTTGTCTGACCTATATCGATGCAGTCTTGGAGACACCCCGACACCTTGTGCTATATGCCCGGCCTCAGGGGACAGGACCTTTTCAGATCGATTGGTTTAATGAGACCATAGGTAGCAATGTGGTCATCCCGATCTTTGATAGTTCCGCAGTCGTATATGCCGGTCTGAAGGTGACAGACGCACGGGGCAATACGACCGAATTGACGCAAACCATCCGCGTCCGGAATGGCATTGTGGATGCTTGTTATTTTCCGATATCGATGTCGAGTACCCTGATAGAGAATAATGCTCCGCACTGGTTTGCAGACAAGATGGAGATTGCGTATATTGATCCGCAGGGTCATGTGTGGCGGACTATCGATGGTATACAGGAGCAGGATGCTTCATTGAGCATCACGGAGGTGATAGCGTATGAACAGTCCCTTTTTCCCAACAAGGTCTACAAAGTCAGCCTGCAAGCAAAGGTCCGGTTGTTTAACGCAGAAAGCGGTCAGTCCCGAGTACTGGAAATCACGCATTTGAGACTGCCCCTGAGTCATCCTTAAGTTAAGTACTGATGTGAAAGAGAACGCCGGCGACCATCGCAGTAAAAAAACAAGCTACTGTACCGGCAATGAGCGCATAGATGCCAAGTTCTGTCAGTGTCTTCCGCTGGTTAGGGGCCATCGTACTGATGCCGCCGATTTGTATCCCGATGGAAGCGAAATTGGAAAAACCACATAAGGCGTACGTGGCGATCAGAATGGACTTCGGGTCGAGTGGAGCGCCGGATGCCCGAAGCGTATTGAGTTCGGCATAGGCTACAAATTCATTGATCATAGTTTTCTGTCCGAGCAACTGTCCGATCTGCATGATGTCCTGAGCAGGTGTGCCAAGCAGCCAGGCGATGGGGCTGAAGAGAGCTCCGAGAATGAAGGTAAAATTGAAACCTTCATACTTGCCATCCGTAATATGAACTACCCAGGTATTGATTCCAGCCAATTCGCCTAGCTTAAGTAAGATTCCGTTGGCCAGGTAAATCAGGGCTGTAAAAACCAGTAGCATCACACCTACATTGGCTGCGAGCTTTAGACCCTGCGTAGTACCGGTCGAAATGGCATCCAATACATTATTGGCTTCGGAGGCCACCATATCCAGTGAATCCGGATTGTGTACCTTCTCGGTTTCCGGGACGAGCAACTTGGACGCCATGATGGCGGCGGGTGCTGACATGATCGAGGCCGTCAGCAGATGTTTAGCAAAAAATACCCGCGCTTCCGGATCGTCCCCGCCAAGGTAGCCGATGTAAGCGGCAAATACGCCCCCGGCGATGGTGGCCATTCCCCCGGTCATGATACACATGATCTCGGACGGGGTCATTTTTTCAATATAGGGCCGAATCAGGAGTGGTGCCTCAGTCTGACCTAGGAATATATTACCCGCGGTGGATAAACTTTCAGGTCCTGATAGTTTGAGGGTACGGGACATCACCCAGGCCATGCCTTTGACCAATACCTGAAGTATACCCATGTAATACAAGAGGCTCGTAAGCGCAGAAAAGAATATAATAGTTGGCAGTACCTGCACCGCGAAGATGTATCCAAAGGTATCCGTCCGGGTCACCAGCGACCCAAAAATGAACTCTGCACCGTACTGAGCGAACTGGAGAATCTTGACAAATATGGATGCCAGCCAGTCGAACGTTGAATTGACAAAAGGGACTTTGAGAATCAGGACCGCCAGTGTAATCTGCATCAGCAATGCCAGGATGATGGTCCGCCAGTTGATCTGGCTTTTCTTTTTACTCAGGAGGTAACATACTCCGATCAGAAAGGCCATTCCCAAAGCAGCCCGTCCAAGGCTTTCGATCCATGTCATACAGCAGGTATAAGGCGTGTAAAATAGAACTTTTTCCGGGCAGCCTTGCAGTGGTCCTTTTTTCTATTAATCCACTTGTGACAGCCCCGGATAGGGTCCGGAGATCGCGATATATTATTTACCTATTTTTACCCGGTTACTTCCACACATGACAACAAAACTTCCTTATCTCATCGGTATCACCGGCGGCAGCGGTTCCGGCAAAACACGCATTATCCATGAATTGCGGAAGAAATTTTCTGAAGATCAGCTCTGCATCATATCCCAGGACGAATACTACCATCCACGTGAACGACAGGTATGGGATGACGCAGGCTATCAGAATTTCGATCTCCCGCAATCGATCGATGATGCGGCCTTTTCCAGAGATATCCGGATGCTCATCGAGGGGCGTGATGTGATCAAAGAACAGTATGTATTTAACAATCCCAAACAGACTCCCGTCATGCTCACCTTCCGTCCTGCGCCTGTGGTCCTGGTGGAAGGGTTGTTTGTGTTCTTTTTTGATGCGATTCGTGACCTGCTCGATCTGAAAATCTTTATCGACGCCGAAGATGTCATCAAGCTCAAACGTCGGATCATCCGCGACGCCGGCGAGCGCAATTATCCCCTGGAAGATGTCCTGCATCGGTACGAATATCATGTGTTGCCCGCCTACAGATCCTATATTGAGCCCTTCAAACGCCAGGCCGATCTGGTGATCAATAATCACACGAGCTACGATTGTGCGCTGGAGGTGATCTCCGCTTTGATCCAGTCCAAAGCGTGATCGGACTTCGTCAGGGGAATTGTCACTTTTTGCATCGCCCAAAAAGTAACCATACTTCGACTTGCTCTCGCGCATCCATGTGCTACAGCTCAGTAACCAAACGCTAGTCGTCCAAAAAACTCGCTAATCATGTTTACTTGCGTTTGGTTGTCGGGTTTGGCTTTTTCGCCATGTCGTGCGTTGCTTCCTGTTTCTTGATACAGATTCTTATTTGCGAGTCTTGTTGTGCCATGAAACAGGTCTCCTGGTTGCTCAGACAGTTTTGGCCGACAGAGTCTATGCTTCCCGAGATGAATTTTTTTTGTTGCGCGTTGGTGCAGGTCAGGTTGTGTTGAGGACGCCCCGGCGTTCACTACCCGGTTGGTGGAGCAAACTCCAACAACAGCAAATCATGCTATGTAACCACTTATCATTGCCCCTGCTTGTTCAGCCCCTAAATCCCCTAAAGGGGACTGTACCTCGTACGCTTATGATCTTTACAAAAGGTAAGGGCTAAAATGGAAGTAATCCAAACCCAAACCCCAACTCGGCATGTTAGAAGTCCCCTTTAGGGGATTTAGGGGCCGAACTCGGAGGGTCACTAACTGGACACAGCGGTGTTCGGACAATTTGGAGCGACATGATCTTTCCCTAATCGATTTGGGCTACCATTTCAAAATACACTAAACTCTAAACACTAAACTCCTAAACTTCTCAACCTCTAAACTTCTCAACCTCTCAACTTCTCAACCTCTCACCACTCACCTTCACAATACTTGCAGAAATCAACCGATACAGCTCAGCTAATTGGGGATGTTGATCGAGGAGTGCGAGGTGCTTTTCAAGGGTGCGATGATCACCACGAACAGCCGGGCCCGTTTGACTTTGCAGCGGGCCGGCCTCAAGCGCTTTGACCATGGTCTCACGGATCAGGGGCGCGAGGAGATCAAAAGAAAGTTGGTGTTCATGACATAACTGTTGAGCGAGGACCAATATGTGATTTGTGAAGTTATTGGCAAAAACCGCAGCAAGGTGAAGTGCTATTTTTTGGTCGTCAGAAACAGAATGTACTTTGTCGCTGATTTCGGCAGCAAGGCCCTTGAGAATGGACCTCACTTTTGCCTCTCCGGAGGTCACCAGGATTGGCGTTTGTCGCCAGGGTACCGGATGCTCAGGTGAGAACGTTTGTAACGGATAAAATATACCCCGTCGCTTGAAAGGCAATACGTCCAATCCCAGGACGCCAGAGGTATGTACCACGATGCCCATCAAATCACCACCTTCATAAAGCAGATTCGCTACCACTGGGACCGCATCATCCGAAACAGTCAGAAAATACAAATCAGCATCCCTCACAATATCCTCGAAGGTGGACACTATAGGAATGTCACCCAGTTGACGGGCCAATACTTCAGCTTTGACCGGATCACGATTGTATATTTGGAAGATCTGACATCCTGTCTGTTGCAGTTGAGGCATCAGATGATGTGCAAGCCGACCGGCACCGATGCAGACGACACTTACCATAGGATCATGCTGCAGGCTTGACAGAATTTTTTCGTAGCCGCTTATACATGCCGATAAACATGCCGATCAACATAAGCAGGCTCCCCGCCCAGAACAGGTTGATGCCGGGAAACAAAATCGCCTCCAGTACAATGTAATCATTGCGCGGAGCATCCAGCGCGATTTCGATGGGAAGAGATATTTCCTGCACCGGCCGAGCCAGATAAAAATGAAAAGTCTCTTTCTCCGGATCTATACGTTCCAGCCGGATGTGAAGCCCCAGGCCAGGAATAAACGCCTTCATATTGTACGGACTTGCCTCCCGGATAAAATACAACGGACGTGCTTCGTATTTCTGTCCTGAAGGATGTTCGATGTGGAGTACACCATGTATCGCCACATCACCCTCTTCCGGTATATAATTAGGATGACTGATGTTGCGGTCGATACCATGCATCGTGATTTTTAAATTCTGCCACTGGATCTGTTCTCCCTGGCGGATTGTGACCGGTTCGTAGGACAAGGTTTCATCCAGCGGCATCAGACTGTCGATGGAAGATGCTTTGAGTCTCGCACGAAGGTTGAAGTCATTGATCTGGTCAGAAAGCCCATATAACAAGCCTTTCCTGATGATCAGAGTTGGATGGATTTTGTGCACGTTCTGATCCACCGTATCGGTCACAGATAAGATCCCGGACAACACCAGATCATTCGGTTCAGCCTGGTAATTAGGATGTGACGTACCCAATTGTACACTGTCGAGTCGAACAGAATATTCTTCGATTTGAACAGTGGCCCCTTGTACGAGGTCGTATCGCTGATAGGACAACATACTATCCACTTTGGACACATTGGCCCGATCCTGTTCTTCAGGAGGCAACCCCGACACAAAAGTGAATACATCACGATCGAGGTATCGTTTAGTATTAGGATTGGCGGTAGCCACTTTGGTTTGTTGCCGGTCATAGAGGACATTGGGCCAGATCGTAAAATTTTCCAGCGTATCGCCTTTACCGGACACCTTGACAAAATGAACTTCATACTTCCGGGTGAGACCATCGAGGGTATCTGATTTGTAGGTGACCCAGTAATCATTCATAAACATCGGAAGGCCTTTGATGAGAAAGGCATTCTGTCCTGCGTTGAGTCCTTCCGCAAGCCCTTCCTGTGCAAAGCGGTTTTCACTGATGGTTCGTTTATTGAGTCCACTGGCCATGATCCCGATGACCATGAGCGCAAACCCGCCATGCGCCAGTGCGGACGCCATTGATGTCAATTGCCTTCGCCCAAAACGAATGATATAATCCATATTGGAAACAATACCATATCCGGCAGCCGTCAGGAGTACGATATATTGCCAACTGGGCAAATGAATCCAGAGGGCAAGCAACCCTGCAAGCGCGCCACCTAAAACTGCCGATGTCAAAACATGACGTAAGAAAGTTGTCTTATGCAAATCCCAACCCATGGCATTGAAACGTAAGGCCTGAGCCACGCCCGATAGTACGGTGATCAGCACTGCGATCCAGAGTTGAAACCGGTTGTGATGATCCACCGGATCCAGCGGCATGGCCCTGTGGTAGGATGACAAATCACCCTGGCCTGTCAACGAGCCATAGACATCTACCAGTTTATTCCATACCGGTATACTGGTCGAAAACGTGATCAGGATGGATGAAAAGGCGAGGATCATGGCTCCGACAAACATCCAGAATTCACGACTTTGAAAGACTTCTTCCTTCGGATTGGTCGGAATATTTTTATTGCGGCTGACAAGAAAATATAATCCGGCAATACCAAATATGCCCATAAATCCGATGAGCTGCCATTCCAGCCCCATCTCGGTAAAGGCATGAACACTTTCCTCACCCAATATGCCCGAACGGGTCAGAAAGGTGGAGTATAATACCAGCAGAAAAGAAAGGATATAAAAGATATAAGTGGTCTTGAGTGAATGACCTGTATGGCGGGCAATAAAATTGCCATGCATTGCCGCCAGCAGAATGAGCCAGGGCACGAGGGACATATTTTCCACGGGATCCCAGGCCCAGTATCCGCCAAAACTCAGGGCTTCATACGCCCAGGCTCCGCCCATCAATATGCCGAGTCCCAGGATCCCGGCAGAGAAAAGGGTCCACGGCATCACGGGTTTGAGCCAGGCGGTATGGTCTTTTTCCCAAAGGCCGGTCATCGCAAAACAAAAAGGTATCGTCACAGATGCGAAACCCAGAAACAGGGTAGGGGGATGGATGGTCATCCAATAGTTTTGCAGCAGCGGATTGAGGCCGTTGCCTTCCACAAGAGACAGGTAGTTGGGATTGCTGAATATCGGAGCATCCATCGTATCGCGGAGGAGTAGAAACGGGCTGCTGCCCATCCGGAAGTCATCCGCAAAATAGACCCCTGCAATCATGGAGACGAGGATCAGTTGCACCACACTGAGCCAGGTCATGACACCGGGTTCCCATCTTTTAGCGGTCAGTACGACTACGGAGCCGAGCACGACATGCCAGAACATCCAGAGTAGAAAACTACCTTCCTGACCTTCCCAAAAAGCGGAGAAAATATACTTCATCGGCAGGTCAGCGGATACATGGCTCCAGACATACTGGTACTCATACATCTGGCTGATCATGATAAAAAAGATCAGACCGATGACGGTGAGTATGGAAATCGTGTGCGTACTCCATGCGAAGCGGCTCAGGCGAAGCCAGTTGGTATCGGTGGGGTGGAGGGTCGTCTTACGATAACTCAGGATCGAGAGCAGAGCGGAAACGAAAGCCAGAAGGATAAAGAAATGGCCTAAGCGGCCCGGAAGGAGATGCTCTCCGATATACGAAATGTCCTGCATGGATGATTACATGTTGCTTCTGACGAGTACTTCTTCGTTTTTATACTTGGAAGGACACTTCATCAGAATGCTGGAAGCGACAAAATCATCGCCCACAAACTGGCCGGTGGCTACGACCTGTTCGCTAAGTTCAAAATCTTGTGGTTTGGCGGCATGAAGGGTGACTTCATGCACTGCACCGGACTGGTCAGTCATAAAAAAGCGAAACAAATTCGGATTCTCTTCGGCATTGTAGTACATGGGCTTGTCTTTGGCGAGTACACCGACCACTTTGGCGGTTTCGCCGGAGCGTTGGACCTGATCAAAAGTGCTATAGGTACTCATATCGCCGGAGGCGGAGATGAGCAGTATCACACCGGCGGCCATCAGGGCCAGTATGATCAGCGGCATAATTTTAAAACGCCGGGGAGCTATGTAAGGCGGATTGTCCACGTTGCTATTGAATCTTTGTGCAAATTTACGGGAAAATAGGCATATCTGCAGTGGTCGCTTCAAATGAAGTGCGAATAGCTGCGGTGCTGATATAATCGTATGAAAGAAGTCGTTTCGCTAAAAAATGCCGGGATCTACCAGGAAGGCGTGAAAGTATTGGGTGATGTCCAATTGTCTGTAAGTCAGGCCGAATTTGTTTACCTGATCGGGAAGACCGGTAGTGGCAAGAGTTCGCTGATGCGGACCCTGTGGGGTGATCTGCCGTTGCGGGAAGGAGAAGGTCAGGTAGCCGATATTTCACTGACCTCACTCCAGCCATCTACTATTCCGATCCTGAGGCGTCGTGTGGGTATGGTCTTTCAGGATTTTCAGTTATTTCCTCAGTGGACTGTGGAGGATAATCTTCGGTTTGTGCTGGACGCTACAGGTACCACTGATCGCCAGGAACAGGACCGGACGATATCGGCCGTCTGTGCGGATGTGCAGCTCACGGCCCAGATCCGTAAACCGGTGCACCAGTTATCCGGAGGGGAGCAACAGCGCGCAGTCATCGCCCGTGCTGTACTCAACAAACCCCGCATCATACTGGCCGATGAGCCGACAGGACATCTGGATCCCGAGACTGCCGATGCTATTCTCCAACTGATGCGCCGTCTGGCGATGGACTATCAGACCGCTATCCTCATGGCTACGCACAACAATCATCTGATCGACCGGTTTCCCGGGCGCGTGTACCGGGTGCTGGAGGGTAAGGTCGCTGAGGTGGATTAGGAGGGTTAGGAGATTAGAGGGTGAGGAGGTTAGTGAAGGTTTAGGGGTCAATATTTAGGGTTTATGGGGGGGCTTGCGCGTACTGCGCGCAAGTGGGGTAAACGGTGAAGGGTACAAGGTAAAGTGGGGGGCTTGCGCGTACTGCGCGCAAGTGGGGTAAACGGTGAAGGGTAAAAGGTAAAGTGAGGGTATTTAGTGCGCTCCGGTTCGAAATGGAAGATCGGGTCGTGACCCGACCGTACGTTCTATCACTCCTAACCTACTAAGCGCCTAACCTCATAAGAAGACAAATTCTCGATGACTCTCGATAACTCTCGATGACTCTCGCTTTGGTCGCCGTAGCTTTAGCGAAGGAGATCCTTTGGTCGGCGTAGCCTTGGCGAAGGAGGTCCTTTGGTCGCCGTAGCTTTAGCGAAAGTGACACAGTACGACGGATGGGGACAAATTTGAAATGACCAAAAATAAACCCTTGTAAATCACCGAAACCTCATAGTGGAAATGCGGCTTATAGTCGCTTTTTTTTTAGCTCTTGGGTCGGAAATGGACGCCCGTATACGTATCCGGTCGTAACTGCAGCAACTCGTCCTTCACAGCCTGCTCCACCTGGAGGGTATGGATGAAATCATGCAGGTCTTGTTTCGAAATACTCACCTTGCCTCGTGTAAGATTTTTTAGTAATTCATACGGTTGCGATACGCCTTCCCGTCGCAGGATGGTTTGTATGGCTTCTGCCAGTACGGCCCAGTTGTGGTCCAGATCGGCCAGCAGATGAGAGGTGTTAGGGATGATTTTGCTGAGGCCTTTTCCAAGGGATTGGAGGGCCAGAAAGGTATGCGCCACCGGGACTCCGATATTGCGGAGTACCGTGCTGTCCGTGAGATCGCGTTGCAACCGGCTGACCGGAAGTTTGTCGGCCAAAAAGCTAAAGATGGCATTGGCATAGCCCAGATTGCCTTCTGCATTTTCAAAATCGATGGGGTTGACCTTGTGGGGCATAGCGGACGAACCTACTTCGTTCGGATTGGATTTTTGGGAGAGATACTGCATCGAGATATAGGTCCATATATCCCGGGACAGGTCAATCAGGATGGTATTGAGTCGCATCGTGGCATGGCAGAGTGCCGCCAGTTGATCATAGGGCTCGATCTGGGTCGTATAACGATATCGGGTAGTGCCGAGATACGTTTGGGTAAAACGGTCCGCCCATTCGTTCCAGTCGATTTGCGGAAAAGCGGCCACGTGGGCATTGAAGTTGCCGGTAGCGCCGCCAAATTTGACCGGCAGACGGATGCTCCGGAGTTGGGCGGTCTGGACATCGATCCGGTCGACAAACACCATGATCTCCTTACCGAGTGTCGTCGGTGAGGCGGGCTGACCATGGGTATGCGCGAGCATCGGGATGTCCCGTGTATCAGTGGCCATCGTATACAGTGTATCCCGAACAGTGTCAAACGCGGGTATGAGGTGCAGTGCATAGGCTTCACGGATCATGAGCGGAAAAGCACTGTTGTTGATATCCTGTGAGGTCAGCCCGAAATGCACCCATTCCTGCAGATGGTGCAATCGCGCAAGTTCGAGTTTTTTCCGGATGAAATATTCTACAGCTTTTACGTCGTGATTGATGCCGGCTTCAATCTCCTTGACGGTCATGGCATCGTCGTCGGTAAACTGGGACACGATAGTCCGCAGGTGAGTCTTGTGGTTTTGTTCCAGTTGGCCTGAGGGGATGATGTCAGTCTCAGCGAGTGCGATCAGGTACTCGATCTCGACATGGCATCTATACCGGATGAGGGCTGCTTCGGAAAAGAAATCAGACAGCACCCTTGTTTTGCCGGCATACCGTCCGTCGACAGGAGAAATGGAATGGAGCATAGACGGTTGGCGCATGGATTGGATTGAAGGGGTGAAATTAGGGATTTGGTTCGAGAATGGAGGAGGCTGAAGGGGCTTAGGGGCTTAGGAGGTTAGAGGCTTAGGAGGTTAGGGAGTTCATAAGGGTTGTGGGGGTTATCGAGGTTGAATAGGTGTTTAGGAGTCAATGTTTAGGGTTTAGTGACTGACTCATCGGGTCGCCAATGATGGTCGGGTCGCGACTTGACCGTACGCTCTATCACTCCTAAGCTCCTAACCTCCTAAGCCTTCCATGGACGACCCGGAGTAAAAGGCGTGTAAGCCCTTCAGGCTTATGTATGATCTTGCTTTCCTTCATTGATCGTGCTTTAACTCTCGATGACTCTCGCTTTGGTCGCCGTAGCTTTAGCGAAGGAGACAAACTCTCGATGACTCTCGATGACTCTCGATGACTCTCGATCTCTCTCGATCTCTCTCGATGACTCTCAATGACTCTCGATCTCTCTCGATGACTCTCGCCAACTCTCTCCTTGGCCCCGTGCGAAAAATAGACTGGCATGATCATTTTACAACTCCCTAACCTCCTAATCTCCTAATCTCCTAAGCCCCTAAAAGCCCCTCCATCAGATCGTCCATTGTAAATGCATCTGCAAGCCGATAGGTCCCAATGGCCGTCCGTGTCAATGCAGACAAATGAGCTCCACAACCCAGACGCTCTCCAAGATCATGTGCCAGCGACCGGACATAAAATCCACTGCCGCAATGAATAGCTACCTCAAGGATCGGTGATACATACCCGATCACCTGGATGTCATAGACCACGACAGGACGCGCTGTGGTGATGACCTCCTTGCCCGCCCGAGCCAATGCATACAACGGTTTACCATCTTTCTTGATAGCACTATAGGCTGGCGGATGCTGAAGTATGTTTCCTTTGAATGCCGCCAGCAGAGCATCAAAAGCCGACACCGCCATCTCCGGAACCGGACGCGTGCTGACGACGCGACCTTCGGCATCATAGGTGTCCGTACTTAGGCCCAACGTTATTTGACCAAGATACTGTTTGTCAAAACCCTGTAGACCATGAAGCTCCCGGGTCCAGCGGCCTGTACAGATCAACAGCAGACCCGTAGCCATGGGATCAAGTGTGCCGGAATGACCCACCTTTATATTTTTCAAGTTGTACTTCCGCTTCAGAAGCCCCCGCACTTTGTTGACCACATCAAACGAGGTCCATCCCTTTGGTTTGTCAACCAGCAAAAGAGCACCCGCTACAAAGTCGGTGTCCTGCAGTATCGTGACATGTGGCAGCATCCTGGATTTAGTTTTGAAGCACAAACAACCGAAGCAAGATAGCGGCTGTGCCTACGATCAAACAGTAATACCCAAAATACCGCAAACGGGCATGACGGACGATACTGACCATCCATCGACAAGCCAGTATACCCACGAGAAACGAAAAGAGAAATCCCGTTAGCAAGGGCCAAACTTTGGTGTCGTGAACGATGGCCGTCCCATCCAGTGCATCCTTGGCGATCTTGGCAAAGATGAGCGGAATCACCATCAGAAAAGAAAACTGAGCGGCTTCCTGCCGATGGATACCCAATGCGACAGCCGTCGTAATCGTAGAGCCGGAGCGCGATATGCCCGGCAGTATTGCCACCGCCTGAGCGATGCCAATCCAAAACGCATTCAGCGTACTCAATGGTCGAAGCTGTGGTTTCAGCCGGTCGGATAGGATCAGGGCAGCTCCCGTCATACAGAGCATGATCGCGACCAGGATAATCTGCCGGTCAAACAAGATGGTGATATGCTCTTCCAAACCCAACCCCACAAGACCGGCAGGAATCATCGATACACCAATCATCCAAATATATTTCCGCCCTTCGGGTTTATGAAGGGAGCTCAGGATGGACCATATATACTGACGAAATACCCAGACCGTAGCCAGCGCTGTACCGAAATGGAGGACGACGGTCATTAAAAAACTTTCTGCTGCTGAATCGGTATCTCCCAATAACCATTTCGCCAATTCGAGGTGACCACTGCTACTGACCGGTAAAAATTCAGTAAGACCCTGAACAATGCCCAGGATAATCGCTTCCCAAAAATCTTTCATGAATAAATCGAGAATTTATTTCTTGAAGATCGCATAGACCTGCAAGCCTAATCCGGCCAAAATGACGATCGGAGCCAGAACCGTTCGGCGGGTACTGTAGATGACACTTTCATCCCACACATTGGGATCTTTCATTCCCCCGCCCAACATGAGTATCAGTCCTAGTGCAATGAGTCCGCAGCCTATGCCGATATACAGATAGTTTTGTCGGTTGAAAAGCAACGGAAAAGCCTGCACATTACGCAGATTGGCCCGGCTACGGGTAGATGTACCTGATGGCTTTGCGATAATGGTCTTCTTCCGGACCGGTTTCTGTTCCTTACTCATAATGTGCAACTAAGTCGGACAAAGATATGTTTTTACCCGGCTTCGGTCCGTTAAATAGAGTTAATCGTTTTCCTCTATTTTTGCGCTGATTCGATTACGCTTTCAAATCCGGCTCAGGTTTTGTCTATACACGTCACACATCTTTCCAAACAATTTGGCACCCAGACCGCCGTGGATGGTATTTCTTTCACGGTGGGGAAAGGAGAGATTCTGGGATTCCTGGGCCCAAATGGCGCCGGCAAAACCACCACCATGCGTATGATCACCGGCTATCTGGCACCAGACCAGGGAGAGATCACCATCAATGATATACCCGTCACCACCGACAATGCCACAGCTAAAAAGTTGATCGGTTATCTTCCGGAGCACAATCCCCTCTATCTGGATATGTATGTCCGCGAGTATCTGCTGTATGTCGCCCGGATCTACAAAATAGACCGGCCCCACACGCGCATGGAGGATGTGATTCGCATGACAGGACTGACCGCTGAGAGTCACAAGATCATCCGGTCGCTTTCAAAAGGCTACAGACAACGGGTGGGCCTGGCCCAGGCTATACTCCATGATCCGCAGGTGCTGATTCTGGATGAACCGACATCCGGCCTCGATCCCAATCAGTTGGTAGAGATCCGACAGCTCATCCGGGAGCTGGGCAAAGAAAAAACCATCCTGCTGTCCACGCATATCATGCAGGAAGTCCAGGCGTTGTGTGATCGGGTCATCATCATCAGTCAAGGCCGGATAGCAGGTGACGGCAATATAGAAATGCTCAGCCGGGGTCTGTCGACCGGCTATCGCGTGGACGTCCGTTTTTCCAGACCCGTATTGGATACTACCTTCCCTCAAATTCAGGGCTATATCGCGCATGAGACGCTGGGGGAAAATCGCTACCTCATACAGGGCGATCAGTCGACACTCAATGAAGCCGTCTTTGATTTTGCTGTCAGCAAGAATCTTAAGATCCTCGAGATGTCGACGATGACTGAGAGCGTCGAACATATTTTTCAACAACTTACTGCCCGATCCGTATGACCGCTGTGTACTTACGTGAACTGGGAAGTTATTTCAGTTCGATGATCGCCTATATCACCGTCGGACTTCTTCTGGCGATATTGGGACTGATATTATGGATCTTCCCGGACTTTAGTTTATTACTCACCCCCTTTGCCAGCATTGATGCACTGTTTGAAATAGCGCCGCTGATCTTCATCTTTCTGATCCCGGCCTTCACGATGCGCACGTTTGCAGAAGAAAGACAAACCGCGACATTAGAAATTCTCCTGACTCGACCTGTATCACCCTGGGGAATCGTCATGGGTAAATATCTGGCGACGTTGACATGGCTGGCGATAGCGCTGCTGCCGACGATCCTGTATGTCGTGACGATATACCGCCTGGGATCACCCCCCGGCAATATTGACCTGGGTCAGATTGCAGCATCCTATACAGGTCTCTTTCTTCTTGGCGCAGTGTTTTGTGCTATCGGAGTGTTTGCTTCTGCTCAAACGGCCAATCAGATCGTGGCCTTTGTCCTCGCTGTTTTTTTCTGTTTTATTCTCTACTATGGATTTTATTTTATCAGTCGTATGGCTTCCTTTACCGGGACCATGGACAGCCTGATTGGATCATTGGGGATGGACTATCACTATCATTCGATCAGCCGCGGCGTCATCGATACGCGGGATCTCATCTATTTCTTTGGTGTCATCGGTCTCTGTCTGACCTGGACGTGGGTATCTGTTTCAAAACGACAATAACCCGCATGGCAAAGAAAAAAACAGAAAGTAATCACAAGATCATCCTGACCGGTTGGCTGATCACAGGCATTATCCTGTTGTCCTACATCCTCGGGCAATGGGTCTATACCTCATTTGACGCTACAGAAGAACGCCGATATACGCTGACACCGGCCACCCGAAAGGTATTGCATGAGTTGAATGAACGGATCTATATCAAAGTCCTGCTGGATGGTCGATTCCCGGCCGGATTCAAACGACTTCGGGAATCAACCGAAGATATGTTACGACGCTTCTCACAGACCAATCCGGAAGTTCAGTACAACTTTGAAAACCCTAATGCCGGTAGCACAGAAGAAGTAAATGCCCGAAGAAAAGAACTGGCCGCTCAAGGCCTGATCCCGACACAACTACGGGTCACGGATGCGGCGGGTGCTTCGGCACAATATATCTATCCCTTTGCTATCGTCAATTATGGAAGCCGATCCGTGCCGGTCACGCTCCTGCAGGATGATGTACCCGGAGCGGACAAGGAAGTGATCATCAACAACAGCATCAGTCTCCTCGAGTACAAACTGATTGATGGTATTCAGAAAGTGCGACGCCAGACGCGCCGATTAGTGGCATTTTCAGAAGGTCAGGGAGAATTGACGCGATTACAAACCGCCTCTTTTGAAAAGGAGCTCCGTAATGCATATGCCGTCAACCGGATCAACCTCGATAGTGTCGTACAAATTCCATCTGACATCAAGGCGCTGATCATCGCCAAACCCACGGAGACGTTTTCGGAAGCGCATCTCTTCATGCTCGATCAGTACGTCATGAATGGCGGACATATCATGTTCCTGCTGGATCCACTGATCGTGTCCCTCGACAGCATTAATGTCAACAAGAATTATATTCCGCCGCCCTATCCATTGGGGTTGGATCCGCTCTTGTTTAAGTGGGGCGCACGGGTCAATCCCAATCTGGTACTGGATCTCCAGTCAACCCGTATTCCCATGGTCGTGGGGATGCAGGGGGACAAAGTGCAAACAGAACTTTTTCCGTGGTTTTATCATCCGTTGATCTCTTCGACGTCTAATCATCCCGTGACGAAGGGACTTGATCGGATTCAGCTTGAGTTTCCCGGTAGTATAGATACGATCCAGACATCCATTCCGGTGGAAAAAACGATTCTGCTGACGTCATCACCCTATAGCCGGATCCAGTTGACACCGGTTCGGTTGAATTTTGATATCCTTCGCGAGGAACCGGACCCGAAACTTTTCAATAAAGGACCTCAGTCCTTTGCGGTGATGCTGGAAGGCCAGTTTGAATCACTCTACAAAAACAGGATGAGTCCTGAGCAACTGAAGATCTTGGAAGACAATGGCCTTGGTTTTAAAACGGAGGGAACATCCTCCAGAATACTGGTGGTTTCGGATGGGGATATGATTAAAAATCTTGTAAACCCTTCGACCGGCGAGTCGGCACCGCTGGGATTTAATAAATATGAGAATGTCACCTTTACGGGCAACCGGGATTTTCTACTCAATGCCCTGGAATATATGTTTGATCCCGATGGTGTACTCGAGGCAAGAAGCAAGGATATCCGGCTCCGGTTGTTAAACACGGTCAAAGCCCGGGAGGAAGGACTTCAATGGCAGTTGATCAACATCCTGGGGCCGTTAGGGTTTATACTGTTGATTGGTGTCATCTATCATGCCATACGCAAACGTAGATTTGCCAGACCAAAACCGATTTAGTTTGTTTTGAGAAAAGGGAAGTGTATTTCAACCCTGCACAACCCGGAAAAAGAAAGAGCATGAATAAAAATGTGTTGTTGCTTCTGTTATTGCTGGTCATTGGTGGCGTGGTGTATCTGATGTCACGTAACCGGCCGGATACCAGTGCTTCCTTTAACCGTGCGGAGAGTAACTTTAAAATAGAGGATATCAATACCATCGGCCGGATACTTCTAACCCAGAAGAACGGTGACCGGTCGGACCTTCGCCGGGTCGGGGATCACTGGACGATCAATGAAGTGCATCGGGCACGCCAGACCAATATCGAACATTTATTGAAAGGTATCCAGCGCCAACATCTGGATCACATTCCCAACAAAGCTGCATCCGAGAATATTGTCACGTCTATGGCCATCAATGGCATTCATGTCGAAATTTTTGACCGGGCAGGTGAATTGTTGCTGGACTATTATGTCGGCGGAGTGACTCAGGATGAACGCGGCACCTTTTTTCTCAAGCAAGGATCCTCCCAGCCTTATTGTCTGATTGAGCCGGGTTTTGATGGGGGCCTTCGTGTCCGTTATGGATTGGAGCCTGTCCATTGGCGGGATGTGCGGTATTGGCAGGAGCAACCCGAACGTCTGGATACCCTCAAGGTGCATTATCCCAAGCAACGGGAACATTCGTTTGTCATCTTTCGCAATGGTAGCAGATTTGAAGTGAAGCCGATGTTTACGACCACACCAATCAAACAGGGTGATTCGCACAACCGGGTACAATCCTACTTTATCAATCTGAGCCAATTGGCATGTGAGGATTACATCAATCAGGCGCCTGAGCGTGACAGTATTGTCCAGATGGTGCCGTTTATGGCCATGGAGGTGATCTATCCGGACCGGACATCCTCCCTTCGGTTTTTTCCTGCGGGTCCTGTGGGTGTTTCTGAGTTTTCACCGGCTATCGAGCGGTATTATATAGACTATGAAGGGCGTGATTTTATGATCGGGCAGCATGAAGTGATGAAAGCTGCTTTCAGGTCGTACGAATATTTCTTTGGCCAATGATGACGAGTTGGTTGTATATCGTGCTGCTCTGTGCAGGTGGTGACTGGGGTTTCTTCGGTCACAGGCTCATCAATCGGGTCGCGGTCTATACCATCCCCTCGGAAATGATCGGATGGTACAAGCCGCATATTGACTATCTGGCAGAGCATGCTGTCGATCCGGACAAACGGCGCTATGCTACAAAACACGAAGCTGTCCGGCATTATATTGATCTGGATCATTGGGGCAAACTCCCCTTTGACCATATCCCACGCCAATGGGACAAAGTCCTTTCCTTCAATATGGAGCTCTACACCCTGGAAGGCAAAGACACTACGTTCTATTTGCGCGCCATTCCACCAACTCAATGGGAGGATACGATCACGGACGCCAGAGCGCGAGTGAAATTGGTTCGCCAACATTATTTCAGACAATACTATGACGATCAGGCGGTGATCTCATGTGACAGCGCCAGGATGTTGTTTCCCGGGATAGTCTGTGCTCCTGGGCGAAATCTGATCATGCGGGATGTGTTTTCTCAGCATGGCATCATACCCTATCACCTGCAGGCGATGCAGCGCCGGCTGACCCATGCATTCCGCGACAACAAGGTTGAACAGGTATTGCGACTTTCTGCTGAGATAGGCCATTATATCGCAGATGCCTGCGTACCCTTGCACACCACCAAAAATTATAATGGTCAGTTGACCAATCAGGTCGGAATCCATGCCTTTTGGGAAAGCCGGATTCCGGAGCTCTTTGCCCTCGAAGAATTTGACATGGTCGTAGGTGTAGCCCGCTATATTGATGATCCGGCTAACTATTACTGGAATCTGGTGCTGGGCAGCCATCGCGAAGTCGATCGGGTGTTGGGATTAGAAAAAGAGTTGAATCAGACCTATCCTTCAGACCGGCAGTATTGTTTTGAAGACCGTCTCAATCAAAATATCAGGACCCAATGTGCGGAATATGCCAAAGCCTACCACGAAGCGATGGACCGGATGGTCGAAGATCGCTTCCGGGTTTCCGTCAAAGCGCTGGGTGATGCCTGGTATACCGCGTGGATCGATGCCGGACAACCACCACCACCAGCCGGTAAGACTATCGCTAAAAAATCCACCGAGGATGAAGAGCTTGAACGCGCGGTGCAGTCCGGTAAGGCCCTGGGACGTGAGCATGACAATTAGCGCGGAAACCAGATGCTAAAGCTGGTGTTGCTTTTTTCAGCCAATACCTCGACAATATTCAATCCTCATCGTCCAGAATCTCATCTTTGAAATCTACAATTTCTCTTCTTTCCTTTTTGGTAGGTCGACCTGCCCCTTTTTCACGTCGCTCAGGTTTTCCTTTGCCGACAAACCAGGTTTTGTATTTCAGAAGCTCGTCCTCCGGGGTGAGATCTTCATAGCACGGCTTTGCCAGGGCAGGGGAGACACGCTTGTCAAGTAGGGCCACAATCTTATATTTCATTCGAAATCCATCCTTCAGCACATCAATACTATCCCCAACCATCACCAATGTTGAAGATTTGACAGGCTGGCCCTTCATTCTCACTTTTCCATCCCGGCAGGCCTCTGAGGCAAGGCTTCTGGATTTATAAATCCGGATAGCCCAGAGGTACTTGTCGATCCTCACTTTTTCCATGTTTTGCCTGCGTCACACTTTATAGTAACTTAAGGCGAAAATACAGGATCATGAAGAGACGCGCCGCATTGCACCATCTCGCTGTTTTACCCGCTATCCCGATGTTGCCCTCCGTCCATCTACAGGAGGAAGCGCGCAGTGAACGTGCCTATAAGCATTCGGTCTGCCGCTGGTGCTACAAGGATTATACATTGGACCAACTCTGTGAGGTAGCGAAGGAATGTGGTATTCAGTCTGTGGAGTTGCTGGATCCTGCTGATTGGGATACGGTGTTGAGTCGTGGGCTGGAGGTTGCCTTATCGAATGGAAGTCGTCTGGGCATTTCCAAAGGATTCAACGATCACCGGAATCATGGGCAATTGCGTCTGGATCTGATGGATATTATTCCGATGGCAGCAGAGAAAGGTATACCGCAGGTGATCGTATTTTCAGGTAACAGAAACAACATGCCGGATGATCAGGGACTTGAAAACTGTGCGGTAGGTCTGGAGCCGGTGGTCCGGTTGGCGGCGCGTTATGGAATCCAGATCGTGATGGAGTTGTTGAACAGCAAGGTCGATCACCACGATTATCAGTGTGATCATACAGAGTGGGGTGTCGCCCTTGTCGACAAGATAGGGTCATCGCATTTCAAGTTGCTCTATGACATTTACCACATGCAGATTATGGAAGGGGATGTCATCCGGACCATCACCCGGTATAAGGATTACATCGGGCACTATCATACAGCCGGTGTACCGGGACGGCATGAGATCGATGATACACAGGAGCTTTTTTATCCGGCCATCATGCGGGCTATTGCAGCCACGGGATTCAATGGGTATGTAGCGCAGGAGTTTATTCCCCGCTCCACTGATGTGGTGCAATCCCTGAAAGAGGGGATACGATTGTGTTCGGTATAACCATGGTTCTCATTGCATTAACAAGAATGAACAACCCATTTATATATGTATTTCAATAATGAAGGACAGCAAGAGGTCACCTTTGATGCGATTGTCGTCGGGAGTGGCATCAGTGGAGGTTGGGCCGCTAAAGAATTATGTGAGAAAGGGCTAAAGACTCTGGTGTTGGAGCGCGGCCGGGATATTCGACATGGTGATTATCCGACGGCCAATCTGGAAAAATGGGAACTGCCCAACTGGGACAAGATATCTCTTGAAGACCGGAAGAAGTATCCGATACAGGGTCGGACATCGTACATCATGAACTACTCCAACATTCATCACTTCATCGAAGATGCGGAGCAACCCTATACGGAGGTCAAGCCTTTTGACTGGACCCGGGGATATCAGGTGGGCGGCAAGTCGCTGGTATGGGGACGGCATTCCTACAGGTGGAGCCCGATGGATTTTGAATCGAATGGTCGTGAAGGCATAGCCATAGACTGGCCTATCCGGTATGCTGATATTGCGCCCTGGTATGATTATGTAGAATCCTTTGCCGGCATCAGCGGAAAAGCAGAAGGACATGCCCAATTGCCGGACGGCAAATTTTTGCCGGAGATCCCGCTCAATTGCGTTGAGGATGATTTTAAAAAACGTCTGGCATCGGCGATGCCGGATAGGTTGGTGACTTCTGCTCGTATGGCTCACCTGACGGCACCGCTGGAAGGAAGCAACAGAGGCACCTGTCAATTTCGCAACCGCTGTATGCGGGGCTGTCCGTATGGTGCCTACTTTAGCAGTAATGCCTCTACTTTGCCAGCCGCATACGCGACCGGCAATCTCACATTGCGGCCGCACAGTGTGGTCCATTCCCTGATCTATGATCCGTCTACCGGCAAGGCTTCCGGTGTGCGAATCATCGATGCACAAACGCGGGAAACCAAGGAGTTTTTTGCGAAGATCATTTTCATGAATGCCGGTACACTCAATACGACCCTGATCATGCTCAATAGCACGTCAGACCGCTTTCCAAATGGGTTTGGCAATGACAGTGGCGAGCTGGGACACAATCTGATGGACCATCATTTCAGGATCGGAGCTTCTGCGCGTGTCGAAGGATTTTTGGACCAATATGTAAAAGGACGCAATCCCGGCGGCTTTTATATTCCCCGCTTCCGGAATATCGATGGCACTTCTCGACAGAAAGACTATCTCAGGGGATATGGGTATCAGGGCGGTGCCGGCAGGGAAGGCTGGTCAAGAGCTGTTGCCGAACTTGGTGTTGGCGGAGCCTGGAAGGACCAATGGTCTCAACCGGGTGAATGGTCGCTCGGAATGACGGCCTTTGGAGAGTGCCTTCCCTATCATGAAAATCAGATTACGCTCAATCATGCCATACCGGATCCGTATGGCATGCCCACCCTCAATATCGATTGTGAATGGAAGGAAAACGAACTCAACATGCGCAAGGATATGATGGTCGCCAGTGGTGAAATGCTCGAAGCTGCAGGGTATAAAAATGTCCGCACCTGGGATGATGGTTCCAATCCGGGCCTCGCGATTCATGAAATGGGAACTGCCCGGATGGGCCGGGACCCCAAAGTATCCGTCCTGAATGCCTGGAATCAGGTCCACGCCAGCCCAAATGTCTTCGTAACCGATGGTGCCTGTATGACTTCATCCGCCTGTCAGAACCCATCATTGACCTATATGGCATTGACCGCCAGAGCCGCTGATCATGCGGTCAGGGAATTGAAACGAATGAATCTGTAATCAAAAACGAAATACGAATGGAACGACGTGATGCCATTAAGTATACGGCGATGATGATGGGCCTCGGCCTTAGTGCTTCGACCATCTCCGCTATGATGAGCGGATGTAAGGTGGAAACAAGCGAGCACTGGACACCGACTTTTTTCTCACCAACAGAGGCTGAGTTTATCAGGATCCTGGCTGAAACCATGTTGCCCCGCACTACCACCCCCGGGGCCGCCGATGCGCTGGTAGATCGCTATCTCGATACGATACGACCGCTACGGTATACAGCAGAAGAAAATTTGATTTTTAAAGAAGAATTGACTGACTTTATCGCACGGGCTAAAACCGAGTTGCGCACTGACCTCTCACAAAGAGACGAAGCGACTCAATTGGAATGGCTCATCCAGACAGATGCCGATGCGTATGCGTATGTACGCTCCCATCCTGACCTTCCGGTTTCAGAACGTCCATTTTATCTGAGCCTGAAAGAGCAGATTCTCGCAGCGTATTTTAATGCTGAGATCGTGGCAAAGGAGTTTTTTGCTTTTGATCCTATTCCCGGCCGCTATGATCCATGCATTCCATACACGGAGGTTGGCAGAGCATGGGCATAGAGCGAAATATGCCGCATGTTATTAGCTTTTTCCCCTCACAGCACCCTCTTCTTCTGCTTTCCATTCCTTTTCCATGATAAAGGTTCCGAAGGGAACGATGGAAGCAATAAATGCTTTGAGCATCCACTTCAGGGTGCGGTCATATTGGTCATAGACCAGATACATCCAGATCATAAAAGCGATAAACAGGGCTCCATGCAGACCCCCGACAATCGAGACAGCCATCGGCATATCGCCCAGGTACTTCATCGGCATAGCCACAAAGAGGAGCAAGAGATACGAGATACCCTCATACTTGGCAATGGTGCGGAAGGTGGAAAAAGTTTTTTTTGAAATCATAAAACTGTCTTTACACAAGTCTTGTGTCATGAAATTCGTATGTGATGGAGCAAGAGTTTAGTCTTTCCCTTTTATCTCGAGCGAAGCAAATGCCTTATCCTGACCCAGATGGACCTGGAGTGTATAGGTCCCTGGTGGTAAATAGTATTTCCCATTGTCTGCCTGTTTGAGCGTCACTTTGTTGTTAGGATCGCGGTCAGCCAATTGAAACTTCAGCGATTCGACAGCAGCGGGCAATAGCTCGGGTTGCAAGGTATAATATTTCAATCCGCGGTGAAGCATCAAGGGCTGCTGTCCAACTAACAGACTATCCGCAAAAATCATCAGGGAGGCCTCACCTCCCCGTTTCGTAAACACGGGCAAGGTCAGATTCGGCTCCTGAATTTCACGCCAGGAGGCACTCGTATTCCCCCAGTTTTCACGGTGCCGGATCGTCAATTTCTCATTGAAACAAGTCAATGGTGCTGTCAGATCAGAATGGATTTGTTGAACGTGCGCCACATTGGTTTTAAAAAATGATCGGCCATGTGTGGCGACAATGAGTTCCTTGTCCCTTGGATGAACAATCAGATCATGAACAGGCGCAGCCGGCATATCCCCCATCAGCATCGAATGCTGCCCCCGATCCAATGAAATGTATAACCCGTGATCTGTGCCGAAATACAGAATGTTTGCGTTGGAGGGATCTTCTTTGATCACGTTGACAGGCTCAGCCGGCAGGTCGGTGGCTATTCGTTTCCAGGACGCACCATAGTCTTCTGACACATATACATAGCTATCAAAATGATCCCACCGATACCCATTGAGTGAAGCGTACACCCGGCCTTCCGCATAAGCGCTGGCCTGCACGGTACTGACCCACAGCTGCTGCGGCAACTCATCCGAGATCCGTTGCCAGTTGTGGCCCCCGTCGCGTGTGATATGGATATATCCATCGTCACTACCAACATAGAGCAGTCCAAAAACCAAAGGGGATTCATGCAGTGACACGAGCGTACCATAGGGTACATCGCCCGCACGGGATCCACGTGTCAGGTCACCTGATATAGCCTTGAAGTTTTTACCCTTTTCCATGGATCTGAAGACCCGTTCAGCGCCCATATACAGGATATCCTGATTGTGCCGCGAGAGATGAATGGGGGTCTCCCAGTTCCACCGATAGGGTCGCTGTCCAAGTTCATGCACAGGTGTGATGCGTTCTGCCGGACGATCACCCTGACGGGACAGGCTGAAGTAATTGCCAAACTGGTACCCGGTATAGACGGTATTGTTGTCGCGCGTATCCACTGCGATTTGCATACCGTCTCCGCCCATGATTTCCTTATACGGATATTGACCTGAGTTGTGCCAGGCAACTCCCGGCTTGTACGTGGCAGGCCCAACCCAGACACCATTGTCCTGAAGACCACCATACACATTATACGGTTTTGCCATATCGACCTGGACACTATAAAACTGACCCACCGCCGGCTGATTGCACTTGATCCAGTTGACTCCATCGTCATAGCTGATGTTGAGGCCTCCATCATTGCCAAGCACCAAATGGCCTTCCTTCCGGGGATTTACCCATAGTGCATGATGATCCACATGTACATTGTCTGCTCCGATGGATCTCCAGGTGACGCCGCCATCATCTGATTTGAGCAGGGGCACACCCAGGATATATACTTTTTGAGGATTGGTGGAAGCAACTCGGATCTGGCCGAAGTAATAGCCATACGTGTGGTATACCTGATCCAAATAGTCCTCATGCGTCCTCTTCCAGGTCTGACCTCCGTCGGTGCTTTTATACACTTCTGCTCCTGTGACCTCCGTTTCAAAGAGCTGGCTATTGGCATTTTGCACATACTCTACTAGCGTGGCAGGACGGATAGTACCGTTCCTGACCAACGTCAAGATGGTATCTGCGGTAAACCGTGCGGGAAATCCATTGGATTGCAGGTAGGCACTGATCTTCTCTTTATCCAGGTCGAGAAAAGTCGTGGCTGACATATCTGCGAGCTGAACTTTGGTCAGTACATCAGAATCCGGATCTTTTGGGGGTCGCGGTGCCTGATTGTCAATCAATGCATAAAGCACAATGCCTTGGCGGGTTTTCACAATATCCAGGCCTATCCTTCCGGCACCAGGTCCTGAAGGAAAACCACTTCCTGCTGTGCTTAGTAGTTTCCAGGTACGACCTCCGTCAGTAGATTTATGCAGACCGGTTCCCTCGCCACCTTCTGTAAAATCCCAGGCTCTACGGGTGCGTTCCCAGGTGGCAGCATAAAGTGTATTGGGGTTGGTCGGATCCATAACCAGATCTATAGCACCGGCATTGGGATTGATAAAAAGCGACTTTCGCCAGGTGACACCGCCGTCCGGTGTCGAATAAATACCACGATTGGGATTCTCACTATACAACGCACCAAGACACGCCACGTGCACGATGTTGGGATTGACTGGATGGATGACGATCCGGCCGATATGGTGGCTTTCCTCGAGTCCCACATGTTTCCAGGTCTTTCCTTTGTCTCCGCTCTTATAGAGGCCCACACCCGAATAGGAAGAACGGCTTGAATTATTCTCTCCGGTCCCGACCCAGATGATCCCGGCATTCCAGTTGACCGCGATATCGCCAATCGTCATGACGGCTTCCTGATCAAAAACAGGGGTAAACGTAGTTCCATTATTGGCTGTATACCAAAGCCCACCGGAAGCATAGGCTACATACATCTCAGAAGGATTGGCAGGATTGACTTCGACGTCGACAACACGTCCGCTAAAGACCGAAGGGCCGATACCTGTCATTTCGAGTTGAGAAAACAGGGAGGTTTCTTTTAGCTTCTGACGTTGTTCAAAAGCCTCGAGCCGTATGCTGGCGGGTGTCGGGGATGGAAATTCCTGCGCGGCAGACTGAGCGATCATACTCAGCAGACCGGCGAATACGCAGATGACTTTCTTATTCATTGAAAATAAATGCATGAAGTATGAATGAATGAAATACAGGAAAGTACCGAAGTACGCACAGTCCATGCCGTAAAACTATAAAAATGGTGTATTTAGGTGCGGCTTCGGGAGATTAACACCGGGAGATGGGCTGGGCGTGAATACCCAAAACAAGGTGCATATGCAGAAACAGCTGACAATTATAACCGTTTCGTCTAAATGTAACCGGTCATGAATGCGAAATCCCTGATATTTGCGTTTCGTTCCAATCCGCGGACTTCGGCAGGATATTTGCCTCGCTGGCAGGGATGTTTTTAGGAAAACAGAAAGTGTGATAGAGACAGAAAGAAGATATAAAGTCTGGGAACCTCTGATGTTTAGCGTAGTGACGCTGCTCGGAATGTTGGCTGGGGCAAAATTTGTACAGTCAGATGCTCCGATCCGGAAGGCCGACACTGCGCTGACACACGTAAAATACTCAGGCCGTCAGGTCGAAGAGATCATCCGGTTTCTCGAAACGAAATATGTGGGAGAAGTCAATTCTGACGAACTGGTTGCTAAAGCGATCAAGGTCATCATGGAAGGTCTTGACCCCCATACCCATTATTTTCCACCCGATAAGATGGAAGAGTTGGAGGAGCGTACACAGGGCCATTACGTGGGGATCGGCATCGAGGTAACCTTTATCGGGGATAGTCTGGTGGTTCTTTTTCCTAAAAAGAATAGCCCGGCTGCAAAAGCAGGCATTCATCCTGGTGATTTTATCGTGGGGGTGGATGATCAGGCCATTCCGGGTGACAGTCTGTCGAAAGACCTGATATTGAAGTCCATCAAAGGAAATCGTGGTACACGCGTCAGATTGAAATTGCGCCCGATGCTGGCTGATACGCTCCGTGAGATCGTCGTCACCCGTGAGGAGATCAAAGTCCCCAGTGTCATCACCGGCTATATGATCGATACCAGTGTGGCGTATATCAAGATCAACCGCTTTACCAATACGACGTACCGGGAGTTTATGGATCATTGGGAGCGAATGGCCACTAAGGAGATGGCGAAACATCTGGTACTTGACTTGCGTGATAATCCGGGAGGCTACCTCAAAGAATCCATCAATATACTCTCCCAGATCATCGGCGAGGAAGGTAAACTTCTGGTCTACACGGAAGGTAAATCGCACCAGCGAACTGAGTATAAAAGTACGGGGAAGGTCTTTTTTACCGTGGATCGGGTGATCGTGCTGATCAATCAACATTCTGCATCGGCCAGTGAGATTATTGCCGGTTGCCTGCAGGACCATGACCGCGGACTGATCATCGGTACCCGTTCTTATGGCAAGGGCCTGGTACAGGAACAGTACGAGCTGTCTAATGGAGGTGTGTTGCGCATGACGGTATCCAAATACTTTACGCCTTCCGGTCGACTGATTCAAAAGCCCTATAATGGATTTGACGGAATGGATACGTTGGCGATCTATAAAACCATTTCTGGCCGGCCTGTACATGCGGGTGGCGGCATCATCCCGGATATCATCGTTGAAGAGAAAATCAACTGGCATCTACCCCTGCAGAAGCGTTGGATGGATTTGATTTCAGAGTATGCTATCCGATATAATCTGACACATCATCAGGGCAAACTTGCAGCACTGGATGAGGTAGCCGCCATACGTTCACAATTGCCGTCCGGCGAAAAGATGGTGGATGCGCTGGTGACCCTGGCACACCATCGGGGTGGTGATCAGGTAGCGGAGATGCTGCAATATTTGAATGATAAAAAACAAGACATTCTTCATATTACGGAAGCGACCCTGATTGCCTATCGTACAGGAGAGGAAGGTTGGTACAGGGGATATAATATCTTCGATCCGGTGGTCCAAAAGGCTATGGACATGATCCGGCTGGATGTCAGAATGGCGCTCGAGCAGATCTGACTCAAAGGGCAGATCGCAGAAAATCCAATTCTCCATTATGGTCGTATCGTGCAATGACAGACGGCCTTCCGGTCATATCCTTTTCTGTAAAGGCGGGTATGGCATAGTCCACACTTCGGATGATTTCAGAGCTGATACTCCCAAAATGCGTTGGGGAGGGTTCGCCGGAAAAATTAGCCGAAGTCGATACCAGGGGTTTTCCATACATCGTAAGCAGCTCATGACAAAATCCGCTTTTCACTACCCGTACCCCAATGGAATGATCCGGAGCCGCCAAGTGCAAGTATTCAGCTCTCGCTTGTGGATATATCACGGTAAGAGGCCTTTCGTGCAGATGGAGGAGGGTATCTACACGCGGATGAACATTTGAAACTACCTTATACAATTCCTGGATTTCACCTACCAGTAAAATAAGTGGCTTGAGGTAGTCCCTGCCTTTGATCTCATATACTTTTCGGATAGCGTCTGGCTGTGTGGCATCACATCCGATACCCCAAATAGTATCCGCCGGGTACAGGATCACGCCACCCGCCTGCAGGACCGAAATGGCCTGATCGATAACCTTTTGGATGGATTCGCGGTTCACTTTGCAGATAAAGGGATAACTTTAACCTCCGGACGAAAAACATTACAATTTCTTTTGCCGTTCAGACGTAAAGAGTTGGAAATAAACGTTAAAAATAGACGCGAATTACGTCTCTGACGTATCTTTTAAAAACTTATGCAGCATTTTGACATAATACGTTTATGCCGACTGATCCTGATACTGGCGCTGATACAGGGAGCAGGGGCTCTTACAGCCCGCCATATTGTAGGAGGTGAAATTTTCTATGAATGTACCGGTGCAGGCTCGGCTCCGGATACCCGCAACTATCAGCTGACCATGAAAATCTACCGGGATTGTGCCGGGTTTGGAGCCAGTTTCGACAATCCCGCCCAGATAGGGGTCTATTCCTATATCAATGGGGTCTATGCTTTCGTTCGTATGCTCACGGTCAATCATGGTTCCGTACAACGTCTCAATACAACAGAGAATCCATGTCTGATCCTTCCTCCCAATGTCTGCGTGGAGGAAACCTCCTATATCATTAATCTGGCCAACCTGCCCATCATCAACGGGTCTTATTTTATATCCTGGCAACGATGCTGCCGAAACAATACCATTTCCAATCTGGTACGCCCCGAAGATACAGGGGCCACCTATACCATTGAAATCACGGATGAAGCCCAACGGACATGCAATAAAGGCCCTCGCTTCAATTCGTTTCCACCGATTGGTATTTGCGTAAATGAGGCTTTCAACTTTGATCACTCCGCTTCGGATGCTGAAGGGGACCAGATCATCTATGAGTTCTGCGCACCACTTCAAGGCGGCGGCCCTCTCGGTGTCGACAATCCTAATCAGGTTACGTTGTGTAATGGTATCATTCCAGACCCACGCAATTGCCCTCCGCCTTATAATGATGTTATCTTTGCTGCCCCGACCTATTCGTCCGCTAATCCGTTAGGTACCACATCCCCACTCTCTATTAACCCAACAAATGGCTTTATTACTGGCGTACCTACCCTGACGGGCCAGTTTGTAGTCGGCGTATGTGTCAAAGAGTATCGAAATGGTATCCTGCTCTCCGTCCTTCGACGGGATTTTCAGTTTAATGTCGTCACCTGCCAGACGACCGTTTCCGCAGTAGTGGCAGCAGATACGACACTCAACGGCAAGGAGTTTATCATCAATTCCTGTGGCAACAACACGGTTTCCTTTAGAAATGAAAGCCAGATCGAACAGTTTATCCGCAACTATCGCTGGTCGTTTGATATAAATGGTAGCCAGGTGGAAGCTACTACGCGTCATGCCGCCTTTACCTTTCCTGGTATCGGAAATTATCGCGGCCAGATGATTATCAATGAAGGGGAGCAATGCGGTGATACAGCTTATATCAATGTCAATGTGTATCCAGCGCTGACAGCAGATTTTGAATTTGACTATGATACCTGTATTGGAGGCCCGGTCAGTTTCAGGGATCGTTCTGTTACCCAGGGCCAAACGATCACAGGTTGGGATTGGGAATTTGGCGACGGCGATCAGGGTACAGTCCGAAATCCCAATCATTTGTACAAGATCCCGGGAGTGCATCCTGTCCGCCTAATCACAAAGGACAACAATCAATGTCGGGATACGGTCGTTCAGGAAATCAGCTATTTTCCGGTACCGCCGTTGATCCTGATTCAACCCAATACCTTTAAAGCGTGTGTGCCGGAATCGATCCGGTTTACCAATTTGTCCGTCCCGATTGACGAGTCGTACGACATCCGGTGGGATTTTGGCGATGGGGGTGTGGGCTCAGATATCAGTCCGCTTCATAATTTTGAGCAGGTAGGTGTTTTTACCGTAAAAGTTGAGATCACTTCCCCGATAGGGTGTTATACCAGTGAAGTTTTTCCAAACCTGATCACCATAGAAGCCTCCCCAACGGCCGGGTTTTTGATGACCCCGGAGACGCTCAACAACATCAATCCGGTCGCCAGTTTTACAGACCAATCTCAGGATGCGACTGGTTGGTATTGGGATTTTGGTGGTCGCAGTAGCTCCTTTATCCGCAGCCCGACGCATACCTTCCGGGATACCGGGATTCACAAGATCACGCAGATTGTATTTCACCCAAATGGATGCTCAGATACGTCCATTCAAATTATTGATATTGAACCAATAGTGCAATTCTTTCTCCCAAATGCCTTTACCCCTAATTCTGATGGCAAAAATGAGATATACAAGCCCGCAGGACTCAGAGAAGGGGTCTCCTTTTATACGATGGGGATCTGGACGCGCTGGGGTGAAAAGGTTTTTGAGACAACGGATCCCAATGACGGTTGGAACGGCCGGAAAAACAATTCGGGACAGGAACTGCCTGTAGGCGTATACATGTGCGTGCTGCAGTACCGGGATGCCCGCCAACGCTCCTTTGAAATCAAGGAGTTTGTCACCCTGATTCGCTGATAAAAAATATTTTTTCGGGGAGGTGATTATGTGGAAAAGTCATACCTTTGTCGCTCTTTTTGAAGGAAGTACTAGAATTTAACCGTCATGGATCTTATCAGGCTCGTACATCAACAGCTCAATCCCCAACCCAATTTTCCCGATTTCAAATCCGGGGACAGTATCGTCGTATCCTATAAGATTGTGGAAGGCGCCAAAGAGCGGATTCAGGATTTCAAAGGAGATGTCCTTCAGATCAAAGGCAGTGGTGCCGGCAAGACCTTTACCGTTCGCAAGATATCCAATGGCGTAGGCGTAGAACGTATCTTTCCTTTCTGTTCACCCCACATCGTGGAAATCAAACTCTTGAAAAGAGGCAAGGTTCGCCGTGCGAAACTTTTCTACCTGCGTGACCTGGTAGGCAAGAAAGCCAAGATTAAAGAGAAGAAAATCTTTAGCTAGGATTTCCAACGATTCCCTTTCCAAACATTTTTTTTTGGTCAGCTGATTCCTGCCCTTTTAAAAAGGACGTATACCTGACTTTTCCTGCAGTTTATTACGCATGATCTTGTCAACCCATTTCGTGGGCAGTAGCTGGATGAGACGGAACTTCCACTTTTGGGCACGGACAAGATATCGGACCCTGACTTTTTTATTACGGACCACATTCAGCAGTACCGAATCCATGATAGCAAGGGGTAAACCTTTTTTCAGATTGGATGCAATCACCTTGTTCTTGAATTCCTGAATCCCGCTGTACTCCGGACCAAAGTAAGACGGTTCAGCCATGGCTTTTTGCCATATCGGGGTTTGAATGTTTCCTGCTTCGATCAGCACCACCTGGACGTCGTGCATGTACAACTCCCTGCGCAAACTGTCGCTGATCGCTTCCAGCGCATACTTGGAAGCGCAATAAGGGGCCATAAATGGACTTGCAAACAAGCCAGATATGCTACCGATATTGATGATGCGCCTTGGATGAGGTGCTTCCTCTTTTGATCGTTGGACCAACAAGGGAAAGAACAGTTGTGTGGTCCTGACGACACCCATGACGTTCACATCAAATTGTCTTTGCCACTCCTCAACCGGGATATACAGCGTGGCGCCATGTACAACGATACCGGCGTTGTTGACGATCGCTACCAGCGCACCGGAGCCAATGATTTTCTCCGTATGATGGCGAGCCGTCAGCATCATGTCATCGCGGGTGACATCCATGATGACCGGATGAATGCCGCTTTCGATACCGGAGATTAACCGGAGCGCATCTTCTTCCTTTCTGACACCTGCGATGACCTTGTAGCCTGCTTTGTGAAATGCCTTACAGGCACTTTCACCAATGCCAGTTGACGCACCAGTGATTAAAATGTAATACCGCATATCCCAAAGAAAAGATTTTCCGGAGTCCGGGAGTAACTTCTGGCTGAAATAAATGTTATGGCATAAGCTATCGCGCCTGACTTATGGCTTACCGTACGATCCTCATTTCCATCCTCCTCCTGATTGTAGACCTGGTGGCCTTTCAGGCCATACGACACCTCATGGCCGGATCCGGTCGCCCGGCCAAAACCATTATCGCTGTGATCTACTGGAGTATTCCGGTGCTGACGATTCTGTATATGATCGGTCTTTCAGCAGGATGGATTGCTGCATTACCCAGATCGGTACAAGTGATTTTACGGGCCATGATCTTTATTTTATATCTGGCCAAGTTCCTCGTCGCCGTCGTAGTCCTGCTGGATGATCTGCGCCGATTGCTCTTTGGTGCCTTCAATCTCAGTTTTCGGGACATGTCCCTGTCGACGGAACGATCCCGATGGATGTCGTATGGAGCACTGGTTGTAGGGGCTTTGCCCGTGCTCAGCCTCACCTACGGAATCGCGCGTAATCCCTACCGATATAAACTCCACAAGAGCCGAATACCCGTAAAGAACCTTCATCCGAATCTGAAAGGACTTCGGATCATCCAGATTTCAGATATCCATTCCGGAAGTTTTCTGCTAAGTGAGCCTGTAGAGCGGAGTATAGAAATGATCAATGCCGAGAAGCCGGATATCGTTTTTTTTACCGGAGATCTTGTCAATTCGGTGGCCTCAGAAATGGAGCCCTTCATCGATATGTTCAAGCAGATTCAGGCACCACTCGGTGTTTATTCCGTGTTGGGCAATCATGACTATGGCGATTATCATCATTGGCCCACTCGGGAAGACAAGACCCGGAATTTCGAACGGATGAAAGAAATTCACAAGCTACTTGGTTGGCAGTTGCTTTTGAATGAACACCGTAAAATTGACGTTGGGGAGACATTTATCAACGTAATCGGCGTCGAAAATTACAGTTCCAACCCTCGGTTTCAGCAGTATGGTGATCTTCAGAAAGCGACAACCGAAATGCAACGGGATACCTTTAATGTACTGCTGTCTCACGACCCTTCACATTGGGAGGATCAGGTAATAAGGGGTTATCCGGAAATAGATCTGACGCTATCCGGACACACCCATGGTTTCCAGTTTGGTGTCGAAATTCCCGGGTTTTTAAAGTGGAGTCCGATCCAGTATGTGTATCCGCAATGGGCTGGGTTATACCAGAATGCCGCACAATATCTCTATGTCAATCGGGGCCTGGGGTATCTGGGTTATCCGGGACGTGTAGGAATTTTACCGGAAATTACCCTTTTGACGTTGGAGCAATCGTAATATTGTGTCGTGTAATGATCATTCTATGATTTTCTCACCTCTTTCTGCGCCTGGGTATTCACATAGTATGTGGACATCATGCGTTATGTCTTTAGTGAAGTGTAGTGGATGGATTCTCATATTGTCAGTATTCTTGGTAGGTTGCAAGCAAGAGGCTGAGGTCCGGAAGGAGGAACTCTATGGTAAATGGAACATCATCAAGGCTGAGCGGAATGGCAGGGAGACGACATATCTGCGCGGCGGGTATCTGGTCATTGAACCCAATGGCAACATGATCGTTAACATTACAGGAGCAGAGGAGAAGGGAATGTATAAACTAGTTGATAAAACTCTGCAAGTGCATGACACCAAAGAGTTTATCATTGAGCACGCGTCCTCTGATAGCCTGACGATCCGGTATCCATTGAGTCTGGATCAAACGTTTATGTTTTATCTCATCAAGCACAAGAATGAAAGTCAATAGTCTAATACTTTTTGTTGGTCTTCTGCATCCGCTGGTGGTGGGAGGAGTACCGGACATCAGTATGGACATTGCCCGTTTCAAAACCAGTTACGGTACCTACCTTGAAATTTCATTGTATATAGACGGCGCTTCACTGGCTTGCGATGCAACACAGGGTCGCATTCATGGCATCTCCTATACGCTGATGATCCGGGACGAAGAAAATCAGATCGTCACCGGAGATCGTTTTCAACTGACTCGCATGGGATGTCCGGCAGATGACCTGATTGATGTTCGGCGATTTTCAGTGGCACCCGGTCAATACGTTATTGATCTGGAGGCCTATGATGTATTGGATACGTCTCAGCAGATCACCATTTCCCAACAATTTACTATTGACGCTGTCACCCACAAACCTGGCCTGTCCGACCTGCAATTGATGTCGGTCATCCGCCCGGATGCCGGAGAAGAATCGGCCCTGACGAAGAGCGGGCTTTACATGGAGCCGCTTCCGTTTGGCCTGTACTATCCTGCGCTGGATCAATTGCTCATCTATCTGGAGACCTATGACACCGAATCACTTTCAGGACAGGCCTATTTGCAATATACTATTCGACCGACCAAGGGAGACATTCCGGTACCCGTCGTGACCTACAAGAAAGTCAGAAAGGACCCTATTGCGGCACAGGTCCTGCAGTTGGATATCAGTCAACTGATTTCCGGCCCTTACACAGTTGAAGCGGCCCTATATGATGGGGACAAGCAAATCATTGCAGCACGTAAAGCTTTGTTTTCTAGGTACAATCCCAAAGGTGACTCCATCTTTATGGAAACCTCCATGATGCAGCTCGATCTGGGATTTGTTCAATCTATTCCGCTGGATTCTCTCGACTATGCACTGAAGGCCATGGCGCCAATCGTTAGCTCACAGGAAGTGGATATCATGAACGCCTTACTCCAGAAAGGAAATGAAAAATCAAAACGGTTTTTTATTCATCGCTACTGGACCCAGCAATCCGGAAAACTGGCGGGACCGGCCTACCATAGTTACATGAAGGTTGCACGTGTCGTGGATGCAAGTTACAGATCCGGATTTGGGTTTGGGTTTGAAACGGACCGGGGTCATATCTTTTTGAAATACGGAAAGCCGGATGATATCATCGAAGTAGAGGACGAACCCAGTGCTCCTCCCTATGAGATTTGGTTTTACAATCACTTTCCGGCGACACGTCAGGCCAATGTCAGGTTCCTGTTTTATAATCCTTCACTCACGCGCAACGGACATCGCTTATTGCATGCCACCGCGATCGGTGAAATCCGGAATGACAGATGGGAAATAGAACTCTACCGGGATGCCACTTTGGAAACACCTGGTGTCAACGAAAGAGTCATGGGCGACAATGTGCATCGCAATGCCCGCCGTTATTTCGAATATTGATTTTGGCAGGCACAGCTTCGCTTTAAAACCAGCCTGTGGTTTTTTTCGTAGATCTTCTTCGGGTTTGTTTGACACCCAGCACACCCAGTAAGCCGCGTGTAAGTTCCCTGGCCACTGTATTGCCGATTTGTCGCGTCGTCGTATTGGACAGTACTTTTTCCATGGTCGATTTTTCCTGTTTAGCTCTTGTCTTTTGCGGCTGTATGAGGTCACGTTGAGTTTTCTGCTGCGCATCTTCTATTTTAGCAGAAAGAATTTCATGAGCACTCTGCCGGTCAAAGGTCTGCGTGTATTTTGCCGTGAGCGTGGATCGTCGAATAAGCTGTTCTATCTCAGATGGCTCCAGAACGTCCATCCTGGATTGAGGTGCACGTAGATAACAGTGCACCAAAGGTGTTGGAATACCTTTTTCATTCAATGCCGTGACCAACGCTTCTCCGGTGCCCAGTTCAGTGAGGAGTTGATCCGTTTTGTAATAGGAGGACAAAGGGAAATTCTGCGCTGCCAGGACAATGCTCTTCCTGTCTTTTGCAGTAAAAGCCCGCAAGGCATGTTGAATCTTGAGCCCAAGCTGACTCAGCACACTATCAGGAATGTCCTGCGGGTTTTGGGTCACGAAAAAGACACCTATACCTTTTGACCGGATCAGCTTGATGATGACTTCAATCTGGTCCAGCAACGCTCGCGATGCATTACTGAAGATCAGATGCGCCTCATCAATAAAGAGAACCAGCTTAGGTTTGCTGACATCGCCGGCTTCGGGAAAGGTAGCATAGACTTCAGCTAACAGTTGCAGCATAAAGGTAGAAAAGAGCTTAGGCCGATCCTGAATGTCGGTCAAACGGAGAATATGGACAATGCCCCGTCCATCCTGATCCAACCGAAGAAGATCATCTACATCAAAAGAGGGTTCACCGAAAAACGTATCTGCACCTTGCTGCTCGAGTTCGACCAACTTTCGGATAATAATTCCCGTTGAGCTGGTCATGACCTTCCCATAGGCAGTTTCAAATTCTGTCTTGCCGTCAGTCGTGATATATTGCATCACTTTGCGGAGATCCACCAGATCCAATAGGGGAAGTTCCTGATCATCGCAAAATTTGAAAATCACCGACATGACACCCTGTTGGGTTTCATTGAGATCTAACATTTTGGAAAACAGAATCGGACCAAACTCGGATACCGTCGCTCGCAGCCGGACGCCGGGCTCATGGGACAGGGATAAGAGTTCGCCCGGACTGGCTCCCGCAATAAATGGCACACCGATCAGATGGTGTCGTTCTTCAATTTTGGCATTTGTGGTGCCGGATGCTGCTATACCGCTGAGATCACCTTTAATGTCCATCACCAGCGATGGAACACCATATCCACTGAGTTGCTCGGCCAGAATCTGAAGGGTCTTGGTCTTACCTGTACCGGTGGCTCCGGCAATGAGGCCGTGCCGGTTGAGCATCGACAGGGGTAAACGGACAAAACATTCGTGTAGCGGATCCCGATCCATCACGGCTGCTCCGAGTAGAATCGACTCCCCTTTGAATGTATATCCACGGGACATTTCATCTTTAAACTTTTCCAGATCCATAGTTTTTAAGCTTTTCAATAAGGGCCAAAATAACAAACAGCATTGACTCCTGTCCACTACCGTCTGATTTGTCCTGAGTTCAGTATTCCTGATTTGGCTGAATCTCCTGTGAGGTGCAGATCGCTTCAGGGCAGGAGGGATATCTTCTTCACTCCATCACCCTTGCCGAAAATAAAAACACTCCGCTTCTTCAGGCCGCTGATATTGACGATGTTCTTCTGATCCGAATAGGTTTCCATAAGTACAGTATTGATAAATGTGATCGTACTGACCGGTTGATCAGCGAGGGAACAAGTAAGTGTCATCCAGAGGGCTTCAGGATCTGCATGGATTTCTTTTAGCTCCCAGTTAGATGCCTGCCCATCAGTAAACAACAAAATATGAGAGGACAGGTAACGGAGTATATCGGCACGAAGACGGTCAGGTTGGTCCAGTATGCTCAGTTTGGCTTTTCGTCCATACAAAGCCAGCAGGAAATCATCTTTGAAAATCCGAACGGTCCATTCAGCCCTGCCCGAAGAGAGCTCAACTTCACTGACGCTGACATGAATGGGATGCTCCGGAAGTGGAAAAAGAACCAGAAGTATGAACCAGACAGTCAGCACCGTTATAATTTTAAAATGATCATATAAATGGACATAGCGGCGGCGGCCAGACTCACCGTGATATTCCAGTACTTGTGATCCACGCGTAATACCCGGGTGACCAGTACATTGACCACCATAATACAGGCGACAATCAGCAACTGGCCTAATTCCACACCCACATTAAACGCAAAAAGGGGCAGTATGATTTCGGCTTCCTGGCCGAGAAGTGAGCGGAAATAATTGGAAAACCCCATGCCATGGATGAAGCCAAAGAAAAGCGCCAGGAAGTAATTGGGACTCCAGGCTTTCTGTGTCGCTGGTTTGTACCACAGATTCTGAAGCGCGGTCAGCAATATCGTGACCGGAATGAGCAGTTCGATCAGATCGGCATTGACACGAATGATACTCAAGGCGGACATGGCCAGGGTTATACTATGTCCAATGGTAAAAGCGGTCACCAGGATTACGATTCGCTTCCAGTCTTTGACTGAAAAGACAGCGCAAAGGGCGATGATAAACAAGATGTGATCATAGCCGTTCAGGTCCAGAATATGATCAAAGCCCAATTCAAGATAGACAGGAAACATACTTCATGTATTAGATGTTAGGAAACGCTGTATCGGCAAATCTATTAAGAACAAGGATGCTATCTTCGCCCGACCGAATCAATTTTCTACCAATACGATAAAAAGGTGTCTAAAGCAGCTCATGAACTTAAGCCCTCCGAAAGCGCACGGATCATCCGGTTTGAAGACCTGGTGATCGCAGGTAAGTTAATGTCGATGGGTATATTACCTCATGCACAGATTGAGATGGTGAGACGTAATGCATTGGGAAACACACTAATATTTCGAATAAATAATCGCTTTAAAATGGCGCTTCGCCGGGATGAAGCCCGGACTATTATAGTGGAGGGCTTATGAGTGAGCACCTTCAGTCTTCCCGCAAGTTTGTGATCCTGGCAGGTAATCCCAATTCGGGAAAATCGACCTTATTCAATTTTTTGACAGGACTTCGGCAACACGTAGGAAACTATCCCGGCGTCACAGTCGATCGAAAGACTGGCACCTTGCATCTTCCTCATTTTGGAGATGTGACCTTGCTGGATCTTCCGGGGGCTTACAGTATGTATCCTTCATCCAAGGATGAACGTATTGTCGTACATCAGTTCTTGGTTGAAGAGCAACAGCCAGATGTCGTGGTATATGTGGCTGACGTTAGTCAGTTGGAAAAGCAAATGTTGTTGCTGACCCAGATCATTGATTTAGGCCACCCCGTCATTCTGGCGCTCAATATGGTGGATCAGCCTGGTGTCACCGTGCAGGCAGAATTGTTGTCAGCACATTTTAAGATTCCGGTCATACCTATATCCAGCCGTACAGGACTGGGGATAGCGGCGCTCAGGCAAGAGATTTCAAATCGTTTATTGGCTCCGCATAGCAGGCCTGAACCTTATTATGCGATGACCTCGCAGGAAATAAAGTTGTCACAGGAGTCTTCAGATCAAACTGGGACGAGTTCGCCGTATGCAGCTTTGCTCACCTTGCATCATGCTGAGTGGCTCAATCATTTGCCATCAGACATTCGTAACAGCATCCAGAATCGAAGTAAGGCGGAGAGATTCAATTCCATCCAATCTCAGATCAGTGAGACCCTGTCCCGTTACGATCGGTTTACGCCGGTCATTCGCAAAGCGCTCCACCTTGAACGTGGAGGGGCCGGAATGAAAGTGACAGACCGGATAGACCGGTGGGTGATGCACCCTGTCCTGGGCACCGTGATTTTCTTTCTGTTGATGCTGTTGGTTTTTCAGGCCATTTTTTCCTGGGCCATCATTCCGATGGATTTTATCGAATCTGCTATGTCCGGAGCGGGAGAAGTCATTCGAGCCGTATTGCCGGATGGCTGGTTTCAGGATCTATTGGTCGATGGGTTGTTGGCCGGACTTACCGGTATCCTCATCTTCATTCCGCAGATCGCGATTCTCTTCCTCTTTATTGGTATCCTGGAAGAGATAGGGTATATGTCCAGAGCCGTGAGCATGTTTGATGTCATGATGCGAAAAGTCGGACTCAACGGCCGAAGTATTGTCGCACTTGTCTCGGGAGGCGCTTGTGCGATTCCGGCGATAATGAGTACACGGAATATCAGCAATTGGAAAGAGAGACTGATCACCATCATGGTGACACCCTTTATCAGTTGCGCGGCCCGGATTCCGGTATACGTGATTCTCATTGCGTTTGCAGTACCTCAGGGTCGTCTTTATGGTTTCGAACAGCAGGGGCTTGCGTTGATGGGTTTGTATGGCCTCGGTATATTTACCGCCTTGGGGTCTGCCTATATTCTGAAGAAAGTGATCCGGTCACAGGATCGTAGCTTTCTGATGATGGAATTGCCGGTGTACAGAGCTCCGGTAGTCAAGAACCTGCTACTGCTGGTGTTTGAAAAGACAAAATCATTTGTCATTGGGGCAGGAAAGATCATCCTGATGATCTCATTGGTACTCTGGTTTCTGGCCAGCTTCGGTCCTGGGGGACGCGAAATCATAGATCAGGACTCTACTACGCTTCAGATTGGGGACCATTATCGTCCGCCGTTGAATGAATCCTATGCCGGTATTTTAGGTAAATGGATTGAACCTGTGATTAAGCCGTTGGGATTTGACTGGAAGATTGGCATAGCTATCATTTGTTCTTTTGCGGCACGTGAGGTTTTTGTGGGAACGATGGCGACGATATACAGCATTGAAGATGATACCGATGTCACCTCTATTCGAAATCGTATGGCACAGGATCGTCATCCGGATACAGGCGCCTTGATATATTCCCGGGCAACAGCCTGGTCCCTACTGGTTTTTTATGCTTTCGCTATGCAATGTATGAGTACGCTGGCCGTAGTCCGACGGGAAACCAAATCGTGGAAATGGCCCATACTCCAGTTTGTCATGATGACCCTCCTCGCTTACCTGAGCAGTCTCCTTGTTTTTCAATGGCTTAGTTGATCCGGCAGATTTTTGCAGATCATCCAATCATAGTACCTTAGCCGGATCGTGAAGACAACCAATGAAATCATCCTGGTCACCGGTGCGACCGGTCAGATCGGTACCGTGTTGACAGAAGCCCTGCGCGAAGTGTATGGCCAGGAAAATGTGATTGCGACTGACATCAAAAAACCCGAACAACCTGTGGGACGATTTGAAATGCTGGACATCCTCAATGTCCAGCGCATCAGTGAGCTGGTACAGGATTATCAGGTTACCACGATCTATCACCTCGCCGCCATCCTCTCTGCCAGCGGTGAATGGAATCCACAGAAAACGTGGAACGTCAATATGAATGGGCTGCTCTCCATACTGGAATTGTGCCGGACTGCTGGGATCAGTAAAGTTTTCTTTCCCAGTACGATTGCCGTATTTGGCACGTCTACTCCGCGCGTGATGACACCGCAGGATACCGTGATGACGCCTTCTACCGTTTATGGCATCTCCAAGGCTGCGGGTGAATTGTGGTGTAACTATTATCATCAGCGCTATGGGCTGGATGTTCGATCAGTCCGGTATCCCGGTATCATCAGTTATCAATCAATGCCAGGTGGGGGCACAACGGACTATGCCGTGGATATCTTCCACCAGGCGATCCTGGCCGGCACCTACACCTGTTTTCTGGAAGCGCAGACCCGGTTGCCGATGATGTATATGGATGATGCCATTCGGGCCACGCTGGAACTCATGGCTGCCCCGGCTGAATCCATTAAGAACCGTACTTCCTATAACCTGGCCGCGATGAGTTTTACCCCGGCTGAGCTGGCCACGGCCATTCAGCAGCACCTTCCAGCCTTTACTATTGCCTATGAGCCTGATCAGCGTCAAGCCATTGCTGCGACCTGGTCAGAAAGCATCGATGATCAGGAAGCCAGAAGGGATTGGGGATGGAATCACAGGTATGATCTCGCCACTATGACCGAAGAAATGCTCAAACAACTCAGGAAAAAATATAATCATGTCTGAACATATTAATCAGCAGATACAAAAAGAGCTTAATGCTATCCAGGCAGCAGGTTTATTCAAGCGCGAGCGTACCATTACCTCACCGCAAGGTGCTGAAATTGAAACACTGGAAGGTGGAGAAGTTCTCAATTTTTGCGCAAACAATTATCTGGGCTTATCCTCTCATCCACGAGTGATCGAGTCGGCGATTGAGACCATACATTCTCATGGTTTTGGAATGTCCAGTGTCCGTTTTATTTGTGGCACGCAGGATATTCATAAGGAGCTGGAAGCCAAGATTGCAGCATGGGTGGGGGCTGAAGATGCAATCCTGTATGCCGCGGCATTTGATGCAAATGGCGGTTTGTTTGAACCCCTGCTCAATGAAGAGGACGCTATAATTTCCGATGCGCTCAACCACGCCTCCATCATCGATGGCATACGGCTCTGCAAAGCAAAACGATTTCGGTATCAAAATAATGATATGGCCGATCTCGAAGCCAAACTGAAGGAAGCGCAGGGCTCCAGACGGATCATGATCGCCACGGATGGTGTTTTTTCCATGGACGGCATCATTGCGCAGGTTGATAAAGTGGTAGATCTGGCCGCCCAATATGGGGCGATGGTCATGGTCGATGATTGTCATGCCACGGGATTTGTAGGCAAGACAGGGCGGGGTAGTGCCGAACATTGTGGTGTGTTCGGAAAAGTGGACATCACAACTGGCACCTTTGGCAAAGCACTTGGAGGGGCTTCAGGAGGTTTTACAGCAGGCTCAAAGGAAGTAATAAGTCTCTTGCGCCAACGCTCCAGACCCTATCTGTTTTCCAATACATTGGCTCCATCCATCGTCGGTGCGTCTATGGCCGTGCTCAATATGCTGGGGGAGACCACCTCACTTCGTGATAAACTGGAAACCAGCACGGCCTATTTTCGAAAGGGTATGACGGATGTCGGATTTGATATCATTCCAGGCACTCATCCTATTGTCCCGGTCATGCTGTATGATGCACCGTTGTCACAACTGTTTGCGGATGACCTCCTGAAGGAAGGTATTTATGTGATTGGCTTTTACTATCCAGTCGTTCCACAAGATAAAGCTCGTATTCGGGTACAGATCTCTGCCGGTCACGAACGTGAGCATTTGGACAAGGCGCTTGAAGCTTTTACCAAGGTGGGACAAAAGCATGGCGTGATTCAGCATGTATAATCGATCTGAGGGATGCGCCCGTTACCGGGGCATTGCTTTGATGCTTACCTGGCTACAAACTGGTCGGTATCCCCAAACCGTTCTTCGTGTAATATAGTCTTACCTGTTCGCAATCGATGCAGTACATCCTCCGTTGCATGCCGGACAGTAAAGAGTTCGAGACCCTCTGTAAAGTTGACTTCAAAAGCCCCATCGAGTTCGTCCCGAAAGGCTTGCAGTTTTTCAGACTCGTTGCGGACACACATCATAAAACTCATCGCGGTATTCCGCATCGAATTGACTTTGATACGGAGCCGGGCGATATGGGAAAAGATCTCATGCAGATGATCTTCCGCTACAAAAGAAAAATCGCGGGTTGAAATATAGATCAGGACTTGATCTGATTCGACCACCATCACTGGTGGCAGGGAAAGGCTCGGTGTATCGCTGATCCGTGTACCCGGTTGGTCCGGCTGATTAAAGGGTCTGACAAAGAGTGGGATATTTTTGTTTTGAAGCGGTTTTATGGTTTTAGGATGAATGACCTTTGCACCATAATAGGTCATCTCAATGGCCTCCTTGTATGAAATTTCATCCAGCAATACGACCTGTTCAAATCGGGCCGGATCACCCGTCATGATGCCGGGAACATCTTTCCAGATGGTGACGGAGGATGCATCCAGCGTAAAGGCCAGTACAGCTGCGGTATAATCAGATCCTTCACGGCCCAGAGAAGTACTTTCATTGTTCGGTGTCGAACCTATAAACCCCTGGGTAAGGACGATTCCTTTCGCGTCCAAAGCTGGCCGCAACAGGCTGTCTACGGCCAGTTGGGTAGGCTCCCATTGTATACGCGCCTCCCTGAATGCAGAATCGGTTTTTAACAGACTTCTGGCATCCATCCATTGATGTGAAAGTCCCTGAAGTTCCAGATAAGCACTGACGATCTTTGTGGAAGCCAATTCCCCAAACACGATGATCTGATCATAATGATAGTTGTAGTTGGGTTGTGGGTCTTCTTCCAGTATCCACTCAAGCTCAACCCACAGATCATGTAAGTCAGCCAGGATGTCACCAGCCTGATCACCCATAAGCGATTCCGCTATTTCTTCATGATATCGCTTGAGAGAATCCATCCGCTCATACAGCATGTCAGGCTGGTGATAATGGGCCTGAATGATAGCTTCCAGATGATTGGTCGTCTTCCCCATAGCCGAGATGACGACGACCAGCGGGCGTGTTGCCGTTTTCAGCAAGAGCGTAGCCACATTGTGGATGGAAGAATTGTCGCGAATCGACGCGCCGCCTAATTTATAGACTTCAGGAGTATGCATGGAGACTTGAACTTGGTGCAAAAATACATGAACCCTGGTCTATGTAATCTATAGTCCTGTGGAGTGAATATGATTTGGATAGGTATTGTATCAGCAATTCAACTCCGTATCTTCACCCGGCTATGCATTCGTTACGCTCCGTTTGTGTCTACTGTGGCTCCTCTACCGGCCGAAATGGGATATATGCTTCAGATGCGATCCGATTGGCTGATCTCTTTGTGGAGCATCATATCCGTCTGGTCAATGGTGGAGGCAGCATTGGACTGATGGGGGTGATGGCCGACAGGATGCTTCGGCAGGGAGGGCAGGCCATCGGTGTCATTCCGCTCTCATTGAAGGAAAAGGAAGTAGCCCATACCGGGATGACCGAACTGATCGTAGTGCCGGATATGCATAGTCGTAAACTGAAGATGGTCAATCTATCAGATGCTTTTGTGGCATTGCCGGGCGGTTTTGGTACACTGGATGAAGTATTTGAAACCCTGACCTGGGCCCAGTTGAGATTGCATCATAAACCGATAATCCTCTATAACCCTGAAGGTTATTTTGATCCGTTGGTGGCTCAGGCCGATCATATGGTTCGGGAAGGCTTCCTCAACGAACAGAGCCGTTCGCTGCTCATGGTGACCTCTCAGCTGGACCAGATACTTCCTATGCTTGCCACTTTCAGGCCGATGATGGCAGGCGATAAGTGGATCTGAATTTCAATCCAGTTGTGGTACGCGTAAAAAGAATGCTCTACTTTGGATTAGTGTCTTCCGGGGGTGTCCTTTCCTTTGGAGATCGCGATAAGTTTGACGATATGCCGTACGGCTTTTCGTTTGATTAACCGTTCTGTTTCGCGATTAAACTGGATCAGGCTGTACTGAAATTTTACAGCGATATAGTCTTTCTTGATTTCCAGTACCCGGAGGAAGAAAGAGCCCGGCTCGATCAGATGGTGGTATTCAGCCAGGGATTGGATGAGCTGGACTTCGAGTTCATCAATAGAGGAAATGCTGCCGGCCGGTATCTCAAAGTCGATACTTGTTTTCTTAATCTGTTTCTTCGTATAATTGATAATCTCACTGGAGAAAACCTTGCCATTGGGAATGAAGATGATATCATCATCCTCATTGAGGAGCGCAATCTTCGCGATGTTGATATCGATGATCCGGCCCCGGTGATCTCCGATCTTGACATAATCATCGATCGAAACTTCGCTGCTGAAACTGATGATCATACCACTGATAATATCGGCTATAAAATCCTTGGAGAGGATCGCGAATGCGGCGGCCATGATAGAAAGCGAGGTAAACATTCGGCCGGGGCTAAAGCCCAGCAAGGTCAATAAACTGATGATGGCGTATACCACAATAATCAGATAAAACAGATTGCTCAGCCCCAGGGTGACATTGTCCTTTTTATGATAGGGTAGATGTTTGCTGCCCCGGTAGATCATGGCCAGCAGTCGGGCTATCAGGCTGGCGCCAAAAAGGAAAATCAGGAACTTCAGAATCGCCAGGGCTACGCCGCCCATCAACGGATAGTTGTCCAGCCAGGTATGGCCGACCGAATAGAGGAAGGCGACCATCGACAGCAGTATAAACTCAATGAGCAGTTTGGCGAAGTATTTACCGGGAATGGGTATGCGGCGTTGACCCATGATACGTTTTGGACTGTTGCGGAGGTAAAAGTACGGACTACGCGGATATGTCATCCCAGGTAGTAAGATGTTGTCCATGGCTATTACGGGACAGTGCGTTCTCCTACGCTCCTCATCCTGTCGGAGCTTCGGCGAGCGAATCTCTCCTACGCTCCTCATCCTGTCGGAGCTTCGGCGAGCGAAGGCGGAGAGAGAGGGATTCGAACCCTCGGTACGGTTACCCGTACAACGGTTTTCGAGACCGTCCCATTCAACCACTCTGGCATCTCTCCATCATCTAAAAACAAAAAAACCAAGGCCACTGCAATAAGCAAGGTCCATCATAGTCAACGTTTCACAAATTCAATGATGTATTTATTTTTCTTTCCATTCTCAATCATCATATATCGGTCATGAAGCAATTGACCTTTGCCAACGGTAGCATTTATATCGGTGATTTTGTCTTTATTGATGGCTATGGCATTCGCCTGAATGGCCCGTCGTGCTTCACTTTTGGAGGCCGCAATAGAGGTAGATTCCGCCAAAAGATCAATTAATGGTGATTCGGGATGGAGCAGTTCACGAGATACCGTAAAGGCCGGGATCTCATCTGCAACCATCCGTAGTTCGGCCGGTGTCAGGCTCAGCAGTTGCTCCCGGCTAGCCCTGGCATTGAAAAGAATCTCGGATACGTTTCGGGCACTTTCATAGGCGGTCTGCCCATGAATGCGTACTGTCAATTCCTGACCCAGAAGCACTTTGAGCGTGGTGGGATCTTCCGCATATTCGCTTTCAATCCCCGCTATTTCTTTTTGATCGCGGAGTGAAAAATATCGGAGGAGTTTGGGCAGATCACGATCATCCACATTCACCCAAAATTGATAAAATTTGTAGGGCGAGGTCATGTCCGGATCCAGCCAAATATTCCCTTGTTCGGACTTTCCGAATTTCTTGCCATCGGCTTTGGTCAGCAGGGGAGAGGTCAGGGCATGCGCCTCACTGTCCGGTATACTGCGACGTATAAATTCAGTACCAGAGGTGATATTACCCCATTGATCTGACCCCCCCATCTGTAATGCACAACCATATTCCCTGTAGAGACAGAGGAAGTCGTATGCCTGCAGGAGTTGGTAGCTAAACTCCGTATAGGACATCCCGATGTCCACTCTCCGTTTTACCGATTCTTTGGACATCATATAGTTGATCGTCAAATGTTTGCCCACATCCCGGAGAAACGTCAGCACATTCATGTCCTTATAGAAATCAAGGTTGTTGACCAGCCGTGCACCAGTAACCGGATCATCAAAATCAAGGAGCTGCTTCATCTGACCCACCTGATGTGCCAGATTACGATCCAGTTCGTCAACGGATTTTAGCTCACGCTCAGCATCTTTCCCGGAAGGATCCCCGATGCGTCCTGTGGCACCACCCATGAGCACGATCGGACGATGTCCGCAGCGCTGAAAATGAGTCAGGAGCATAAGCTGTACATAATTGCCCAGCGTCAGCGAAGGTGCTGTAGGGTCAAATCCGATGTATCCGGTCATGACATCTGCCTGAAGCTTGTCTTCAAGTCCGGGGGTTATGTCCTGGATCATCCCTCTCCAGGTAAGCTCTTCAACAAAGTTATTTGGCATTCGTACGGTGCTAAGAATGAATTGTCAGGGCAAAAATGGAAATTTGCCACCATATTTGACGTGGTTCCTCCCAACCGGTAAGTAGAATTAATGAAATACGAGCCCTGGATAGCACAAAAGTTGATGGCCTCCGGTGGTGGGGGCTTCACCCGCATCATTATACGGATTGCAACCGGAGCTGTAGCCTTGTCCGTCGCGGTGATGATCCTTTCGATGGCCCTCATGACAGGCTTTAAGCGGGAAATCACACGAAAGATGTTTGGATTCTGGGGGCACATCCATATTTCAGATCCTCGCTCCATCCGGTCCTATGAAGCACTACCTTTTGAGTATGATACGACTCTTATCCACTCCATTTCGGCTATCCATCGGGTGGAATCGGCTGATGTCAGCACCGGACCCAGATATGCAAGTCTTGGTGGTGTACGACATGTGCAAGCTTATATCTATCTGCCGGGCATCATCACCCACGACCAGCAAATGGAAGGGATCGTCCTTAAAGGGATTGGTGAGGATTATGACTGGCAGGTCATCAATGAGTACAATGTGTCAGATATTTCCTGGTCCTCCATTGCGGAGGATGATCTGATCATATCCCGGATCACGGCCGATCGTCTGCGATTGAAAGCAGCGGATAAACTGATTCTTCATTTTGTCCGTGAAGGCCGTCAACTGCAACGACGGTTTACGATCAAGGGCATATTCAAAACCGGACTGGAAGAGAATGATGCCAAATTTGCGCTGGCGTCTATCTCCCGGGTTCGGGACATCCTCGGCTGGGACAGCACGCAGGTGAGCGGCCTGGAGATCACCATCGATCAAATACAGGATCTGGATCTGATCACAGAGTATATCTACCAGGCAGAAGTCCCGCCACATCTCTATGTAGAAAATATCCGGGAGAAATTTCCAAGCCTCTTTGAATGGCTGGAACTCCAGGACATCAATACGATCGTCATCATCATCCTGATGCTCGCCGTGGCCATGATCAATATGGTCACAGCATTGCTCATTTTGATTCTGGAGCGGACGCAGATGATCGGTATACTCAAAAGCATGGGTGCTCGTGATGGGTCGATCCGAAGGGTTTTTTTATGGTTTGCACTTTATATTACGCTGGGCGGAATACTCCTTGGCAATGTGTTGGGTCTGGGCCTTGCTTGGCTGCAACACCGTTTCAAATGGATTCGGCTGGATGAGTCAGACTATTATCTGGACTATGCACCGGTGATGGTGCTCCCCTGGCATTTGATTGTAATCAATACCGGGGCGTTGATCTTGATCGGCCTTTGTCTTGTGGCGCCAACGTACCTGGTAAGTCGGATCAATCCGATCAAAACCATACATTTTCAATAAACTGGAAAAACGGGTGGCCCATGCAATGGATGCCCAATCTGCCCGGTATAGGACAGGTGCTTGAAAAGTATCGCCAACGCCTGGTTGACGTAGGTCACTTGCCCTGAGTATGTGCTTCCACAAGCCATTTTCAGGTTTACGGTGAAAAAAATCGTATCGTCTTTGCCTTCCCTAACCCTTTTGATTACTTTTGCCCACCGAACTAAAATTATTCATCTGTAAATGGAAGGTAGCAGTAGTTATGATCCGGTATTATCATATCGAGGACGGACGTCTGACCGAACTGGACAAGCCTGTGCTTTCCTGCTGGATCAATGTATCCCCGCCGTTTGAGCCGGATGAACTCGAGACCCTTGCGCAACACCATTCCATTCCCATAGATTTTCTGACCGATGCTCTCGACGTAGACGAGAGGTCACGGTATGAACGAGAGGATGATGTCAGACTCATCCTGGTCAATACCCCAATGCTCAATGAGATCGATCAGGAAAATGAAGCACTGTATATCACAGCTCCCCTGGGTATCATCCTGACCCAGGATCACATCCTGACCATCTGCCAATATGAGAATCCGATCATCCAACGGTTCGTGGACGGCCGGATAAAGGGGTTTGACCCGTCTCATGAACAGATGTTTGTGTTGCAGATCTTTGAGCAGAATGTACTGCGCTTTCTGGATAGTTTGAAGAAGCTCAATCTGAAGCGGAACGTGATTGAAAACGAATTGTATGATTCCAGCCGGAATTCGGAATTGAAACAATTGCTGCGGATTGAAAAAAGCCTTGTCTATTTTGTGAATGCTCTAGGTTCAAATGAACTCCTGAAGATCAAAATCAAACGGACCGATTTCCTGAGACTGGGAGAGAATGAAGAGGAGTCCGATTTTTTCGAAGACATCATCATCGACAATGGCCAGGCCTTGAGTATGGCCAACATCTATACCAATATCCTCAACGGTACCATGGAGGCCTATGCTTCTATCGTATCCAACAATCTCAACACCTTTATCCAGCGGCTGACTATTATCACGATCGTGCTGATGGTCCCCACCCTTGTGGCTAGCTTTTTTGGGATGAATGTGGACCTTCCATTTGCCACCTCCAGCGGCGCTTTTTACATTATCCTGATTATCTCGGCGACCATCAGTCTCTTCCTGCTCTGGTTTTTTCGCAGACGGAACATCTTCTGAGATGTATGCCGGATAAGGGTCATGTGTAAAAAGGCCTTTTTCATATATAAAAATTGGGAAAATCACCAGGTTTTTAACATATTTTATGCCTTTTTATATCGTTACCCTGGCCTTACAATGGATTTTCAAAAAGTTTTACACACAGGGTGATTTTTTTTGCGTGTGTACAAAACAGTCTTTCAACATATTATACATTTTCTCCACATGATGTGGATAAAATGTTTTCATATTAAATAAAAACTTCATTTATTTAGAGCCATCAAACCGGGGGTGCATCCGTATCCAAGCAAAATGACGCTTTCTCCCTTGGTTTGGATACCTGTCTAATCATATAGGCATTTTCTCCACCTGAGAACGCCGTGAACATCCGGCCTTACCTCAGGAAATTGCTGTCTGATGCCATAGTGGCCAAAAGACAGCCTGGGGATTGTGGCCTCCGGTCCGAACAGGTCAAAACAAAAAGATAGAACCAGACCAAACATATAACCATAATGAAAGAAGCAACTATATCGCAGACCCAGACTGAACCTATCCTGTCGGACAATCCGGGTCGTTTTGTCATTTTCCCTATTGAGCACCATGATATCTGGAAGTTTTATAAAATGTCCATGGCCAACTTTTGGACAGCAGAAGAAATTGACCTCCAGCAGGATCTCCATGACTGGTCCCATAAACTCAATGACGATGAGCGCCATTTTATAAAACATGTGCTGGCCTTCTTCGCCGCTAGTGACGGGATCGTCAATGAAAACCTCGCAGAACATTTTCTCAGCGAAGTTCAATTTACAGAAGCCAAGTTTTTTTACGGGTTTCAGATCATGATGGAAAATATCCATTCCGAAACCTACAGTCTCCTCATCGATACCTACATCAAAGACCCCCAAGAGAAAGACTATCTCTTCAATGCCGTCGACACCCTCGATTGCGTCAAAAAGAAAGCCCAGTGGGCGCTGCGTTGGATCGATAAAGGCAATTTTCAGGAACGTCTCATAGCTTTCGCTGCTGTAGAAGGCATCTTTTTCTCCGGTTCTTTTTGCTCTATTTTCTGGCTTAAGAAACGCGGCCTCATGCCTGGATTATCTTTTTCCAACGAGTTGATCTCCAGAGATGAGGGCATGCATTGCGATTTCGCCTGTCTGCTGTATAATAATCATATCGTCAACCGGCTTGCACCTGAAATCGTGCGGGATATCATCACCGATGCAGTCGCCATTGAAAAGGATTTTGTCTCTGATGCCTTGCCGGTAAAACTGATCGGTATGAATGCAGACCTGATGTGCCAGTATATAGAATATGTAGCCGACCGCCTTCTCTTGAGCCTGGGACAAAGCAAAGTTTACCATGCTGAAAATCCATTTCAATGGATGGAACTTATCTCCATTACCGGCAAAACCAATTTTTTCGAAAAACGTGTGGGCGACTACCAAAAAGCTGGCGTGATGGGCAACCGGGAAGACCAGGTATTCTCCATGGACGAAGATTTTTAACGGTTTTTCCTATGGTTCCTAACATCCTATATCGTCCCGAAATCAATTTCTGAAGTACAGGTAACACCAATATACCATTCCCCCTTTAACAATATAATCCTCCCTCTTTATGCAAGTCATCAAACGAAACGGAAAGCGCGAAGAAGTAAGTTTTGACAAGATCACCGCACGGGTTAGAAAACTGGTGTATGGCCTATCCGATCATGTCAATCCAATCAAAATCTCCATGAAGGTGATCGAAGGATTGTATGATGGAGTGCATACCTCCGATCTGGACAACCTGGCCGCCGAAACTGCAGCCACGATGGCCGCTGTTCATCCGGACTATGCCCTGCTGGCAGCCCGTATCGCTATATCCAACCTTCATAAAAACAGCAACAAGTCCTTCAGTGAAACTATGGAAGGACTGTATAATTATGTGGATCCGGTGACCATGCAACAGGCCGGACTGATCGGAGAAATCACGATCGATGTGATCCGCCGGCATGCGGATCAATTGGACAGCGCGATCATCTATGACCGTGACTTTACATTTGATTATTTCGGATTCAAGACGCTGGAGCGATCCTATTTACTCCGGATGAATGGTCGGGTCGTGGAGCGTCCGCAACAGATGCTGATGCGGGCTGCCGTAGGGATTCATGGTGAGGATATTACATCAGCCATCGAGACGTATCACCTGATGTCAGAAAAATGGTTTATCCACGCCACACCAACCCTCTTTAATGCAGGCACCCCAAAGCCCCAACTCAGCAGTTGTTTTCTGTTAAGTATGGTGGACGACAGCATCCAGGGGATTTTTGAAACCCTTTCCCGTTGCGCCAAGATCAGCCAATCCGCCGGGGGTATCGGGTTGAGCATCCATAATATCCGGGCTACTGGCAGTTATATTAAAGGCACCGGAGGCACCAGCAACGGAATCATACCCATGCTCAAAGTCTTTAATGACACGGCCCGGTATGTAGACCAGGGTGGGGGAAAACGTAAAGGTGCTTTTGCCGTGTATCTCGAACCCTGGCACGCCGATATCATGGAGTTTCTGGAACTCAAGAAAAACCATGGCAAGGAGGAGCAACGGGCTCGTGATCTGTTTTATGCACTCTGGATTCCCGATCTGTTTATGGAGCGCGTCAGAAATAATCAGTCATGGTCCCTTTTCTGTCCTAATGAAGCACCAGGCCTTTACGATACCTACGGTGGTGAATTTGAGGCCCTTTACCACAAATACGAACAGGAAGGTCGCGCCCGGAAAATCGTCAAGGCCCAGGATATCTGGAGTGCGATCGTCGAAAGCCAGATCGAGACCGGCACACCCTATATGTTGTACAAGGATGCGGCCAATAAAAAAAGTAACCAAAAAAATCTGGGGACTATTCGTTCATCCAATCTCTGTACAGAGATCATGGAGTATACATCAGCAGATGAAGTGGCCGTTTGTAATCTGGCCTCACTGGCGTTGCCCAAGTTTGTCGAAGACGGAGTTTTTAATCACCAACGCCTTTACGACATTACTCGTGTAGTGACACGCAACCTGAACAAAGTCATAGATGTCAACTATTACCCAATACCCGAAGCTCGTAACAGTAATATGCGACATCGGCCAATCGGTATCGGCGTTCAGGGACTGGCAGATGTGTTTATACTGCTCGGCCATCCCTTTGACAGCCCGGAAGCCCGTAAACTGAATCGGGACATCTTCGAGACCATCTATTTCGCCGCAGTTACCGAATCCAATGCCATCGCTCAACAGGATGGCGCGTATGCCAGTTATGAAGGTTCACCGGCAAGTAAAGGCATTCTGCAGTATGATATGTGGGGTGTGGAGCCAACTGACCGGTGGAACTGGGCAGAACTTAAATCCAGGATCAAAAAGCACGGCTTACGCAACAGCCTCTTGCTGGCCCCTATGCCCACTGCATCGACCAGCCAGATATTGGGGAATAACGAGTGCATCGAACCCTATACCAGCAACATCTATACACGCCGTACCCTTTCCGGCGAGTATATCGTTGTCAATAAACATCTCCTCAATGATCTGATCCGTCTCAACCTCTGGGATGAGGAAATGAAGGAAGCGCTTATCGCCAGCAATGGAAGCATCCAGCATATCGAAGGATTGCCACAGGAACTGAAAGAGCGGTATAAGACAGTATGGGAAATCAGCCAAAAGGCTATCATTGATATGGCGGCCGATCGGGGTGCCTATATCTGCCAGAGTCAGAGTCTGAACCTCTTTATGGAAAATGCAACCATGGCCAAACTGTCCAGCATGCATTTTTACGCGTGGCAGAAAGGCCTCAAGACCGGCATGTACTACCTCCGTTCCAAAGCCGCGGTAGACCCGATCAAGTTTACCCTCAGTGAAAAGCACCAGCGCAAATATGTCAACCAGAATCAGTACGGAACAGCCGAACTACCCGGTGATGCACCCTCCTCTTCATCAGATGCTAACGCTGCGGCACGTAATCTGGATGATATGACACCTGCAATGGATGTAGCCTCAGGACCCGTATGCACGATGGAGGAAGGCTGTGTGATGTGTGGCAGTTAATGGCATCAAGTCACATCGCTTGATGTCACCACATAAAAAGATGGGGCTGCATATAGGCCCTGGGTCGAGGAGGAAGATGACACTGTTCGCACTGTTTTTTCTCTTTATCAGTAGCGGGGCTTATAGCCAATCGTCTGATTACCTAAAAATTCGCAATAGTCTTGTCATGTTTGGTTGTGGCCAGGTGGATACTCAAATGGTAGGGATGACCCTGCGAAATTTATTGGCCCTGGACACGACAGCTATTCACGAGAACCTTCATCTGTATTATGAAGACCTTGCGATGAGCTACTGGTCCCTGCAAGGTTCTATTGGCCAGGATATAGCCTTGACCTCTTGTATCGCAGCACACCGTAAAGCGTTACATCACAAACCGGATTATTTTGGCTCGCTCTGGGGTATTGCTTTTGCCTATATTTTCCATGGAGATTGTGATCGTGGACTGTATTATTTGGGCGTAGCTAAAACCAAATGCAAACGAAAGCATTGGGATGCGGAGCAAGAGAAGGCTATATTGAAAAAATGTAGTACCTACCGATAAGCGATGAAGAGCTTAAAACGGTGGAAGACAGGTTGAATGGGGCTATTGGACCTTGTTTGTATCTTTCCGGCCAAATCTACAGGTATGCGGTTGAGGGTTAATTTTATTCTGCTTTACACTTTGCTGACACTCGGCCTGCAGGCTCAGCGTGCCGGAAATGCGGTTGCCGAAGTTGAGGTTCCGTTTATGCCATCAGTTCATGCCCGCATGGCCGCCGAATGGGAGCCTGCGACAGGTGTTTTGATATCATGGCCACCCAGTATACCCCACAAGCTGATCATAGAGTTAGCCAAAGATGTCAAGCTCAATCTCCTGGTCGAAGATCACCCCGCAAAACAGGATGCCATTAAATGGCTTTCAAAATGGGGGATCATGCCGGACCGGGTACGGTTTATTTCAGCACCCCACGGCAGAGATGTCAGCTGGACCCGGGACTGGGGACCGCATGCCATATTTCCACCCGAAAGAGAAATGGCACTGGTCGACGGCAATTATAGTCTGAGTACTCCGATTTCAGGCTTGTCCTGCACTGATTCTTTACGGTTTATTTATTCGGATGATCAGGGCAACATGGACTTTGCTGCAGATGATCATATGCCCGGATATATTGCACCGGCGTTAGGTCTCGAAAGGGTCGCATTACCATTTTCATTCACCGGCGGCAATATTCTGGTGGATGGACAACGCACAGGTTTCTCCACCTGTATCATCCTCAATGAAAACCGGTTTAAAGGTATTGCAGAGGAAAAATTTCTATCTGATGCTGAAAAAATGTTGGGCCTGAAAAAATATCACATCCTCTCCAATTTTGAAGAAGAAGGTATTCAGCATATTGACTGCTACATGAAACTCCTGGATGAAGAGCGCATTCTCGTTACCCGACCACCGATGTATCACCCATTACAGGAGCAATATGAAGGCATCATCACACAAGAACTGAGCAAACTCACCAATGCCTGGGGCCGGCCCTATGAAATACTGCGCATCGACACGGACCGGTATCAAAAGGATAAGCTGGCAGCATATACCAATGCCCTCATCCTCAATCAGACCGTGTATGTCCCGTTGTTTAGTATTCCACAGGATTCCATTGCGATCGAGCAGTGGAAGGCGGCTATGCCCGGCTATACCATTAAAGGATTTGAGTTTGTGCTGGCCCGGGAACCTCATCTCAGCGCTCAGGTGTATGATCTCTACAAAATCATTGGCTGGACGGATGGTGATGCGCTGCACTGCCGGACACGCGCCGTGTGGAACCCGGATATGATCTTTATGAGTGTCAACCGATTGCAATCCGGTATAAAAAAAGCTAAGGAGTATCCCCTGCAGGTAATCCTCAGAGACTACAGCGGTGGGTTCCTCCTGACGGATCAGGTCAAGGTAATGTACCGGGTTAAAGGCAAACCCGACTGGAAAGAAACCAAACTTGTACCATCACAGATTCCGGATCATTATACCGCCTCCATTCCAGGTGGACAGGCTGGTGTTACTTTAGAGTACTATGTGACGGCACAGAATAATCAGGGTACCATGGTCACCAGACCGGTACATGCCCCGACCGGTTGGTATGAGTTTAAAATCAATTAGCTATGTTGAAGCATAACATGATGAAGTATTTGTTATTTATCCTGACCGGGTTATCCGTTTCGTTTTCAGCCAAAATGGCAAACGCGCAACAGGTATATCAATCCGGACATTATGGAGGTCCCGGCGATCTCTATTTATACAACCGTTTTTCACCAGGTGCTGAGATGCCTTTGCTGACGGCAACAGGGGAAAATATAACATGGGATCTGGCCGCAGATCCGGATCTCAATACCCATATAAATCAATTTGTCCAGCCTGCCCAGGCGATCAACCAGTTTACTTTCCTGACCATTTGCGCATTGAGCGGTTTTTCAGCTCCCGAATGTTTTACCCTCTGGAATAATACCCAGCAAGCCTTACTGCTGGCAGATTCTTTGACCCTGATCCAGTTTTCACTAAATGATATACAGCGCTTTCAACGTAAAACCAACAATTTTTTGCTGGAAAACTTTTTTGGCTTTACAGTTGATCTTGGTGGAGGAACGCCAACAGCGGCTGTTATCGTGTATAACCGGCCTGATACGATCCTCCACTTTCCGGTCATGTATGGACGGGATTGGACGTCACATGTATTCTTCAACATTGATCTTACCGCTGTAGGACAGGATTTGAATTATTCTTCAAAACAGATCCGGACTACCTCGATAGACAGTTGGGGTACGATATATACGCCTTATGACACCTTTAGCCATGTCATCAGATTACGTTCAGATATTGCCCGCACGGATACCTTGCGATTCGATACGCTGGCGATACCTCTTACATTTACTCAAGTGGAGTATATGTGGTTTGATACCAGCTACCAGCTTCCCGTCATGACAGCCAATGGGATACTGGGAGATCAGGACACCATCATCATCAATGCCTTTGAATATATCTACAATTCGGATTGCCCATCTCCTTCCTGGACAGTAGAAGCAGGATCGGATGTATTTTATCTTGGACCTGACGGAACAGTAACGATTGACTTCACCATTGAAAATAGTAATGCCAATACCTATGTCTGGGATTTTGGTGATGGCACCTTAGCCGAAACGGAAGGTGATGTCTCTCATACCTATAATGCTCCTGGTCAGTATGCCATTGCCATTATAGGATGCATGACGCATTGTCTTCCACTCAACAGCTGTTCATTTCAGATTATCGATTTCGAGATCGTGGACACTACAACGTCCATATCACCGGTGGCGGGCAGCGATCTGGGTGTTGCGCTATTCCCCAATCCGGCGAAGGATCTTGTGCACATCTATATTCCTTCCGGCATGGGAGAACAGGCGTATGTTGTATATGATTTGACGGGACGAAAGGTCGCCTTCGGGCAATTGGTCACAGGTCATTCTATGATGCCATTTTCTGAATTGCACCAGGGAACCTATATTTTACACCTGAGCTCGTTTGACGCTCCTCATTCGCCGGGCGCTATAATGCGTTTTGTAATGATGCGGGGGGAATAACAGAACAGCAAGAAAAAGGATTAAAGCTGGTAAATAGCATAGGTGGTATTGCGTGCTACCTGCTGCAACTCTGGTATGTCCAAGTTTGTAGAAACGATATGGGTAATCCCCTTCTGTTTCCATGCATCCCGGCTGATGGTGGTGGGCTCATCCAATAAAGTTTGGCTGAAGATGTGGAGGTTGAATCCTCCCTTTTTCTCTGACAGTCCAAAGGCATAAATTTCCTGCATTCGCTTATACCAGGTTTTCAGAAAAGATTCCTGATGTAACATGGCTTTGTAGTCTACATATTGGCTCCGTTTGGCATACCATCGGAAAGCAGTAAAATCAACCGGAACAATGAAAATGGCATCCGGGGGTGTCAAGGTTTCAGCCTGGCGGCTGATGTCAATTTCATCTGTGACTTTTTCCGACCATGGAAAGAGATATATAGGCCGGGTCTGAAAAGGGACAAAGGTGCGGTAACTAAAAACAAGCAACACGAGCAGGAGTGGCATGGCGATGACAGACCGGATAAGGAATGCCGGTCGTTGAATGACTTTTTCCAATTGTGCAGTGATGGCAATGAAAGCAAAAGCTTCAAGCCAGATGGTGGTCTTCCACCACTGACTGTACAGCACCTCAGGTATACGATAGACCTCAACACCGATAGTATAAAGAAGACAGCCCAATGCAATCAAGACCATAAACCATTTTAATCGTTGCCGGTAAAATCGAAGGGTGACCAATGCCAGCATACCGCCGAATACCAGATGAAACCAACCGAAACTATGAGGATAGAAATGATGAGACAGCCGGAACTCCATAATATCCATAAAACCAGCCGGATCGTCATGGCCGCCGTTGTATCGGGTGAGCAGATAGATCCAGGGTAGTGTCAGGATCAAATACAGCCCGGCGGGCTTCCAGGGTAATTGTCGAAGTTGTTTACCTGCAACTAAATGGAAAGTCAGGGACAAAAAGGTAAGCAGGAATAGCTGAATACTGACGAGAGGCTGCATCCAGCCGGCCAGGATCAGCAGTAAAGCCCATAGACTATACCGTTCCTTCAACCAGAAATACAACCCCCAGGATGCCAAACATTTTGCCGCAAGGCTGGGAATCAGTATAGGGTAATACAATTCATTTCCCCCCATGTTCGTATGAGAGCCCGCAATGAAGATCAGGGCCAGTGCCAGCCATTGAAGGCCTTTAGAAGTTATACCCAGGGCAACGATCCTCATCCATGCCAGGATCATCATGACACTCATCAGCGCATGCCAAAGCCATACCAGCCAGGGCTGTTCATATCCCAGATAACGGAGGAAAAAATGAAATACACTTCGCTCATTGACCGGGCTGTTGAGATAGGCATTGACATAATGATCACCGGCATAAGCTTCCGGATGATCCTGGGCAAACAAACACGGGAGAATTTGGGACTGGTCACCCACACCATATTGATATCCATGGTAGATCATGAGTAACCCATAGAACAGGGTCGCGGTAAGCAGCGTGATAATATCTTGTTGGTACCGTTTCATCCTACGGCGCTAAAATAGAGTTTTGTCATCATGTCCGTCAATTCGGAATTTCGGGACTGCATTGCTTGCATGGTCAAATGCTTATTTTTACAGTCAGAGTCTATGAAGCAACTTACACCTGAAGAAATGAACCGGCCTCAGCTGGTGGAGTACCTGAGTTCGGAAAAACTACCGGTATGTATCGTCCTCGATCATATTCGCTCAGGATTGAATGTGGGCGCTATTTTCCGGACATGCGATGCTTTTGCTATCGATACCATTTATATCTGCGGGATTACCGCCAAACCTCCTCATGCCGAGATCATGAAGACAGCTCTGGGCGCGACGGATTCTGTACGTTGGATGTATGTTGCAGACACGAAGACCGCATTGGAAGAGCTCCTTTCAAAAGGCTTTACGCTCCTGCCGGTCGAACAGACTGATCAGTCAAGGGGTTTGGATCAAACGGATCTGACAGGTTTATTTCCACTGGCCTTGATTTTCGGAAATGAAATGCGGGGTATAAGTCCGGACGTATTAGCGATGTGCCCGTGGAGTCTGGAGATCCCTCAAAGCGGAACAAAACACTCCCTCAATGTGGCAACGAGTGCGGGTATCGTACTTTGGGAATGTTATCGTCAGAATCTTCTGCGACGCTTTTTGTCCTTGGCATGAGTGATGCGAATACCCGCCCCCAGGTAGGCATAATCATCAAGCGTGCCTGACGAACCGTCCTGTCGGAGACCCTCCCATTCGGAAGACGACAGCCAGGTAGCGGATAGCATAGGCGTAATCGTGTACTGATCAGAAATACCAATATCCAATCCAGTGGCGCCACTTAGTTTCAACACCAGATTCTTGCTGCGGATCGGCAGTCTGGAAGGATCATCAGGGTCGGAACGGAGTTTGTTCAGGATCTGATATGAGACTCCTGGTGCCACTTCAAAGAAAAACCCCTTCTTGATCAGATTCCCATCCTTTGAAAAAGTCGGACAATCACAATCGCCCCCGAAATCGAAAGGGTAGATCGACGTAGCAAGATCCAGGTCAACGGCATTGAAGTATCCCTGATGCTGATGGGTGTTCCAGGTAAACCTATAACCAAGACCGGGATGAAACTCGAGTCGCTTCTTTTTGATTCTGAAATGGTATTCGAGTGTAGTGTGCAGACCATTCTGGGAGATCTGTTCTTCGTCCAGGATCAGCGATTGGCCGAAGAGGTGCTTGATCTGAATCCCGTATTGGGCTGGGAGGATATTCGGCAGACTTAAGAGGAGGATGGCAGAGAACAGTCTGATCATACGCCCTTTAACGCCAAAACATGAGGCATTAGTATCCCGCCGCTCAGGTGTCGGGTTGAAGGCCATTTTCAATATCTTTACACGTTCAATCATACGAGTATACACCTTTGCGCACTAAATCCTTACATCCGAAAAACGTGAAGATCATCACGCTGGGATGCAGTAAAAATATAGTTGATTCCGAAGTCCTCAAATCGCAGCTTGAAGCGAATCAATTCAAGGTGACCCATGAAGATCCTGACCCCTCACCTGTGGTCGTCATCAATACCTGTGGCTTTATCGATCTGGCCAAGGAAGAGTCGATCAATACGATTCTCACGTATGCCGAGGAGAAAAAAAACGGACGACTTGAGAAGCTTTACGTAACCGGCTGCCTTTCGCAACGCTATAAAGATAATCTGGAAGAGGAAATTCCAGAGGTAGATGCGTTCTTCGGTACGATGGAGCTTCCCGCATTGCTCAGTACCATGGGGGCTACATACCGTGATGAACTGATTGGAGAGCGAAGTATAGTCACTCCACCACACTATGCCTATCTGAAGATATCGGAAGGATGTAACCGTACCTGTTCCTTTTGTGCTATTCCGTTGATGCGGGGCGGCCATGTGTCCCGACCCTTGGAAAGCCTTCTTCTTGAGGCTACATACCTGGCCAATAGAGGTGTCAAAGAAATCATGCTCATTGCACAGGAACTTACCTACTATGGACTGGACCTGTACCAGCGACGTGCATTGCCGGAGTTACTGGAGCGACTTTGTGAGGTGGAGGGAATTGAATGGATCAGGTTACATTATGCATACCCGCATAAGTTTCCGCTGGAGGTGATTGAGGTAATGAAGACTCAACCTAAGATTTGCAACTATCTGGATATGCCGTTGCAACACATCAGTGATCCGATTTTGGCGGGTATGCGGAGGCAAATTACGGCCAGCGATACACGCCAACTGCTAGAACGGATTCGGACGCTGCATCCGGACATTCGATTGCGTACGACGTTTCTGGTTGGGTTTCCGGGAGAAACAGATGAAGATCATAAGTCCCTTTGCCGGTTTGTAGAGGAAATGCGGTTTGATCGTGTCGGCGTATTTCAATATTCGCATGAAGAAGGGACTCGCGGTTATGCCCTCGCAGACGATGTGAGTCCGGTGATCAAGAGACAACGGGCAGAGGAAATCATGGACATTCAGCAAGCGATTTCGCTGCAGCATAATGAAGCTATGGTGGGTTGTGAAATAAGGGTCATCGTGGACCGGAAAGAAGGGGGGTTTTTAGTCGGCCGTTCAGAATATGATAGTCCGGAAGTGGACAATGAGATCCTGATCACGTCCGAAGCGATGTCCTTTCAGCCCGGCGATATGATCAGGGTGCGGATCACCGGAGCTACGGATTATGACTTGAGTGCTGTACCTTTAGTCTAAGCCAATGACAAACCACACCAATAGACTAAAGCGCTTGCGCCGGCCATACCTGCAGGCAGGTATTGTGGCGTTGATGGTCATCGTTCTGACGCTTGTCGATGCTATGTTGCCACATTCAGAAGCTATTTTTGAAGCCAATACCAGTTCATGGATCGTCGCCACGGCGATGCTCCTCTTTTTTATCATCCTCAACAGCATTGTAGGACTTGGCGTAACAAACCTTCTCAAGTACTTTAGTCAATCTGTAGTGATGTATCTGATTCTCTTGGTCTTTTGTTACGGTTGGTGCTTTTTACTCAGCGGTAAGCACATTGACGATGCAGGATCCTTTCGATGGCTGTGGTTTGTATTGACCTTGGTATACATGGTATTCTTTGTCATTGTCCGGTCCATCCGTACCATTGCGGATGCGGCCAATCGGCAGGATCAGGAGTTGCGCGACCGGCAATAATATTCCCCTTTTATTCAAAGGCATTGAAAGAGCGGGAGATGGGAATCGAACCCACGGCCCTTAGCTTGGGAAGCTAATGCTCTACCCCTGAGCTACTCCCGCGTTCAGGGCTCATATATCAAACCCAAAATTGGGTAATTTTTCGGATATTGTTCACGTCAAAATCAACCTGATATGCTTTTCATCCACCTAGATCAAGTCAACTGCAAGGCGATTTTTTTCCTTGCCCTGTTTTTGTCATCTCTGGTCCTGACGGCGCAACGAATACCCCCGGCAGCCCCTGTGCCACCACCCCCGTCACCGATGCCCCAGGGCATGAGCAGTGATATTCCGATGGATAAAAGCGTCCGGATCGGCACATTGCCCAATGGCATGCGATACTACATCAAGGTCAATACAAAGCCGGAACAACGAGCGGAACTTCGGCTGGCGCTCAAGGCCGGTTCCATGCAGGAAGATGAAGATCAATTGGGCCTCGCGCATTTCATTGAGCATATGGCATTTAACGGGACAAGAAATTTTTCAAAAAACGAATTGGTCAATTATCTGGAGAAGGTTGGAACCCGATTTGGTCCCGATCTGAATGCCTATACCAGTTTTGATGAAACCGTCTATATGCTTCAGGTCCGGACTGATGATGAGGAACAATTCAGCAAGGGCATGCTGATTCTTCGGGACTGGGCCGATGGGGTGGCATTTGATGAAGAGGAAATCGATAAAGAACGTGGTGTAGTGATCTCAGAATGGCGAAGCCGGTTGAGTCCGCAGCAGCGCATGCAACAGGAATATTTTCCGATACTGTACTACAATTCACGGTATGCAAAGCGATTACCTATAGGTGAACCGGACATTATCAATCATGCTCCGTATGATGTTTTCCGGCGCTTTTACAACGACTGGTACAGGCCCGAACTCATGGCCCTGTTTGTCGTCGGCCAGGTGGATCCGGATCAGATGGAGCAGCAGATCCGGGAGCAATTTGGAAGCATCCGGCCAGCCACAGTGGCCCGTAAAAAAGAATCTGACAATGTCCCGTTGCATGAAGAGACGTTTGTGCGTGTGATTACAGATCCTGAAGCGACTAATGCGACGGTACAAATCATGCACAAGCATCGCTTCACACCAGTCCGAACGATTATCGATTACCGGCAGCGATTAGTAGAGAGTCTTTACAACCGGATGCTGGGTCGGAGGCTCTCAGATATTGCCAAGGGATCGGATCCCCCGTTTGTTTTTGGCTATACGATGTTTGGACAGGATGTAGGAAACATGGCGGCCTATACCAGTTATGCTTCTGCTTCTTCCGTGGATGTTCGAAAGGCTTTTGAGACCCTGCTGGAGGAAAACCAGCGGGTGTTGCAGCACGGGTTTACTGACGCTGAGCTGGAGCGGGAAAAGGCGAATATCATGCGTCAGGCAGAGCAGAGCGTTGCTGAAGAAGCCAAACTGGAGTCGTCACGTGTGGTTCAACGACTCATCTATCACTTCCTGGAGGAGAATCCGATACCGGATGCCCTTCAGCATCAGGAGATGTATGCCAGTATGATGCCGACTATTACCAGGGATGAAGTTAGCCGGTTGGCCAAAGGCTGGATGACCGACCGCAGCCGGGTGATGATCATTACCGCACCAGAGAAAGATAAAATGATATTACCCGATTCGGCCGAACTGATAGCGTTAGTCCAGGAGGTTGGGTCTCGTATCCTGGCCCCCTACGAGGATACTGATGTTTCAGCGCCTCTTGTAACTGGCACATTTACGGCCCAACCGGTGCTCGACTATCGGCACGACAGCCAGTTAGACCTTTATCACTGGACGTTTGCCAATGGGGTGAAGGTCACAGCCAAACCTACGGATTTCAAGAATGATGAGATTCTGATGAACGCCTACAGTCAGGGCGGCCATTCCTTGTATGCGGATGATCAATATCCCTCCGCCCGAAGTGCTTCGAGTGTGGTATCCAGCAGTGGAGTAGGGGTGTTTAATGCTGCTGCGCTGGAGAAAAAACTCACCGGTCAACGGGTCAGTGTCAGTCCTTTTATTTCAGAACGGTACGAAGGCATCAACGGCTCATCTTCTGTTCAGGATATTGAAACCCTTATGCAATTGACATACGGATATATCACTGCTTTTCGGGAGGACACCGTAGCGCTGAGTTCTTTCCTCAAACGCGAGCGCACAAGAACGCAGAATATGCTGGCCAATCCGCAAAACTGGTATTTTGATAAGGTCAACCGGATCATCAGTCAGAATCATCCACGCAGAGGCTTTCCTACCTATGAATCGTACGGTCAGGTTCGGATGCAGGACATCACTGATATCTATCAGGATCGTTTCAAGGATGTCAGTGACATGCATTTTTATTTTGTGGGCAATTTTCAACCAGAAGATCTCAAGGAATTGACCAGCCGGTATCTGGCGGCGTTGCCGGGTGGCGGGCGAAAGGAAATGAGTCAGGATGTAGGGGACCGTTATCCACCTGGAAAAGTAGACTCTACCTTCCACCGCGGAGCCGCCCCCAAATCGCAGGTACAGCTCTTCTTTCATGGTGAAGCTACCTATCATCTGGATTCAGCTTATGTACTTCAATCCCTGATCGAGTTGGCCCGCATTAAATTGCGGGAAGAATTGCGGGAAGAGAAAGGAGGTGTTTATGGTGTGAGTGTTAGCGGTGGCCTTAGCCAATACCCGATTCCACAATATTCTATCGGCATCAGTTTCAATGCAGATCCACCCGTCACGGAGGAATTGCTGGAGTCGACCTTCAACGTGATTGAAGCACTCAAGGAAGAGATTGATCCGGAAGATATCGTTAAGGTCACAGAGACACAGCGGCAGGGGCGGATAAAAGATCTCAAAATCAATCAATATTGGATGAACGCAATGGTCAGCAGTTGGATCAACGGGACAGATATCTATGATCTCACACAACCGGACCGGCTGGAGCAACGTATCGCGAAGCTCGATGCAACTGTCCTTCTCCGGGCGGCAAGGCGCTTCTTCCAGGATCGCGAACTCATCCGCATCGTGATGTATCCGGAGAAAACCTAGCCTATACGTTTACTTCAAAAGTACAGGTGATCCATTTGGTGTATACAACAGTTCTAACCTGAATGTGTATGTATATCGGTGTAAAAACATTACTTTTACCATTCTCACTCCTGCCATTTATTCATCTTTAATCTAAAGCATCATGGGCCATAACCGTGTAATGTGGGTATGTATATGGAGTCTGTTCCTGAGTTTAAACGTAGTGGGACAAACCTATTATTTTTCAACACACCAAGTTCCTTTTGAGCCGCTGACCAATGGCACAGCTTTGACCTCTGGCGTCTGGGATGATCCGGCGTACACTGTGCCAATTGGATTTGAGTTTGAATTTTTTGATGAGAATATTACGACATTGACAAGTTCCGACCTCTTTCTTGGGGGCACATTAGGTGTAGACTTCAGCGGAATGACTTCATCTGTGTTACAGGTCTATGGACCGGACCTTACAGATCGTGGGCGTCAAACAGGCAACTCCATTTCGACCATTTTATATCAAACCTCCGGACCTCCCGGTCAACGTGTATTTACGCAGGAATGGAATGATGTAGGATTTTTCTATGGTGAAACCCATCAGTTGATCTACATCGATTATATATTTTTCCAGCTAAAACTCTACGAGGCATCAGGGAATATTGAATTCCATTTTGGCCCTTCTTCCATTACGAATCCTATCCGGGATTACAATGGAGCACCCGGCCCCAGTGTAGGGCTTGTCAAGCATCTCAACCTGATGGAAGCGCTGGTGGCAGATGAGGTGATATTATTGTCAGGTGATCCTGCTTCTCCTGAACCGGTGTATGTATTTGAAGAAACCTTTCTGGACGGTTCTATTCCGGAGAATATAGTCTACCGTTTCTCCAAAAGTCCATCTGCTCTTTCACCTCTTCAGGAGATAGAGTGGGTCACGTATCTTCATCCATCACCTACGCAGGGTGAATTGTGGCTGAACCCGAATTTCGTGCCGGATGAGATTTTTCCGGTACAGATGTATAATACACTGGGTCAACTTGTTGTGCAGGCGAATGATGCATCAGGATTGCAATTACACAGTTTGTCGCCGGGTTTGTATGAGGTACGATTTAATGCACGAAACGGAATAAAGGCTCAACGTATCATTAAAAACTAGAAACCGAAATCGGATAGTAAAATAGGGTCACTGTTCTGGGTCCTCCATTTGTTTTTTTAGTTCCAGCAATTTCATCATACAATCGATCGGTGACATCTGGTGGATGTCGATACGGAGAAGTTCGTCTTTCAGTTGGCGAAGGGTCACGTCAGTCTGATCGAAGATATTGAGTTGGAATGATGTGAGTTCTTTCAATTTTTTTGCAGGTTGGGTGGTGCCTGTTTCTTCCAGGCTGAGATTCTTTGATTCCAGTTCGTGCAGGATTTCGGTGGCGCGTTGGAGGAGCGATTTGGGCATACCGGCCATGCGCGCGACATGGATGCCAAAGCTATGTTCGCTGCCGCCGGGGGTTAGTTTCCGCAGAAAAATCACATGGCTGCCTGTTTCCTCGGTCGCAATATGGTAATTATGAATACGGTCATATTTCTCTGCCAGTTCGTTGAGTTCATGGTAATGGGTGGCAAAGAGGGTTTTCGGTTTAAAAGGGATATGGTGATGCAGGTATTCGGCGATGCTCCAGGCGAGGCTGATGCCATCAAAAGTACTGGTGCCGCGGCCAATCTCATCCATCAGGATCAGGCTCCGGGCAGACAGATTGTTGAGGATGCTGGCTGTTTCATTCATCTCCACCATAAAGGTCGACTCACCGGAGGATATATTGTCTGAGGCACCTACCCTGGTAAACAACTTGTCAATAATACCCAGGATGGCAGAACGAGCCGGAACGAAACTACCCATCTGGGCCATAATGCTGATGAGGGCAGTTTGGCGGAGGAAGGCCGATTTACCGGACATATTCGGACCAGTAATGATAAAAATCTGCTGCTCCTCACTATCCATATAGAGGTCATTTGCGACATATACTTCACCCGCAGGCAGATGACGCTCGATGACGGGATGTCGCCCTTCCCGGATGTCGATGACCAGATCATCATTCATCACCGGACGGCAATACCCATACGTATGGGCAACGGTAGCAAGAGACAGAATACAATCAATTTGAGCCACCACGTTAGCATTGATTTGGATGGGGCCTATATACTCCTGAGCCGCCAAAACCAATTCAGTAAACAGGCTTTCTTCCAATGCTCCGATTTTTTCCTCCGCGCTGAGGATTTTCTGCTCCAGTTTCTTTAGATCATCCGTGACATAACGTTCGCAATTGGCCAGTGTTTGCTTTCGGACCCAGTGGGCAGGAATCAGGCCCTGATTCTTGTACTTGTTGGTAACTTCCAGATAATACCCAAAGACATTATTGTAGCCGATCTTGAGACTGCCAATACCGGTTTTGAGTGCCTCTTCCTGTTGCATTCGGACGAGGATCTCCTTAGAGTTTTGGATGATGTCCCGGTACTCATCCAATGGTTCATTGTAGCCGTTACGGATGACATTGCCTTTGATGAGCAGGGCCGGTGCATCTTCCTGTATGGCAGTCTCAATGGTCTGTCGTAAATGTTCGCAAAGATTGATCTGATCGGCCAGCCGGATCAGGCCTTCCTGACGGCTTTCTTCCAATCGGGATTTGACCGGTAGCAGTGCAGTAAGGGCCTTCCGCAGTTGAGTTATCTCACGTGGATTGACCTTGGCAAGGGATACTTTCGAGATGATCCTTTCCAGGTCACCGATCATACGGAGTTGCTCTCGGATCGCCTCCGCCCATTCCTGGTATTTCAGCGCATACGCGACCATGTCGTGGCGAAGCTGAATCTCAGATAGATTGATCAGGGGAAGAGCAATCCACCTTTTGAGCATTCGGGCACCCATGGGTGATGTGGTCTTATCCAAAACGTCCAACAAGCTGGTGCCCGTATCATGTGCGGGTTGCAACAATTCGAGGTTGCGGATGGTAAAGCGGTCCATCCAAACATAATGATCTGACTGGATCCGGCTGATCGTCCGGATATGTTTGAGTCCATCCTGCTTGGTGGTCGCAAGGTAATGCAGGATTGCTCCGGCAGCCACCTGAGCGGTGCCCAGGTGATCAATCCCAAAACCTTTCAGCGTGGCGATCTCAAAATGACGAAGGATTTTTTCATGGGTATAATCCTGTGTGTAGACCCACTCGTCCAAACCAAACGTATAATAGGCTGACCCAAATTGCTTTTCAAACCGACCTTTATTGGATTTAGAGAAAAGGATCTCTGAAGGATTAAAGCTCTGTAACAACTTATCGATCTCACGGGATTCGCCCTCACTGATGACGAATTCTCCAGTTGAGATATCGAGAAAGGCAATGCCCCAATGCTCGGGGCCTGAGATATGGATGGAGGCCAAATAATTGTTCTGACGGCGATCCAGGAGTGAATCATCTGTTGCTATGCCCGGCGTGATCATCTCTGTGACACCCCGGTCGACAATCTTTTTTTCCTTGGATGGTTTTTCGAGTTGTTCGCATATCGCAACCCGGTATCCAGCTTGGACCAGTTTAGGAAGGTACATATCCATGGCATGGTAGGGAAAGCCGGCCAGCTCTATATTGCTGCCTCCGTTATTCCGATGGGTCAGCACGATACCCAGAGCCTCCGAAGTCCGAACAGCATCTTCACCAAAAGTTTCATAAAAATCCCCGACTCTGAACAGCAGCAAAGCGTCAGGATGCTGACTTTTGATCTTCAGATATTGCTTCATCAGCGGGGTTTCCTTCCCCGGATCAAGGGTCATGAGCTCAGGTTTCTGCTTCAAGGTATTGTCCTCTCGGTGAGGTTCAAAAGTAATATTTATCTTTTTAAGATACATGACTGACATTTAACCTCGTCTTTGGGATCAAGCCATAATTTTACATGGATATGCGTATCGGGGATAACTATATTTGCTTTTTTGAATCATTTTACTTTTTTCCTTGTTTACAGAGGAACTTACCCCATGTGGGGCATAAAGTTTTCCACTAATAAAAACCAATACATTATGGGACTGTTTTCATTTTTAAAAGGCGCAGGCGCCAAATTGCTGAATAAAAAGGAAGAGACGACAGCAGCCGCTGTTTCTGCTGATGAAGTAAAGCGTCTGAAGATTGAAAGGATGGTCAAAGCCGTCGGGGAGCTCAATCTGCCCATCAAGGATCTTTCTGTACTTTTGAATGATGATGTCGTGACCGTATACGGAGAAGCTCAAACCCAAGTGGCAAAAGAGCTCGTCATACTGACTTTGGGTAACAATTCAGATATTGCATCTGTAGACGACCGGATCAGTGTCGTTACCCCTGAGCCTGAAGCAACCTTCTATGAGGTTAAATCCGGAGACTCGCTGTCCAAAATCGCAAAAGCCCACTATGGAGATGCAATGAAATATAATGCTATATTTGAGGCTAATACACCGATGCTGAAGGACCCAAATCTGATCTACCCCGGTCAGGTTTTGCGAATCCCAAAGCTGTAATAAAGATTGTTTTCAACTGGTGAAGTTGGTGGAAGCGCAGGCCGCCGGGCCGGCTTCCACCTTTTTTTATTCCTCTTCCAGCAAAGCATCCATATCCGTCTCAATATCCCGCAACTTGGCCCGGCAAAGTTGTATGAGTTCGAGCGCTGATTTTACTTCTCCGCGCATCTCTTCCAATCCCATTTCGCCCTGTTGTATACGGTCGACAAGCAGCTCCAGTTGACGTATCGCCTTGTCATAATCGGCAGGTTTCTTTTTCATTTGATTTTACTTTTTACGGTTCCGTCAATAAAGGTGGTCTGTATGGTCATACCCGGCTGGAGTTCAGCCGCATGGGTCATCGCCTTTCCGCCTGCACTCGTGATCGTATAGCCCCGTGCGAGCACTTTATCCGGATCCAGCGCACTCACCAATGTGTCTGTAAAATCCAGCCGCTGATCTTGTTTGCGAATCATCCCGGAAATCCCTTGACGGAGTATAGCCCGCACATGTTGCAGTCGGCTGGCCTCCAATACTGTTCTGGATTGTACCGCCTTCATCAGACTGTATTGAAGGGTGGTGATTCTCCTTTCTTCTCCCAACAACCGGTCATACACTTCCTGTCGAATCCGATGCTCGAAATCATCAAGTTGAGCTTCTACTCCGACATTGCGCTCTATGATAAAATCAGCTACTGCCGTTGGGGTCTTTAACGACGCATACGACACCAGATCTAGCACAGACTGATCGATATCATGCCCTATCCCGATCAAGACCGGCAGAGGAAAATGCGCGATCCGCACCGCCAATGTCAGATTGTCAAAGGCGGCCAATTCCGTCCGACCTCCTCCGCCCCGAATGATGGCTACAGCATCGTAATCCTCTTTACGCCGGTCGATCTGATCCAGGGCATTCATCACCTCCATCTCAACTTGCAAGCCTTGCATGGCGGACTCAAAGAGATCAATCCGGACATCATAACCATAGAAATTCTCATGCACATGCTTGATAAAATCCTGATAACCCGCAGCCTTCGGCGAACTGACCACCGCCAGACGCTGAATGGCTGCCGGAAGGAAAATTTCTGCATTTTTCCGGATCAGATTCCGCCGCTTGATCTCCAGCAGAATAGCTTGCCGCTGCATTTCGAGATGGCCGATGGTAAAACTACTGTCAATATCCTCTATGATCAGTTTCATACCATAACGCTCATGGTAATCTACATTGACCTTGAGCTTGACCGCCAGGCCCTGTTGTAAAATTTCTTCAGGGGAAATGGACAATTTTCGCTTGAGATAATAATAGACATTGGCCCACATGGCGGCCTGACATTGGGCTACAATGGCTTGACCGTCCTTTTGGATCAGATCCAGATACCAATGGCCACGGGAGAGGGAGGCCTGACTTATCTCACATTCGATCCAGAGAGGCTCTTCAAAATTCAGGGAAATAACCCTCCGGATATATTGATTGAGCTCCAGTAGGGAGTATGTGGTGGAGGGTTGAGTCATAAAATCTTTCGCGATCAGCTTTGATCCTTCAATACTTCCGTCACCAGTTCTGCGGCTTCCTGTAGCAGGATGGCCGATCTGACTTTCAGGCCACTTTCATCGATGATCTTTTTCGCCAGGTCAGCGTTGGTACCCTGAAGACGAACAATGATCGGCACCTGGATATTTCCTATGTTATTGTAGGCATCCACGACGCCCTGAGCCACCCGGTCACAGCGGACGATCCCGCCAAATATGTTGATGAGTATAGCCTTAACATTGGGATCCTTGAGTATAATCCGAAAGGCATTTTCCACCCGTCTGGCATCCGCAGTCCCTCCAACATCCAGAAAATTGGCTGGAGAGCCCCCGGACAATTTGATGATATCCATCGTGGCCATCGCCAGACCAGCACCATTGACCATACAGCCTACATTACCATCCAGGTTAACATAATTCAGTCCGAACGCTTTGGCTTCCAGTTCGGTAGGATCATCTTCATGAGGATCATGCCAGGCTTCGATATCCTTGTGGCGGAAGAGGGCATTTTCATCCATGGAGGCTTTGCAATCCACCGCCACCACTTCACCAAAACCATTGATCATCATCGGATTGATTTCCAATAAGGTGGCGTCGCTGTCGACAAATGCTTTATAGGTGTTGGCCACAAAGCGGATCATGTTTTTAAACGCATCGCCACTCAATCCCAGATTAAAAGCAATTTTTCTGCATTCATACGCTTGAAGTCCAAGGACCGGATCGACATATTCCTTATGCACCAGATGTGGCGTTTGTTCGGCCACCGTTTCGATATCCATCCCACCTTCTGTAGAATATATGATAACATTACATTGCCTGGCACGGTCTGTCAGGATCGACAGATAGTATTCCTTGCATTGGGAAAACTCAGGTATGTAGGAATCCTCTGCAATGAGGACCTGCCGAACGAGCTTGCCAGAACCTTCAAGGCCACCAGGCGTCTGGGGTGTCTTGAGCATCATCCCAATAATATTGCCTGCATGGAGCCGGAGTTCATCCAGATTTTTGGCCATTTTGACGCCTCCGCCTTTCCCGCGCCCACCAGCATGAATCTGGGCTTTCACGATAGCAATGGGGCTGCCCGATTCGGTGGTAATCTTTCCATACGCCTCAACTGCTTCTTCGACGTTGCGCGCCACAAGGCCTTTCTGGATCTTTACCCCGTAACGGCTCAATAATTCCTTTCCCTGGTATTCGTGAAGATTCATGTGTTACTGGCTTTTTTAAATGCGTGGGCGAAACTAAGAAAAACAGCCTGATTGCGCTGGCAACTACTCCCGTATCATGTCCAAAGCTACACCGGCCTCTGTCGTAGGCAGCTTACATGTTTTGTTGCGACAAACGTATATATGTGTTTCACTTACAATGAGTTTGTTCTTTAATAGAGGTAAGTCGCCTTCTACGGCTCCTCCCAGAAACACCACATCCGGCAGATAAAGTTTCGAAAGTGCAGCCAGGGGCGTTTGAAATTGCGAACCGACTATAGCCACTTCTGTAGGGGGTGCCACGATCCCCAGCATGAGAATACACCAATTGCTATAAAAAGAAGGTTGGCTATCCTTTTCGATTCTGGGCCATACTGTCCTGAACATCCGTTTTGCTCGTTCGCTATAGTCCTCCTGGTAGAGGAGTTCGCCCAAAAGATAAAGATTCCGGGCCATGATGCTGTTGCCTGAAGAGATTACGTTGTCGCCGAAATCTATTCGCCTGGCCACCAGAGGCGGATCCAGATCGGAGGTGTAATAAAAGAAACCAGACGGATCACCGTCAAAATGAAGCAGCACATGGCCTGTGAGTCCTTTGGCATGATTCAGCCACTCGGTATCAAACGTAATCTGATACAGGGACAGGAATGCCTGTATGCAGATCGCATAGTCGTCGAGAAACGCATTGATTGTGGATCTACCGTTCTTGAAATTACGGTCCAGTCTGTAATCCGGTTTGATCAGCTCTCGGACGATAAATGCGGCGTTTTTCTTTGCCTCCTTCAGATACTCGTCTTTCCCGGTGATGCGCCAGGCATCAATGATGCCCTGCAACATGAGTGCATTCCAGGACGTGAGGATCTTGTCATCCAATCCGGGTGCAATACGTGTTGATCTCACATTTAGCAAACGCTGGTGAATACCTGAGATTTTTTTCCGGAGCTCATCCTCGGAGATACCAAACCGTTGGGCGAGGTCAGGATAAGAGCGGTGGCGTTGTAGAATATTTTTTTGGTGCTCCCAGTTCCCTTCCGGACGTATATCATTCAGGGCATAAAACAGATCACGGTCGAGGCCGGCAGGAATGAGGCCATCTAACTCCTCTTTGGTCCACACATAATACCGGCCTTCTTCTCCTTCGCTATCAGCATCGAAAGAACTATAGTATCCCCCTGATGGATCACTCCAGTATCGCATAACAAAATCGATTGTTTGCTCAGCAATGTTGAGATAATCAGTTTTGCCGGTCCAGGCATACGCCTGTGCATAGAGGCTGACGAGTTGTCCATTGTCATACAGCATTTTCTCAAAATGCGGAACCAGCCAGGCTGAATCCGTTGCGTATCGCGCAAAACCTCCTTCCAACTGATCGTAGATACCGCCCATCATGATCCTGTCAAGTGTGGTAAGGACGAGCGTTCTGGCCCGCTCGTCCTGATATCGCTCTGCATAATGCATCAGGAACTGCCCATTGTTGGGCATGGGAAATTTGGGTGCCCCTCTTCGACCCCCCATTTGAGGATCCATCCGGTCCATAAATATTTTTACCGTGGCGTGGACATCCGATACGCTTATAGTCATCTCCTGTGCTCCTGGTACCTCGTCAAGTCCTGAATCCCGCACACCGGCGACTAGCCGGGTAGCATAGTCTTCCATTTTTTCAGCTTCTTCGGACCAGGTCTTGCGGAAATACTCCAGGACATCCAGCCATTTACCTTTAGGAAAATAGGTTCCTGCCCACACCGGACGACCGTCGGGAAGTGCAAAGGAATTTAGGGGCCAGCCACAACTACCTCCGGTTGACAATTGACAGGCGGTCATATAGATGTCGTCTATATCCGGACGCTCTTCTCGATCTACTTTGATGTTGATAAAATGTTCATTCATCATCCGGGCGACAGTGCTGTCTTCAAAGGACTCATGTTCCATGACATGGCACCAGTGGCAGGAGGAGTAACCTATACTGATCAGCAATAATTTGTTCTCTTTCCTTGCTCTTTCCAAAGCTTCTTCACCCCAGGGATACCAGTCTACCGGATTATGCGCATGTTGGAGCAGATACGGACTGGACTCATCAATGAGTTTATTGGTGTACGGGTGTGACATTTTTGAGGATTGTTGACAGCCTGACCATCCTGCGAGGCTCAGTGAGAGTAAAAGCATTGATCTGATCAAGGCTGCGTGATTGAGGAATGGAGGAAACGTTTGGTAAAAGTAAGGGAATCCGGATGAATGGGAGCAACTGGAATGGTGTTGTCGTTGGAATATGGGAAATAAAAAAAACCACCCCCGTCAGATGAAAGAGGTGGCCTTCAGATTGGTTTTAACAGATCGCAATGGCGATTTCTGCTCCTTGTGCAAAATACATACCAAAAAACAAATACGTGGATTTTTGCTTGACTTAATTTAGTGCATCTTTGCCTTTGCCATGTCGCCAGAAACCAATAAATACGATAAACGGGGAGTGTCCGCTTCTAAAAGTGAAGTGCATCATGCTATCCGCCATTTAGATAAAGGACTCTATCCCAATGCATTCTGTAAGATCTTGCCAGATGTGGTCGGTAGTGATCCGGAGTATTGCAATATCATGCATGCCGATACTGCCGGCACGAAAACGAGCCTGGCCTATTTGTACTGGAAAGAAACAGGAGATCTTTCGGTTTGGCGCGGCATAGCCCAAGATGCGCTTGTGATGAATGTGGATGATATGGCTTGTGTAGGTTGTTTGGACAATATCATCATTTCCTCCACGATTGCCCGGAACAAACATCTGATCCCGGGAGAAATCATCGAGGAGATCATTAATGGTACGCTCGAGTTTCTGGAGCGAATGGATCAACGAGGCATTTCCATCAAGCATGCCGGGGGAGAGACAGCAGATACCGGGGATATCGTCAGGACGATTGATGTCGGTATAACAGCTTTTGGACGGATGTCCCGCAAAGAGGTCATTGTAAATCAAATCAAGCCAGGAGCAGTCATTATCGGACTCGCTTCAGACGGCAAAGCGGAGTATGAGGCAGCCTACAACAGTGGTATTGGCAGTAACGGTCTGACATCTGCACGCCATGATATGCTTCACCATAGCTATGCGGCACAGTATCCTGAATCGTTCAGCCCGGAGACTGACCTTCGATATGTATATGCAGGACCATGGCGGCTCACCGATACCATTGATGTCGCAGAAGAAAATATCCCCATTGGTAAGTTGTTGTTGTCTCCCACGCGTACGTATCTCCCGATTCTGATGCCACTCATCCGCGAATACCGAAAGGATATTCAGGGGATCATTCATTGTACCGGCGGCGCGTACAGCAAAGTGCTTAAATTTCTCTCACCTGGTCTGGCTGTGCATATTGACACTGTACCACCTGTACCTGTACTCTTTGACCTGATCCGGCAAGCTTCGGGCACCTCGCTTGCGGAGATGTACAAAGTATTTAACATGGGGATTCGGATGTTGCTTTTTGTAGATAAGCCCGCTGCATCGAAAGTCCTGGACCTTGCTTCCGCTTTTGGTGTCAAGGCATCACTCCTCGGCGAAGTGCGACGTTCGGATGATGGTGCAAGGGTAGTCATACAGACAGGTGTTGAGGCAGAGCCAGTGGTGGAATACAGGCAATAGGCTAGTGAGTGGTGAGTGGTGAGTGGGGTGCTTCGACCCGCTTGACACATCCTCGTGCTACAGCTCAGCAACCGTGGTGAGTGGGGTGCTTCGACCCGCTTGACACATCCTCGTGCTACAGCTCAGCAACCGTGGTGAGTGGGGTGCTTCGACCCGCTTGACACATCCTCGTGCTACAGCTCAGCAACCGTGATGAGTGGTGAATTGTGAGTGGTCTCTTTACCTTTTACCCTTCACCTTTTACCCAACTTGCGCGCAGAACGCGCAAGAAGAGAGTAAGAACAAAAATCCCCTGACGAAGTCATATCATACGATCCGGACTACATCCGCTCCGCGTTCAGGATCACGTAGTTGAGCGACGTTGTATTGCTGTCATGCAATTCCAGCTTACCCTTAAAGGTCAGAATCTCATCGGTTTGATACCGGCGTATGGACTTCGGATGCAGACGCAATTCAGCCACTGTCTCAGGTCCTGAACCTCCGCAAAAAAAACAACTGGCCATCGGATTGCGGGAGATCACATACTGGGTGCCCAACGGATCCAGTGGAATGATATATCCCCGGATCAAGATCTCCTTTCCATCCAGTGCTTTGACGGAAGGACCGAAACTCGCTTCCAATAATTCTATACCTGCCTCGGGGGAATATTTTTTTGAAAACTGTACATCCGTCAACTGATCCCAGGTGACCAGTTGTTGCGCTACTGAGACCGGGGGCACCGCTACGAAAAGCCACAGTATCAAACCGAAAGGTAACGTCATCTTCACGTCCAACAAACGAAGGGTCCTGGCAAATAGTTGCCAGAAGAAAAGGTAAAGCCAAAATCGCTGTATCGATGTAAAAGTAACTTTCGGATATTGAGCCTTGATCCATGCTACTGTTTCGAATATATATATTCCTTTGGATGTTGGGAGCGGTTTTTCCGGTGACATCCCTCATCGGGCAATCCCGTTTGACCGATGATCTCTATCTGCGGGCTGCATACCGGAAGGGGGTGGTCATGCCTGAATATTCCCTCTTCACCTACCTGGTGGAGGAGTATGTGACCTCGTTTGAGCTGACCTTGTCACGGCAGTCCTACGGACGTACATATTGGAATCAAATGTTCAGCTATCCTGAATATGGTATTGCCATTCAGTATGCAACCCTGGGCAACCGGGACGTCTTTGGACAGGGAATCAGTTTGTTTCCCTTCTTTTATGTTCCGATCGTACAGGCAGGAAAATTTTCACTGATCAACAAAACAGGACTGGGATTAGGTTGGGTCACTAAAAAATATGACATCATCTCCAATCCTGAAAATGTAGCGATGGGATCTTATCTCAATCTGCATTTCAACATAGAGCTCGCCGCCCAGTATGAGATCAGGCCCGGTATAGGTCTGGTGACCGGGCTTGCGTTTGATCATTTGTCTAATGGTAATTACGCTGAGCCCAATCTGGGCATCAATTATATCACTGCCTATGGCGGGCTGAAGTACCTGATCGGAGAGCAAAGGGAAAAAATCCGGCATTATATTCCGCAGCACATTTCTCAAACCGAAACCTTTGCCATTGCCTCATTCAGCACCAAGCATGCACGGTCACTGCAGGACCGGAAATTTATGGCTACCTCCCTTTCCGTGGGGCTGAAGAAGAGATGGTGGCGCACTTTTACGCCGGGGATCGGAGCGGATATCTTTTTTGACACCGCTACAAAAACTGAAATGCGGGCCTTTACGACCACACCTCACCGGAGTATTCACAATTTTAAAACCGGGTTGCATCTCTCTCAGGAACTGGTCTATGGGCGCTTTAGGGTGGGGCTTCAGGAGGGGCTCTATCTGGTGTTGCAGGATCAGGCGTTCAACAAGACCATGTACAACAGGCTCACGATCCGGCATGATTTGGGACGAAATATTTTTGCCCAGATCAACATGAGATCTCACCTGGTGGTATTGGATGCCATAGAATTTGGAATCGGGTATTCCGGGCGATCATGAAAAACAGCCTGCATTATATATCCTGTTTCAGTTGGATGATGCTGATGATAGCGTCAGTCCTGACACCCGGATGTTCCGGTGAACCCGCACCGCAGGTTCATCTGGTGTATACGTTGCCGGAATGCAGGGAGATCGAGATATTATCCGTGTTTGATGTGGACATCCGGCAGGGTGAAGCGTATCAACTTGAGGTCATTGGGCCTGAGGATGTAGCTGAAGCCGTGGAATATTCCCTTCAAGGTGACACGCTCCGGATCATCAATACATTCGGTTCCCGTTGGCTGCAACCGGGCCACCAACGCATCCGCTTGATCATCACGTTCAAGAACCTGGAACGACTCTATGCCAAAGAAACATGCTCTGTCAATTCACTCAATACGATCCGGGAAGATCATTTTACGCTGACGCTGAGTGGTAAGCTCAATTTCGGACGACTGGATGTAGACTGCAACTTATTTTCCTATTACAATTCAGGGCCTACGGGTGGCAAAGTTGAGGTGAGTGGATATGCTCACCAGATGCGGGTCTATATTGGTTCGCTGATGGAGATCGAGGCGCGGGATCTTGTGAATGATTTTACACTCATCGAGACTGGATCGAAGGGGCATGTCCATGTGGCGCCATCTTCACGGCTAGACTATACGATCACCGGTACTGGAAATATTTATTTGTACAGCAACCCTGCGGAAGTCCAGGAGGGGATGATCACTTCGACGGGTCGACTCATCCGTCTGTAAAGATCAGTCACTGACCAGCGTACCCAAAGGTTCACCCTGGATGATACGCAGAAGGTTTCCCGGGGTATTGATATTAAAGACGATGATCGGCAGATTATTCTCCTGACAGAGTGTAAAGGCGGTCATGTCCATGACACCGAGACCGTCGCGGATTACTTTTGAAAATGAGATCTGATCAATTTTTACAGCATCCTTATTTTTCTCGGGATCGGAAGTGTAAATACCATCGACCCGGGTGCCTTTGAGAATGACATCTGCATTGATTTCATTAGCCCGCAAAGCGGCTGCGCTGTCGGTGGTAAAATAGGGATTGCCGGTGCCGGCACTAAAGATGACGACTCTGTGCTTTTCCAGATGCCGGATGGCCCGACGGCGGATATAGGGTTCGGCGATAGCTTTCATCTCGATGGCCGAAATCAGACGCGTAAAGAGACCGGCGTGCTCCATGGCACTCTGGAGAGCCATGCCATTGATTACAGTCGCAAGCATGCCCATGTAATCGCCTTGAACTTTTTCGATTCCGGTGGCTTCCGCTTGCAGGCCGCGAAAGATATTGCCACCCCCGATGACGATCGCAACTTCCACACCCAGATCCGTGATCGTTTTGATCTCCTCAGCATAATGTTTCAATTGTTGCGGATGAATACCATAGGCCTGGTCGCCCATCAGGGATTCGCCACTCAGTTTTAACAACACTCTTTTAAACCTGGCCATGATCGTTTATCGGTACGAATTTACTTTGCTTTTCAATATATTCCTCCGAAAGGAATGCGTGTACACTAAAAAGGCGAATCATCGCTGACTCGCCTTTTTATTTCATGAAGTCTACCCTAACTTGACATGTTTGAAACCCGTCACGGTCAAATCCTTGTCCTGACTTCTAAGATAGCCGTCGACCGAAAGGCTATTGTCTTTGACAAAGGCCTGGGCGAGGAGGGTATTCTCTTTGAAAAATTTGTTGAGTTTCCCCATGGCGATCTTTTCCAGCATTTCTTCAGGCTTGCCTTCCTGGCGGGCCAATTCTTTCCCAATCTCGATTTCTTTCTCGACAATCGAAGCATCGACACCGTCTTTATCCAGTGCGACGGGTTTCATGGCGGCGACCTGCATGGCGACGTCCCGTCCGGCATCTTTAAATTTCGCATCAGTCTGATTCAGGCCTAACAGTACACCGGCTTTGTAACCCATGTGAATGTAAGAGACGACCTGAGGCGCTTCGATACGCTCATAATCCGCCAGTTCGATCTTCTCGCCGATCACACCTACCTGTTCGGAAACTTTCTCTCCGATGGTAATCGTTTGATACGGGGTCTGGAGCAGTGCTGCCAGATCGGCTGGAAAAGAATCAAGGGCGATCTGCGCAAATTCTTTGGCGAGATTGACGAAGTCTTCATTTTTGGCTACAAAGTCAGTTTCGGAGCTCAGGCGGATGACTACACCTTTTGTGGCATCGGGTGAAACAAGTGCATACACAACGCCTTCTTTGGCTTCGCGATCAGCGCGTTTGACCGAAAGTTTCTGGCCTTTGAGGCGCAGGATCTCGATCGCTTTTTCCATATCTCCGTTGGCTTCGGTCAGGGCTGATTTGCAGTCCATCATACCGGCGCCGGTCATTTCACGGAGGTTTTTTACATCAGTTGCAGATATTGTACTCATGATTGTTTTCGTGTTATCAAAAAAGGTGTTTCACAATAGGTGATGCCGGTGGAACCGGTTTAGGCAGAAGCCGCTACTTCGGCTACTTCTTCCCGCTCCTTACCCCGTTCAGCCAGCCCTTCTTTAATGGCATTGGTAATGTACTGGGTAATGTAGGTAATGGATTTGGAAGAGTCGTCATTGGCCGGGATAGCAAAATCCACCAAATTGGGATCGCCGTTGGTATCTACCATGGCGTAGGTTTTGATGCCCAGCTTTTTGGCTTCTGCCAGTGCGAGGTGCTCCCGTCCGATATCCACGATAAAAATGGCGTGCGGCAGGCGATTGATATCCGATATACCACCGAGCACTTTATTGAGTTTGTTCATCTCACGGGTCAGTGTCAGCCTTTCTTTCTTCGTGGTACTGGACAGTGTGCCATCCGTCAGCATGAGCTCCAGATTGTTCATCTTTTTGACAGAGCGTCGGATTGTGGCAAAATTGGTCATCATACCTCCCAGCCAACGGTCGGTGACATAGGGCATGTTGACGGTTTTGGCTGCAGCGGCTATAATCTCCCGGGCCTGCTTCTTGGTCGCCACAAAAAGGATCTTCTTACCGGATTTGGCGAGAGCTTTCATGGACAGTGCAGCCTTCTCCAGATTTTCAGCGGTTCGATTGAGATCGATGATATGAATCCCTTTGCGTTCCATGAAGATGTACTGACGCATTTTCGGATTCCACTTGCTGCGCATGTGTCCGAAATGAACGCCAGCTTCCAATAAGTCCTGATATGATGGTTTATCCATGATGGATGTGTTGAATGGTTAGTGAAAGAATAGGGTGAATTAACGTTTGGAAAACTGGAAGCTCTTTCTTGCTTTGGGTTTACCAAACTTCTTACGCTCGACGACTCTGGCATCCCGGGTCAGGAATTTTTTGATCTTCAGCGGTGCACGGTGGTCCGCATTGATTTTAACCAGGGCACGGGCAATCCCCAGACGGATGGCTTCAGACTGACCGCGGAAACCGCCACCATTGACGTTGACTTTGACGTCATACTGATTGAGCACATCCAGTTCGAGCAGGGGTGAAATCACATGGGCACTGATGTGTTCCTGTGGAAAGTACTCTTTATACTCACGGCCGTTGACTTTGATTTTGCCGGTACCGTTGGATACGTAGACCCGGGCCACTGAGGCTTTACGGCGTCCGATCGCATTGATTGTCTCCATATATCTATTTAGACTGAGATGTTTTTAAATGGTATCAGGTCAGGGGTTCGGGTTGCTGTGCGGCATGTGGATGCTCGGCACCCTTATACACGTACAATTTTTTAATCATGGCATTGCCGAGTTTGGTCTTGGGCAGCATGCCTTTGACCGCCATCTCGATCAGACGCTCGGGCCGGCGGCTCCGAATCTGTGAGGCAGTCAATTCTTTCAGACCACCGGGATACCCTGAATAGTTCTGATAGATTTTGACATTCTCCTTATTTCCTGTCAGCCGCACTTTCTCCGCATTGATCACGATGATATTGTCACCCGTGTCCACATGGGGGGTGTATTCCGGGTGATGCTTGCCTCTGAGGACGGTTGCAATGCGGGTACAAAGACGACCCAACACCTCACCATCAGCATCGACGACAAACCAGCGCCGGTTGACCTCTTCCTTCTTGACGGAGCGGGTCTTATAACTTAATGTATTCACAGTAAAAGCATTTTAAAGTTGAAACGACGTCAAACCGCCTTTTTCTTAGCGGGACGCAAAGGTAGACTTTTGTATACCAGACTTCCAACGGTCATCTAAAGATTTATGAAAGAAAATTGTGTAACAGCCTGAAAATCAGTAAATATTTCGCACATGATTTCAATTGTGCGCTCTGGATATACGGTTTAGGGTTCTTTTTCTCACTCGGAGGCGCAGGGTTAGGGAATATCTTTTTATCACGCAGGGGCGCAGAGACGCAGGGTTAGGGTATGTCTTTTTATCACGCGGAGGCGCAGAGACGCAGGGTAAGGGTATGTCTTTTTATCATGCGGAGACGCAGAGACGCGGGGTTAGGGTATGTCTTTTTATCACGCAGGGGCGCAGAGACACAGGGTTAGGGTGTATCTTTTTCTCCCGCGGAGACGCGGGGTGATAGAGGTATATAAATTTTTATTGCAAGAATAAGGTCTTTGGCAGGTCACAAACAGAATGACCGGGACACTTCCTATAAGCAAAGGAAATTAAATCTATACATTCTTACCAAACCGAATCGGTCATGCAGGAAAATGTCTTGTCCGGAATCATCATAAATATTTGCTTTGAAATCCACTCTGAGTTGGGGCCAGGCCTTTTAGAATCTGTTTATGAGGAAGTATTATGTTATGAACTTTATGCACAGGGCATTTATTTTGAAAAACAAAAGGCCGTGCCCGTCATTTGGAAGAATAAGAAAATGGATATTGGATTCAGGCCTGATATCATAGTAGAAAATAAGCTTGTACTGGAAATCAAATCCGTTGAAGCTATCAGCAGAGCGCACCCCAAGATCTTACTGACCTACATCCGGCTATGCAATGTCAAATTGGGTCTACTACTGAACTTTAATGTCCCACTCCTGAAAGAAGGCATTACCCGGGTCGTGAATCAACTATAGTACAACAATTCCTCCGCACCTCCGCGGCTCCGCATGAAATTAGTAAAGTCTCCTCCCCGGCCCTGCGCCTCTGCGTGAAATGAGAATACTCTCCTCTGCGGCTCTGCGTGAAATTAGTATAGTCTCCTCTGCGGCTCTGCGCCTCTGCGTGAAATTAGAATACTCTCCTCTGCGGCTCTGCGTGAAATTAGTAAAGTCTCCTCCGCGTCTCTGCGGCTCTGCGTGACATGAGAATACTCTCCTCCGCGGCTCTGCGGCTCCGCGTGATATTAAAAACCTTCCTGCCTGCGAAAAACTGTGTCTTTCTATGAATATCCATTTCACTCACTTTCCCGGAAATAATTCGTTCAATTTCATTTCTCGGAAATGGAAAATTTTGCGCACCTGTTGATCCACCCATAGCTTACCGGCTATCCATCCCACCAGACCTAATCCGATGTCGTAATACAACTTATCCGTCATCAGCACACCGCTCCCGACAGCTTTGAAATGGTGTTCATGATGCCATATCCTGTACGGGCCCTTGCGTTGCTCATCGACAAAATACTCGAGGTCACGGATCCTCGTGATTTCAGTTACCCAGTTGATCGGAATGTTCAACATCGGTTTGATCCTGTATCGGATCAACATGCCTTCATACATGGTAGCCGGCAATTCGTCCAACATCTGAAAGTCCATTTTCTCCGGCGTGATACGATTGAGATTGGCCGGTGATGAAAAAAAGGACCAGGCCTCTTCCAGACTCAGTGGAAGTAATTGTTCAAACTCCAGATACTTCATGATGCTTCCTGCAAGGCTTGTTTAAAAACATCCAGGGCGCGCTGTCTGGCAAATGCATGTTCTACAATCTCCGGGAGATTACCGGCCCGGAATTCCGGAATCCAGCGACGGATATAGACCATATCCGGATCAAACTTTCGCTGTTGCTCATACGGATTAAAAATTCTGAAATACGGTGCCGCATCACATCCGCAACCCGCAGCCCATTGCCAGTTTCCATTGTTGGAGGACAGTTCATAATCGACGAGCTTGTCTGCGAAATACGCCTCGCCCCATCGCCAGTCGATCAGCAGATGCTTGGTCAGAAAACTGGCCACAACCATCCGCACACGATTGTGCATAAATCCTGTTGCATTGAGTTCGCGCATACCGGCATCGACCAGCGGATAGCCTGTTTCGCCCTTGCACCATGCCTCAAATTCGCTTTCAATATTGCGCCAGGGTATGCGGTCATACTGCAACTTGAAGCTACTGGTCACCACCTGTGGAAAATGCCAGAGAATCATCATAAAAAATTCACGCCAGATCAGCTCGTTGAGCCACTGTTCGTTCCATCGGGAAGCAACTGCGGCAAGTTCGCGTACGCTGACCGTGCCAAAGCGCAGGTGTATGCTCAAGCGGCTGGTGCCATTGACATAAGGAAGATTTCTCGTCTCCTCATAGCGACGGATGATCTTCTGATCCGGATGAGGGGAAGGGATATCGAATGGCACTTCTTTAAACCCCATTTTCTTCAGTGTGGGGATGGGGATGGGTGGGGTGGGCCAAAAGCGGTCGGAAAACTTCTCGCTGGGAAAACGAACTTTCTTTCCGGCATGGTTATGTTCTTTCCAAATTCTGGAATAGGGTGTAAAGACCGTATACGGCTTGCCATCCCTTTTCATGATCTCATCCTTCCCGAAGATCACCTGATCCTTGAAGGTGTAGAACGGGATGCCCTTTGCTTTTAGTAATCCAGCTATCTGTGTATCGCGGTTTCGGGCATAGGGTTCATAGTCCTCGTTGGTATAGACCGCGCGGATATCATAGTGTTTAAGCCAGGTGTTGAACGCGTTTTCAGGTATATCGTGCAGGACATGGAGTGATGCGCCATGGTCCGCAAGGGTGATTTGAATGGTCGTTAGCGCTTGATGAATAAATGTCACGCGGCGGTCGGCGGGATCTGGCAAGGGGTCGAGGATATGGGTGTCAAAAACAAAAACGGGGATGACCGGGACCGGTGACTGGGTCAGGGCTTGCCAGAGGCCATGATTGTCCGTCAGTCGCAGGTCGCGCCGAAACCAAAAAAGGGAGACAGCGGGTCGGGCCATGGTCAAGCGATTTCCTCAGATAGAGAGTGTATGAAGTAGGGTAAATAGCTAAATGAAGAGAATTGTTTTGGAGGTCATATCCTGTATTTATCTCTTACATCTGGATTTCTACATCATCCCCTTTTGAGCTCTTTGTCAACACCCCACCTGGCTCCAATGCCATTTCAATATCTCTCATCTGGCCGATACGGCAGCTTTTCCATGGCCTCTGCCTCCAGACTCGCAAAACCAAAGTCTTCCGTCACCTTGCCCCGGATCAGATAAAGCCCTTTGCCCTTAAACGGATAGCGCTCCAGTACTGGTGGAAAATGCGTCGTGTCAAAATACTTCCCCTCTTCGTCCAGCCAGGTGCCGAAGCTCATGAGCTTGCCATTGGCGGTGGTGACCGGCTTACGGGTCACATAGTAGCCGAGCATGGACACCCGTCTGCCGAGGAGCGCATTGAGGTCTTGGGTATGCACGATCTTCCCCTGCGGTCGCGCTGCCAGTAAATCAAACGGACTACACAACGGGAAACCCAGCAGCTCGATCTCATCATACGCCTGATCATATACGCTCTCTTCGAGGGACGGCAGCGCATAGTCGATATGCTGGCCGCCATCAAACAACACCGGCTGACCGGCCACTTCCCTCGTCTGCGGATGATGCACCGCATACTTATGCCACATAAGCTCACACTTGGTGCGCCCGGTCCACCGGAATGCCCCGATCCGGATCAGCAGATCCAGTTGCTCCCGCCCGATCTCGACCCGCCGCACAAAATCCTCCAGACTCGCATACGGACCTCCGCGCATCCGCTCCTCCACGATCCGGCGCGCGACCGTACGTTCGAGGGACTGGATATGGATAAATCCGAGATAGACCGTCACCCCATAGATATGCGTCAGGTGCTGGCTGTGATTGACGCAGGGGGCCTGAATATCCGCCCCGCACATCCGCGCTTCATGCACATAGTACTCCGTCTGATAAAAGCCTCCAAAATTATTGATCACCCCGACCATAAATTCCAGCGGATAATAGGTCTTGAGATACAGACTCTGAAAACTCTCGACCGCAAAACTCGCCGAATGCGCCTTGCAAAACGAATACCCCGAAAAACTCTCCACCTGACGCCAAACCTCCGCAATAAGTTCTTCCGGATATCCGCGCGCGCGGCAGTTGCGCCAGAATTTTTCCATCAGCTTGCGGAAGGTATCAGACGATTTTTTCTTGCCGGTCATGATCCGTCGCAATACATCCGATTCGTCCAGATCCAGCCCGGCAAAGTGATGCACGATCTTCATCACATCCTCCTGATAGACCATCACACCAAAGGTCTCTCCCAGATGCTCCGCAAAAACCGGATGCAGATACTCCACCTCGTCTGGTGCATGAAAGCGTTTGATATATTCCCGCATCATACCACTCTTGGCGACACCGGGCCGGATGATCGAACTGGCCGCCACCAGATGGACGTAGTTGTCGCAGTGCAACTTGGTGAGCAATCCGCGCATCGCCGGTGACTCGATATAAAAACATCCGATGCAATGCCCGGAGTAGAGTTGCTGTTTCACCTTCGGGTCTTCCTTGATCGCAGCCACATGATGGATATCAATGGCCTTGCCCTGATTGAGCCGCACGAGACTGACGGCATCCTTGATGTGTCCGAGACCGCGCTGGCTGAGCACATCATACTTGTGAAATCCGAGGTCCTCCGCATGATACATGTCGAAATGGGTGATCGGAAATCCCTTGGGCATCATCTGCAGGGCCGTATGATAGGTGACCGGTCGCTCGGTGACGAGTACGCCGCCGGCATGGATGGAGAGATAGTTGGGAAAGCGCTCGATCATCTCTCCGTAGCGGAAGATGTGGCGGGCATAGGGATGATGCTTGCTGTCGGCGAGCGGCTCATCGACAATGGCATCGATGTCGGCCTTGGGGAGTCCCACCACTTTGCCCAGCTCGCGGATGATCGAACGCCCCTTGAAGGTGTTGTAGGTCGCCAGTAGCGCCGTATGACGGTGGCCATACCGCTTGAAGATATAGTCCGTCACATCGTCACGCTCATCCCACGAAAAGTCGATATCAAAGTCAGGGGGCGACGAACGGTGCGGATTGATAAATCGCTCGAAATACAAATCGAGTTCCAGCGGATCCACGTCCGTAATGCCCAGACAATACGCCACCAGCGAATTGGCACCACTCCCCCGGCCCACATGATGATAGCCGGCGGTCTGGGCATACCGGATGATATCCCAGGTAATGAGGAAGTAGGGCGCAAAACCCAACTGGCGGATGACCCTGAGCTCACTTTCCATGCGCGCATAGGCCTTCACATGGGTCTGGCCGTATCGACGACGGCAACCTTCGCGGGCCAGTTTGAGCAACAACTGATGATCATCGCGCTCCGAACCGGCAAAAGTCTGGCGATTGTTTTTGTCACCGCGGGGCAGCTCAGCCTCGCAGTGGTACAGCAGGGCCTCGGTATTGCGCAGGATCTGCGGATAGGCGCGGAAGGCATTGTCGATAAACTCCCGGCTGACCCAATACTCTCCCGGGCCGGCGCAGTCATCGGGTCCCAACTGACCGAGCATGATATTGAGATCGACACAGCGCATGAGCTTATGCACCTTGTAGCCGGTCTCGTCCTCACAGGTGACAGGCTGCCAGACCACGAGCCGCTCAGGGTGGTCACGAAGCGCCGAGGAATAAAGGCCATTGGCTTCGGCGGGCTTTATCCCGATGTACTCATACGGTCGCAACGCCTCCGGAATACCGGAATCGGGACGGTAGATCACATAGACATGCTCCATCTCCGGCGGACGGACCGGGAGGGGTGTCCCTTCCAGCGAACTGGTCGTCAGGAGTTCGCAGAGCTCGCGCCAACCTTCAGCATTGCGGGCCAGGGCGGTATAGAGGTAGCGGCCATCCTGCCTGAACTCCACACCGAGGACCGGTTTGATGTCGCGTTTGCGGCAGGCATCGATCCAGGCAACGGCACAGGAGGTGTTGTTGATATCGGTCAATGCCAGTGTCGTAATGCCCCTGCGGGAAGCCCCTTCAGCCAGCTGGTCAGGCGACAGGGTCCCATACTTGAAGGAGTAATATGAATGGCAGTTGAGAAACACGGGAGGGTAAAGTTAGATGTATTGACGTATAATGCGTCAATATTTAGACTATTATTTAGTCTTATATGGTGTTGGGATCAAATTGGAGTGGGAAAGAATCGGTGATCAGGGTTGTAGGAGCGGAAAATCTTTCCGGGAAGGTGGATTACTTTGACTGGCTGATCGGAAAATGGGTCATTTTATAGAAATATATACCTCATACTTAATAAATTTAAATGAATTTGTTAACTTAACTATTCAAATTTGATTAAATTTCTTACTTAGACCGTATATTTGAACGAATACACCATTAGATCGATTTGTATTATGCAAATAGAAAGGATACAGCATAGCATCATACGCCAGCAACTCTTCAAGGGGAAAACCATACTGCTGTATGGGGCCAGGCGGACCGGAAAGACCCATCTCGTCAAAGCAATAGTGGAAGAAGAGCATGGACTCTATCTCAATTGTGAGGTATTTCAGGTACAGGACCAATTATCAACGACAAACACAGCCAGCTTGTCCGCGGTGGTAGGACATTACCGCTTGATCGTCCTGGATGAAATTCAGGCATTGAAGGATGCTGGAAAGACGCTCAAAGTACTCCATGATACTTTCCCTCAAATACAATTTATCGCGACAGGTTCATCCTCTTATGAACTTATTCACGCTGTGGCAGAACCGCTCACCGGGCGATCCAGAAATTATATTCTTTACCCCATATCCTATGGTGAACTCCAATCTGCCCTGGGACACACCGAAACACATGCTCATCTGGAATCCTTTCTACGGTTTGGGACATACCCGGAGGTGATACTGAGACCGGATGAAGAGAAAAAACACGAACTCCAGAACATCAGCACCAACTACCTCTACAAGGATGCCCTACAGTATGGCGGTATGCGTCGGCCGGAACTGATCTATGAGATACTGAAGTTATTGGCATTCCAGATTGGAAAAGAAGTAAGCTTGAATGAAATATCCAATAAAACCAATACAAACGTCAATACCGTACAACGGTATCTGTATCTGCTTGAACATGCGTATATCATCACCAGCCTTGGAGGATTCAGCAGAAACCTGAGAAATGAGATCGGAAAATCCCGCAAATACTACTTCCTGGACACCGGAATCCGAAATGCACTGATCAACAACTTCAATACACTGACCTTGCGTAACGATGTCGGCCAACTGTGGGAAAATTATTGTGTAATCGAGCGCATCAAGCGCAATGCGCACCACCAAATCTATGTCAATGCTTATTTCTGGCGCACCTATGATCAGAAAGAGATCGACTATCTTGAAGAGATGGATGGACAACTATCTGCTTTTGAATGCAAATGGGATCATCAACCCCCCAAGCCACCCAAGGTTTTTATGGATGCTTATCCCGGAAGTACATTCCAGGTGATTTCCAGGCAAAATGTTTTTGAGTTTCTTTAATCCTACTTATGGGAAGTTTGCAACTTCACTTAAACCACTAATGTAAAGTTGGGCCAGTAATGGTGGTTTCGTCTCCACTCATTTCGGTTCCGCTCCCCAACAAGTCTCGTGCTTTCCGCCTCGCAGTCAGCATCTTCGCTGCGCTTAGATCTGGCATACAAAAAAAAAGCATCTTCTACGCTGGAAACTGTTCCATCCGGCAGCATCCAATCTGGCATCTGGCATCTGCTGTTCTGGCATCTAAATACAGTAACTGGCATCTGGCATCTGCTGTTCTGGCATCTAACATCTCAAAAACGAAACAGGACAGGACCCGGAGACTTTTCAGTCACCCCGCCAAATCAGAAGCCCCCAAAAAATATCGTTCCGTAGAGATCTACGCCTTGGATTTTCCCCGTGCCATTTCAATCATCGCCTTGAGTTCCTTCACCAGCTCTTCGTTATTACCGCTATACCCTACTGAGGTAAAGCGGATTTTCTGATCCGGTCCGATGATAAATTTGGTCGGAATACCTTCTACCTTATATTCAGCGACGACTTTGTTTTCACGATCCATCAGGACATGAAAGGTATAGGCATGGTCGGTGATAAACTTGGAGACTTTCGCCTCGACATTCTCCCCTCCTTCCCAGGTATCGATAAAAAGAAATGCGACATCCTCATCACCGGCATAATCATTTACGGCCTGCTGCATGCCCGGGAAACTGGCTTTACAGGGGCCACACCAGGTCGCCCAGAAATCCAGCACCACGGTCTTCCCTTTGTAATCCTCCAGCGACACTTCCTTACCGGCCAGATCTTTGAGGGTAAATCCTGCCGCTTTCTTATCCTGCCATTTCTTACCCACTTTTTCCATCAGTTGCGCATTGGCCCTCTCTTCTATATGCTGCACATAGCTGGCGTATAGTTCATCCTGCTTCCGCTGTGAGGTCCAATAGGTGCGGTGCATATCGCGTACTTTCTCAGAGGCTTTTCCAGACACCATGATCCGGTCCATAAAAGTTTCGAACTCCGCTGTTCGTCCGGCTTTTTCCAGAAAAATGGCATAGCGTTCATTCATTTCAAAATCCGCATACTTGCTTTGTTGCACAGCAAAAGCCTGGTGGTCGATGGCTTCATTGTACTGGCCTTTCTTGAAAAGAATTAATGCATACGTATCGCCATACATACCTTTTGCATAATCCATGTTGCGGTCCAACTCTTTCCGTGTGGTACCGGGAGGTGTAGAGGTATTGGCGGCGAGGAGTTGAAGCGATTGCGCGGATAGCTCCGCTGCTACTGCCAGATGCGGGGCGGGGGCTTCGATAGACTCTCCACTCAACGTCCACGCGTATTGGTTACAGACTCTGGCCCGCACTAAGGGGTCATGGATCTCCATGATGTATTTCTTTGCGGCGTCCCAGTCCTCCAGTTTGGCATAGTGCTGCACGATCGTGGAGGTCATCTGATCGAGCATCGGAGTATTGTCGGTCGTGATGCCAAAACGGTCTTTCACTTCCTGCCGAAGGGCTAGTTTCTCTTCAATCGTGCCACTGCTTCTGAACTTTGCCATGACCGTTTCCTGCAGGAGGCTATTGCGGGGAAAAGCAGTATTGACCTGTTCTTTCAACTCCGTATGCAGCACTGTATCGCCCAGGAAGAGTGCAGCACGTACGGCATGGACCATCAGGGCTTCCTGTGTCTTGGCTGTTTGGGGCGGAATCTGTCTTATCCAGGTCAGGATCCGATCCACATCCGGAGTTGAACCGGCGCCTTTCGCATGCGCATAATAGGCCCGGAAGACATCAGGCTCTTCCATCCATGCAGGATACGCTTCGATCGCCTCCCGCAGGAGTGCCACAGCAACAGTATCATTGCGTGTCATCCCGAGTGTCCGGGCGTACGCTCCCATCGACAGAGCGCGCTCGACCTGACCGGATTTGGGGAGGCATTTGGTATTTCGAACTGACTGCTCATCAGCGGTGATGATACTGCCTGACTCCGATCGCAGTACCACGCGAACCCAACTGGCGTGATCCGGTACTGTCAATACGGCATGTATCTGATTCGGATGATTGGAGGGTAACATGCCCACATCACTTGATACCAGTTTTGTACCTTCAAAACAATACGATACCAGGTAGACTGGCTCATCGGTCGGCACATCCTGAATATGGACCATCACATTTTCACCAGCTACGGGCGTTTGATCCCATAACCAGGTTTGTGCGGATACCTGAAATATCGCCGACAGGACGATCAGCAAGGAAAGGGTTCTCATGGTTGCTTTATTTGATTTAAAGATACGCATTCCGTAATAGATACGCCAAATATGGCGTATCTACATTTACCTTTTACCCTTTACCTTTTACCACTGATACGCCATTTTATGGCGTATCTACTCATTATATCTTAGCCACTTGAACATCTCGCGCAACGTGATTTTTTTACCGTACATCAATATACCGACCCGATAGATTCGGCTGGTCAGCCAGATAAAAAACCATACGGTCGCCAGCATCAGTACAATAGACAGCAAGAGCTGCCACCAGGGCGGATCAAACGCCAGTCGTGCCGGCATGATGATAGGTGAAAAGAGCGGAAACAATGAAGCAAACACCGCCAGTTTTCCGTTTGGATTGGATAAGACCGGAAACAGCATATAGAAGGCGATCAACACCACAAACACAATCGGGAGCATGAGCTGTTGCCCCTCGCCCATGTCTTCGTTGATCGCCGACCCCATCGCCGCAAAGAGTGAACTATAGATAAAATAACCTCCGAGAAAGAAGATGATAAACACCGGCAGTATGAGCCACCATTTGAGATCAAAGATGGCCTGTATGATCTGCTGACCTGTAAAACCGTCCAGCGACTGCTGGTCAAACTGCGTTACATTTCCCATGCCAGACATCTGCGGATTTTCCACGCCAGGAAGGAACGCCGCCGCCACAGTGAGCACGATAGGAATCAATACAGCCCACAAGGCCAACTGCGTCAAGCCTACACCTCCTACACCAATGAGTTTGCCCATCATCAATTGGATCGGCCGTACAGAACTCACCATCACCTCCACGATACGGCTGAGTTTTTCCTCCATCACACTGCGCATGACCATACTGCCATAGATAAAGATGACCAGGTACATCATAAATCCCATGATGCCACCCAGCGCAGTACCAATGATGATATTGAGTTTGCCGGTGTTGGCAGAACTGGCAGGATCACCGGGATCCAACCGTCCGTTTTCAAGGCTGACATCGGCGCGGAATGATTCGAGTAGCTGGCGATCTATATTGGACCGGCGCATACGGTAGGTTTCGATCTGATCACTGAGCCGGGATTCGATCGATTCCAGAAGCACCAGCGATGGTTTCTCCTTACTGAAATACGAAGCCTGAATTTTCATGGCAGCGGTATCCCGCAGAGGGGGTATGTACACTAAAATATCATACCCCAGCGAACCATAATCTTCTCGCAAAACAGACAACTCCCGGTCTGAAAAATCATAGGGAAAATTTTTATCCTCCGTAGCCATCTCCCGGATAATGCCGGTATCATCCCGCAACACGACCCGTTGACTGTTCTTACTTCCGGCATTCATAATGATGCCGATCAGTATCGTAAACAAAGCGATGCCGATGGGGGTAAGCAAGGTGACCAGAATAAAGGATTTTTTCTGCACCCGGCTGAGATATTCCCGGCGCGCGACGATCCAGATTTTATTACTCATGGCTGATCCCCTTTACCTGATGAATAAAAATTTCATTGATCGACGGCAGGATCTCCCGGAATCCATGGATCTCGCAGCCCGCCTGCATGAGATAGCGCAACAGATGATTCGGACTCTCCATCGTGGGAACCCTGAACGTGGCATATAGCTGATCCGTTTTCACCAATTCGATCCCTTCCCCAAACGTTTCAGGGAGCCGGCCGGCAAACTGTACCTCATAGAGGTTCTCTTTATATTGGTTGCGAATGGCTTGCACATTCCCTTCCAGGATATTGCGACCATGATGGATCAGGATGATATTCTCGCACATCTCCTCGACCTGCTCCATGCGATGTGTGGAAAAAAGAATCGTAACACCCTCGTCCCGCAGGCGGAAGATCTCATCCTGTATGAGGCTTGTATTGATGGGATCCAGGCCCGTAAAAGGCTCGTCCAGAATAATGAGGGCAGGATCGTGAACTATCGTGGCGATAAACTGGATCTTCTGTTGCATGCCTTTGGAGAGTTCTTCAATCTTTTTGTTCCACCAACCGAGTGCTTCAAAGCGGTCGAGCATGGCTTTGCTTTTGGTCGTGGCATCCTGCGTGGAGAGTCCTTTGAGGCGGGCGAGGTATACCAGATGTTCTCCGACCTTCATCTTTCGGTAGAGGCCACGCTCTTCGGGGAGATATCCCATACGGGACGGATGGGAGCGGTTGAGTTTTTCATTTTGAAAATACACCTGTCCACTGTCAGGGCCGGTAATCGTGGTGATGATCCGGATGGTGGAGGTCTTACCCGCCCCATTGGGACCCAGCATACCAAAGATAGTGCCCGGCTGCACCTCAAAACTGACATTGTCCACCGCGAGATGGTCCTTGTAGCGCTTGGTGACATTTTCAAGTCGGAGTATAGGCATGGGATGGCAAAGATGATGATTTTGAAGGAAGTGGATTTCCGATGCGAATAGACTATACTTTATGTCGTAGGAAGGTTATTCCGGAGCGAGTTCAACCATCAGCCCTTCGATCCGCTCATCCACCCGGATCTGACAACAAAGCCGGCTGTTGTATGCTGTCGATACCAGTTGGTCCAACATTTCCTCCTCCTCGTCTGATCGTACACCCAACTCATGATCGCTCAGGATATAGATATGGCAACTGCCGCACAATGCCATACCGCCGCAGGTGCCGAGGATGGGGAGATCATTGGCTTTACAGGCTTCCATGAGATTGAGCCCAATGTCCGGCGGGATCGCCAGATGATGGACCCGCTCATCGCGATCCAGCACATCGATGTGTACCAAGGTCTCTTGCTGAATTTTTTTCAACTGATTTGTTTGTTGACAGGACAAAAATAGGGAAATGGAGGGTTTGGTGAGTGGTGAGTAGGGTGCTTCGACCCGCTTGACACATCCTCGTGCTACAACTCAGCAACCGTGGTGAGTGGGGTGCTTCGACCCGCTTGACACATCCTCGTGCTACAGCTCAGCAACCGTAGTGAGTGGGGTGCTTCGACCCGCTTGACACATCCTCGTGCTACAGCTCAGCAACCGTGGTGAGTGGTGAGTGGTGTGCTCTCATGATATAGGTTGACAACTGATCCCACTTAAGCCTGAAGGGCTTACACTCCTATAACCCCGGGTCGCACCCGGGGTATATGCACCACCCCTGGGCTCCGACCCTGAATGGGTCGCACATGAACCCCTTTCCTCTTCTGCCCCCAACCCCTGCGTCACTCCCTCTCGCTAGGCAATACTCGTGAACGCCGGGGCGTCCTAAATGCAACCTAACCCGCACCATAGCACAATCATAAAAAAATCCCTTCGATGAGTGCCAGACTCTGTCGGCCAAAATTGTCTGAGCAACCAGAAGACCTGTTTCGAAGAAGTTGAGAAATTGAGAAGTTGAAGGGTTAAGGAGTTGGGAAAAGGTCGCCCAATCGATCAGGGTATAATCATGTGAAATAGTTACGATTTAATCTGGCATCTGGCATCTTCTGCTCTGGCATCTCATAAAGATTTGGCTTTCCGCCTTGCGGTCGGCATCTCTGCTGCGCTTCGACTGGCATCCCACGCATTAAAATATTCCAACACTAATGTTATTTCCCATAACTTAGTCTACACAATCCGTACCATCAAATCTGGAACATTAAAAAATAGTAAACATTATAATTTCTAAGCCCATGAAAATTCGAATTTTTTATTCTTATATAGTGCTGATACTATTCTCATGCAGCAAAGAAAATGCCACACATGATCAAGGCATTCAGCAACCCCTTGTCTTTAGTTCCAACACGCCGAGTTCGAAAATAAACAGCACCATCAGCCTGGTGTATGAAAAAGACAAAGTCATTGTAACCAGAACAGAAGATAAAATGATCGCTGGAGCACCGCATAACAGACTCTACCTGGCGGCTCCAGTTTCTGTCACAGATGATCTGCTGGTACGACCTGGTGCCAACAAAGACAAACTTTGGTTTGTACCCTTCTTTGTTGGAGCTGCGCCCCGGGAAATCACTCAAAGGCAATGTATAAAGTACATATGTGCTTGTGGTGGTTTTCCGGGACAACATCAATCCGGATGTTGCAGTACACAGGATCAGATGACCTACATCGAGTGTGTCCAGAGCAGTTGCGATGTCATGTGTGCCTCATCATGTCTGGGCTATGCGGTATATGTTGATTGTTCGACCCAAAACGCCATTGAATGGTATTCAGGTGGAGTGATCATTGAAGCCAACCGTATTGAAATCATTGATCCCGCGTGGGTCAAGTTAAACCCCGATCCTCCGATTATCCTAACCGTTCCGGCGGGTGAGGAGGTGAATATCAGTCTGAAGAATGCTGACCGCGACAGCCATTGATCCTACATAACTTTATGGCCATTGATCCTACATAACTTTATGGTTGTTCAGCAGAAAAGGAATCACATAAGCACAGCATTTTCGTCATAGCCCGCTTCTTCATCGGAATCTCCGCTAACCCTATCGAATCACTATTCGATGTCACCAGCATTACAGAATTAAAAAAAGTCCAACACTAATGTTATTTCCCATAACTTAGTCTACTCAATCCGCTCCCTCACCAGGTCGGATTGGATCATTGGTTCACCTGATTGAAAACAAATCCATGCTTGCAAAAGATTTTGCGGTCAGCGTTCATGATTGGATCATGCTGGCCACCCTGTATCCGCAAGGTGCTTTTGCACTTAAGACAGGGAACAAATGCAGTACGCCTGTACCACTGAAGATATCAGTTCAGGACACCTTTAAAAACAACATGCCATGAACCCGGATACTCCAGCTATCACTACGATACAGCAAGCCATACTGACGATCCGGGATCAAAAAGTAATGCTTGATCGTGATCTGGCAGTGCTATATGGGGTCTCAACAAAACGGCTGAACGAGCAGGTCAAGCGAAACCGGGACAGATTTCCTGGTGATTTTATGTTCCGGCTTACAAAAGCGGAAAAAGAGCAGGTGGTCGCAATCTGCGACCACCTTGGTGCCTTGCGCTACTCCAGGACAAATCCCTTCGCCTTTACGGAACATGGGGCGGTGATGGTGGCGTCCATCCTCAGTACACCGCAGGCTGTCCAAACCAGCATATTGGTCGTCAGAGCATTTGTTCACTTCAGAGCCTTGGCGCTGACACACAAAGAGCTGACACAAAGGATCGAGGTGTTAGAAAAAAAATTTGACCGAAAATTCAGCGTCATTTTCCAAACGCTCAGGCATCTGATTGAAACACCACAACCTACCCGAAAGCCAATTGGTTTCAGACAAAAACCAATCGATCATGAAGAATAAACATCCGTCACACCTGGTAGTTGAGGGGTCAGGGTACCACCTTTGGCCTCCATGACTATAGATCGGAATCCCCAACAGCCCAATCCGGTTGCGGCCGGTTGAATCTACATTCATTCACCAAACTGAAAACAAATCCATGCTTGCAAAAACGTATGCGGCGGCCGTCCATGGTGTCGACGCACGCACGATCGAAGTAGAAGTCACGTCCGGCGGGGAAGCGGCTCAGGGACAGCCCATGTATTTTCTCGTAGGCCTGCCCGACAACGCTATCCGGGAAGGATGGCAGCGAATGGAAGCAGCCATTAAAAATATCGGATATCGGCTGCCCCGATGCCGTATTGTCGTCAATCTGGCCCCAGCCGATATCCGAAAAGAAGGCTCCGCGTATGACCTGCCTATTGCAACCGCGATCGCCGCCAGCACCGGTATGATCGCCGCAGAAAAACTCAACCGCTATATGCTGGTTGGTGAGCTTTCCCTGGATGGTGCAATCCGGCCCGTGCGAGGTGTACTGCCGATCGCGATCCAGGCCCGCAAACAGCAATTTGAAGGCCTCATCGTCCCCGAAGACAATGTACGCGAAGCAGGAATCGTCAATCAACTGAAGGTTTACGGTGTGAATAATCTGAGGGATGTGTTTGATTTTTTCAATGATGTCATTCAGCTCGCTCCGTATCAATATGATACCCGTGAGGCATTTGCCAACAGTGCCTGTGAGTATCCGTTTGATTTTTCGGATGTACGGGGTCAACAAAACATCAAACGGGCATTAGAGATCGCGGCTGCGGGCGGGCATAATGTTATCCTGATCGGACCTCCGGGTGCAGGCAAGACTATGCTGGCCAAACGTATGCCGACCATACTGCCTGCCCTCACCCTCAATGAGGCTTTAGAAACAACCAAGATCCACAGTGTCGCCGGCAAACTCTCCAAAGGCACGGCGCTGGTCACCAGCCGTCAGTTTCGCTCGCCGCATCATACCATCAGTGATGTCGCGATGGTCGGCGGTGGTTCGACACCCAATCCCGGTGAGATCTCGCTGGCCCACAATGGGGTATTGTTTCTGGATGAATTGCCTGAATTCAAACGTTCTGTACTGGAGGTGCTGCGGCAGCCAATGGAAGATCACAAAGTGTCGATCAGCCGCGCGAAAGTTGCTGTTGATTTTCCTGCCAGTTTCATGTTGATCGCGTCCATGAATCCCTGCCCCTGCGGCTACTACAATCATCCGGAGAAGGAATGTGTCTGTGGTCCTGGTATCGTAAAGAAATACCTCAACAAGATATCCGGGCCGCTACTCGACCGCATCGATCTGCATGTCGAAGTGACACCGGTGTCTATTGATGATCTGGCCCGGTATGAGATGGTCTCAGAAGACAGCGCTGCCATCCGGGAGCGGGTGATCCGGGCCCGTCAGATCCAGGAGCAGCGCTTTGAGGGATTTGCGGGGGTGCACTGCAATACCCTGATGCCCGCACATCTGGTGCGGGAGATTTGTCAGATCCAGCCGGCAGGAGTGACGATCCTCAAGACGGCCATGAAGAAATTGCAGTTGTCTGCCAGAGCCTATGACCGCATCCTCAAGGTGGCCCGAACGGTAGCGGATCTGTCCGGCAGCCAGGATATCGATGTCGAACATCTGGCTGAGGCGATCAATTTCCGGAGTCTGGACCGGGAGGAGTGGGCGGGGTGAGAGAGGTTGAGGAGTTGAGAGGTTGAGAGGTTGAGAGGTTGAGGATCAGATTTGTGATGTAGAGGTTATACTCCTTGTCGTCTCAGTGGTAACTTCTACTGTAACAGGAGTGACATTGGTAAAGTGGGCATTGCTGATTATCTATATGTTAAAATACTTTTATGCATTCATATTGTCTAAATGACCTCTACATCTTATCTTTGCACCAACATGTCCACCCCCCTTCCCGTTAGATCAGGGCGCTCAGGGTGGACTTTCAATTAACGTATCAACGTCACATCTCCGGTGACAACCTGACTGACCATCCGCATGCCATTCAAGTACACCAGTGAAAACCGATAGACATATACCCCCGGATTCATCGGCTGTCCACTCAACGTACCATCCCAGGAGAAAGGATGCTCCTGCGAGCGGAAAACATGGTTGCCCCAACGATCAAAAATATCCCCCGAAACGGAAATGATTTCTGCACCTTCCTCGAATTGTATGGAAAATACATCATTGATCTGATCTCCATTGGGACTAAATATATTGGGAATATAAAATGGTACATCAGATCCACAATCCTCCGAAGGATCAACGTGGATCACTTCGGTGACGGTATAACAGTCGGTCACAATCGTAACGCTATAGGCACCAGGCAACACAATGTCAATCGATGCATTCGATGCACCCGTGCTCCAGATGTATTGCGCTTCAAATGGCTGGATAGCGTCCAGTGTCAGGACTTCTCCCGGACATATCCCCACGGAATCGAAAGGCACGACTGGCACCTCCGATTGAATGACAACGCTGACTTCATCATACGCTGATCCACATGCGTTGAAGATGGTGAGAGCATACACCTGATTTTGATCAGCCGTGATCATGGATGCATCACTACCATCCTGCCAAAGAAGCTGATCCAGGGTCACAGGGGCATGGATCACCACAAACTCCCCGGCACAAAGGACCACGTCCGGACCCAGAGAAAAAGGTGACGGTGAAATTTGATAGGATACTGTTATCGAATCTGCTTGAGTTCCACATATATTGGTTTGTTGAAGACTATACACTCCGGACGTTGTCACAAGGAATACAGAGGACTGACTTCCATCCTGCCAGGTGTGTGTGGTGTGTGGACCTACATTCGAGGTTAATGTCAACACTTCATTATGGCACAACACGGTGTCGGGTCCCAGATCCGCATCAGGCGGCAGGATAAATTGAACCCGGATGGTATCGATATCTTCTCCACACGCATTGACGATATGCAGGATGAGCTCAGCATCTGTGGATGTCGTAAAATACGGTAGGGATGACCCGTCCTGCCATGTGTATGTTACGCCGGCGACCCCCGACTGAATCGTAACAGCATCACCCTCGCAGGCAATGACATCAGGCCCCAGATTCAATTGCGGACCATCGGTGCTTTCTGTAATGAGGACGGAGTCGGTCGACATTCCACACATATTGGAAATGGTCAGTATGATCAGGCCGGGCTGTGTCGTCGAAAAAGAGGATCCACTTGTACCATCGTGCCATGTGTACTGGACATTCGGTATGCCGGGACTAAACGTGGCCAATTCACCCGGACATAAAAACTGGTCAGGGCCTAATGACAGCTGCGGTATCGGCGGCAGCGGATCCACGATCAGGGTGTCTGTGGAGACACCACAGGCGTTTTCAATAACGGCTGTGTATACACCACTTCCTACGATGGTGATCTGAGGATCATGTGAGCCATCAAACCAGGTGATCATGACATCCGGAATCGTTATTTCTAAAATCAATATATCGGATGCACACAAGGCTGTATCATTTCCAAGATCAAGTGGTGGAATACCTGAAAACACAGTAGCATACAACGTGTCAAAAGCTGAGCCACATGCATTTGAAACTTCGATAGAGATCGGACCCGTGGTCTGGACTAAAAACGTTGGATTCGTGGATCCATCGTGCCACATCCAGCTCTCTGCCGTGTAGAGATCAGGTGCTAACAGTTCTGAATCTCCAACACACAACTGGATGTCCTGGCCAAGATCTATGACAGGCGCGGTCCCGCCATCTACGACCATCACGGTGCCGGTATCAACCCCACAGGCATTGCTGACCGTCAGACTATACATGCCGGACACGGTAACTGAAAGAGAGGAGTTGGTAGTACCATCACTCCATAGATAACTGACTCCGGCAACATTGGCATTGATAGTTACACTTTGGCCCTCGCACAGGGTCAACGTGGCTGGCAGATCCACTTGCGGTGGTGTATTGCTGAAGGTAATCACAATCGTATCCGCAGCCGTACCACATTGGTCCTGAATGGTCACACTATACACACCCGGCGTGGTCACCAGCAATGAATCAGCGGTACTCATATCATTCCATTGATAGGTCACATTGACTCCTTCAGCGAAAAGGGTGACCTGCTCACCCGGGCAGAGGGAGAGATCAGGCCCGAGATCAGGCGGGTCAAGAAGTGGAAAATTTTCGATCCTGATGGAATCATGATCGACACCACATGAGGTCGTAACGGTCACCGCATACCATCCCGGCATGGTGACTTCAAACGTGGAGAATGTCGAACCATCCTGCCATGCGTATGTTGCGGAAGAAATACCTGGATCGAGCAACAAGGTATCCCCCACACAAATCAGACCCGTATCAGGCAAGGCAATAACAGGAGCCGGAAGAAGAACCAGATACACTGTATCTGAAACACTATAGCATACATTTGAAACCGTCACAGTATACGTGCCCGGAACAGAGATAGAAATTTGAGGGGTCGTTTCACCGGTAGACCAGATGATTTGATCCACAGGAGATACTTCTTGCACCGCGAGTGTATAGGGAAATGCTGTTGCACACAGGTCGATGGTATCCCCCAGCCCCGGCTGGGGTTCCGGGACTCCGATGACAGTGATCATGTCCGCCGTCGTAGCGCATTCGTTGGACACGGTAACACTATACGTACCCGGAGATAAGATGAAGAAAAAGGGATCGAAACTATCATTACTCCATAAAAAGTCACCCAGATCAGGATCAAAATTATACTCGATGATATCGCCTGTACACCAACCCAACGTATCAGGCCCAAGATCAATGTGAGGTTCCTGAAGACCGGTGACTAGGATTTCATCCGATGTTTCACCGCACCCGTTACTGATCGTGACGGAATAAATCCCGGAAGTAGAAATGACATAGGTGGACAATGTGGAACCATCCTGCCAGGTGACCGTATTCATACCTGGATCCAGGGTCATTTCAATGACATCTCCTTCGCATAAAATAAAATCAGGCCCGAGATCAAAGGGAGGTGGAAGTAAGGTCACGTCGACCGTAATGTCATCTGACGAAAGATCACATCCATCATCGAGCGTCACGGTATACGTACCCGATTGAGTGATGCTATACAGGTGACCCGTCGTGCCATCATTCCAGATATAATTACCTGCTGCCGGATCCAAATTGACGGTATAGGTATCACCCTCACAGATCGATACAAATCCGGGGTCAATCACCACAGGCGCTGAGCCCAGAATCGTGACTTCGACAGAATCGATTCCTATGGCACAACCGGATGTAATGGTCAGCCGGTAGACACCCGAGGAGTTGACCGTCAGCGTAGGTGCGTGAGAACCATCACTCCAATAGTACAAGACATCCCCCGACTCTCCGTCAATTTCATGTTCAATGCAAGCCGCTACCGGTGGCCCCAAATCCAACGGCAAGACCTCAGCCGGACCTGCTTCAATCACATACACACTATCGATATAATAAAAAGATATAGGGGACGAATTGACACACGTGGGATCGAAAAACGTTTCCGATTCATCTTTGAAATTGCCAATAGTGATATACTGTTCTCCACCCAGGGCGGGGTAAAAGCCTGAGATTTCCACCCAGTTGAGGGTATCGGAATAGAATCCTCCATGGCCGGTGATCTGGGGCTGCAGAGGTAGCACCAAATCATTCAGACTCGTTGGTGCCACTGCAGAAATATAGAGACCCGCCTGATTGACGCCGCAAAACTGATTCATGAGGTTCATAAAAAAGCCGACGTTATAGCATATCCCTGCTTCGAGAGGCTCTGAAAGTTGTACCTGAATATATTCGCGGTAATTGGCGGATGCTTTAAAATAACATCCGGCATACCCATTGCCCGTCAGCGCATACTGATACCCGCCACCTCCATAATTGACAGGGACATCTACAGCTATGGAGTTCGAGCAGGCATTAAAATAATCAGGAGTGGCAGTCGTAGGTGTCACCCAGGGTACAGCCAGATGGATTTGCGAGATCGTAGTAGGGCAACTGGTGTATGTTTCAAAATTGGGATTGGGGACCAGGTTTTGCGCTGTGAGCGGAGCCGTCATGGATATCATGAGCGTACAGAATAGTAAACGTATTGTCTGTCTGTTGGCCATAGTGGTGGATAAGGATGTCATTCACGATGCTCGACCAGGTACAAAAAGATATGCTCCTGAAAATAGAGATTATACTCCTTGCGTGAAATTTATATCACAAGATTGTCTGGTCATCAGGAACTCCCTTTCGAGATCAAGATAAAGAAAATCTTCATTTGATGTGCCAGTACAATTCCTAAGGGTGATAGTTATACCCTTCCTTCATAGCTGTCCATACTGTTAAACTTGTGATGAAACATGACATGACAGCCAAACGCTTAAATTACGCTATCATGGCTTTTACTATTCTCCCTATCGATCCCTCCTCCCCAACCTGTCACCAAACATTTTCACCTCCCTTTCAAATCTAACTTTCGTATCTTCCCTTTCTCCCTCTACCTTCTCACCCTCGTATCGGTTTCATATAGTAACTTTGTATGATGCGTTCCATACTTATATTCACTCTCTTGGTGCTGTGGGGAGCGAGCTCTGGCCAGGGCAGCGGCTTTACGTTCAACTACACCGGCCCTACACAGGTCCTTGTAGGTCCCGATTGCGAAGCACCGCTGCAATGGGGTCACCCCAATACGCCCACCGCCACCAGCAATCTGCCCGGTGGCATGATTGTATCTTTTACCATCTTTTCCATCAGTGGCGGATACAGCATTGGGGATATCATCCCCGGCGGCACCACTGTCACGGTCTTCTATCAGGCCATTGACAACTTTGGCAACATGGCCCTCTTCGGTTTCAATATTGCCTTTGTCGATGTACTACCTCCCGTTTTTGACCCCGCTACTCTGCCCCAGAATATCACCATCTCCTGTATCACCCAACTCCCCCCTCCGGCTCAGGTAGAAGCTACGGACAACTGCGACAACGAAAACACCAACCTGTTTATCTCCTATTCCCAAAATAACAATGCCCAGCTCTGTACTGGCGGCATCGTGACCCGCACATGGGTCGCTGATGATGGTCTGGGCAACATGGCTACCTTCAACCAAACCATCACGGTCGCTGCTGACATCACGCCCCCGGTCATCGCCAACACCCTGCAGCATGGCATGGCCCCGTGTTCCACGGCTATGGCCCAGTACAGCGCCTGGCTCAATGCACAACGCGCAGCCTTTACGGCCACTGACAATGGATGCGGTATCATGACCCTCACCGACAATGCCCCCTCGCCCTCCATCATCACCTCGTTTTGTGGCGCTATCGATGTGACTTTTTCCGCCACCGATGTATGCAACAATACCAGTACCGTAGTCAGGACATTTACCGTCACCAATCAGGTAGCGCCTGTCATCACCACACCTGCATCCGATGCCAGCGGCAACTGCAGCCAACCCAATATCGCTGCCATTTTCAACACCTGGATCAATACGCATGGAGGGGCACAGGCCATGGATGATTGCAGCTCCATATTCTGGTCCACATTTCCGCCCAACCCTTCCATCCATGATACCTGCGATGCGGCCATCATCGTCATGTTTATCGCCGGTGACGGATGCAACAATTTTGATACCACCACCGCCAGCTTTGTGCTGACCGATGATACCGGTCCCAATTTTACCACCGACCCGGGTACTATGGTGCTGAGCTGCACCGTCCAGAATCCGGACTCCATCCTCCTGGACTGGCTCGTGACCGGCGGTCACAGTGCCGCCAGCGATCTATGCACCCGCGTCCAGGACCTCCGTCTCGGATATCGGATCAGCAACAATACGCTGACATTGGAAGAAGTCCTGCAAGCCTGGCAAGACTCTCTGGCTTCCGGCTGTCATGACAATGTCATGATCGGCGGACTCGGCATCAACAATGTCATTGCCTACCTGCCCGTAGAATTTACCTGGTCTGACAAATGTGATAACCTGACCGGCAAAATCGGTTACTTTGGCCTTACGGACAACGGACGTCCTCTGTTTACCACCCCACCGGTGGATACTTCATTTGCCTGCTCGCAGAGCGACAACTGGCAGGACGTCTTCCTGGGATGGTATCACAGCGCCGGAGCTTCCATCTACACCGATCTGTGCAGCGAAGTGACGGTCACGCAAAGTATTACCGCCGACAGCGCTATCCAATATCTCGCCGCGGCACTCGATACCGCATGCGTACAGGGTGTTGCCGTCAGTGTCACGTTCAGTCTGACCGATGCTTGTGGAAATACCAGCCTTAATAGCCCCTCCGCTACATTCAGTCTCCAGGATACCATCGCTCCTGTACTCACGTCTCCGGCTCAGGATCTCATCGTCTCCTGCTCTGACCAGGCCGAGGCTCAACTCCACGCCTGGATCGACACCCTGGGCGGTGCAGAAGCCAGTGACGGTTGCGGGATGCTACAATGGATATTCTCATGGACCGACACGGCCGGTATGACCCAAACCGGGATACCCGGCGAAGGACCTTATCCCCCTCTGTCCGGTCTGGATTGCGCGGCCGGTCTCGAAGTCATTTTTACCGCATTTGACATCTGTCAAAACAGCGTCTCCGATACTGCCCTGTTTTCCATAATAGATACTCTTCCACCGACTATCGTATTGTCAGCAGATACGATTCATCTGATGTGCGGTGATACGATACCGGACACAACGCCGGAGGTCACAGACGATTGCGACCCTGACCCCATCGTAAATTTTTCAGATAGTATCAGCATCGACTCGTGCCTCGGACTCCCGCTCTTTATCATCCGCACCTGGACAGCGACTGATGTTTGTGGCAATATGGCGTCTGCCGTTCAGACTTTCTTACGTCTGGATACAATTCCACCAACATTTGACCTGCCGCCGGATACCCTTTCATTTTGCAGTATCGATACGCTCATCCTCGAAAATGTATTTGATCAGTGCGACCCGTCACCAGTCGTCACCTGGGAAGACATGCTCAGTGGACCGGAATGTGCACAGACCCTGACCCGCTTGTGGATCGTCACGGATGCCTGCGGCAACAGCGCCACAGCGATACAAACGTTTGATCTGAGCGATACAATCCCACCTGTCATCACCTTGTCTCCGGGCAATTTCACATATACCTGCGATGCCGCATCCTCCGGTGTCCAGACAACGTACGAACAATGGTTATCATCCGTCGTCCTGACCGATGGCTGTTCCGCCACTTCCTATTTTATCGCGCAAAGAGGATCTTATCTCGCAGAGGACACGACCACCTGGCCCGGCACTCCCCTGCCGGACTCTGTCATGATCTCCTGTGGTGAAGATCTGTTGGTGGAGGGCGATCTGGTGGCGTATGACGATTGTGGCAATGTGGTGATCGAGCCTGTTTCTTTTACCGTGATGGATACCACAGGTCCGCTGTTTACGGATTGCCCTGCTCTGATCATCGTAGAGGCCGATACCACAACCTGCGATGGGAGAGTCATTTTGTCCGCACCCCCTTTTGAAGAAATATGCTATCCGGATGATGTCACCATCAGTGTCAGCATTGATGGCGGACCGGCTTTTCTTCCCGACTCCACCTTGTCGATCGACACGGTCTTGAGCATTGGTTTTCATACGGTGGAATGGATCGCTACGGATTGCAAAATGAATACCGGAAGCTGTGTCATCACCCTGCATGTTCTGGATGAAAACGCCCTGATCCTGACTTGCCCTCCGGATACTACTTTGTATACTGACCTTCAGACCTGTGAGGTCCTGTGGGACGTGGTGCCTCCTGATACTGAATCCGGCAAATGTGCACTTGGGGTCATCAGTTGGTGGGGGTACATTGAAGGAGTGGCGGACCCGGATACGTTTACATTCGAATCCATGTCAGATACGGTCCGGGTGCTCCTGATGGCCGGCATTCACCGGATTCATCTGGTCGTGCGAGATAGTACAGGGGATATCGATACCTGTTTCTATACGGTGCATGTACTGGATACCTTTCCCCCGGACATCATCTGTCAATCCGATACAGCCTGGCTCCATCCGTCCGGTCTGGACACCATCGCCCTTTCCACCCTCGGACTGATCAGCTCACTGTCCGATGCCTGTGGTATCGATACGCTTCTTTTTGATCCGCCGACGGTCGATTGTACCGTCAGTCAGCAGGACATCGGGGTCAATATCACCGCTGTGGATGATAGTGGCAACCAACGCAGTTGCGTCACCACCTTGTCTGTTCAGACATTACCCTTGCAGCCTTTATGGGAAAGGCAATTGTGTGAGGATACGCTTCGCCTTTTCGCCAATATACCCGCAGGACCAGCCACAACATATACCTTCAGCTGGACAGGGCCCAACGGCTTTTTCTCTGATGAAGAAAATCCGGTCATCCCGGACAGCGATACAAGTTTTAGCGGGGTATACATCCTGACTATCGTGAGTGAAAACGGATGTACCACATCCGGCTCGACCGACATCCTGATCCTGGAGCTAAATGCACCCGTGATCACCGTAAGTCCCGACACCTTGTGTACGGGTCTGGAGGTGACGCTCACCGCCCAATCGTATTCCGGTATGGTCACCTACGACTGGTATCATATCACGGTCGGCGGCGATACACTCCTTGGGTCTACACCAGTACCCATACTGTCCTATATCCCGAATACACCCGGCCTGTATAGTGTGTATGCTATCGTGCATGAAGACACCTGTTTTTCCGATCCGGGCAATGTCGTTGATTTCGTCGTCGTGGCCAGACCTGTCAGCGGTGTGTTGTTAAACACTATCTTTTTGTGCCAGGATGATTCTCTCTTCCTCGCACCGATTGTAGTCTTCGATAGCCTGATGTATATCTGGACCGGAACGGGCGGGTACTTCGCAGATGTACCGTATCCACCGGCGATCTCAGCTGGTGATCTGGAAGAAGAATCTTTATTTGTATTGACCGTCTCCAATGCGTGGTGTCAAGGGCAGCCTGACTCTATGGTGGTGTTTGTACAACCTCATCCCTCCACACCGGTGATATCGGGTGATACCCTGGTCTGTGAGGGTGGCACCCTGACGCTGACGACATTCGTATCGCAACAAAACTATGTTTGGTTAGACCCGGCAGGACAGATCTATACGACAGACCAGGACACACTCCGGATTGGCTCCATCGGTTTTGATCAGGCTGGAGAATGGCGCGTGATCGTTTTTGAAAACGGATGTGCTTCAGATACCTCAGCAGGATTTGTGGTGCAGGTTGATTCCGCTTTGCAAATTGAGATCAACACCCCGCTGATCTTTTGCCAGGGTGATTCCGTGACGCTGAGTATATCCCCGGCCGTAGCAGGTCAATACCAATGGTCCGGACCAGGTGGATTTATCTCGGATGAAGCTTCACCAACGACACTCGCATCAAACGGTACCTATACCGTATCCGTATCGACTTCGACCGGCTGCGACGCCGCGGCTGACATTTCGCTGGAAGTGGACGAACTGCCTTCCATTCTCAGTCTGATGACAGATGCAGACACCTGCGTCAATGGCATGGGCACCGTGATCATCTGGGCGGAAACCGTAACAGGACATGATCCCTCTTACACCTATATGTGGACTGGCTTGTCCTCTTTTACGCAACAGGACTCTTCTATTCTCCTGGAAAATGTCACAGCCGATGCAAGTGGCATCTACACCCTTGTGATCATCAACGGTGCTTGCACAACGGATGTGGCTTCGATTGAACTCTCCCTGACCGACAGCCCGGCTGCTCCCGTGATCAACGGTGATCAGGTGTATTGTTTCGGCAGCACCATTATATTGACCATTGACAATCCGATACCCGGTGCGCAATACATTTGGACCTCACAGGGCACCAATGTGATCATCGCGAGTCCCGGCACGCTGATCATTCCCAATGCCACTCCCGCCTGGACCGGTATCTATACGGTCATGGTCGAAGTGGGTGGTTGTCTTTCGCCATCTTCTTCTATTGGCGTACAGGTGCGTAATGCCTTATTAGCCCCATCGATTCTGAGTATGCCATTCGTATGTGAAGGTGATAGTCTCATCCTGATGTCCAATGCGCCCTCAGGTGCCGTACATCATTGGATTTCCTCAAACGGATTTGACAGCATGGAGGAACGACCCGTAATCTATCCGGCCACTCCTGCGGATGCCGGTACATACCAACTGGTCTATTTTCAGAATGGGTGCGCTTCACCACCATCCAATCCATTTGACATCGACGTCCTTCCCGCTGTAACTCCACCACTGGTGACTGCCGATACCACAAGACTCTGCATCGATCAACCCATTCCAGTTTTGCTATGTATTGCTGCAGAAAGTGTTCTACCCGGTGCTGCCTACAACTGGTTTTTGAATGGAATGGAGATCAGTGGCACCTCCCAGGGAGACAGTTGTATCCGTATACCCGGTGATTGGTTGACAGTTGGTGAAAATATGATCAGCGCCACATCCAGCGTACAAGGATGCCGGTCACTCCAGGGTCCGGGGCTGCTGCTCTTTGGAGACCAGATTCCGGGCGGTATGGCCGATGCCGGACCTGATGCCACCTATTGTCCTGGCGATGAAATTCTGCTCGACGCTTTCCATTCATCACCTGCTACCGGCAGATGGACGAGTGATGATGAACTGGTGGTCTTCTCAGATGAAACAGATCCGATGGCGGATATTGTCGGTCTGCCTTCCGGTATGTATACCCTCTACTGGACACTGAGTTATGCCACCTGTCTCGATTACAGTACAGATGAAGTTTTGATCAACATTGCCTTTACTCCGGTGACGACGCCGGATACGGTGGATGTCCCTTTCGGACAAACACAGGAATTTATCGTAGTCCTCAATGACCAGATTTCGATGGGCCCCTATACGCTGGAGATTGTCATGGCCCCACAACGGGGCAATGCCCTCCATGCCGGCAATGGCATATTCCGATACACGCCCAATGTCGGCTTTGTAGGTACCGATATGCTGATCTACCGTATTTGTTCTGCCGAATGTCCGGACGAATGCAGCGAAGCAGTGGTGCTCCTGAAAGTGGGCAATGAGGAGGATTGTTTTATCCCGACATTGTTTACGCCCAATGAAGATGGCATCAATGATATCCTGATCATACCGTGCCTCGAGACACTCCGCTATCCGAACAACCGTCTCATTGTTTTCAATGAATGGGGTGATGCGGTGTATACAGCAGCTCCTTATCAGAATGACTGGAGAGGCACTTTTGGCGGCAATCCCTTACCTGTAGGGACGTATTTCTATATCATGGATTTTGGTGATGGCCAGACACCGAAGCGTACTTTCCTGGTGCTTGAACGTTAAAATTTCCTCCGGAAAAATGATACCATTGAAAAAAATCAATATAACCATACGACCGATCATGAAACAGATCTGTATCGTCTTCCTGCTCGTCATGGCAAGTGCCGGATCTGGCTTTGCGCAACAACAGCCACTGCACACCATGTTTATGTACAACAAACTGCTGATCAATCCGGCGTATGCCGGATACCACGAGCATGCCTGTGCCACGGCGATCGTCCGACAGCAGTGGATAGGGTTTGATGGTGCACCACAAACGCAAACCCTGAGTCTCCACGGGCCGCTTTCATCGCAGCGGTTGGGTATCGGCTTCAACCTGCAACGGCGATCGATCGGGGTCTCCAGTGCCACTACGTTTGACGGGATCTATGACTATCGTATACCTATGGGAGCAGGCATCCTCAGTCTCGGGGTTCAGGCATCAGCACGGTTTTTGAGTGTCGATTATAATGATCCTTCTGTTCGAACGGTGCAGCCAATCAGTATTGATCCCGGTGTAGAATCGATCTCGGATACTAAATTCCTGGCCAATGTAGGCGCCGGTGTGTACTACTACACGCCTGCGTTTTATATCGGAGTATCATCACCCAGACTCATGAATTCAGATATCGACTTTGAACTCAATAACCTATTCACGGCGCGTGAACAGGCCCATTATTATGCTATGACCGGTATAGCTGTTCGGCTGGATCACCGGATGAGCTTTGTGCCTCAGGTACTGGTACGATATACAGACGCCGCACCGATCGATCTCGATCTCAATCTGAGCCTGCGCTGGAGGGACGACCATAGTGTGGGGATTTCCTTCAGGAAAGGCGGGATCGATAATCAATTGCTGGAGTCGGTTGATGTGATGGCCTCTGCCCGCATCTTGCGCGGCCTGCGGATTGGCGCCGCTTACGGGATCACTATGAGCGATCTCAGGCGGTACAATGACGGCAGCCTCGAAGTCATGCTGATGTATTGTTTTGGTGAGCCGGCACGCCAGGCCACATTTGTTAACCCCCGGTATTTTTAATTCAGGACAACATGCGCATTCCATTTATAGCTGGCATTTTTCTGATCATGACTTTTGCGTCTACAGGTCAGCGAACCGATTTTATTTGCTACCAGGAGGAAGTCGGGATATTTCCACTGGACAAACTCAATACCAAATCCATTGAGTTTTCCCCTGTGTTTTATCAGCAGGGACTGGTCTATGTGGTGGCGCGAGAGAAAACGCGGTTTCTCGATCCGAAAACCGGCCAGGCCTATTTTGACCTGATGTATGCGGATTTGGGGCCGGATGGTGAGACTTCAAAACCAGTGAGTTTTTCTCCCAATATCCGCACCCAATATCACGAAGGACCCTGCACGTTCAATGCCGGTCATACCGAGATGTTTTTTACCCGATCCAATCTGTCCGGCAATGTCGGCATCAATGATAAAAAGGGAAATGTTCAACTCAAAATCTACCGGGCGGTAAAAGGCAGTGATGACTGGGAAGGGATTACTGCACTACCATTTTGCAGTGACCAGTATGCTTCTGCCCATCCTGCGTTGAGTCCGGATGGTGATTTTCTCGTATTTGCATCGGACATGCCGGGTGGATTTGGGGGTATGGATTTGTATCTCGTCAATCGCAAGCAGGGACAGTGGAGCGAACCCCTCAATCTGGGGGCGGTGATCAATACCAAAGGACATGAAGTGTTTCCGTTCTGGCATCCTTCGGGGTATCTTGTCTTTTCTTCCAACGGACATAAAGGAAAAGGCGGTCTTGACCTGTTTGTCTCCGCCTGGAATGCAGATGAGATCTTCAGTGGTCTGCAACACTTGTCAGCACCTTTCAACAGCAGCAAAGATGATTTGGGCCTGATTATTTCGGCTGACGGGACTTCCGGGTATTTTGCAAGTGATCGAAAGCCTACCAAGGGAAAAGATGATTTGTATCGGTGGATGTCACCCCGCTCGGTTTTCTGTGCACCGCCGGCATTGCCATTGGATATCATGATCACGTCGGATATCCTGGTGATGGATGAAAACGCCTATCCGATAGAGCGCGCGTATGCCTGGCTTATTCCCATGGCTCCGGAAGGTCCTTCCCTCTATACCGACCACTTCGTCACCGATCTGGTACCAGATGAAGAACGTGCTGACGCGTTCTATCTTCGGTGGAGTGTCACCGATACGCTGTCGGCAGAAACTGCCGATGCCGTCAGCAGTGCGCTGGGACAAATCCGACTTGATGCCACACAAGGCAGCAGCTATATCCTGGTCGTCCAGCGTGATGGGTATCAGCCCTGGGTCAATGTAGTGCCGGGAGAGGGATTACCAAGGTCCGTGACCCTGAAGAAAAAACCGGTCATATCCGAAACATGCCTGGACACCCGCTTTACACTTTACAACAGCACCGGAGATCTGGTGTTGAATGGTGCTATGATCCAATTGAGCGGCTCGTGTCTGTCATCACCATTGGTTTTCTATACCGATGAAATGGGTACAGCTGTCCGCTGCCTGCCGAAGGACTGTACGCTCCGCGGAGAATTCACACAGGAAGGATATGCAACCCATTCGTTTACATTTACCTCCGCCGAAGCTGATGAGCATTGGAAGATCTACCTCAAGAGCAGCGAGCACCTGACATCTCCTGCTGCTCCGATCGCATCGGGCACTGTCATTGTGATCGACAACATCTATTACGATTTCAACAAATCTGAGATCCGGAAAGGTGATGCCAGTGAGCTCAATGCTCTCGCGGCGATACTCAAGCAATATCCGGACCTGACCATTGAGCTGACTTCTCATACAGATACGCGGGGTACTGCTGAGTACAATATGGAATTGTCTCGACGCCGGTCTGAATCCTCTAAATCGTATCTCGTCCTTCGGGGTGTTGCGGCAGGAAGGATCATCACGAAAGCAGCCGGAGAATCTCAACCTCGAAACAAGTGCCTGGATGATGTGCCTTGCACGGAGGAGGAGCATCAATACAACCGGCGGACAGAAGTCCGGATCACCAATCCGGCTCAGGGTATGGAAATCCGATATAAAGGAGAAGGGTAATGCCGGAGAACACTGTGTCCTCTTAACAAAAAGTCTTTAGTTTTGCCGGCTCTCACACGCTATATACCAATCATAATCCGTTTTTTACCAAACCCGTACTCAAGTCTCATTTTTATGATCATGCAACATCGGTACACGTATTTTCTGGTTTCTGCCTTCTTCTTCGCCTTTCAGGGGGCTCCTTTATCGCAGAGTGATCTGATCGGTTTTGGCTTTAGGGCCGGCCTCAATTTTTCCAAGATTGACGGGCCTTCTGAAACCGGTCCGAATGGAGAAAGCCTCGAGACATTTTCGATGACCAACGGATTTCATATCGGTGCGGCAGTCAATTTTAAATTTACCGACCTGATGGGGATGCGGACCGAATTTGTGTTTTCCCAGCGTGGAACGGAATACCTCTATGATGGGCCTTCCTATTTAATGTTGGGCCGGAATACCGTCCAGACCACCACGTTGGGAGGTACACGCAGGCAGTCTCTCAAAGTGTCCAATGCCTACATAGACATCCCGGTCACCGCATATTATAAAATTGGAAGTTTTGAAATACTGGGAGGTATCAATTCGGGGTTGCTGATCGGCTCTTCCGGTGGCGGCACGATCGACTACAACGGTATATCCGGTCTGGGCACAGTAGTCGACCCGTTCAGGATCAATCTCAACCACAGCTACAAGAGTGATGAAGCTGGTACCGGTTCCAATATCACGCGAATCATAACGGTCGATGGCCGGAATTACGATGTGCCTACGGCCATAGGTGCCTATTATGATTTTCCGGTCAAGGACAAAAATCTGTACAAGACCCTGGACTTCGGTCTGCTGGCCGGTGCATGTTACTTCATCAATGACGGGCTATTTATCAGCGCACGATATATCCATGGATTGGGAGATGTAGACCGGAATGAATACGACATCTCCCTGCAATCACTTTCCAATGGCATGACCATCCCCCGCGCGGATGAGAATAAGAGCAAGTCATGGCAATTTAGTATCGGATTTTCTTTCTAGAGGTCGCTGTATTCGCAACGCTGATCTTATACCCGCTAGAGGATCACATACGCCACAAGGACACTGATCAGGCCCACAGCAAATCCGGAATAGACTTCGTTGGGTTTGTGTACACGAAGGATAAGCCTTGACGTGCAGACTGCTCCTGCCGCAAGTATAGCGCCATACAACAACGTGTCAGCCGATACCACAAGGTTGGCTCCTCCGACGAGCCCAATATGGGCCTGCGCATATCCAAACCTCAATTTGGTCAGCGCCGTCATGGCCACCAAGCCTCCCATACCGGCAGCATGCAGGCTGATTTTAAAAAAGTTATTGATAAAAAAACAGGACCACAGACCGATCAGCGCACCTAATACAGCCACACGCAACGATACCGGAAAACTTTCTGCACGTGTGATGTGGAGGTAGAGGGATAAATACATAATGCCGGCCACGATATATGGACCTATTCGTTCTTGTTGGTTTTCGAGGTGAAAGGACTTTATCCATCCCAGCATTCGCATCATGATGAGGGCGATGGCCGGCAGGGTGATGCTGGTCATGACGATGATGATGAGCAGCGTCCGGGCTTCTGCTACATGCCGCCACCCAAATGAAAAGGGATTGGTCCACAACAGGATTAGCGCCATATATGTCAGAACCAGCAAGGGGTGAAACACGATGGAGAAAAAGTGAGCTGCTGCTTTCATTTGGGCGAAGGTACGGCCGTGATTTCGACGCGTCTGTTTCGTTCGCGTCCTTTTTCAGTACTGTTGTCCGATACGGGCCTGCTGGCTCCAACCCCTGCGATCTGGATTCGATCCGCGTCTATGCCCTTGCCTGCCAGATATGATCTCACCGCTCCGGCCCGCTGCCACGACAGTTCTATTAAGGCATCTTCCTGGCCGACATTGTCGGTATGACCCTCTACCAGAATCCGCAGATCCTGATGCTGGTCCAGCAAGGCGTATAAATGCTCCAATGCTGGTCCGGATCCAGGCAGGATCGTATCCTTGCCCCGGGCAAACCGGATCGCATGAAAAGCAACCGTGCGACCCGAAAGGAGTAGCCCAACATCGGGAATTTCCTGTTCTTGGGTGGATGGGTATAGAGTAGGCTCCTCTAGGTCCCGGGTTTCGAGATAGAGGACCAGCTCAAAGGTATCTACTCCCTGTTTTTCCATGAGCCTGGGATCCACCAGGATGCGTTGTCCGCGATGATTGGATTTACGGGGAAAAAATTTATACGGCTCGTATTCGGTCATTTCGATAAAAAATAACCCATTGTACGAATTGAAGTATTCCATATAACCGGTTGACGATTGAGGCCCCCAAAACAATTCGCCACGAACCGGAAGACCAGTCGCGGCATTGACGATGGTCCCGCGGATATACAGTGGTTTTATAAGTCGTGGGCGAGGTGTCAACCGTTGTCTGTAGATATCACTGGTCCCATCTCGTCTGGACGTAAAATACATATAGTGCCCATCAGGCGAAAAATAAGGTTGACTCTCATCAGCAGAGGTATTAGCAGGTCCGGTGAGCAATACCGGCTCAGACCAGCGCAACCAGGTATAGTCCAGTCTTTCGCTGACATAAATATCCTGCCCCCCGAAACCTCCTGGACGGTTGGAGGAAAAATACAAGTACCGTTTGTCGGGTGAAATATGGGGCGTGGATTCCCGATATTGGGTATTGAGTATGGCTCCCATGTGAATCGGTGCCGACCATACATTGTGTCGGACATAAAACGAAACAAAGAGATCCTGTTCGCCAAGTCCATCAGACCGATCCATACTCAGGATGAGTACGTGACCCTCGGAGGTCATCGTCAGGTGGACATCCCGGCCGCTGAGATGGAACTCATAGATATGCATGGGACTGGGTAGGGGCAGGATGTGATTTGTATCAAGACGTACTCTTGAAAATCCCGAAAACATACTTCCGTCTTCATAAAACTGATTGAGCACGACATACTCGTCCGGTGCCATACCGGTAGACACCAAGCTGTTGGGAAGCGCATTATTGAGCGGATATCCGGGATGTACCACCAGACCCGGTGTATCCTGATGAAGTTCGACAAACCAAATATCCTGATTGTAAACCGAACTGAGCGGATCATGGACCTCTTCTCCTGCCAGTTGAGAATATATACCCGCCAGACGACTTACATACAGATGATCGCTTTTGTCTGAGGTCAACCGGCCATCCGGCTCCACTATGGTGGGATTAAAATCGGGGTCTGCAGTCCGGGTAAAAAACATACGTTGTCCATCCCCGCTGATCACAGGCGTAGTCTCATCATAGAGATCCGTATTGACAGGTGGTGGCAGTTTCTCTATATCCCCCTGAGCGGACAACACAGACATACCCCACCATACACCTGCGATGATCAGGAGGATGTGATGCATGGTGTAAAAATAACCCCTTTCATCTCACCATCTTCATATCGGAATGAGATCATTGCAGGACTACCCCGTCATAAAAGCTAAGGTCCCTGTCTGTCAACATTTTGGTGATGTAGGCGATCTGGCCGGTATGATAGGAAAAATGCTCCGTGACATGGATCAAAATGGAAAGTCCGGACTCCTGAAAGGTCTGTACCGGCCGGATCCGTAGCAAGTCTTCCGCGGTCACTTCCCGGATGATCGTTCCGGCCAGCTCCATTGTCGTATTCATTTTACTCAACAATTCCTCCCGGTTGATACCCTCTCTCGCATCAAACTCCTGCTGCCGGTTGCGCTCATCCATAAGACCTCCCAAGCCGGTATGAATCCATTGGCTGACGTTGCCGCAAAGATGCAATACAAGGTTGCCGACACTGTTGGATGTTTCGTTAGGCCTCCACCAGATCTGCTCCTCATTCATCCGATCCAGACATTTGATGATGCGCGGCAGCGATTCTTTAAAAAGTCTTAATTCTACGTTGCCGATGATGGCATCCCTGATCGCGTGTGCGTTTTCCATATCTGGAAAAATAGTCTATTCTGATGGAACAAGCTCAACAAAAAAATATAATTTCCTTGTGCCCCAGCCCAAGCAGCTCTTTACCTTTTCCCCACTTGCGCGCAGTACGCGCAAGTTCCCCGGGTGCGACCCGGGGTTGGTATATGTAAGCCCTTCAGGCTTATGTGAGATCAGGCTGTATTGATACGCAAATATGGCGTATCTACATCTTTACCCTTTACCCTT
>JBGTGP010000033.1:0-51279 GCA_041746735.1 Saprospiraceae bacterium
GATATTAAGTGAAGTTACAAACTTCAAAAAGAAATATCTCTATGCGAAGTTGCAAACTTCGCATAAGTGGGGGGAGAGGTGATGTGAAGTTGCAAACTTCAAAGAGAAACATGTCTATGCGAAGTTGCAAACTTCGCATAAGTAGGGAGACCCGAAACGACCGGATTTCCCTATTTTTGCAGCCCAATGAAAGACATGATCCCCGATATTCGGGCACTGATCGAACGTGAGATTGAAGGCATTCGCAATATCCCCCTGGATGACGCGATACCCGCAGCGATATCCCTCATCCATCATCACGTCCATACTCTCGGCGGCAAAGTTGTCGTATCCGGCCTGGGCAAAGCCGGACAGATCGGCCACAATATCGCCACCACACTCAGCTCTACAGGTACCCCCGCTGTTTTTCTTCACCCATCTGAAGCCCAACATGGCGATCTTGGAATCATCCAGCAAAACGATATTCTACTCCTGATCTCCAATTCAGGCAAAACCCGCGAGATCCTCGAGCTACTCCCCCTCGCCCGAGAAATGTGGCCCGGGCTGAAGTCCATCGCCATCACAGGCCATCCCGAACATGAACTGGGCCGGGAAGCCGACATCTGCCTCAGCACAGGACATCCCAAAGAAGTATGTCCACTCGGACTCACACCCACGACCAGTACTACCGTCATGACCGTGATGGGCGATATCCTCGTCGTCTCCCTGATGCAACTGATTGGGTTTACAGCAGCCGATTACGCCAAACGACACCATAGCGGATACCTGGGCAATAAAAGCAAAACCAATGCCTGAGTTTTTCCTGATCTCCGGACCCTGTGTCATCGAGAACGACACCACACCTTGGCATATAGCCCGCACCGTCAAACCCCTCTGTGACGCACTCGGTATAGAATATATCTTTAAAGCCAGCTACCGTAAAGCCAACAGAACCCGTGTCGATAGCTTTACCGGCATAGGCGACGAGGAAGCACTTAAGATCATCGCCTCTATCGGAAAGGAACTCGGCATCAGAACCCTCACAGACATTCACGAAAGCCATGAAGCCTCTATGGTCGCCAACTATGTCGATATCCTCCAGATACCCGCCTTCCTCTGCCGGCAGACCGCACTCCTTCAAGCCGCGGGTGAGACCGGCAAGACCGTCAATATCAAGAAGGGCCAATTTGTAAGCCCCGAAGCCATGAACTTTCCGGTTGAAAAAGTTCGGTCCACCGGCAACCAAAATGTATGGATCTGCGAAAGAGGCTTTACCTTCGGATATGAAGATCTCATCGTAGACGCTACCGCCATCCCCCGACTCCGAAAACATGGCGTACCCGTCGTCATGGATTGTACGCACAGCACCCAAATCCCAAATCAAAGTGCAGGTGTCAGTGGTGGCAATCCGGAATTTATCGAAACCATCGCGCTTGTCGCCGCCGCCACCGGTGCACACGGCCTGTTTATCGAAGTCCATCCTGCTCCGGCTCATGCGCTCAGCGATGCCTCCACCATGCTCAGACTGGAACTGCTGGAAGAAATCCTCGACAAAGTCATGCGCGTACGTAATGCACTTCACTCATGAGTGATACCACCCTGCAACAAAAAGCATCCCGTATCCGGTTTCTTGTTCTCGATGTCGACGGTACACTCACAGATAGCGGTGTGTACATCGACGCCCAGGGTGTGCAGTCCAAAAAATTCAATATCAAGGACGGTATGGGCATTACACTCCTGCAGGAGAAAGGTATACCCGTCGGGTTGATCAGCCACAGCCGCTCAAGTACGATCATCGACACCCGCGCTGAAATGCTCGGCATCCACTATGTCTATTCCGGTAAAGAACCCAAACTCGAAGTACTGCAACGATGGATGCAAGAACTACAACTCAACCTCTCCCAGGTCGCCTATATCGGGGATGATATCAACGATCTGGAGCTGCTGGAACAGGCGGGACTTTCTGCCTGCCCGCATGATGCTCATTTCTCATTGATCCAAAAGGTGGATATCGTTCTGCAACGACGCGGGGGTGAGGGATGTGTACGCGAGTTTATAGATCGCTTCCTGCTCACCCGGTAAGGGAGTTGGTTCGCGACGAACTGACTTTTCAATCTTCTTACAATTTATTTTCTACTGAGATGGCGCTACTGTCCTGAGGACGGAGGACTTTTACATCATGAATTATTCTATATTTATCGCACCTCAACTCTATGATGAGGTCATAGACATGGAAACGATCGGCCCGGCTCCGGATCTTTACCAACTTCAGCAAGAGATTCATGCGCTGAAATCATCGCATATTCTCTTGCGGGCAAATCCGTATATCCTGTTTGTCTGTAACCTGGAGGATCGTCCGGCGCTGCGTCTTGAGTTGGGCCGGTGGCGTGAGATGACGTTCCGGCAGGTAGGGGAGAGTACAGGCCAGGCCTATGATATCGATGCCTTTGATACATATTACGAGCAACTCATCATCTGGGATGATGCCGCCCAAAAGCTCGTCGGAGGTTACCGATTTGGATGTGGCGATCGCATCTATGCCATGTATGGAAAGGAAGGTTTTTACATCAGCTCGTTTTTTGATATCGATCCTGCGTTTAACCAATATCTCCCTAAATGTCTGGAGCTGGGTCGTTCGTTTATCATCCGGGAATATCAGAAAAAGAATCTGCCACTCTATCTCCTTTGGAAAGGGATCATGGCTTTCATGCTGAAACATCCACAGTACCAGTATCTCATCGGGCCTGTGTGCATCAGCCGGTATTATTCTGATTTCTCCCGCAAAGTCCTGATGGAATATGCACGACGGCATTATATGCACCCGGAATTTTCTTCCTGGTTTACACCGCATACTCCTTTCAGGCCGGATGTATCACTGCCTCCAAGACGCGAGATCGATGATCTGGATGCTACACCCCTTGCGTTTGAAGCGATCCTGGATCAGCTTCAACCCGAGCATATCCAATATCCTATCCTGATGAAACAATATATCCGGCAGAATGCCCGCTTTCTCGGCTTCAATCTGGATCCCAATTTCAACTATGCACTCGACGGACTCATGATACTTGATATCGCAGATATTCCGGCGCAGACGCTGGAGATGCTCAAGCGGGAGCTGCTGTGATGGGAAGTTGAGAAGTTGAGAAGTTGAGAGTTGAGGAGTTGAGAGGTTTAGGGGTGAGTAGTGAATGGTGAGTGGTTGAGAAGTTTGGTGTTTAGCGTTTAGTGTTTATTGGTAGGGTAACCTGTGCCTTCATGATATATGTTGACGACTGATCCTACATAAGCCTGAAGGGCTTACACTCCTATACCCCCGGGTCGCACCCGGGGTATATGCACCACCCCTGAGCCCCGACCCTGAATGGGTCGCACAAGAACCCCTTTCCTCTTCTGCCCCCAACCCCTGCGTCACCCTCCGTCTTGGCTATGCTCGTGAACGCCGGGGCGTGGGGGAGGTTGAGAAGTTGAGAAGTTGAGAAGAGAGTGTAGTGTTTAGAGTGTAGTGTTTATTTGAAAGGATAACTCGACTCCCCACACCACAAGTCTCCTGATCATAAGCCCTGAAGGGGCGACATCCATCCAGCGAAGTGGTAGAGCCCTTCGCTAGCTTCGGCGACCATAAAAAAAAGAAGCCGGTTGGGAGGACCGGCTTCTCGACAAGGATTTACATACTATATGCAGTCTCCCAATATTTTATTTGCTCACCATGAATCCCGTGCTGCCCAGATATCCATTGTCTGCGTATACCATCAGATTGTAGGTGCCTGGATTGAGATTATCTGTAGGCTCAAAAGACATCGTCATGGATTGACGTGATTTCAGGTTCGCTTGTGTGACATCGGCGGCCCGGACTTTGACTGGCTCATTGCCAAACTTCAAGTTGACCTCTTTACCAGGGACCGCTTGTACTGTGTTGCCATTGAATTCAGTCAGCACCAGATAGAGTTCACGGTTGCCATGATATTCCTCAGGTATGTTGTTGAGGTCAAAGGTGACCGTGATAGCATCGATCTTTTTGCCTTTCGTCGTCAACTTGTCTTTGCGGGTAGCGGACGTTACGGTAAAGTTGTCAGCTCTGAATCCCGCAGGGGCGACTGTGCGCAGGCGACTGGTCAGTTTCTCATTGGCAGTGGTCAGCGACAACACTTGCTTGCTGAGGGTATTCACCTCATCCTTATATGAAGCCAACTCTGTGTTTAAATCCAGATTGCCGGCGACCAGGGATTGGTTTTCTTCACGCAGACTCACTATATCCTGTTCTAATGCTACTTTGAGTTCTTCCATCTGAGCCAGACGGGATTTGATTTCTGCCGAATGAGCCCGACTGGATTTCAGTTCTTTTCTGGCCACTGCAATGCGGGCCTGAAGATCCTCAACCTCGGCGATCTTCACTTGCAGATCTGCAGAAAGGGTATCATTCAATGCGATCTGATCGGTGTAGGAGGTGTTGAGAGAAGCGAGTTCGCCTTCCAGTTGAACACGGGTATTATCCAGTTGTGTGCCCAGATCCTGAGCCCGGGTAGAAGACGATTTGTATTTGCTGTAAAACACTGTACCGAATACCACCGCCAGGACGAAAAGAGCACCCAAAATGCCGGTAGCAAGCTTCCAGTTTGGACGGTTGGTTTCTTCGGATGGATGATTTGACGTTGTCATGTTAAAAAAATTTTTGAGTGAAAAGATGATTCGAAAGAGTAGCAGTATTCGATAGTCACGTATTAAGATTTAGAAAACCAGACATTAAAAAGGTGTCTCATAGTATGTCTGGTGTGTCCTTCTGATGTTCAGATTATTAAACGAGAGAAATTTGATTTTGATTACACATTTATTTTTACCTCGTTGTATTTGGTTGATATACAAATAGATATGTGTTAAAATTCGGTGTTTTCCCGTTTATTACTCCATGTTTTCCATCACAGATTTTAAGGGTTTACACGTACCTTTTTTCATTGTTTTACAGTCAGAGGAGTTGCATGGACAGGATAGAATATTTTTTTTACCCGTTCACAGTCCGAAAGTCCTTCAGGCAAATATTGAAAATGCGTTTTTTTCTGTCAGGTACAACTGCTTTCTTTGTTTGATGCAGGGATGGTTCAGAGCGGTTTGGCGTTTTATTTACTTTGCGATATCCACACTCTGGAGCATTGCCGGATTCTTCGTGGATCTTCTTTTGGGAAAATCCCGCACACAGGCCGGGATCAGACAACGGCGTCGTTGGCTCAATCATATTCCAAAGCGCATGGGGATTCGACTTCGTCTGGAGGGGACGCCCCATACGGGCCCCTGCCTCTACGTAGGCAATCACATTTCCTATATCGATCCGGTCATCGTCCTGATGCATACGGATGCCAATGTCGTCGCTAAAGCCGAAGTCGCCCGCTGGCCCCTGATTGGCTATGGTGCCTATATCGTAGGGACGATATTTGTGAAGCGGGATGAAAAGGATAGCCGGTTAGCTACGGCACAGACGATTCGGGATGCGCTGATGAGAGGAATCAGTATCCTGGTTTTTCCCGAAGGTACGACCACTGCAGGACCCGAACCGATGCCCTTCAGGCCACGATCCTTCGATGCCGCGCTGGAGGCCGGTGTGCCGGTGCAGCCCATCGCCATCATCTATGATTGTCCTGAAGCGGCATTCATCGGAGAGGATACTTTTCTTCCCCATTTCTTCAAACTCTTTCGGTTGAAATATATTCGTGGCCGCGTTGCATTTGGTCCCCTGCTGTATGCCGGAGATACGATGACACAAGCCCACGGATGGATCCGGGATCAGCAATCAACGTATCAACTCAACTCTGCTGCACATGACCCTGCGTAAGAAGCGAAAAGTATTGCGCTGGTCCGTCCGGATCCTGATGCTGATCGTGCTGCTTCCCATCGCGACGATGATCACTGTCCGCTATGCCGGTTGGCTTACTATGCGAAAGAGTGACAGGGAAATCCGTGCTTTTTTAGGCCCCCGGGGGGTCAATGCCCTCATCGACACCTTTCAGCTTCGCAGCCGAGAGATTGTCTACCTCCGTACGTCTCTGGATGAGCCCAAAGACGGCGCACTGATTCTGGTACATGGTTCGCCGGGCTCTATGGATGCTTTCCTGGATTATATGGTAGACACCTCGCTATTGCATCGGGCGGATATCGTGACGTATGACCGGCCAGGATATGGTCATTCAGGTTTTGGACTGTCGGAACCTTCATTGTCACGACAGGCGGATATACTCTGTGCCCTGATGGACTCCCTGGGATACGTACACTATTGGCTCGCCGGACATAGCTACGGTGCTCCGGTCGCAGTCCAGGCGGCTGTACGCCGACCCTCCAAAGTCAAAGGGATAGGCCTGATCGCAGGTTCCGTCAGTGCAAGTCTCGAACCTGAATCTGCAGCCTGGCGTAAATGGATTGATCTCCCGGGTCTGCGCGATATACTACCTGTCACGATGCGGGTGAGCAACGAAGAACTCATGCCCCTTCGTGGTCATCTCCGGCTGCTGGAGAATGACTGGCGTCACCTTACAGTCCCGGTCACGCTGGTGCATGGTACGAAAGATGTACTCGTCCCTTTTGAAAATGTAACCTTCGCACAGCAACAGCTCATCCGTGCCGATACGGTCATGATCAAGGCTTTTGAAGGAGAAAGTCATTTTGTGCTCTGGACCCACCAGCGTCAGATCGTGGAAGAACTGGTCCGGCTATTGGAACGATAAACCTATTCCGGCCGGAGCAAAAATTCCAATGGAATATGCAAACGCCGGGCCCACGCCTGCTCCGAATGATCCTCACCCGGAAATTCGCGGGTCAACCAGTTAGCGACTGAATATCCTCTTTGCTTCATCAACGTATCGACATGCTTTTGGTAAGGCGGATATAAAGCATCCAGCGATGCCGTGCCATAGTCAAAATAAATCCGGTGCTGATCTGGCGCAGGCAAATGCTCCGACAGGTAATCCATAAAAACAGCGGGGAGATCAAAATCCGTTTCCAACGGAGCAAACCCTGGCACATCGAGTGGCCAGTGTGTTGACAGACAAGCCGCACCGCTAAACACTTCCGGATACATACAGATCGCATACAACGAAATGATGCTTCCCATACTGGACCCCATGATGAACGTATTTTCCACGTCAGCGTAGGTGGAATAGTGCTGATCGATGTATGGCTTGAGCTCACTGGTGATAAAGCGCAGATAGCCATCGGAAAGGACACGTCCCTGCATCCAATGATGGATGATGTGCACTTGAATGGAATCTGGAATTTGATTCAATACAACCTGTGGCAGATATTCCGACCAGCGAAATCTTCCGGCATTGTGTATCCCAACTACAATCGTTTCCCGGACTTTCTTTTTCTGGAGTAACCGTGTCATGGTCTCATCGACTTTCCATTCCTGTTGTGTCCAGGTGATGGTGCTGTCGAATAACATTTGACCGTCATGCATATAGAGCACTGCATATTTCCGGTTGGGCGTATACCCTGGAGGAAGCCAAACCAGAATTGGCCGTGGATCAACAAATTCAGATGGAAATGCATCAAGGATGATCAGGGTGCCGCGTTGTGTTTCGTCTTGCATTTTACATTGAAACAGTACAAGGCAGGTAAGGTACAAAAGACTTATGCGAAGTGGACCTGACAGCATAGGATAGATCGGATGTCAGGATAAATGTAATGCAGCAAAAGGGTTTCAGCGGTATATCATCTGGCCTTCATCTATGCAGCGTCAATGATGTGCCTTTTGATGCCCCGGTTCATAGATCAGCCGTATGAAAGAAGAAAACCGTTGATTTTCCCGGCTGATCGGGATACCGGTGACAATACCCACCAGGAAATTTTCCGCAATCCCCAGTCGCATCTGTGGACGAATGGTCATATCAAAATCTTGCGGACTGAGTTCTTTGTTGAATTCCACGCCAATAAAATTTCGGGTCCCGGTGATCATGTAATGGATGTTGCTGTTGATCTGCCAGGTCGTCTGCGTGCTTTGATCATGAAAATGTCGTGCAATGGCAGGACCTGTATAGAGCAGGGTGTGGAAGTTATTTCCCCACCGTTTGGCCACGACAAAAAAGGGATTGTAAATATTCCCTGTGTGCAAATTACGCTCGCTATACAACTTGAAAGGGGCCAATTCAAATTCCTGAATATACCCCAGGGCCATAGATGTCTTCATCTTTTCCGAAACGAAAAACGAATACTGCGCTGCCAGTTTAAGGCTATTGAGTCGACTTCCGGGCGTAGTGCCATCTCCAAATCCTGGATAAAAAGTAAAAGGTAACTCCACTTCGAGGCCCAGGCGATCTACCGGTGCCCATTCGTATTCGATGAGCGCCTCGTACGTATCAAATGAATTATTGTCCGTCAAACCTATCCCTATATTCCATTCCTTTTCCCCTTTACGGGCACCCAGGTCCCGGATAAGGTCGATGTACAAAGGCTCGGCATGAAGGACTTTGTCGGGTTGACGATGATCCTGTATCTCCTGGATGTAAAGACTGTCGCGTGTTTCATTCAATCGGTCCCGACCGGGGATCTGTGATTTGGCGCTGGTAACGGTTACGATAAGCGTTAGAAGGGTCAAAACATATGCGTTCATGCAAGAAGGTATGAAGTGATGGATAAACAGACACAACGCAGCATCTTAAACTTTGTTGAAAAATTATTTATAATTGACAATCACAAGAGTCCAAAATATTTCTACTCTATACTACTTGTTACTTTCTTCCGGAAAAAGTAACCGTACTTCGACTTACAATCGCGCATCCATGTGCTACAACTCAGTAACCGAGCTCGGCGCTCAAAACTTCTGCTTTCCCTATCCTTCATAAGTATCATAAACTATATAAGCCATATAAGCCCCATAACCGCCTAATCTCCTAAGCCTTCATCGATTGGGGGATAGCATTTGAAAGCCATGCTACTGTAGTATAATCGTTTGGGAATCAGGTCAGATTTTAGAACGAGTTAAACATTTTGGACAGCTGTGATTGACAATATAAGGCCAGAGACCCCTCTGATAATGAAATGACTACAACTTTGCATCTGTAGGGGAAATACCTTCGAGCATGTTGGGTGTATCCGTCCATCGACATTAGCCGATCTTCATACTAGATGCTCAGGAATGATACCGATGCCGGTTGAAAAATTTAAATACTTCAATGAGCAAGGTACTTGCCAGCGTAACCCATAAGACCATCCAGAAAGCATCAGGCGGTAATGCAGTGGTTTTGAAAAAAGGATGAACAGCCGGAACAAAAACAATCAAGGTCTGCAAGAGAATGATCATAATGATCGCGCCCCACATGCCCCTGTTGGCAAAAATACCGGCAGATAATATCGGCCGGCTGTCGGATCGGATGGACAGAGCATTCCCTAACTGAACAAAACAAAGTGTAGTGAATACCAGCGTTTGTTGCATGCGCACATCATAGCCTTGATCGATAGCCCACCATTGTATGAAGAGACATGAAAGCGTCAGTATGATCGCGGTCATGAGGATACGCGGAATCAATCCACCAGAAAAAAGATTCTCTTTCGGGGATCGCGGCGGACGATTCATAATATCTTTTTCTGCTGGCTCGGCGACAAGGGCTATACCCGGCAATCCATCCGTCACCAGATTGATCCAGAGAATGTGGATCGGCAGAAGCGGAATCGCCATACCCAATAGCGGCGCAGCAAAAAGAGTCAGGATCTCAGCGAGATTGCAGGACAGGACATAAACGATAAATTTGCGAATGTTAGAATAAATCCGACGCCCGGCCTTGATGGCTTTTACGATCGTAGCGAAATTATCATCCAGCAGGATCATGTCAGATGCTTCTTTGGAGACGTCGGTTCCGGTAATACCCATCGCTAGCCCTATATCTGCCTGTTTGAGCGATGGCGCATCATTTACACCATCACCCGTCATGGCAACAAACTCCCCATGCTCTTGCAGCGCCTCGACGATTTTGAGTTTCTGTTCCGGAGAGACACGGGCATACACAGCGATATCTTTCACTTGCGCCTTAAACACATCTTCAGGAAGTGCTTCGAGTTCGGCACCAGTCATCACGCGTTCAGATCCTTCCGGTATGATGTTCAGCCGTTCTGCAATAGCCCGTGCAGTCAAGGCCTGATCACCTGTGATCATGACAGTATGAATTCCTGCAGTATGACATTGCACAATTGCCTCAATGACTTCTTCACGGGGTGGATCGATCATCGCGACCATACCCAGGAAGCTGAGGTCGGTTTCCGTATCTGGTTGGAGTATAGCGGGTTTTTCATGCATGACTTTGTATGCAAAAAACAAAACCCGTAGTCCCTCCTTCGCCCATTCCCGGTTTTGCCGGATCCATTCTTCCTTCTTTCCTTCAAACCTGGGGTCCAGAGTTTCCATGATTTTTACAGGAGCGCCTTTCACCAGCAGGATCCAGTGGTCATGATGCTGATGGAGCGTACTCATCCGCATGCGGAAGGAGTCGAACGGAATTTTTCCTTCTATCGGAAAGCGATGTTCTGCAGCTTCCTTACTCAGTCCGGCCTCCAGGGCATAGCGCACCATCGCGGTCTCTGTAGCGTCGCCCAGTAAGGTATTGGCATCTGCAAAGCGAACTTCGTGATTCAGGATCATGGCATGACGCATCAGGTCGTCTTGCTGATCCACGACAAAGACCTTTTCAACAGTCATGACGTTTTGCGTCAGGGTTCCGGTTTTATCACTACAGATATAGGTGACAGAGCCCAGTGTCTCTACTGCAGGGAGTCTCCGGATCAATGCTTTTTGTCGTACCATGCGGTGAGCGCCCTGCGCCAGTGCTATCGTGATGACTGCCGGCAAAGCTTCTGGCAAAGCCGCCACCGCAAGCGACAAGGCCGTCAAAAACATTTGCATCCAAGGTTCACCACGCCAGAGACCAAATCCAAATACAATCAGGCAGATGATGACAACGATGACCGCGAGTTGCTTGCTGAATTTGGAAAGCCTCATTTGAAGCGGCGTTTTAGTGTCACCGCCGGTCAACAGACCCGCAATTTTTCCGATCTCGGTTTTCATGCCGATAGCAGTTACGATCGCCCTTGCTGTACCATTGGTCACTAGCGTACTCTTAAAGGCCATATTGTGCTGATCACCGGGTACGAGATGATGCCCTTGCAAGGCATGCGTGGTTTTATCTACAGCATAGCTTTCACCCGTCAGCGATGCTTCATCTGTTCTGAATGCGCTGATCTCAATGAGCCTCACATCTGCGGGTACAATATCACCGGCTTCCAGATGGATCAGATCACCCGGGACAAGTTCCTGCGCTTCTATTTTTTGAGGTGTATGGTCCCGGACGACCAGGGCATGCTGTGCAGCCATCTTTCTTAAAAGCCGGATAGATTGTTCGGCATTATACTCTTGCGTATAGCCCATCCAGGCATTGAGTAAAACAATAGCAAGGATGACAAATCCGTCAGTGGGTTCACCGGCAAAGAACGAAATGCCCGCGGCGACCATAAGGATGATGATCATTACATCATCAAACTGGGACAGCAGGATGGACCAGCGGCTTCGCTGACGGGCTTCCGTAATGCTGTTTTCACCATGTTGTTGTCGTAAGGCTAATACAGCATCGGCGGTCAATCCGGCCTCTCCGGTGTCAAATTGCCGGAAGGTCTTGTCAATACTGAGTTGGTACACATCTTTCATGACGCAGGCCGGGCATCAAAAACCTTGTGACAGTAAATTTATTGGGCCAGATATCCGCCGTCAACAGGAAAGTAGGAGCCGGTCACGAACGAAGATTTGTCTGAACCTAGCCAAAGAATCATTTCCGCGACTTCTTCAGAAGTACCTAGCCGGCCCACCGGATGGAGTCCTACCAGCATTTTTAGGACATCGTCAGAAAGCGTATTCGTCAGCAACGGTGTAAGGATATAACCAGGTCCTACGGAATTGACCCTGATATTTTGTTTGGCATATTCGAGTGCGGTCGTCTTGGTCAAACCGACCACACCATGCTTGGCCGCTACATACGCCGGTGAATTAGGTGTGCCGGCAGCGCCAAGAATCGATGCGATATTGACAATGCTTCCACCACCCGAAGCCAGCATAGCGGGCAGTTGATACCGCATACCATAAAATACACCGGACAGATTGATGCCGATGACCTTTTGCCAGCCATCTATGGGATAGTCGCCGGTAGGACTGAGAGGACCTCCGATACCGGCATTGTTGACGGCAATATGGAGCGCACCATACTGATTCACAGTTGCCTTGACCAGTGCTTCATTCTCCTCCGGGCTCGACGAATCAGCTTTAATGAACACGGCCTCACCTCCTGCCTGGCGAATACCATTCACCACCTCTTGCCCAAGTGAAATATCTATATCAGATACGACGACTTTGGCACCTTCTCGGGCAAATAATTCAGCTGTCGCACGTCCTATACCGGAAGCCGCGCCGGTGATGATAGCGACTTTTTTTTCTAAGGTCTTCATTTCTAAAATTTCAAGTGAATATAAAAATACGCTGATCTAACATATAGAAAGGGAAAGTGGTTGGTAAAACTAATCTATTCCAGCTCAACGGATGAGGTGACGGATGTAGAGGCTCATGGATGATGGAAGATTAGGTTTTGTCTAAACTGTATATTGTGCGCACATCATGGGAAAAACAATGACGATACCTGACCCTCTTTTAGATCGGATGACAGCCCGGGCGGCCGAGTGGGAAGTCTGTGGGGACAAAAGATATATTTTTCTGCAGTGCTACACACTCATGACCTCCAATATGCTGGAGGCTGTCCGACAAGGCCGCTTTTCAGATCCGGTCTGGGTGGAGAACCTACTTCGGTCTTTCGCCGGCTATTATTTCGATGCACTTAGCATGTATGAAGGTCAGCCCGATCAAACGCCAGCCGTATGGAAGCAAGCACATGATGCTTCCTGCACGGGTAAACTACACGTCATGCAACATTTGCTGCTGGGCGTCAATGATCACATTAATTATGACCTTGTCTTGGCCTTATATGATGAAATCGCCGCCGACTGGCAAGTCATGTCCGTCGAGCAGCGCACCATGCGTAAGTCAGATCATGATCAGGTCAACCGGATCATCGCAGAAACCATCGACCGGGTACAGGATGAAGTGATAGAGAAACATTCCCCGTTTATGGCAGTTGTAGATCGATTGATGGGCCGGGTTGATGAATGGATGCTGTCCGAACTGATCTCCGGCTGGCGCCGCGAGGTGTGGAATGAAACCTGCACGATGCTGGCTGCCACCACTCCGGAACAACGGGATGAAATGAAGGCCGCCCTGGAGGCCAAGGTGATGAAGAAAGCAACCCAGATGCTTACGTTCTGATCCACCTGTACCTGCCCGCATACCCATGGCCAACTCGATCAGACCACGTTCTACAGACTTGTTTCCACCGCATACCTTTGCCACAAACCACACGATTAAGCGTCGCCAGACGGTGTCAGATTAAGTATGAAATCTGTCAGATTCGCATCATTGGGCAAGCCCAATTTTTTACGCAAGCGATATCGTGACCCTTCCACACCCCGGACCGAAATATTCAGAAGAGGAGCAATATCCTTGGTGCTGAGATTCATCCGCAGATACGCACAGAGTTTACAATCATTCGTACTCAATTGAGGAAATGCTTCACGAAGATGTTTGAGAAAATCGACATGGACCTGATCAAAGTGAAAAGCAAATTGTGCCCAATCTTCATCGAGTTTTACATCGAAGTTGAGCAGGTTGAGCAATTGTTGCAGGTCTTTTTTGATCTCCGGGTTTTTTGATTTTTCCTGGAGTTGAAGGAGGCCATCTTTGATGCCCAGAAGAATTTCTGCTTTCTGCACGAGGTGCATGGTGGTAAGTGCCAGCTCCTGGTTTTTGTATTTGATCTCAACTTCCAGTTTTTCATTTTGGATCTCCGTCAGGGCAGCCCGGGAGGCTTCGACCATCCGACTTTGTTCCGCCTCTTTTTGCTGGTGGGTTTCGGTCAGTTGTGCTTTTTCTGATTCAAACCGATGCCGTTGTCGCATCACAAATCCGGCAAACAGGCCCATCACCGACAGGCTGTAGAGCAGTATGGCTGTGCCCGAGGTGTACCACGGTGGTTTGATTCGGAAGGCGAAACGAACAATCTCACTTTCTATTCCATGCTTAACCGCAGCCTGAACTTCGAAGGTATACTTTCCAGGGTTGAGGTTTGTGATACTCCGGCGGGATTCTGTGGTCCAGGAAGACCATTCGTCTTCAAGGCCTGCAAGACGGGTGCGATATCGGAGTAGTGTGGGATCTTTAAAATCAGTAGCGGAGTAAGTAAAATTCAGATGATTCATTCCCGAAGCCAGTACCGGCACCTGATCTCCTGTCGCTGATGAAGCCGGATATCCACCAAATAACACGGAGTCGGTTTTACCAAATGCGGTAACGTTGGTCAGGATGAGGTGAAGCGTTGTGTCTTGCCGATATGGCACGGCTGGGTTGAGATGAATAAATCCTTCTTCCGTGCCGATGATCACATTGTGGGGATCGATGGGATAGATAAATTCAAATCCACCGGCAAGTCTGCCATGCAGTTCCGGAAATACCTGCTTCTGTACTTCTTTTTTTACCCCAAAGTCCTTCACCCGCAACCGTCCTGCCTCTTCATCTGTCGCGTACCAGATATTCCCCTGTGGATCCTCTTTCATGTATTTGATCCGGTGCTCTTTTCCGAAGATGAGGTTGAAGTCCGGATCAGGCACGAATCTCTTTTGTTGAGGATCAAAATGATACACACCACGCTCTGTCCCAAACACCGCTTTTCCCGCTATGCGAAATACGTAATTGTTGAGATGCGATGGCAGCCCATGGGTATGGTTATAGTAGGTAATTTCCGGATCGAACTTGCTGAATGGTGTCCAACGCACATGGTACAACCCCCGGTAGGGATGGGAAACCCACACAGCTCCATCTGCATCGCGAACCAAAATGCGACACGATTCATCCAGACCTCTGATCATGCCGTCATACGTCCAGCCTTGCGGAGTTTTCTTATATAAGGCCAGCCCTTCATAGGTACCGGCCATCAGGTAGTCATCCTGTAATGGAACAAACGTCCAGACGCCGTTTTGCTGACCGATACGCCGGGCAGCATCTCCCACCAGTTCAAAAGCCCCTTCGTGATGGCCCATCAGCAAACGACCCCCAGCAAGGTTGAGACTCCAGACCTGACCATCGGACTGACCCGCTTTGACAAACAATGGCTCTTGCATTGGAGGGTAATACGTTTGCCAGGGAGCAACGTAAGTCCCGTTAGATACTCCAAGATAGAGCTTGCCCTCCTGTAGGGATGCCGCATACCCGGTAGCATGCAGGTCTTCATCCGGAAAAACAAAATGGTACCGGGAATCAAAGACGATCATATCAATACCATTGTCAAGTCCCAGCCATAGATTTCCGGACTGGTCCGCAAAGCAATTCAGGATATTGTTGTTTTGTAGCCCGTGTTTCTTATAGAGATGACGATATATCCGGCGATGCTGATCCATCACGATCAATCCATCCAGTGAAGTACCCAGCGCGATAAAGGATCCCGGCAGCAGGGTAGAGGAGTAGATTCGTTTTTCTTTGATCCAGGTATCATACGGTGTGGTCCAGGCACCGTAGTGGCCATGTGCAGTAAGAAAGAAAATACCATGTTTGAGGGTGGTCATTAAGGTCGTATCCCCGGCCCAGGGAAAAACACCGGTGATCGGACTTCCCAGGTCCTCCATTCGGCGATGAATTGTAAAGGAAGATCCTTTAAATTCAAGGAGTTCATGAAGGGACTGCTGCAGGATCAATGCAGAAGATGTGGCGAAAAGGGCATGCAGATCTCCACCGGGCTGATGGATATGAAGCCGTTCACCCGTATATTGAAATACCAGTTTGTTTGTCCGGAAGAAAACATCGTCTCCAAAGAAAATGATATCCCACACATCTTCAAAGTTGCGCTGGTCTTCAGGCAACAGAAGGAGTAAGGACTGATAGGTCAGTCTGCCGTTTGATCCCGGCTCGAAGTAGCCGATTTCACTTTGGGCTCCTGTGTAGATCCTGCCATTTCGATGGATGGCGACCGAACGGACTATAGTCCGGTTGGGGACCGGAAAGCACTGCCAGGACGTGCCATCATACCGCAGCAAACCATCATTATTGGCCCAGTACAACATTCTCCTTTCATCCTGGGCAACATCCCAATTTTGAGTGCCTCCTCTGTATTCTTTTTTGGAAAAATTACGGATAGGAGGTGTTCCCAGATTGGTTCCCTGGGCATAAAAGACATGATGAAGACCAGTGCCTAAAATGAAAAGGATAAGCAGACGCCATCTAGGTACTTTACCTGCCATGATGTGTATAGATCGAAACTGAGTTTGTGGTAAATGCTTCTTTTATGAAGGGCAGTGTATGGTTGCTGGTAGGTAGTTGTTTTGTCATATAATGCAAAGGATCAGCATATTATGAATCAATATTGTGCTTTTTAAACGATTCATGGCTGTTGGGTTACATCTTGTTGTCGTAGTGATGTCGTAGTAATGTCGTAGTAAGAAAGTACTCGTTGCGTAGTCATGTTGTAGTGAAAAATTGGTCAAATCACGTTAATTTCAATCATATTTGCTGCATAACATGCAAAACGAAGAATATAATTTTAAAAATTCAAACCTATCCGATATGTCTAAAGCTCTACACATTTTCATTTTTCTCCTCTTTGTCGTACCAATGGCCAGCGCCCAGACAACGATTCTGGATTTTGAAACTCCAGAAACCAGCACTGTATTTCAATACTTCGGTAGCAGTCTGGATGGTACATTAAATGAGGTCATCCCTAATCCGGATCCAACAGGAGAGAATACCAGTGAAATGGTAGCCTCCTTTGTCAAACCGGCAGTAGCCGAAGTCTGGGCCGGAGCTTTTTCCAATCCCGATCCACAGACCATTATTGATCTGAGTACCAATAACCGGATCGCCATTAAGGTATGGATGGACCACATCGGCTCCCTGAGCCTCAAACTCGAAGCTTCACCAGATGGCGGCCCCAACTGGTTGATCACCGTTCCCAATACCAAAGTCAATGAATGGGAAACCCTCTACTTTGATGCCGCTATCCCTTCTATCGAAGCTCCCAATATCCCGGCTGCAGGCTACTCTTATGCCAGAGTCGTCCTGTTTTTTGATTTTGGATCCGCCGGCACTGGCGAGGATGTGACCTCTTACTTCGATGATATCATAGCGCTACCGGCTCCTCCGGTCGTCACCACTATTCTTGATTTTGAAGCACCTGAAACCAGCACCGTCTTTCAGTACTTCGGGAGCCCACTCGATGGAACCTTTACAGAAATCATTGCCAATCCCAATCCATCCGGGATCAATACCAGCGATAACGTAACAGAATATGTCAAACCCGCGGTCGCGGAAGTCTGGGCCGGTGCTTTCAGTAATCCAAATCCAGAAACACCCCTGTCCCTTGATCCGGGCAGCCAGGTGTGTATCAAAGTACACATGGACCATATCGGAAACCTGGCCCTCAAACTGGAAGGAGGTGCCGCAGGTCAACCCAACTGGATCACGACCGTCGCCAATACCCTCGTCAATGAATGGGAAGAAATTTGCTTCGACATCACCGCACCTTCCCTTGAACCTCCGTTTGAACCGGCAGGTGGCATTTACACCCGGGTAGTCCTCTTTTTTGATTTTGGCACATCCGGCACAGGAGAAGATGTAACCTCCTATTTCGATGACCTCGTCGTCAAAGCCACCGGAGCACCGCAGGCTCGCATGGTCTCCTTTAGCGTAGATATGAATTCGTATACTGCCAACTTCGATCAGGTCTATATCAGCGGATCATTCAACAATTGGTCCGGTGATGCCAATCCGCTGAGCGATCCGGATTTCGATGGCATTTGGGAAGTGACGTTGGAGTTAGTCAACGGAGCGTATGAGTACAAAATTACGCTGGACAATTGGGCCGCAGATGAATCCTTCGGCGGACTGGAGGAATGTACCCGTACTGATCCAAGTGGCCAGTTTCATAACCGGCTTTTGCTGGTCAGTGGAGACACAGATGTACCCGGATTTTGCTACAACAGTTGCTATGCCTGTGGACAGGAAGTGTCTGTGACCATCCGTTTGGGTATGGGCGATGTTGATCCAAGTCCTGATGGTGTATGGCTTGCCGGCGGTGGAAATTTTGAAGTGCCGGGAGGTCGTTATCTGATGCAGGATGATGACGCTGATGGTGTTTGGGAGATCACCTTCCCCCGGGCACTTGGCTTTAGTTCCTTCTATACATTTGCCAACGGCAATTGCCCGGATTATAGCTGTAAAGAAGATATCTCCGGACAGGATTGTGCGGATCCCAACAATTTCAATGACCGGTTTTTACCAGGCTTATCCGGAGATGTCGTGATCGAAACCTGTTTTGCAATTTGCGCCACCAATACAGAATGTACCGTGGGTACAAGGGACCTGCACCAGGATCAACATCTGTTTGAATTGTACGGCAACCCCACCATATCAGGGACAACGTATTTACGTTTCGGTACCGCATATGAAATGGAGAAAACAGTGACGCTCTATGACGCGCTCGGTCGAGTCAGGATGCAACAGCGGGTTGGGCCGGAGGTACATCTTCATGCTCTTGAGACTATGTCATTGCCGGCAGGTATCTATCTGGTAAAGGTCACTGCAGGTCAGCATTACTATACCCGTACTCTCATTCATTAATATCGGACCCGGAGATCCGGAGCATATCCATCCATTTTTTGCACGTATTTGAAAGCTGTCAATATGCGTTTAGGACTTGTATTTTATCTGCTCATCCAGAGCCTCTGGACATCAGCCCAGTATAACGTCAGTGGCAGAGTCACCTTTCGCTCGGACGGTCAGCCCGCTATAGGTGCTATTGTTCAGGTCAAGGGGACCACGACCGGCACAGTCACTGATTATGATGGCCTCTTTCAGATCACCGTACCGAACGGTGAAGCGACGCTGACCTTTACCTATATCGGGTACATCACTGTTGAAATGGCCGTTCAGGGCCAAACCAAACTGGATATCGGACTGGAAGAGAATATCTCGCAGTTAGAAGAAGTGATTGTTACAGGATACGGGGTGCAGAAGAGGTCGAGTATCAGTGGAAGTGTCGCGACGGTCCAGGCAGCAGAAATCGCAGAACGTCCGGTCCTCAGGGTTGAGCAGGCCCTGCAAGGCAGGACGGCAGGTGTTCAGATCGCACAGACATCAGGATCACCAGGCAGCGGACTTACCGTCCGTATCCGGGGAGTTGGTACGATCAACAACAGTGACCCGCTCTATATCGTAGACGGTATTCCGGTGGAAGGATTGGATTATCTCAATCCCAATGATATCGAATCAATCAATGTCTTGAAAGATGCCGCTTCCGCCGCCATTTATGGAGCACGTGGTGCCAACGGAGTCGTACTCATCAGCACCAAAGGCGGACGACGAAATCAGGAAGGTAAGATCAGCTATGATGCTTATGCGGGCATACAGCGTCCGGCACGTCTACTGGACCTGCTCAATGCCAGAGAGTATGCAGTGATCCAGAATGAAGCCCATATCGCTGCAGGTAAAACACCACCTGTCGAATTCGCTAACCCGGATGCTATGGGTAGAGGCACCGACTGGCAAGAAGCGATCTTTCAACATGCGCCGATCTCCAGCCATCAGCTGACGCTTACAGGCGGAGCCGAACGATCTGCCTACACCCTGTCCGGAAATTATTTTTCACAGGACGGCATTGTCGGCGGTGATAAAGCCAATTTCCAGCGCATCACAGCCAGACTCAACGGTAATCACGACCTCAAAAAATGGTTTACCCTCGGAAATAATCTCGGCTTTACCTGGTTTGAACGGGATGCCCTCACAGAGAACAGCCAGTTTAATTCTCCCATCATACGAGCCCTGAATATGGATCCGGTCACGCCTATCCGCAAAGCAGACGGAACCTATGCCTATTCCAATTATGCAGATACGGATATTGCCAATCCGGTGAATGCCATTGAGCAAACACATAATACCTGGCGCAGCAACCGGTTTGTCGGAAGTGTCTATGGCGATGTCCGACTGACCCCAGCCCTTACGTTCAGATCTGCCTATAGTCTCGATATCACCTTCGCGCTATCCCGCAGTTTTGCACCCCGCTTTGATCTTAGCGCCCTCCCCGGGATCAGTGAAGCTCCCGCAGCCGAAAAGAATCTGGTCAATAGCGTAGGCGTTGGCAATCATACCTGGCGCAATGCCCAATGGGAAAACTACCTGACCTACCAAACTTCCTTTTCAGAGCGCCATGACCTGACACTGATCGCCGGAACAACCGCCCTGACCAACCGATACGATGCCAACGGAGGCGGCAATACCAATCTACCGTCCAACGATCCCAAGGATGCCTACATCTCAAACACCATCGACCCCATAGCCTCCCAAAGTGCATGGCAATGGGCCAGTGAATCAGCCCTCCTTTCCTGGTTCGGAAAAGCAAATTATGAACTGGATGAGAAGTACCTGTTTTCCGCCACCTTCCGCGCAGATGGGTCATCCCGTTTTGGACGGAATAACCGCTACGGATATTTTCCTTCCTTCTCTGCCGGATGGATTCTAAGCCGGGAAGGGTTTTGGAATAGCGGTATTATCGACTTCGCCAAGCTCAGAGCCAGCTGGGGCCAGAATGGAAATGACCGCATCGGGGATTATAGTTTTACCACTGTAGTGTCCAGTGGACAGAACTATACCTTCGGCCCGACCGAAGTCATCACCAACGGAAGTGTGGCACTCAATGCTGCCAATCCGGATCTCAAGTGGGAAACCAGTACCCAGACAAATTTCGGACTCGATATGGAAGGGTATGGTGGCCGGCTGGGCTTTACTACTGACTATTTTATCAAGAAGACTTCCGATATGCTCTATGCCGCACCCATCCCGCTTGTCGCCGGCACCGCACCACCCATTCAGAATATCGCCACTGCAGAAAACAGCGGACTTGAATTGGCTCTCCTCTACCGCAACCGCGACCGAGCATTTAAGTATGCACTTGGAGGCAACATCACCTTCATCCGAAGCAGGGTCACCGGGTTGGGTACAGGGGGTGAACCCGTCTATTCAGGGTATGTTCAGTTTGCCAATGCAAACGCATCCAGAACGGATGTCGGTCATCCACTCGCCTCTTTTTTCGGGTTTGTGACAGATGGTATTTTTCAGACGCAGGCTGAAGTGGAAGCAGCCGCTTTTCAAAATGCGGGTACAGCGCCCGGTGATATCAGATTCAGAGATCTGGATGGTAATGGTATCATAGACGCCAATGACCAGACCTATATCGGCAATCCGACACCTGATTTTACGTATGGATTCAATGCTGATTTGTCCTGGAAGGGAATAGAACTCAATCTCTTTTTTCAAGGGGCTGAAGGCAATGACATCTTCAACAACACCACGCGATATGATTTTGGTTATGTCAACCGACCATCGTCTGTACTGAATCGCTGGACAGGACCGGGAACATCTCATTCCGAGCCACGCGTCAATCTGAATGATCCAAATCAAAATGCCCGGATCTCAGATCGGTTTGTTGAAGATGGATCCTACCTCCGGCTCAAAACACTTCAACTGGCCTACAATCTTCCTGCAGCCTGGCTCAAAAAAGTACAAGCGGATAAATGCAAAATATACGTCACCGCCCAAAACCTGCTCACCTGGACCCGATACAAAGGCCTCGATCCGGAGATCGGAAGTGTAGGAGGAAGTCTTGAGCTGGGCATCGACCGTGGCTTTTATCCACAGGCCAGAACCATCATGGGCGGAGTCAGTCTTACGTTTTAAAATGAATATGGGATGAAAATGTACCGACACATCATTTTTTCGAGCATGATAGTTTTTCTGCTGATTTCCTGCAGCAAGGATTTTCTCGATAAAGCTCCGATCGTTGGGATTACAGAGGAGAATTTTTACCGGACCGAACAGGATGCCATAGCTGCTGTCAATGCAGCGTACGCCACGTTACAATTCCAGCTTTCTCCGGCAGGTCATTTCAGATGGTTCTGGGGCGACATCATGTCAGATGATGCGATCAAGGGAGGTTCGGGAGACAATGATGTCAATGACCTCTTACAACTCGAAACCTTTAAAGGGAATGCCAATACAGATCTCCTGGAGTCAGAATGGGGGGCGAATTATGAAGGTATTTACAGAGCAAATGTAGTATTGGAGAAAGTACCTCCGATCGTGATGAACGAAAATCTAAAAGCGCGTATTCTAGGAGAGGCTAAATTTATACGGGCGTGGAATTTTTACAATCTGGTGATCATGTTTGGAGATGTGCCGCTGGCCGATCGTGTCCTGGCACCTTCCGAGTATAATATGCCCAGAACGTCCGCGAGCCTGGTCTGGGATTTAATTGAAAAAGATCTGACAGAAGCCGCAGCTGTTCTTTGGCGTCGGAGCGAGTATCCATCAGCAGATCTCGGCCGCATTACAAAAGGAGCTGCTCAGGCCCTGCTGGTCAAAACATATCTATGGCGGGAGAAATGGTCGGAAGCCAGAATGACGGCTGAAGCTATCATCCAATCTGGGGAATACAATCTGGTCGCAGACTATGCAGATATTTTTCCGTTGTATGGAGAGAACAATATTGAATCGATTTTTGAAATTCAATATATGAATGCCTCCGGTGGCAATTGGGGAAAGAACAATGCCAATGAAGGTACATTTACAAACGTGTTTACCAGGGCCAGGGGGCAGTTTGCCGGCTATGGTTTTAATATTCCGACACAGGATTTTGTGGATGAGTTTTTTAAAGAAGGCTTCGAAGATCCACGACTCAAATCTACGGTGTTCAGGGTAGGAGATGAAATGGGAGATCGGGGTACGTTTACCATTGAGGCAACAGGGGGATTACCCCATTTGTATTATCCCAAAAAGTATTTCAGCAACAAAAGTGAAGATGCAACCCTTGGTGATCCCAATCCGAATGGGGGCTCCAATGACAGAGTGATACGGTATGCCGATGTATTACTGATGCATGCCGAAGCATCATTTTTTACCGGAGATGAGACAGCCTCGAGAAATTCACTCAACCAGGTTCGGGCACGTGTAAGTATCCCTTCAGTTTCAGCTTCGGGCCCGGCTCTGCTGGATGCAATCTATCGGGAGAGACGCATCGAATTAGGTCTGGAAGCACATCGTTTTTTTGATCTCGTGCGAACAGGCCGTGCCGCACAAGTGTTAGGTCCATTAGGTTTTGTGAGTGGTGTCCATGAACTTTTTCCAATACCTCAATCACAGATCCAGGCCACCAATGGAGCCCTGTCACAAAATCCAGGGTATTAATTGACAATAGGAGAAACATACAGTTCGCTCTCATCCGTTCAGCAGATATGGATATGTAGGTAGTAACGTGATATGAATCAGAATAACAAGAACGGTCATGTAGAATGGCCAAATGAAACAGCAATATCATGAAAGGTAAAATGTTTATTGGCATCATGCTCACATTGGTTTGTTGGCATTGTGCTCCGGAGCGGGATGATGAGTTTGAGTTGGGTCCTTCCCCTTTGCCTCCATCCTTCAGTGTTGCGTATGTAGAAGGTGACTCTAACAGGGTCGTGATTTCGGATCTGTCTGGCCAGAGTTTCCAGCGATTATGGGACTTGCCGGGAGGTACACCGAAAGTTTCCAACCGGATCGTGGATACAATCCTGTACACCAAGGCCGGGACATACACGATTACCTTGTTTACATCGGCAACGAATGGGGGTGGCAGTGCTTCTGCTTCCAAGACCATAGACATTACAAACGATGCTCCGCTCGAATGCAGCCCCAAGCTGGCTTTGCTGACAGGTGATTGCGGACCTGATGGAAAATGCTGGACGTTTACTACCGCAGGGGGCGCTGTAAAAGTGGGTCCCGGCTATGAAGATTTTTCCTGGTATACGTCTCCAGTCAATGGATTGCAGGAGACCCAGTATGATGATTCATTTTGCTTTACCTTCAATGACCTGCTGTTTGAAAACCGAAACAATGGCCAATCCGTCAATCCCTGGAACGGCTATCAACCTGAAAATTATTCACCCGGTGTCAGTGAGTTTCTATTTTTGGAAGGAACAGGAACCGGAGGAAGAGATCAGATCATTCTGCCCGACAATCAATTTATGGGTGTCTGGGATGCAGACAATATCATGGATGTGATTCAGCTCGAAGCTGACCGGCTGGTCGTTCGTGCCCGACTACGCCAACAGAACGGAGCACCAGCAGCTGAAGGTTGGTTTGAGTTAACTTTTATACCACGGTAAGTATGCAAAATGGAAATAACATGATGAGACGCAAGATCAAAAACTTGCTTATTGTTTTTATAACGACGGTATTGTCTTCTACAATCGGCTTTACCCAGGAGATACCTGCAGCTATAAAAAAGTATGAAGAGCTGGTTTGGTCAGATGAGTTCAGCAAAGAAGGTCCACCTGATACCAGCAAGTGGGGGTATGATGAGGGTGACGGATGTCCGCAGATGTGTGGCTGGGGCAATAATGAGTTGCAGTATTATACGGCCCATCGTTCACAGAATGCACGTCAGCAAAACGGTTTTCTGATCCTTGAGGCCCATCGCGAACCTATGCAAACACGTGCCTATAGCTCTGCTCGCCTGGTCAGTAAACACAAAGGGGATTGGACCTATGGACGAATAGAGGTGAGGGCTAAACTTCCGGCCGGAACAGGTGTCTGGCCCGCTATTTGGATGTTACCAACCGATTGGGCCTATGGCCAATGGCCACAAAGTGGCGAGATCGATATCATGGAGTTCGTGGGCTATTTGCCAGACAGTCTTTTTGGATCGATACATACAGAACGGTTTAATCATCTCATCGGGACACAAGTCACAAAAGGCATTTATTCCTCTACGCTCAGTCGTGACTTTCATGTGTATGCTATCGAATGGGAGGAGGATAGGATTGATTTTTATTTCGATGACCTTCTTTACCAGTCGTTTCGCAACAATGGGGAAGGCCCTCCATCCTGGCCATTTGACCGGGATTTTCATCTCATATTGAATATTGCGGTGGGAGGCAACTGGGGTGGAAAGATGGGCGTGGATGAATCGATCTGGCCGCAGAAGATGTTGATTGATTATGTGCGGGTTTACAAATGACGGTGTACAATCCGACAGACACAGGCACATCGGTAATGTCTGCTTCAATGTCAGGGGTTGAATATATTGTAGTCCGTAGACTGGAATAAGCAGACTGCGGAGAGTGTCCATACGTTTGAATAATTAATGAGATTGATCATGATAGTTAGAAATATTAAGATGATTTCCCGGGCGTGTTGGTTTGGAGTGCCATTACGTATTGCTGCATTCGCATGTGCCATCTTTCTGGTGGCTGGAACCTTTTCGGCCTGTATCGATGAAGATGATGGCTCAGAACCTTTCATCCAGCGACCTGTCCTGGTGGCGCAGGATACCACGGTCGTGGAAGGCGACGTCGATTTCACCTTTGATGTACGGGTACAACTTACCGGTGTCAATACCACGAATGCTGTTGTGTCGTTTGCAGCAGTACCTGGAACCGCTGAATCACCCGATGACTACAGAGTTCTGACTTCGGGTAAACTGATCTTTGCTCCGGGTGAAACCCTGAAGACAATCACGATCAGTATCACCGCGGACGAAGGCAAAGAGCCGCAGGAATCGTTTCAGCTCCATTTCTATAATCCTATCAATTGCGTCTTGCAAAACGAATTTATCACGATCACCATTGAGGATGATGATGACAATGTAGCTGGCTTGCAGATTCCTTCAGGAGGCTTTGTATCTCCGGAGCAATACGCCGGGTATCAACTGGTGTGGCGGGATGAGTTTACTGCTGAAGCCCTGAATGAAGCTGACTGGACGTATGAGATAGGAGACGGATGCCCCAACCTCTGTGGATGGGGCAATAATGAATCTCAATATTACCGGGCGGAAAATACATCCATCGTCAGCGGCCATCTCGTGATCACAGCAAAACGACAATCATTTGGCAATCAGGAATACACCTCATCCAGACTCATCACGAAGGGTAAGCAGCAATTCAAGTTTGGACGAATCGATATCCGGGCCGCACTTCCCGAGGGCAAAGGTATATGGCCGGCTCTGTGGATGCTGGGATCCAATATTGATGCAGTTGGATGGCCGGCATGTGGTGAAATCGATATCATGGAACTTACAGGTGATGTCCCCAACCGGATCGTCGGTACCGTACACTATGGTTCCAACCTGAGTCAACATCAATTCAATAGCATCTCCCGATTTGCTGCACCAAACGATAGCTATCAGGAGAAGTTTCATGTTTATTCCATCGATTGGGAAAATGATCAGATTCGCTTTCTGGTCGATGATGAAGTCTATCATACGATCACACCGGCGAGCATGAAAAATGGCCAGCCCTATCCCTTCAACAAGCATTTCTTTATGATCTTCAATATAGCTGTAGGTGGCAACTGGCCCGGATATCCGGATAGCTCTACCCGATTTCCACAATACCTCATCGTAGACTACATTCGCGTCTTTCAAAAATAAGTAAACCCGGTACGTATCTTATAGAAATGGGGTCGAAGGAAAAATCAGGCGACTTGCCGGGTCTCCTCTGCGGGCCTTCCGAGTTCTCTGAGTCTTCGGTAATGCGATCGCAGCGCTGCGCGAAAAGAAGGCTTAAGGTTATATGGCAGACCAAATTCCTGCGCAGTCTTTTCTACGATCGGTGAAATCTTGGGATAGTGGATATGACAGATATTGGGGAAAAGATGATGTTCGATCTGGAAGTTCAGCCCACCGATATACCAGTTCAGAAACCGGTTGTTTCGTGCAAAATTGGCCGTAGTTCGCAGTTCATGCACAGCCCAGTCGGCCTCAATGATCCCGTCCTCATTAGGCTGTAATTGCTCTGCGCCTTCTACCACATGGGCCATCTGAAAAATAGTGCTGAGAATGATCCCGGCGGTCCAGTGCATGACCAGGAAACCCAGCAAGACCTGCCACCAGGTAAAGGAAGAAAACAAGATGGGCAGCCCGATAAAAACAAAAAGGTACATCGCTTTGATGGCGACCATTTTGATGTATTCCCACACCGGTTTGCGCTTAAGTTGACGCGTAATGCCCGCCCGGTTATATTCGGCCAACTGGAAAAAATCCTGAACCAGTTTGGAAAGCGTCAGTAACCCGTAAAAGAAAAAAGCATGGATATGCTGAAACCGGTGAATTTTTCGGAACGGAGCAAATTCTGATAAACGAATCGGCCCTTTGGAATCAATATCACCGTCAAAGCCGTCGATATTGGTATTGGTATGATGGAGAATGTTATGTTGAACCTTCCAGTTAAACACATTACTGCCTAACAGGTACAACGTACTGCCAAATAACTTGTTGATCCATTCTCTTCCAGAGTATGAACCATGCACAGCATCATGCATGACCGACATCCCTATGCCCGCTGTTCCGAAACCCATCAAAATGGCCAATCCCAACCCAATCCAGGGACTCATGGGTACGGCCAGGATCAGTATGAATGGTCCAATATACGATGCCAGCATGACCAGCGTCTGAATCACCATGGCCGTATTGCCTTTGGTCGATAGCCCGTTTTGCTTGAAATAGTCGTGCACATTTTTTCGCACTGCGGCGGCAAATGCTTGTTCATGGGGATCGCCAGAGGCAAATTTTAATGTCTTCATAATGGCTGTTACGTACAGTCTGCGTTCAAAAACGGCGCAAAATACAACTTGAATGGTTTATTTTCCAAAGGAGAAGCCTCCATTCTCCGATGCAAAACTCCAATAAAAGGTACTAAACCCATATTAGTCTAAAAAGTTGAGGCAGTAATCCCAACCAGATCCTCCAACAGGTGCGAAATATGTTGGAACCTCCTCGTTGAGGGTCCGTCAGGCCATCTGGACCATGGGCGTCCTTCCCAGGGCCTTCAAACGCTTGACATGGGAACGGAGTGCATCCCTAAATGTAGGCTTGACATGGTATGGCAAGCCGTAGGCCAATGCAGTTTCTCTGACGATCGGCGCTATTTTCCGGTAATGAATATGACAGACATGAGGAAATAAATGATGTTCGATCTGAAAATTGAGCCCGCCAACATACCAGTTGAGAAATAGATTGTTCATCGCAAAGTTGCAGGTCGTCTGCAGTTCATGCACAATCCAGTCATTTTCAATGATACCTTCTGAAGTAGGTACAGGCTGATCCACACCCTCGACGACGTGTGCCATCTGAAAGACAGTACCCAGGATCAGTCCCGTGACAAAGTGCATGATGGCAAACCCAAGCAGAACCTGCCACCAGGTAAAGGGAGTAAGGAGCATGGGGAGTCCGATCATGACTAAAAAATAAATGACTTTAACGACCAGCATCCGCACATATTCTTTGGTCGGGTTGAGCTTTTGCTGCTGTGTGTATCCTGACCGATTGTACTCAAGGAGCTGCGTAAAGTCTCGGGCCAACTTGAACATGGTCATCAAACCATAAAAGAAAAAGGCATGGATATGTTGATACCGGTGCATCTTCTTCAGCGGAGCATGATCGGATAGCCGGATAGGACCCCGTGAGGCAATATCCTGGTCATAATCATTGATGTTGGTAAACGTGTGGTGCAACACATTATGCTGGATTTTCCAGTTCAGAACATTGCTGCCAAGCACATACATGGTGCCGGCCAATAGCGTGTTGATCCACTCGTGTTTGGAGTAGGAGCCATGCGCGGCATCATGCATGACACACATCCCAATACCTGCAGTACCGATTCCCATGAGGATCACCAGCATCAAGCCCATCCCCAGACTCACCGGATAAACCAGCAGAATGATAAAAGGGATGATCAAAGCGGAAAACATGACCAGGGATTGAAGGTATAGGGCAACATTACCCTTGGGGGAGATGCCATTTGTGGTGAAATAATCGTAGACATTTTTACGTACAGCAACCGCAAACTGGGGCTGTAGCTGGTCGCCCGGGGCGAACTTGAGTGATTTCATGCGAAAACTATTATGGGCATATGTACGCCAGGAGGCTGCAAATTAAGCATAAACCCGCATTCTACCGATAGCTAATATAACTATAAATAGTCATTTTTAATTCAATTGGTCTTTGAAAGAACTGTGTCATTTTGTAAAAACCGGAATAGATGAATGAATGCAGGTATAGCATTTTTCTTTAAGGCTCAGGATGATCATGTGTTATCTATTTGACTGTAAATGAGATGGTTATATATTTTTATTCGAAATGAATTTAAAGCCGTTTCTGTGTCCATTTTCTTTTCGGGGGTGGAGAAAATATATCTACATACAGGCAAATCATTCCCAGTAATATCGAATAGCCTGACTCACGGCGATCGTGATAAAAATCAAACCCACAATCTTACTGGCATAACGACTCAGTTTTTCACTTTTAGATCGGATATACTGGCCCAGTTTGGCATACAGGAGAAAGACCATAAAAGACCCACCAACCACCCCGACCGCAAAAGAAGCGATCAGTTCCGGTTTGAGTTTGATATACCCCGATGAAGCCAGGTAGCCCCCCAAAAAAACATAATAGGGAATGGCAACCAGGTTGAGCGAACTCAGCATAAATCCTTTGGCAAAGCCCATGGCATGAGCGGCTTTGTGCGTGGGCTTGGGCATCCGGCGATCATTCTTAAACAGATAATACACCCCGATGGCCAGGAAAACAGGTATGCAAAAGAGGATGATCGATCGCTCCATTCTGGGATTACTGGTCAGGATATTGTAAAAACTCAGCGCGACATAGGACTGGAAAAACTCAACGACCGATGCACCAATGCCCATGAAAATGGCAACCCGAACCCCTTTCTGGATGGCCGCTTCTGTAATGGATACATTGATCGTTCCGAACGGTATCGTTCCGAAAAAACTGCATAGCCATCCCCAGAGAAAATGTATCAGAAATCCCAAATGATCGTCAGTTAGTTCTTTTGTAGCGAAAATATAGAATTAATGCGGATAATATGTCCTTCATCCTGGCCCGCCTGTAACCCTGCTGGCGGTTCAGCCTTGCAATTCGCCTCATCAGCCCCCAATGCCAGGCCATATCTTTATAAGCCAGCATCAAAGGATATCCGGGCTGAAAGATGTGTGCCGGGTCACTCCCCGTCCCATTAAACTCCATCACCTGGATACCCCTTCCCTTCAATAAAGCCTCCCAGGATTCGACCCGCATGTCAAACCGTCCATACCAGACCTCTGGCATGCACGCCAGCATGGATACCATGGTTCGGGTGATCGCTTCATCTATTCTTTCATTTCGGTTGAGAAACATCGTGCCCCGGCAATGATTACCGACATGCTCCAGAATCAATATCTCACCGTCAGACAATATGTCATACCATCGGTGTCCCCAACGTGTCACAAGTTTTTCAAATTGAAGTGTTGCCCGGTCATCGCTCAAAATCAATTCACCTATTGAACGCTGACCATCACCCCGGATCTGTAAAAAATGTTTTTCACAAACGGAGGTTACATGCGAATGACTCCCGTCAGGCATCCTGTACACCATGATACTCAGTTCTACCGGCAGGTCCACATACGCTTGAAGAATGGTGTCAATTGGGTGATAAGCTCTGTATATGTGGAGTTGAGCGATAGTGTGTATCTTTTCGATCAGCCATCCACGTTCACCCACCTCCGGCTTGGCGATAAGTGGAAAGGAAAGTCCCGCCGCAGTCAAGAGGTCCTCTGCTTCCATTGCAGAGGCAGAAGACGGGATTAAAACAGTCCCGGGTTTAAACCGGGCTGGAATATGATGTAAGATTTTGGATTTTGATTCACCAAACATACCTCCGGTCGCGATACCCGGATTGGTGAGCGTGAAGAAAAAGAGGTCCCGTGCACGTATTGCATTCCAAAGCCAAATACCCAGTACGGGTATATTGAAAATATATAACGGCCAGTATTCCCATGATTTGAGCCGGATAAAAAAGCGCCTCCACCACAGCCAACGGGGCGCAGATATCATACTGATGTCTTCCGAACTGACAGCGGTTTCAGAATACATGCGGGACCATTATTTCTTCACGTGTCTGTCGCTCCAGATCCAGGTGGAGTATAGAATCGCGTTGAATGCCCAACAGGATACTGGTGACGGATAAGGTCTTTACCTTATCCTGACGATTCATGATAAAATCATTTTCCGGATCTCCATTGGCCATTTGATGAAAGGTAAGGATGCTTTCGCGATCAGGTATTACTTCATCGCGGAGCCATTGGTGAAAAAGATCTTTACGCCATATACGCACAGCTTCCGGATACAATGTTACCGAAGACCATATCTGTGGCAGATCTACCGGCCGGGAAGACAGATGCCGGGTATGCCCGTCCCAAACCAATTCATTCAGGACACCCATATCATACAGCAGCAATGTAAAGGGTGCAATACCATTCAGTTCAAAAGTCGAAAAAAACCGATCCGGATCAGAGGAGAGCACAGCCGACCTGACCACCTCACCACGACTCATCCGGTAGGGTGGTGCCGGGATAAAAGGTTCATTGCCTCCGTTGAGTAAACAAACTGCCCGTCCACTATCTGAGAGGGCAATCCAGCTGCCACCGGAAGATGGGTCAAGTGGATAGTGAATGGTTTCAGCACCTGGACCATGAAATGACCTCAACCCATGCGCCTGTCTTCCGGGGCTTTCATCCCGGTTGGACGTTATAAAAATACCAGTCGGGGTGGGGATAAATGTTACGGTGCACATATCGGGTGCCGGTACCGCAGGGTGGAAGGCGCAACGCCAAAATGTTCAGGCAAATGAAGCGAAGGTAGTGTTGTCCGAATGGCAATTTTGACAATCGCCAGATGATGGATGGTGTGCTCTATATTATAGACAAGCTCACGTCCAATGGTAGACACCACCCGCAATGTATCACCACTATGCTCGGTACAATCGAGAAGACAGGATGTATCAGGATCCAGATCGCGTAATTGAATTTTCAGTTGACGGACATATTGAAGAGCAAGTTCGGGGCGGGTTTCAATCTCGATATCTCGCCGCCTTTGGTCATACCGGATGACCGGTATTTGGTCAGTCTGGTATTGTTCTACCAGGCAGTTGTAAAATTCGATAATGTGGCGGGTATGCTGCCCGATGGTGGATCCGGACAATATATCCAACGGCGCCTGATAGGTCACAGGATCAATGATATCCAGATACCAATGCAGGTCATCCAGCGTGTAGCCCGCGATCTGAGGAATGGTGGCTGGGAGATGAGGATCCATATATCCTGAAAGATAAAATTTTCAATGGTTTAACCCTTAATCTGCAATGTATGGAATGGTTTCATACATCACATGTTCGAAATGATTTCATCGCCAAATTCCGAACACTTCAACAGTGTGGCATCGTCCATCAGACGGTGGAAATCGTATGTAACCCGCTTTTTCTCAATGGCAGCTTCTATGCCTTTTTCGATGAGGTCAGAAGCCTCGGTCCAGCCGAGATAATCAAACATCATGACCCCGGAGAGAATAACACTGCTGGGGTTGACTTTGTCGAGCCCGGCATATTTAGGTGCTGTTCCATGTGTAGCTTCAAAGATGGCAGCGCCATTGACATAATTAATATTTGCGCCGGGGGCGATACCGATACCTCCGACCATAGCCGCCAGCGCATCAGAAATGTAATCCCCATTGAGATTGAGTGTGGCAATCACATCATAGTCTTCTGGCCGAAGCAGGATCTGTTGAAGAAATGCATCCGCAATCACATCTTTGACCAATAGAGCCCCACCTGCCAGTGCTGCTTTCTGAGCCGCATCAGCTTTTTCCTGTCCATCGGTCGCCACGATACGATCGTATTGAGCCCATGTCCAAACCTTGCCGCTATACTCACGCTCAGCCAGTTGATAGCCCCACTCCTTGAATTTCCCTTCGGTAAATTTCATGATGTTGCCCTTATGTACCAGGGTTACACTCTTACGGCCTTTTCGTAGCGCATATTCAATAGAAGCTCTGACCAATCGCTCTGTTCCCTCCAGAGATACAGGTTTGATACCAAGAGAAGACGTTTCAGGAAACCGGATATTTTTAACCCCCATCTCATCGATCAGGAATCGTTTAACCCGTTCATTTTCAGGGGTTCCAGCCAGATATTCGATGCCGGCATAGATATCTTCCGTATTTTCCCTGAAGATGACCATATCGACCTTACCAGGTTCTTTGACAGGTGATGGGACACCCGGATACCAGCGGACTGGCCTGACGCAAGCATAGAGGTCCAGTTTTTGACGGAGAGCTACGTTGAGGGACCGGATACCACCACCCACAGGAGTGGTCAAAGGGCCTTTAATGGCAACCAAATGGCCGGCAATGACGTCCAACGTTTCCTGCGGGAGCCATTCACCGGTGCTTTTAAATGCTTTTTCACCGGCAAGAACTTCTTGCCAAGAGATTTTTCTTACACCCTGATAGGCTTTCTGTACGGCTGCATCAAAGACACGGACGGAGGCGGCCCAGATGTCGGGACCTATGCCATCTCCTTCGATAAAAGGTATAATGGGGTCAGCCGGTACCTGAATTCCGCCGGCAGACATGGTGATTTTACTTCCGTTCATTGCAATAGGTTGGTTTGAATTGAGGTGCAAAATTAGGAATTCTGTGGTAAGGCAGAGGTGACTAAATTTTCAATACCTTAGCCTTTGATGCGCAATCCGATCATAGAGGCGGCCGATGACCATCTGACCCCGCAGGAAAAACAGTATGAAAAAGCGCTTCGGCCCAAAGGGCTATCCGAGTTTTCAGGTCAGGTAGATATCGTCGAAAACCTCTTCGTCTTTATTCAGGCTGCACGACAGCGGGGCGAAGCTTTGGATCATGTCCTCCTTCATGGTCCTCCGGGCCTGGGAAAAACCACGCTTTCCCATATCATCGCCTCCGAACTGGGCGCCAATCTGCGCATGACGTCCGGCCCTGTCATCGAAAAACCCGGAGATCTCGCAGGCTTGCTCACCAACCTCCAGAATGGGGATGTCCTCTTTATAGATGAAATCCACCGACTCAATACCGTCGTGGAAGAGTATCTCTACTCCGCTATGGAAGACTACCGTATCGACATCATGATCGACAGCGGCCCTGCCGCACGATCCGTACAAATCACCCTGCAACCCTTCACGCTGGTAGGTGCCACAACACGCCTGGGCCTTCTTTCTTCCCCCATGCGGGCCAGGTTTGGGATCAATTTCCATTTGGATTATTATGATATCCCGACACTGGAAAAAATCATTTCCAGATCTGCCACGATCCTGGATGTTCCGATCACGGAGAAAGGCCGATATGCCATTGCCTGTCGTTCGCGTGGTACACCCAGGATCGCCAATTCCCTCCTTCGCCGGGTCAGGGATTTTGCCCAGATCAAAGGCACCGGTATCATAGACGAAGCAATCGCGATCCACGGTCTCAATGCGCTGCGCGTCGATGAATTCGGTCTGGATGAAATGGACAACCGAATCCTGTCGACCATCATTCACAAATTTAATGGCGGCCCTGTCGGGGTCTCCACCATCGCTACGGCCGTTGGAGAGGACCCGGGGACAATTGAAGAAGTATACGAACCCTTTCTGGTCATGGAAGGGTTTATCCAACGCACTCCCCGTGGTCGTGAAGCCACACCCAAAGCCTATCAGCATCTGGGTGTGCCATTCAAACCGACACAACAACAGGATTTGTTTACTTAAAATCCACATACCCTTGTTTTCCTCTTCTTGAATGGGGTGGAAGTCTTTTTCCTGCCCGGAGTTTTTATGATTCTGACTGTCCGAAAACAGGTACTTTTGCCGGATGACAGACCAGTCCATGAAGCCGGATAAAACCGACCGCGTCAGAGCAACACTTTACCGTGTAGCGTTTCAGCATCAGGATCATCTCCTGGCGGTGGCAGATTACAAAGCCAATATGATCATCAGTATCAGTACCATGATCATATCCGCGATCATCGCGATCATCGGGTATGGTGTGGTCACCGGCAAAGGCGAATCATATGTCCCTTTATTTATCATCCCGGTTGTCCTGGTCATCCTCTCCTGTCTGATATCCCTCATCTTATCTATTCAGGCCGCCCGGCCTAAATTGATTTTGCCCGGCCGTATTCCGGTGCAGACACAAAAATCCAGCCTGCTGTTTTTTGGGGTGATCGCCGGCTTCAGCCAACAAGAGTATCTGGACCGAATGAAAGTCATGCTGAATTCGAATGAGGACATGTATGAACACATGACGATTGATATGTACAATCAAGGGATTATCCTCAAGAGAAAGTTTCACCTGCTCAAGTATGCCTATCTCGTCCTACAGATTGGGTTTATACTCAGTGTGGCAGCCTTTCTCGTTTCTGTTGCTACATATTGATGACAGGCACGGTACTCCTTCGGTATTATTTTCATATGTGAGCCATAGGCCGAGATTTATTTTCAATACAGAATGAAGGAAAACGCGCCATCGGTTTATTTCTATGTCGGTATGGGCAAAGTTGCCTCCACCTATCTGCGGGAAGCCTTTTTCCCGCGATTGCAAGGAGCCTATGTCATTCCACGCCGTGACCGGTTTGATGCGGTCCAAATAATGAAGGCGGGTCAACATCAGAAATACATCCTGTGCAAAGCACTTGATACGAATATGGAAGAAGGCATCGCGGATGTAGCACTTGCTTTTCCTGACGCTCATCCGATCATTGTATTCCGAGCACCAGAAAGCTGGATCATGTCGCAATACCGGAGATGGGTGAAAAATGGTTTTCCAGGATCCTTGCAAACCTTTATCGATGTGGAGCAGGACCAGGGATACTGGAGACGGGAAGAATTATTATTTATGAATAAGATCAGATTGCTGGAGCACTATTTCACCTCCCGGCCATTGGTTCTTTTTTATGATGACCTCAGGAAAGATCCCCGTTCTTTTTTTGACCGTGTTGCCCGCTTTACAGGGTGTACCTACCGATTTGAGGATATTCCTTTGACTCCAAGACATACCTCTCATGATGAACGTGGCCTGGTCCTGCGCCGAAGTATTCGCAGACGTTTTTCTAACCGTATGCCGTCATATACCCGTATACCGGTCCTTCACTGGATCCAGCGCAGAGCACTGATGTTGTTCGCCTATTTTACAGTATGGTTAGCAAAAAGATTACCTGCATCATGGCTTCCGGACGAACCTCTTGCCGACCCGGATTATATGGAGAAAATACGCTCTTATGCTTCAGCCGACTGGATGCAATTGCAGGCGTATGCTTCAGCACACCAGGAATGATTACCGGATCAGGGTCACATCTCCAAACCGGATATCTTTGCGACCATCCTGGAAGATGACTTCAGCTTTATACACATATAAACCAGGATTCAGTAAGCGGCCATTCATCCGGCCATCCCAGGCATAAACCGGATCACCCGGTGGAATATGAAAGGCCTGGAATACCAAATTTCCCCATCGATCCCACACCGTTAGTGATTCGATTTCCAGTAAGCCGGATGCAGCTGAAACGGTAAAATAATCATTGATAAAATCTCCATTCGGCGAGAAAACGTTTGGAATGTAGATGTCCCTATTGATAAAGACATCCAGTATGATCTGGTCTGTGGCGATACATCCCTTTTCATCGGTGACGGTCACCGTATACGTGATGTCCGACAACGTTTCTATTGTCCTTGACAAACAACCGTCACACTGTCCATCCGACCAATTCAACTGGATGTCTCCCTGCGGAAAACCCGTGATGAATGCATTTAGGGTCAGAAAACTTCCATAGGCCATCAGCGTATCAGGACCGAGCTGAACCGACCAGGGAGCAGGCTCAGCAAAGGTGATGGTTTCTGTCGATCCACATCCGTTTAGATCCATGATTTCAAGCAGATATTGTGCAGGTCCGAGCCCCGGATATTGGAGAGAAGAGGTAAAAGGCCCACCATTCATTGCGGTTGTTAAAGGTGGAACACCCCCAGAGACCGATGTGAGTGTCAATGTACCATTGGATTGACCATAACATTGGATAGGCTGGAGTTCCAGCATATATTGAATCTCTGATGGGGCCTGGAGAGTGATGTTGTCTTCAACCGTACATCCGTTTTGATCGGTCACCGTCACAGCATAAAGGCCTTCGGGCAAACCGGAGATTTGGGCCTGTGTTTCTCCATTCGACCAATGATAGTCGAGTGGTGGAGTACCCGTCGATAAAACATCTACAAATGCACTTCCTGTAGAATCGCCATGACACCCTATTTCAAACTCATTCAGTGTTCCCTCCGCAAGCACCTGAAGGGTCAGCGCGGGAGGTATAACAACAGTTATTTGCTCCTCCCAAACTATTCCGGTGAAGGAGGTCAGCACCAAAAGGTAAGTACCGGCTTTTGGGAGAGACAGGATATATATTCCTTTTGCGGAAATAGAAACAGTCTCACTGTCAGGTCCGTTGATCCATTGTAAGGTAAAAGGGGCTCTACCGGTTTGTATATCAATTGTAACTATAGCCGGGTCTGCATGGCAGGGTGGTGGTACCAGAGAAATCAATGCTTCAACCCGACAATCGTCTGCTGGCAAGAGGGTAGTGGTCAGAATGACAACACTGTCACATCCGACCTCATTGATTAAATATTGCGTAGTGATCCCGGTGTCCAGTACTACACAGGTGGAGGTTGACAGAAAGGTGGTATCCGAATTCAAAAGGTGGATCGTGGTGGAAATAATACTGTCACAGCCGAATTGATTCGTCAGGCTGTCGATATACACACCGGCATCTTCAGGCCGGCAGGTATATGTTTCCAGATAGGTTGGAGCAGATCCTGCGAAAACCGAATTTTCGATCACCAGGCTATCACATCCCATAGAGTTGGTCAGCAGTATGGTCGTACTTCCGGTATCCGCATAGGTGCAAACAGAAAAAGTCAGTAGAGTCGTATCCGAAAACACGTAGGTGGTTGTCGTCACCACGAGGCTGTCACACCCGCTCGTATTGACAAGCGTATCCAGAGCGACGCCCGCAGCGAATGGATCACATGAGGTCAGAAAAATCAGTGTGGTATCGGAGGGCAACAGTTGTGTGGTGGTGATGACAAGGCTGTCACATCCAGCCATGTTGACCAGTACTTGTGTGATAGTCCCCGTATCAGCCGGTAAGCAGGAATACATCAACATCAGAACTGTGTCCGGGGGAGCGTAAAGAATATAATGGATCACCGTGCTATCACACAAGCCCATACTGAAGGTGGTGATCAGCGTATCGGCTTGGTCAGGATCACAGGTGATCGTCAGGAGCCAGGTGGTATCAAACGGAGTGATGATGATCTCCGTGATCACCACACTATCACAAAGAGATACTGTGGTAAAGGAATCCACATAAATGCCTTCTGTGTATTGGTAGGCGCCACCTGCAAAAACTGAATCACCGGGACATAAACTGGCGGTAGTCAGAAAGGTCAAGACAGTGGCTTCGGTGATGGAGATTTCAACTATGCTGTCACAGCCGTGGACAGTGGTAAACCACTCTATACCGGTAAAGATGCCGTTGCCATATTCATGACCATTGATGTACAAGGTTGTGCCCTGGCATAGCGTGGTGTCAAAGAGCACCAGATATTCCGCATAAAGTTGTATAAACGTGCAATTGAACGTATACCCGCAGGCATTGGTGACCTCTACACAGACTTCAGCTTCTCCGGCTCCTTGCCACAGTAGGTCGATCTCGGGAGTACCCTGGCCGCTCAGTATTTGCAGGTGAGCCGGTACTTCCCAGAAATAGACATGACCAGGACCTTGATCTGTTGTAGTTAGGACCGTAGACTCTCCCGGACAGAGGCTAGTAGTACCATTGATCGTAGGAAAGATCGGTTCTGTACCAATAGTGATGTCCAGGCATGCCTCATCTTCATCGCAGCGGGTGGTGATGTCAAGACACAACTGACCGGATGGAGGATTGCTCCATTGCACAATGACTTCTGGAGTACCCTGACCCGCAAGAATGACACCCCCCATCGTAACTGTCCATGCATAGGTCAGCACAGGAGGACCTGGGGGAAAAGTAGCGTTATAGGTTCCGGTCTGACCGTCACACAGAAAGTCAGGACCTGTGATCACAGGAGTAGGGGCATCTTCGTCAACCAGCGTTATCTCTACGTCATCTTGCACCAGACATAAAGCGGACATAAAGATGTCGTCGATGGCAAAGTCATTGCCACCAAGGGCGGTATTGAGATTGAGGATGCAAATTTCGGCAGTTGTTGTAGAACCTGAAAACCAAAAAGCATTGAAGGACACCCATTGGCAGGGGGTGGACGGGGCATTTACCACGTTGCCCAGTGGGATGCCGTTGACCGAAAAGCGAAGGATGGCAGGTGAGGAAGGATTGACCGAGGCCACCCAGGCTGATACATTGTAATAGGTGTTGGGTTCGATGGGTACGATCTGGCACCATATATCCTGAAGATTGGCAGCACCATTGATGACCATCATATTGCCACCTCCACTGGTATGATCTGTACAGGGACTGAATCCATTGTGCACGAGGTTGGGGTTATGGATGACGGTATAGGTGCCCTCCGGATACATTTCCATTTGATAGCCGGGGATGTCATCCACATATATATACTGCGAGACAAAACCGGTATTCCCCATTTCAAAATCACCGTTGATGATCAGGTTGGGATTGGCCGGATCGATGCCAAATGCCGATAAGGTATAGGTGATGGGTCCAGTGATATTGGCGGTAGGATTCAATACCATAGGGTTGCTGAGACCCTGAGGAGGTGACCATTGGATGAAAATGGCATTTCCGGTGATATCCCCCATCAACTGGACCAAACCTCCTGGGGAACATACGTTGGTATCCGGTCCTGCATCTACAACCAGTTCACAAGCGAACCCCCCGTATGAGGTGTCACCCGGATGAAATGACGTCGACGTGTCTATCCGGGGCAGCCACCACCATAATACCAGTATTACCGGCATCAACCAATTGATCATAGTCCTTTTAGTGGCCTGTTGGGTGTGAGCGGCCTAAGATACTACAATACGGAATGGCATCAAAGTACCCACAGGGCTACATGCCCGAATTACGCCTGAGCCTTGGGGGTATTGAAGTTCATCGGAGGGAAATTGACGTTTTGATCCGTCTCATTAATGACGCCAAACTGGCTTTCAAACTTCTTGATATTATCTGCAAGTGCCCGCATCAAACGCTTGGCATGTTGCGGCGTCAGGACGATGCGTGCCTTCACTTTTGCTTTTGGAACATTGGGCATCATCCGGATAAAGTCCATGACGAATTCCGAATGCGAATGCGAGATGATCGCCAGATTGGCATAAATGCCCTCCGCGATTTCTTCCGGCAGTTCAATATTGAGTTGGTTGGGTTGATTTTTTTCTTCAGACATGATCAGATGTATAGTGTTTACAACGTAAAGGTATTAACCATTTTTGGTTTACCTGAGTTCTGTAAAACAAAACCGGGGCCTGTTGGTTGGCCCCGGTTTTGTTTTGAATTGGAAAATTGCTTGATTATTGCCGCTCCATGGCTTTGACCTGGCCAGAAAGACCACTCAGATCTTCGCGGAATTCCCAGATCTCTGAATTGCTGCCGACCGTGACCGTCCTCCATTCTTTCCACATCAGCTCTGCACTGCCTTTGCCAAAGACCTCATCATATTTGGCATTGAATTGGTTGTCATCAGCCATCCAGGCATATTTGTCAAAAAATGAAACGATGCTGATATCCCGCGGGTTATCTGAACTCGGCAATTCATTGAAGTAAACACCATACGTTTCACCCGGTATTTTTTCAGTAAACACGCGGTGAATTTTGGCCAGAATTTCTTTGGCTTTTGACATTTCACCTCTGGCCACATCGATATACCGAACAAAAAGTTTACTGATAGTGAAATCTTGAGGAAATCTGGACAGTTTTGGATCAAACATGATGTACTCAGTATTACCACCTGGCAGAGTATGTTTTCCAACATTATCCTGCCAATCCATATTGTGAGCATCATCTGATGGCCGGGCATCCAGGGCACTCCAGGGCGCTGGCCCCATCACCCATTTGTAATCACCTGACGACGTGCCACTGGCGACAACATACACCCGTACGCCACTGTCTCCGGATCCATGGTAGGCTTTGTTGTGGGCAGCCATCGCACGCTCGACACTGGAGGCATTCATGGGACTAACTCTGATGGTCGCAATCTCAAAGATGAGAGAAGGTTCAGCATTTTGAGCCATACCCAGCATGGGGCACAGAAAGAGGAGAAAGAAAAGGTTTTTCATATTGAATCTAAATTGAAAAGTGAGAAAATACAAGCCAGCCCCCGGAAGGGTACACAGTAAAAAGTGGTGCTCAATGTATCGGCTGCAGGGTGTAGACGTGTGGAAGAAAACTGATTTTTCTTAGAATCAATCAGCAGACAATACCTAAAGATAGACAAACAAATGCGGAGCCGTATTTATATTTTATGGATTTTGCAAAGGAGACTGAACGGGTGTGAACTGAAATGCGGTTCCATCAAATAAACCTTTGTCACTGAGCTTGAGTGTAGGGATCACCAAGAGGGCCATAAAAGAAAGTGTCATGAAGGGGGCGGATAGGGTAGACCCCAGCCAATGTTTAGTCAGACTGTCGATAGCGCCGTACAGTTTTCCAATCACCTCCCCATCCATCTGATCCGACATCAGCCCCCCTACAGGAAGCGGAAGGCTTAACTTTTTAAAGGCCATATTTTCGAAACCGACACGGCTCAAATTTGGAGTTTCAAGATCACGCGGTATTCCTGCCATACGCCCTAATACACAAAGACCTCCTTTCATCCGGATCACGTCGTTAATACAATCAGCGAGGTCCAAATCGTTAGTACCAACAGCAATGATATTGTGAGAGTCATGCGCGACGCTTTCGGCTATCGCACCACTTTTGAGCCCAAATCCTTTGATGAGCGCAATGGCAGGAGGTGCTTTCGTGTACCGGTTGATCACAACCAATTTGAGCAGGTCTCTTTCCAAATCGGATTGAAAATTTTCGGCAGACATGTCCACGTCTTCATGACGCGTCACAATAGTCCCATCTACTGCGACGATGATACGCGCGGGTGCAGCTTCGAGGGTAAGCTCCAAATCTTCAGCCAGGACCGGTCCAATGCCGAAGGAGTTGATCACAGGGATCGGCATCTCCGGCAGCCTCACAACACCATCCGTATATACAGCCTTTCCCCGGATCCAGGTGCCTACTACCTTGAAAGAGTGGAGATCTTTTACCATGATCAGGTCCACCGGATCACGCTCCTGAAGCCTTCCGACTGGAAGCTTGTAGTGCAGGACAGGATTCAGACATGCTATACGGAGCACGTCCATCAGATCATACCCCAGATCAAGTGAACGAGTCACCATCTGATTGATATGGCCCTGGATAAGATCGTCCGGATGTTTGTCATCCGAGCAGAACATCACGCGGTCAGGATGCATTCCGATGAGCGCATGAAGGGCTTCAAAATTTTTTGCGGCACTGCCTTCCCGGATGATGATGTGCATACCCGCATCGATTTTATCGAGTGCCTCTTCGAGTGTCGTGCATTCATGATCCGTGGAGATGCCGGCTGTAGCATACGCCAGCGCTTCCGTACCTCTCAGTCCAGGAGCATGTCCATCGACGACCCTATCATACGCCTTGGCTACCGCTATTTTGTCCATGACTAAAGGATCCCGGCGCAACACGGCGGGGTAGTTCATCATTTCCGATAAATATTGACAAATCCCTTCCGCAAACAATTGCTGAATATCAGAAGCGGTTACTTCCGCACCTGCTGACTCAAAGGGGGTTGCAGGTACACAGGAAGGCGCGCCAAAGAAAAACAGGAAACCCGACTCCCGACCCAAACGGGACATATACCGGACACCCTCCAGGCCGCAGACATTGGCAATCTCATGCGGATCCGATACCGTGGCTACCGAGCCATGCCGTACGGCCATCCGGGCAAAAGCCGGTGGGGTCAGCATCGAACTCTCGATATGAATATGCGCATCAATAAAGCCCGGTAGTAAGTACGGCTTTGAGGAATCTTCCGGCCCGGTATAGGTTATCGATTCGATTTTCCCATCACGGCAATGGATCTGGCCATACCCGATATGGCGGGTCATGAGATTGACAATATTGCCTTCCAGCAGAAAATAATTCGCTGCATTCATCGTATAAAAGTAATCTTTCCATGCAGCGAGCTATTGCATTTCTCCAGGATCGAGGCTATTTTTGTGGGAACATAGAGTAGATTGGTTCAATTCTGACCGTTGAGGACAATACAAGGAATGGGAATACATCTTTCTGGCGTTTAAAAGTGGCAGATTTCGAAAGTATAGATAAACATATAGATTGGATGGGAACCTTTGACCACATAGACCGTATTTTTGATGATCCCCGGCACATGCTGGAAAAATCCGTTTTCGGTGTCCTTCAGCAAGCCGGAGAATGGATGAAGATCGATCCGGCCCGAATCCGGCTTTATTTTATTTATGCCTCGTTTGTGACGTTCGGCTCTCCATTTATACTCTATCTCGTTGCAGCCTTTTGGCTTAATATCAGAAAGCACATGGCATCCTCTGGTGCTAAGCGGTTTCTATCCAAATAGAATTGATTTTTCTTGCGCGTATTGCGCGCAAGTGGGGTAAAAGGTGAAGGGTAAAAGGTAAAGACATGTGCCACTGGGATCATACGTACGGTCGGGTCGCGGGGAATGTGTAGGGGCAGATCATGGCGAGTGAGTAGGGGCAGATCGCGGTGAATGTGTAGGGGCGGGTCGCGACCCGCCCCTACACATTCACCACTGATCCCACATAAGCCCGAAGGGCTTACCTATCCCAACCCCATGATGCGTATGTAATATCCTAGTCTAAAGCCAGATCCCACATAAGCCCGAAGGGCTTACCCATCCATAACCCCGGGTTGCAACCCGGGGCCCGAGGCACACCCCCCACCTCCGACCCTGAAGGGGTCGCACAAGATCTCGTTCCGGGTCCACCAGCCGTATCCAAACTCCTAAACACTCAACCTCTCAACCACTCACCACTCACTACTCACTACTCACCACGGTTGCTGAGCTGTAGCACGAGGATGTGTCAAGCGGGTCGAAGCACCCCACTCACTACTCACCGCTCACCTGACCAAAGTCACATCCCCATACCTCACAAATCCCCCTCCACCTGACAACCTAACCTCCACCCTGTACGTAAACACCCCGGGATTAAGCGTCTGTCCTCTGCTGGTGCCATCCCATGCCACAGATGCATCATTCGGTACAAACTCATTGGCAGCGTACACCATCGTCCCCCACCGATCAAAAATCACCATCGAATGAATCATCTCTACATCCCGGCCAGCCCCGATCACCAACCTGTCATTGATACCATCGCCATTGGGTGAGAAAATATTCGGCACATAGATATCAGTTTGGCGGTCAACAAATACCGTCATGTCATCTCTGTCCGAACAACCATCCACGGATACCACTTCTATAGAATAGGAAGTGGTAATCACCGGCACTATTGTTTGTGCGATGCAGGTAGTGCAGGGTATTATTCCCACACCAGCCCATGTCACCAGACTTAACGAATCCAATGGTACATTAATCATCGCATGTAGTACCACCGTATCACCTGATGATATATGCTGATCAAGGCCAAGGTCGACCTGCACCTGCACAGGTGCTTTGATCCAGATCACTTCACTGGCCTCACATTCATTGGCATCCAGAGCGGTGAGTTGATAGAGTCCGCCATCGAGACTTTCGAAGGTGGGATCTGACTGATACGCGCTGCCATTGATCGCATACCGATATGGTGCTGCACCTCCGGCAGGGATCACGGTAATGCTGCCCTTCTCCTGGTCGAAACACCCCGGAGAACTGATACCAAATCCAATGACAAAATCTTCCGGCTCGATCAGCGTGATCTCTGCTGTTTCGATACATCCGTTTGCATCAGTGATAGCCACTGTATAATGGCCGGCTGACAGGCCTGTGATTTCTTGATCTGTTTCGCCCGTACTCCAGAGATAGTCCAAGGGCTCTACTCCGTCTACAATCGCCAAAATACCGCCGTCATCAGCACCTTCACAACTCACATCATAACCGTGATAATCAATGGTCGTTTGAATCACCACAGCGGGCAACTCATACAACGACGTCATCTCAATCACCAGACTATCACAACCGCCAGTGGAGATATAAAGTGTCTCCACACTACCCACCAAATCGACATCACAGGTATAGTCCTCTATGACTGTCGTAATCACATCCGTTAAGGTGACAATACTGGTCACCACACTGTCACATCCATGTACATTGAGCAGTTGCTGTACAAATGTCCCGGTATCCGCGATATGGCACGACGAAGACATAAAAACAAAGTCATGCGACGGAAGCAACGAGACCACCGAAGTGATAATGCTGTCACAGCCGGATTGATTGGTCAGATACAGTACATAGGTGCCGGTGTCTGCCGGCGAACAAGAAGAGGATGAAAGATGGATATCATGTGACATCGCAAGTGCTGTCATAATTGTCACAATACTGTCGCAGCCAAACTGATTGACCAAAGGCAGGATGACAACTCCTGCTTCGGCCGGATCACAAGTCAAGTCTGAAATGAAGGTGGAATCACTGGCTGAGTATGTTACCGTTCTGATGACCAGGCTATCACAACCATTCATCCCGATAAATAATTCTTCCGTCACACCCAGTGTGGAAGAGTCACAAGAGGTTAAGTAGTGATATACGGTATCTGGTTTGCCCGGTGCAATGGTCGAGATCACCACACTGTCACAGCCATTGTGGCTGATCCAGTGGGTAGAAAAAACGCCGGTCTCAGCAGGGTCGCATGAAGTGCCAAACACATACGTGGTATCCACAAAAGGCTCATGCATGACATGCGTGATACTGACGCTGTCACATCCTGCCTGATTGAGAAAAGTGGCCATAAAAATGCCAACTTCGTCAACCCGGCAAGTCAATTGTTGTGTGTAAGTGGTATCTGGTGGTATATATTGAACTGTCGTGATAACCATCGTATCACATCCGGTATCATGTGTCAGCCACGAGACACTTATACCGGTCTGAAGTGTATCACAAGTATGAGACTGGAGAAAAATTCTCTCAGCAGGTTCTAAGGTAAGTGTATAGAGAATGACGGAGTCACAGCCATTTTCTCCTGAAAATATTTCGGAATAGGTTCCAGCGTCGTAGACCCATATTTGATTCACAAACAAACTGTCACCTTCACAGATCGTAACCGCGTGGGGGGTGATATCGGGGGTCTGCATCGTAAGCGTCAAAGACCCCTGAACCAATTCCAGGCATAGGGGTTGTCCGGACGAGATGGATGAAACAAAAAGAGTGGTAGTACCGGCAGGAGATACCGTGAAAGAAAATCCGGACGCTACACCTGTAAAAACAAAATGCAAACCTGTATTGGATTCAACCTCGATATCGAGGGGTATGGCTGTATTTGTCATGATCCGGATAGTCACTTCATCCCCGGCACAAAAGGTGCTGTCGGCTTCCAGCCAGACCCGTGTTATTGGTACATGATCAACCACGATTGTATCTGCATTGGAGCAAGCAAGGCCGGATGATACGGTGAGGCTGTAGGTTCCATGTGTGGCAACCTGAATTGAGGGTGTATTCGCTCCGGTGGACCATGCATATTGAACCTGACCTGCATCCCCGGTAAGCGTTAAAGTCGATCCCTCACACAGGTATTGATCTGGCCCCAGATCCAGTGAAAGCTGTGGCATCTCGATCACCTCAATATGGGCGGTCGCCACCTGACAATAACTACCAGATTCGGTTTCAAAGTCGACCAGGATTCGACGCATGCCTCCTGTAGGACTCAACGCCCGGTTTTGATAGCGTACCATTTTCAGGGCCTCTTTAAAATCTGTAACCTTGGCGAAACCGGCATTCTGAAGAATCAGCGTAGTGGTATTAGGTCCGCTGACCGAAATTTCAGGAGTGTCTCCGGTCAGGTAGAATATTTCATGGCTCCCATCCGGTGGATTCTGGACAGTTATGGTCATTTGGACAATGGGAGCATCGATCAGAATTTTGATATCATGATCGGCTATAGGGACGCCTGCATTCATCAGACAATTGTAGGGCAAGCCATTGAAATCGTCACCCAGGGCGCCGGAACTATTATCGCAGTCCAGATCAAGCTGAATCGCATACGGTAATATTTTATGCTCATTGATGCTGGATTGAGCACGCAGTGGTCCATGTGTCACCTGTTTATGAATTCGACAAAGGGGAATAATGCTTCCATCGGAAAGATTGACAGTGACCATATTTTTTTTGGGCTCAAAAAAAGAAAGTTCGCTACCTATTAGGATGTTGGCATATTGTGATGGGGCCAGCGTATAAATCACATACGAGTTAGGGAAGGAAATTATCTCTTCACTATTTTCAGGTTGATCCAGGTCGATGCGAATGATTTGTCTGGGGGCAGAGCCTCCGCCGGACCAACTGAGGTAATAGGCTTCCCCATTGACCATCCACATCTCACCGTATGGGCGATACGGTAATTGCCCCACTGCGGTCACAGTACCGGCAGGAACATTCCATCGGCACCAGATCATCCGGCCCGTCAAACACGAGCGTAACTTGACCCGTGAGGGTATCAATTCGGTGGATCAATTGGTCACCCGAACTACTCAATGTGTAAAAATATCCATCAGGTCCAAAACTCACACCCCCTCCCACATTGACTATTACATTCGATATACCAAACAGCAGACAGGTATCACACAGTAATGCACCGAAATCATAGTGGTATAAAGTGGTGAAAGAATGAAAGTAATTGGATTGAGTTTGACCTGTCTGCATGAAACAGAAACTGAAGATCACCAGTAGAACCCGGGGGTTAAGGCTGCAACGTATTCGGTCCTTTTGCATGGAAGGAAATTGAGAGGGTCATTGAATGACGCAATGGATCAGAAAAATTAGAATATGGAAAAATACAAATATTTCAAGTTGCAGGAGCAAACTCCTGCAACAGCAGCTCCAGCTGGTTTGTCATGATGAGGATTGATTCAGCATGATCTGCTGTTGTTGGAGTTTGCACCAACACCCGTGCTGGAGCAAGATTTGCTGTTGGTGGAGTTTGCTCCAACAACCGGGTGGGTACCTGGCTTCTAATGCTTGAAGGCATACGAAACAATATTCGCCCCCATCTGTAGCGCTTTTTGCCGCACCACTTCCGGATCCCGGTGCACTTCCGGATCTTCCCATCCGTCACCCAGGTCGCTTTCAAATGTGTAAAAGACGACCAGACGGCCTTCCCAGATAAGACCAAATCCCTGCGCCGGTTTTCCATCATGTTCATGAATCTTCGGCAAGCCCTGTGGGAATTTAAATTTCTGATGGTAAATGTCATGTTCAAAAGGAAGTTCAACCAGAGACAACTCCGGAAAAACTTTTTTCAATGCCACGCGCACATAGGGATCCATTCCATAATTGTCATCGACATGGAGAAAGCCCCCACCGATAAGATAGTTCCGAAGATTTTCTGCCTCTGCTGCAGAGAATACCACATTGCCATGTCCGGTCATATGCACCCAGGGGTAGTTGAACAAATCAGCACTGCCGACTTCGACAGTCGCATAGTCGGGATTGATACCGGTCCCTAATGAGCTATTGCAAAACCGGGCCAGATTGCCCAAAGCAGTAGGATTGGCATACCAGTCGCCACCACCACTATATTTCAACAAAGCAAATCGCAGCGTCTGCGCTTCAAGTCCCAAGGTACCCGATGACAAAATGACCATCCATAATATCCAATGTCTCATAATGTTTGTTTCAGTTCATTCATTATATGCACGGCGTGACAACCAGCGATGACAGCCGTTTCTACCCTCAATCGGTATGGACCTAATAACACCATCGAGGCTCCACGTGAAATCATTTGCTCTGTTTCTTCATTCGAAAATCCACCTTCCGGTCCGGTCATCAGCAAAACGTCCCCGCCAGGTATATATTTTTCCACCAGCGGAAGGGCTTCGGTGTGCATATGACAACATAATATCTGAGTTCCCGGTTTTTCCTTCCGGTAGTGGGTGATCAGCAGATTGGGGGTGATCATATCGTGGAGTACGGGCAGTCTGATTTTTCGGGATTGTTTGGCAGCACTTAAGACGATCTTCTCCATACGGTCTATACGAAGGTGCGATCGTTCCGCATGAGCACAGTCCAGAAAGATGATCTCATCCACACCCAATTCCACCAATTTTTCAACGGCCATTTCCGTTCGGTCTATTTGTTTAGTCGGGGCAAATGCAACCGAAACCCTATACAAGCGCTCGTGCGTAAAGTAGGCCGTGCAGTCCTGAATAATGCTCAGGATTCCGATCGTCCTTTCACTTTCACGTATCGCAGCCTCCGAGCACCATCCCTGTCCGTCAAACAAAATGACATGATCCCCCTCCCGCATACGAAGTACCTGGTGACAGTGATGCCACTCATCACCACTCAACCTGATCGTATCACCGACCAGTCCAGGTGAAGGCACGTGATACCAGGGCAGGGAATTAACGCTCATATTTACCTAATTTCGCCCTTCGCTTTGGAACATAAGCCCCAAAACTATCGTTTTGAACAGCATTCTGACCTGTGTACAGTAAAAATAATCCGACCCAATGGGTGTATTGACGATGATCGCTCAGCTGATTCTGAGCCTTTCTATTCTGGTAGTTCTGCATGAATTGGGTCACTTCGCCCCTGCCAAATGGTTTAAAACCAAAGTGGAAAAATTCTATTTGTTTTTTGATGTCAAATTCTCTTTGTTCAAGAAGAAAATAGGTGAAACCGAGTACGGTATTGGCTGGCTTCCCTTAGGCGGATATGTCAAGATCGCAGGTATGGTCGATGAGAGCATGGACCTGGAACAAATGAAACTACCCCCTCAACCCTGGGAGTTCAGAGCCAAACCCGCCTGGCAACGCCTTATTATCATGCTCGGTGGCGTCACGGTCAACTTTATTTTGGGATTTCTGATCTTCGGTCTGATGCTTTGGGGCTATGGCAAAGAGTACCTGGTGAATGAGAAAATGGAGCACGGGATCTATGTGGATTCTCTGGGCACAGCATTGGGATTGAAAGATGGAGACCACATTATCTCTATCGGAGATTTGAGGATGGAGCAGTTTTCTTCAGCCGTCCTGCGGAAGGAAATCGTGTTGAATAATGTAAACCAGATCCGGATCCTTCGCGATAGTACTGAAGTGATAGTCGATGTAGACCCGAAGTACGTACAGATACTCTCATCCAATGACTATAAGGATTTCACGGTGATTGGACCCCGGATACCTTTCGCCGTACTCAAAGTGACCGAGGGCAGCAACGCTGCAAAAGCCGGACTGGCCATTGATGACCAGATCCTTGAGGTGAATGGCAAGCCAGCTTCCTTTCAGCACGACGTTGCCAAGGCACTGCGGGAGGCTACTGGCCAAACCGTCAGACTGAAATTTAATCGGCAGGGAGAGGTAAAAGAAACTGAGGTGGCCGTAGATGATAAAGGACGTATCGGATTTGCGTTGAAGACCGCGAGTGATTTTGGCTGGACCGCCCGGGAAGAGTATACCCTCGCACGGGCTATACCTGCAGGTGTGTCAGAGGGCCTCGGCTTTATGGGAGATTGGTTTAAAGGTATCGCCCAACTCTTTCGCGGTAAAGTCAAAGCCAAGGATAGTTTGGGTGGATTTATCACCATCACGAAGTTATTTTCCACCACCTGGCATTGGGAGTCGTTCTGGCGTATTACCGCGATCCTGTCCTTTATCCTCGCGATCATGAACTTACTGCCCATCCCGGCGCTCGATGGAGGCCACGTTATGTTCCTCATCTGGGAAGTCGTCACCGGCCGCAAACCCAGCGATAAGTTTATGGAGTGGGCCACCTACATCGGTTTTGCCATCGTACTCGGGCTTCTCTTGCTGGCCAATGGCCTCGATATCATGCGCCTTTTCGGAAAGTAGTCTGGGATACGTCCTTTAGGTAAGGTTAAAAGATTAGGAGATTAGGAGATTAGGAGTTGAGAGGTTGAGAGGTTGAAGAGTTTAGTGTTTAGTGGAAAGGTGAGTGGTGAGTGGTGAGTAGTGAGTGGTGAGTAGTGAGTGGTGAGTGGTGAGGATTGAGTTGATCTGCTGAATAGGAAAATCCTCTGATATCCACACGGAACAAAAGGTGACTGAGCGGAGTCGAAGGCACCGACTCCGCTGCGCTTCGACTGGCAT
>JBGTGP010000034.1:0-4414 GCA_041746735.1 Saprospiraceae bacterium
AGATTCCGACCGTGAGGCGGAAAGCCAGATGCCTTATTTAGATGCCAGAGCAGAAGATACCAGATGCCAGATTGAATGCTGCCGGATGGCACAGATACCAGATCGAAGCACAGCATAGATTCCGACACACTCACTACTCACCACGGTTGCTGAGCTGTAGCACGAGGATGTGTCAAGCGGGTCGAAGCACACCACTCACTACGGTTGCTGAGCTGTAGCACGAGGATATGTCAAGCAGGTCGAAGCACCCCACTCACCACGGTTGCTCAGCTGTAGCACGAGGATGTGTCAAGCGGGTCGAAACACACCACTCTCCACGGTTGCTGAGCTGTAGCACGAGGATGTGTCAAGCGGGTCGAAGCACACTACTCGCCACTCACCAAATTAGTGTTCGTATTTCACCACGACATTTTTGGCTTCGGTAAAAAAACGCATGGCTTCCCATCCACCTTCCCGGCCGAGCCCTGATTGTTTGACACCGCCAAAAGGAGTGCGAAGATCGCGGAGCAGCCAGCAATTGATCCACACAATACCCGTCTCCAGTGCACCCGCCATTCGGTGTGCGCGAGCCAGATGATTGGTCCAGACCACAGAAGCCAACCCATACGGCGTATGGTTGGCCATAGAGATCGCTTCCATTTCCGTTTCAAATGGAATAATTGTCACCACCGGGCCAAATATTTCTTCAAGGTTGGTCCGGCATTGCTGTACCAGACCGGTGATGATGGTCGGCGCCACAAAATATCCCGTTTCATTTGGTGCCGGCATTTGTACCCTATGTCCGCCGGTAACGATAGTGCCGCCTTCCAGCTGAGCCAGCTCGATATACGACAATACTTTGTCCATTTGGGCCTGGGAGATCAGCGCCCCAACCTGCGTCTCCGGAAGTGAGGGATCACCGATTTTGAGTTGTTGGGTCTGGGCTGCAAAATCAGCAACAAATTTTTCATATATACTTTTTTGCACCAGAATTCTGGATCCGCACAGGCAGATCTGGCCCTGATTGCTGAAGGAAGAGCGCACGGTGGTGGCCAGCATCTCCTCATAATCACAGTCGGCAAAAATGATGACCGGATTTTTACCACCAAGTTCAAGCGAAACTTTTTTTAGTTGTTCTGCACAAATTCCGGCGATGCGTTTTCCAACCGCGGTACTGCCGGTAAACGAAACAGCTTTTATAGCATCGTGACGGACTATGGCCTCACCGACGGAGGGACCAGTACCTTGTACGATATTGAGCACACCGGCAGGGAGTCCGGCTTCATTGCAGACCTCGCCGAGCATCGAGGCTGTCACCGGCGAGAGTTCAGAGGGCTTGGCCACAACGGTATTGCCGGTCGCCAGAGCAGGTGCTATTTTCCAGGTAAAGAGATAAAAGGGAAGGTTCCAGGGTGAGATACACCCTGTGACGCCCAAAGGCTGACGTAGTGTATAGTGGATCGCATGTCCCGGCGTATAGTGTGATTCGGAGGCAAACTGCGATGCTGCCGCAGCAAAGAAAGAAAAATTGGCAGCCGCGCGTGGAATATCTAGTTGGCGGGCAAGGGAAATAGGCTTGCCGGTATCCAGCATCTCTGCGATGGCGAATGCTTCGCTGTGACGTTCAATCAATGCAGCAATATCTTGCAGTATTGTCTGTCGTTTGGCCAGCGATGAGCGACCCCAGGCTTCAGATGCCTTGCGAGCGGCAAGACACGCTTGCTGAACATCGGCCTCATCCCCGGCAGCCAGTGTGGCATATACCTCGCCGGTAGCCGGATTGAGGATGTCCATCACCTCTCCGCGTACGGATGACTGATATTGGCCGTTGATAAAGTGGTCGTAGTGTTTCATCGGGCTGAAAAATAGAACCCTAAATGTTGACGCAGATCATCCGGTAGAGCAGGAAGATCGGAGCGGGGTATGAGTAGTGTGGCCACCTGATAGAGATCAGTAAAGATCTGATGTTGCTGAGCCGTAGCCCGCAGGTATTGATGTCCGGATGATCCGCCTGTACCCGTCTTGCGTCCGATCATCCGAAGCACCATCTGCGCATGCCGGTTTCGCCAAAGGGTCAGCATCTCTTCGATGTCCATCAAACGCGACAACAAACGGTAGGGCAATTGCAAAATAGGTTCGTCCCGGTACAGGAAAATAAATAAAGCCGCGATCATCGCCTGATAGGAAAATTGGACCTCTCCACGCTGTCGCATGGCTTCAAATTTTTCGGGATCAAAGACTGCCATAAAGTAGGTGCTGGTATCCCCGACCATCGTCAATCGCTGCTTTTTCGTTTCCTCCGTGAGGATATCAGATGCCTTGATCGCATCCCTTTCTTTTTGCAACATGCTTTCTACAGCAACCTTATACGTCTCCAAAAAATTGAAACGGTCAAACTCCAGAAAAGGAGTCCGCTCCAACCACTCGATGACGTAGGTCAATAGCGATTTTCCCTCCATACTGTCCTGCAGTTGTGCTTTCTGCTGGCCAGAAAAGACCGAATCATACGGCATATTATTGTAGGTCAGCCGCTGCTCCGCTTTCAGTCCCAGCATATTTTCCACGATGCGGAATTGCAGACTTTGAAACCCACTGGCTGGAAACAAATACTGACGAAAATCCAGAAAATCCATTGCCGTCATCGTCTCCATAACATTGATCTGTTCGATCAGGAGTTTTTGAATCTCAATGACCCGTTCCAGTCGGCTGACCGCGATCGAGATCTCGCGTTCATCCATGCGGTCATCTTCAAAGAGTCCGGCAATGGATTGCAGTTCGTGAATGATCTGTTTGAACCACAGTTCGTACACCTGATGCATGATGATAAACAGCATTTCATCATGGGCTGTAACGTTCTCGATCTGGGTGGAACGCGGATGCTGAGCGTCCAGGATCTTATCCAGTTCGAGATAGGAGTGGTAATGGACGGACGTAAATTTTTCAGACATGGTTATGATTTGGAAATGTAAGCTGTGCCTTTGATCTCGATCAGGAGATGCGGGCCGGGTAATCCGGAGACTTCGACGGTCGTCCGGCAGGGCCCTGCAGCAGTAAAGAAAGAATTATATACTTCGTTGTACGCACTGAAGTCATTCATGTTTTTAAGGAAGACTGTGACATCGACCAGATCCTGGAGATCCCCGCCATTGAGTTGCAGATAGTGTCGGATATTTTCAAGTACGGCGCGGGTCTGTTCCCGGATGTCGAGATTCCATTGACCATCCGGCAGTTGTTCTACTCCGGCATAGCTGTTATCTGCGCGTCTTGAGCTGGTACCGGAGATAAAGACCCAATCCCCGATTTTGCGCGTGTGGGGATACCGGCCGAGGGGCTGGGCGCGATCCGGATCAATAATGATATCTTGCGACATTCGGAGTATGTATGTGTTGCGCGAAGGTAGCCATTCCCCTGCGCAAGCAAAAAGAAGGCGTCAAGTGTAGTGAAATCGGGTACAATATGGAACTGAATCTTAAAGGCAGAAATGCCCTTGTGTGTGGAGGGAGCAGCGGTATAGGTAAAGCAGCTGCGATTGAATTGGCGTTGTTGGGCGCGAATATTACGTTGCTGGCGCGTAATCCATCCTCGTTATCCGAGACCATGGAACTTCTGCAGCGAGGACCCGGGCAAGAGCATGATTTCATGCTGGCGGATACCACCCGGCATGATGATTTGCATCAGAAAATCACCGGACTTGTGACGAATAAGCGGATTCATATTTTGATGAATAACTCAGGTGGTCCTCCTGCTGGTCCGATCCTGGATGCAGATCCGGTGGCCTTCAGGCTGGCGTTTGATCAGCATGTACTGGCGTTTCATATCATGACGCGCCTGATAGTGCCGGGTATGAAAGACGCAGGATTTGGAAGGATTATCAATATCATTTCCACCTCCGTCAAACAACCTCTTCATGGGCTTGGCGTATCGAATACGATACGGGCGGCTGTGGCGAACTGGTCAAAAACATTGGCCACCGAATTGGCACCCTACCATATCACAGTTAATAATGTATTGCCAGGTGCGACAGAGACGGACAGATTGAATGCGATTGTCACCGGTAAGGCTGGAAAAATGTCTGTATCACCGGATCAGATCCGGGCCGAGATGATTTCAGAAATTCCGATGAAGCGTTTTGGCAAACCTGAAGAAGTAGCTGCCGCTATTGCGTTTCTCGCTACTCCGGCTGCAGCATATATCACCGGCACACAGATCACGGTCGATGGAGGGAGAACCGGGATGTTGTGATGCACTTAAGGTTGAAAGGTGAGTGGTGAGTGGTGAGTGGTGAGTAGTGAGTGGTTGTCCGTGACTGAAATAGGTTGACCAAAAAACGAAAACAAATTTGGTCAAAAATGGCAAATCAAAAGCAAGCAAAAATGTTCTTAAAGCCCCGTCGAGTCTTTTCTCCGGAGGTACGTAAGAAGGTAGTACTGGATAT
>JBGTGP010000035.1:0-21646 GCA_041746735.1 Saprospiraceae bacterium
ACGAGGATGTGTCAAGCGGGTCGAAGCACCCCACTCACCACGGTTGCTGAGCTGTAGCACGAGGATGTGTCAAGCGGGTCGAAGCACCCCACTCACCACGGTTGCTGAGCTGTAGCACGAGGATGTGTCAAGCAGGTCGAAGCACCCCACTCACTTCTCACCACTCACACTGTTTAATTTTTTCCAACAGCACCTCGGCGATTTTTCGTTTGGATTCTACAGTCCATCCGGCGATGTGCGGGCTCAAAACCACCTGATCCATGTGGCAAAGTTGTTGGAATGAATCAGCAAAGGATACCGGACCCTTGTCCGGTGGTTCAAATGGCAGGACATCCAGGCACGCACCTCCGATCTGTCCGGATCGCAGCCCGGCTACGACCGCACCTAAATCCAGGTTATTTCCTCTGGATGTATTGATCAGGATAAAGCCTGATTTGCAGGCCGAAATAAATTCTTCATTGACCATTTGATACGTCTCCCGGGTCAGGGGTATATGTAGGGATATGATATCCGATTCATGTTGAAGGGTGGCCAGATCAGTTTCCTGAACGGAGTCATTTCCGTATGCGGTCAGGTATTTGTCATAGGCCAGTACCCGGACATTCCATCCGTGCCATAGACGACCGAGGGCGCTGCCATTATTGCCGAAACCGATGATTCCGATGGTTTTACCCGAGAGCTCGCGGCCCCGGTGCTGCTCACGAAGCCAGGATCCTTCGCGAACGCTTTGGTCGGCGGAGATCAGTTTGTTCATCAGTGCGAGCAACATCCCCAATGCGTGCTCCGCGACAGCAGTAGCATTGCCTTCGGGAGCGCTCAGCACCCGGATGTTCATTTCCGAAGCAGCCTCCAGGTCAATGATATCCAGGCCACTGCCCAGACGGCCGATCCAGCGAAGGGAAGGAGCGGACAGAAGCGCATCCCGGCCGAGGGCACATCGCGTATTAATGATCACACCCCGATAATGATGGAGTAAAGATTCCATCTCGGTGCGGCTCATTTCCGGGGCATACGTGGTCGAATACCCCAAACCGCGCAGACCGTCGATCAATATCGGATGGACATAGTCGGTCACCAGGATATCTTTAGTAGCCATAGAATTGCAACCGGTGGTCTTTTTTGGCAAATTGTATCTTTGTCCGATTTTTTAAGATAGGACGATTTCATTTTATACTTAAGCCAACCGGTAGATGCCCAAAGATAATAGTATCCGCTCCGTGCTGATCATCGGAAGCGGACCCATCATCATAGGCCAGGCCTGCGAATTTGATTATGCAGGCTCTCAGGCATCAAGATCCCTCCGTGAAGAGGGCATAGAAGTCAACCTGATCAACAGCAATCCGGCCACCATCATGACCGATCCGGTCACCGCAGATCATATCTACCTGCTTCCCCTCACGGTCGACAGCATCATTCAAATCCTGGAGGAGCGACAGATCGATGCCGTGCTGGCCACCATGGGCGGGCAGACGGCACTCAATCTGGCGATCGAAGCGGATAAAAGGGGAGTCTGGAAAAAATACAACGTGCGGCTCATCGGAGTGGATATCGCAGCCATCGAACTGACTGAAAACCGGGAGGCCTTCCGGGATCACGTGGTGAAGATCGGTATGCAGGTAGCCCCCAGCCATATCGCCAACTCCTTCCTGGAGGGAATGGAAGCCGCTCAGAAGATTGGCTTTCCCCTCGTCATTCGCCCGAGTTATACCCTTGGAGGAACTGGTGGTGGCTTTGTCATGAAGGAGAGTGATTTTGAAGAAGCCTTGCGCCGCGGGCTGAGCGCCTCACCGACCCATGAAGTACTGGTAGAAAAAGCCGTTTTCGGCTGGAAAGAGTTTGAACTCGAATTGTTGCGCGACCAAAATGATAACGTGGTCATTATCTGTACGGTGGAGAATGTCGATCCCATGGGTATCCATACGGGGGATAGTATCACCGTGGCTCCGGCGATGACCCTGAGTGATCAGGCCTTTCAAAAGATGCGGAATGGCGCCATCCTGATGATGCGCTCTTTAGGCAATTTTTCCGGCGGGTGCAATGTCCAGTTTGCCCAGGATCCGGCTACAGAAGACCTCATCGTAGTGGAAATCAATCCACGCGTAAGTCGCTCTTCCGCATTAGCCAGCAAAGCGACCGGATATCCGATCGCCAAGATTGCGGCCAAACTCGCTATCGGGTATACCCTCCCGGAACTCAAGAATCAAATCACCAAAACGACAAGTGCCTGCTTTGAGCCTACGCTGGACTATGTCATCGTCAAGATGCCCCGGTGGAATTTTGAAAAATTCCATGGCTCAGAGAATACCCTTGGACTGCAGATGAAATCCGTAGGGGAAGTCATGGCCATCGGGCGTACTTTCCAGGAAGCCCTCCAGAAAGCTTGTCAGTCTCTGGAGAATAACCGTACAGGTCTCGGTGCGGATATGAAAGAATGGATCAGCACCTCCGACATCATGGAGCGACTGGAGACCGCAGGGGATGACCGCATATTTCGACTCAAGGATGCACTGCGTCTGGGTGTTTCAGAACGTAGTATCCAAAAGTTGACCCAGATCGATCCCTGGTTTATCAAGCAGATCAAAAATCTTGTGAAAGCAGAGGACCGTCTCCAGCGCTACAATGTTGCTGAAGACATCCCGGCTGATTTTTTCCGGGAACTCAAAGAGATGGGGTATTCCGATGCTCAGATTGCCTGGGTCTTGCGGATCAATGAACATGAGGTGACCCGGCAGCGATACAAGCTGGACATCCGGCGTGTGTATAAAATGGTGGATACCTGTGCGGCAGAGTTTGAAGCCAAGACCCCGTATTTCTATTCCAGTTTTGATGCCGAAAATGAAAGTCTTCCCAGCAGCAAAAAGAAGATCATCGTACTGGGTTCCGGCCCTAATCGTATTGGCCAGGGAATCGAGTTTGATTACTGCTGTGTCCATGGGATATTGGCGATCAAGGAAGTAGGGTATGAGGCGATCATGATCAACTGCAATCCGGAGACCGTGTCAACGGATTTTGACATCGCGGACAAGCTGTACTTTGAACCCGTCTTCTGGGAGCATATCCGGGAAATCATCGAGCTGGAAAAACCAGAAGGCATCATCGTGCAACTCGGTGGCCAGACGGCGCTCAAACTCGCCGAGGAATTTCATCGAAACGGGATCAAAATCATCGGGACCGATTTCCCGGACATGGATGTTGCGGAAGATCGGGGCCGTTTTTCAGATTTGCTGAAAGAACTGGGAATACCCTATCCCAAGTATGGGGTAGCCCATGATGTGGATGATGCTGTGAGGATTGCTCAGGAAGTAAATTATCCAGTGCTAGTACGACCTTCCTATGTGTTAGGTGGTCAGCGGATGAAGATTGTCATCAACGATCATGATCTGGAGCGACAGGTATTGAGCATCTTCAAGCACATGCCGGACAATAAGGTGCTGATCGATCAGTTTCTGGAGCGCGCCAAGGAAGCTGAGATCGATGCGATCTGTGACGGTGAGGATCTGCATATCATGGGCATCATGGAGCATATCGAGCCTGCGGGAATACATAGTGGAGACAGCTCCGCCGTATTACCGCCCTACAGCCTGAGCGAGGACGTGATCCAAACGATGATTGACTATGCGCGGCAAATAGCGTTTGCCCTTAATATCAAGGGGTTGATCAATATCCAGTTTGCCATCACCAAAGCCAGGGGAGATGAGCAGGAGAAAGTATACGTCATCGAAGCTAATCCCCGGGCCAGCCGGACCACGCCTTTCATTGCCAAGGCCTATAAGATTCCGTACCTGAATATCGCCACCAAGGTCATGTTGGGCACCCACAAGCTCAAAGATTTCAGCTTTGAGAAGCAGCTTAAAGGCTATGCGATTAAAGTGCCTGTATTTTCCTTTGAAAAATTTCCAAATGTGGATAAGCGTCTGGGACCGGAAATGAAGAGTACCGGAGAGGCTATTCAGTTTATCGAAGATCTCACGGATCCGTTCTTCCGAGAGTTGGAACGAAACAGAAATATGTATCTGTTTGAATAAGAGCCATGAGGCCCCGGCACATCGGTCTTAACAGGGATTTGAATGATGGATTTCAGGCGGTATCACCTGTCTGCCGGAAGTGTCGTTTATACGGCATTTGGTCTTTTGTCTGGCAATAAAATAGGGGTCTTGCCGTAGATATTTGTCAATTCTTTTACCAATGTATAGTTCACCGATAGCTACTCGTAATATTTTAGTAACATTGTGGGCTAATTTGCGCTTACAATCCATTGCTAAGTTGGTTAAAAGAAGACTTTATGATCAGACGATTACTTCTCATCTCAATTCTATCTTCCATAGGCCTTGCAGCCTGGAGTCAGAGTTCGCTTGAAGGAAAGGTTACGGACACTAACACCGGTGAATCCCTGATATTTGCGAATGTGGTGCTTTTCAGAAGCGGTAATCTCATTACCGGGACACAGACCGACCTGGATGGTAACTATGTTTTTTCCTCCATCGATCCGGGTACCTATGATGTAGAAGCCAGTTATACCGGATATCCGACCCAGCGTCAGACCGGTGTGTTGGTTCTGGCGGGTAAATCTATCAGACTAGATTTCAAGCTTGATGCCGGACTTATACTGCAGGCTATCGAGGTTGTCGAGTACCGCATCCCGTTGATCGAGCAGGACAATACCACCCAGGGTGGTATCAAGACGGCCGAACAGATCCGAAATCTTCCGACTAAAAATATTAATGCCATTGCGGCTACTACGGCGGGTTTGTCCAGTATAGATGGTGGTGCAATTAATATCCGGGGTTCCAGGTCCAATGCGACCGACTACTATCTGGACGGGATCCGGGTCAGTGGCTCATCCCCTATACCCCAGTCGGAGATTGAACAACTTCAAGTTATTACTGGAGGTATTGAAGCACGCTATGGTGACGTCACGGGAGGATTGATATCACTTACCTCTAAAGGACCCTCAGCCAAAATGTCGGGTATGGTCGAGGTAGAATCTTCAGAATTGACCGACCCATACGGATATAATCTGCTGAGTGCTAACCTTAGCGGACCCATCCTGAAGAACAAAACGACAAACCAGTCCATCATCGGTTTCCGGGTTTCAGCTCAGTTTAGAGATCGTAAAGACCCCACACCTCGTGCCTTTGGAGGCTATCGAGCTACACCGGATGCTATCAACCGGATTGCAACACAACCGTTGGCTAATGTGGGGGGTACCCCGCTTATTCTGGCAGAACGGCTTTCCGGTGACGATGTACAACTCCTCAAAGCACGCCCGAATGTAGCCGACAGGCGATATGACTTTACGGGTAAATTTGATATCAAGGTCAGTGATGAATTGGACTTCACCATTGGGGGTACTTATTTTGATGATAAAAACCACTTCTCGCCAAACAGGGCCTGGAATCTGCTGAACTGGCAACACAACCCGTATCAAGACCGAAGCGGCTATATCTTCAATGGTCGATTACGGCATCGGATTGGTTCAGGAATTGCAGCGAATGCCGCAGGCGATGCTCCTTCTCTGATTCGGAATATTTCCTATACGCTGCAGTATGGTTTTGAAAAGAATTTCTTCGAGGAAGGGGACGACCGCCACCGGGACAACTTTTTCCGTTATGGATATGTTGGCAAATTTGATGTGGATTGGGTATCCGTAGTCGGAATCGCTCAGGATACCTCCAGCGCGTTCGTTACGCATCTTCCCGGATTCCCATTTGCAGCGGAACACTTTGGATATGGAGAGCGATTTTTGGAAGGTGGTTATACCCCCTCCACGACCATCAACCCCTTACTCAATAATTATAATTTAGGCCAGGATGTGCTGGATTTCCGGGGCTACAATGCCCATAACGGGGTATGGTCCGATCTGGTCAACAGTGTGTATACCGGCATTCATACCGGTACCGGCGCCGTGTACAACCGCTTTCAGAAAACTGAATCGGATATTCATACCGGCGCTCTCAATGCTTCCTTTGACTTGTTTCCCGGAGGATCGGACAAAGGACGTCACAACATCCAGTTTGGTTTGCTCTATGAGCAGCGCCAGACCCGAAGCTGGACCATCCTGCCCAGAGACCTATGGAATACCATGCGCTTTGCTGCCAACAGTGCTCATATCGTAGGTCTCGATAGCTCGAATGTGATCGGGTATGATTCCCTCCAGGTCTTTTTTGGAGGTCAGTTGATCACGTTTGATTCGATCAAGCGGTTTCAAACCCTCGTCGTCCAGCAACCCAATCTGCTCTTCTACAGGGCTGTCCGTCAACTGACCGGTCAGAACCTCAATGAGTTTGTCAATGTCGACGGACTTAATCCGGACGATCTCAATCTGGATATGTTTTCAGCGGAAGAATTGACCAACCGGCGTGCCCTGGGGTATCACGGATATGATTATCTCGGCAACAAGCTGCCGTTCAATGTGTCCTTCGATGACTTCTTCACGATGGAAGACGGTGAAGGCCGGAGAACGCTTCCGGTAGCAGCTAATAAGCCTATCTATACCGCGGCCTATATTCAGGATAAGTTCACCTTTAAAGACATCATCTTCAGGCTCGGTTTGCGGGTTGACCGCTATGATGCCAACACCAAGGTGCTCAGAGACCCATACTCACTGTATGAGGTCATTACGGCGAATGATTTTTATGATCTCTCCGATGTTAATGATCCGCGTCCTCCTGCAGTACAGGACGACTGGAAAGTATATGTGGTGTCAGAGGGGTCTACGGAAGTACGTGCATTTCGCAATGGCGATCAGTGGTTTACCTCTGAGGGCACACCTGTCAATGACGGGTTTGAAATCCTGGGAAATGAAATTCCAAATCCCTATTATGTAGAGCGCAATCCGGCCAACCGGAATATCCGGAGCCGTAACTTTGATCCGAACGCTTCATTTGAAGATTATAAACCTCAAGTGAGTTGGATGCCGCGTCTGGCCTTCTCCTTCCCTATTTCAGATGAAGCCAACTTCTTTGTACACTATGATATTCTCGTTCAGCGGCCACCGTCCAATACGATCGCGACTGCGCTGGATTACTATTACTGGTCAGATGGTCCTCCCCGAAACAATCCCAATCTGAAGCCGGAGAGGACAATCGATTTTGAGGTCGGCTTCAAGCAAAAGATCACCAACTCCAGTGCCATTACACTGAGTGCGTATTACAAGGAATTGCGGGATCTGATTCAGTCACGTAATTATCTTTTTGTTCCGGGTGTTCCGGGCAACAGTTATGCGTCATTTGGCAATCTTGACTTTGGCACTGTTAAGGGCTTTTCGTTTGCGTATGATCTGCGCCGGACCCAGAACCTGGAAATGACAGCAGCCTATACTATCCAGTTTGCTGATGGTACGGGATCAGACGCTACCTCACAAGAGAGTCTTAACCAGCGTGGTAATATCCGCTATTTGTCCCCACTGTCATTTGACGAACGGCACAGGATTGCAGCCAACATTGACTACCGGTATGGATCGGGTAGCCGATACAATGGGCCCAGATGGTTTGGCTCGGATATTTTTGCTGATGCCGGTGTCAGTATTCAGGCCAATGGTGCTTCAGGACGTCCCTATACACGTAATCTCCGGCCTGAACGGTTTGGCAGCAGCGGTATAGGTGGTGCGATCAATGGTGCTCGTCTTCCCTGGAATTTCACACTGGATGCGCGGGCTGATAAATCATTCCGCCTTGGAGGCAAAGAAGGTACTACTCCATTGTTTGTTAATGCCTATCTCCGGGTAGAAAACATTTTTGACGCCCGTAATGTGATTGGCGTCTATACCGCCTCGGGTTCTGCCTATGATGATGGTTTCCTTGTGACTCCACTCGGTCAGTCTTCTGTCCAGGTGCTGGAAGACTCCGGTCGGGCTGATGATGTGGACAACTATCTCGCGAGTTATCAATGGGGTGTGTTAAATCCCGGATTTTTCACCTTACCGCGTCGGGTGTACCTCGGTGCAATTTTACAGTTCTGATCCAGATGAATTTAAAATCTATATTGTTTTTTTCATTAAGTACGTGTACCATGAAGAGTAAACTAAGACTAATCTCCGCCAGTATGATTCTCCTGTTTTCCCTACAGGCGAAAGCATGGCAGGAGCCTGGTAAAAATGGGGCAGCGCCAAAAGACAAACCGGTCAGCTACCGCTCTGACTGTGCCCCGGCCACCATGTCTTATGACCTGGCGATCAATAATGTCCGGGCAAGGTTACTGAATGGAGGTGACCTTTGGTGGGATCTTTCCGATGGACAATATATCGTACCCAAAGTCAATCCCGCACTGGGTGTGCCTGGCGTATCCTCTCTTTTTGCAGGAGCGGTATGGCTGGGTGGCTTTGATGATGCCAGTAATCTGAGGATGGCGGCACAAACATATCGAAGTGCTACCCGAAACGACTTCTGGCCAGGTCCATTATCAAATATCGGTACTACAGGTGCTGATACCTGTGAAAACTGGGATCGATTCTTTGTAGTCAAAGGTGTAGACATCCGCAACCATATCCGCGCTGTGGGTGAGGCCGTAGCTGCCGGCATACCGCTGGATTGTGAATCCATTCCGCTGGGCCTCCTCCGATATCCGGCACGTGGCAATCCCTACTGGAGCCGGTATTACAACTTTGACCTGCCGAATGATACGCAGGGACTGGGTGCTTTTTTTGATGCCAATGGTGACAACCGGTATGACCCCTGTGACGGAGACTATCCTGCGATTGAAGTGAAAGGATGTCCGACGGAAAGTAATTTTCCAGATGAAATTGTCTTCTGGGTCTATAATGATGCAGGTAACAACCATACGAACTCCAATGGCACCCCGATCCGTATGGAAGTGCAGGTGCAGGCTTTTGCCTATGCCACCAATGATCAGATCAATGACATGACGTTTTACCGGTATAAACTGATCAATCGGGCCAATACTGGTATAGACAGTACCTTTTTTGGAATGTGGGTAGACCCGGATCTTGGATGCTCCGAAGATGACTTTATCGGCTGTGATACCAGCCGGAGTCTGATGTATGTCTATAATCAGGATGAAGTGGATGGCAACTCCGGATGTAACTGTACCACCGGTGCGACCACCTATTGCAATGAAGTGCCCATTCTTGGAATTGACTATTTCAGAGGCCCGTTAAAGCCATTCCGGGTCATCGATACCTTTGAACTGGGCAAAATACTCGACAAGCAGGATTATCCTAATATTTATGATACTATTGCCATTCTGGGAGATTCATTGATTGTTCTGGATCTGGACCATCGTAAGGAACTGGGGATGTCATCGTTTACGTATCACGTTCGGCAGGGTTCCGGTGCTTGGCCGGCAGCTATGACCGATCCGCAGACAGCTATCGAGTTTTACCGGTATCTGTCAGGCTCCTGGAGAGACGGTACACCCTATACCTTTGGTGGCAGCGGGTACAATCTCGGCCCCGGCAATGTCAATATCGATTATGCCTTTACAGGTGACCCCAATAATTCGGTGGACTGGTCCATGTGTTCAGCCAATCTGGGCCAAATGGACCCACGTACTGTACAAGCTACAGGCCCATTCCGACTTGACCCCGGCGCCATCAATGAACTTATTATCGGTGTAGTTTGGGTTCCGGATCAGGTTTATCCATGCCCGGATCTTTCCCAGCTTCGTGCCGCCGATGATCTGGCACAAGCCTTGTTTAATAACTGTTTTATTTTGCCTGACGGCCCGGATGCACCGGATCTCGACTGGATCGAACTCGATCGGGAACTCATCATGGTATTGAGCAACGATCCAAGGACGTCGAATAATGCCTTTGAACTCTACAGCGAGCGTGGTCTCGAAGTGCCTGAAGGTATTGAAGATAGTACGTATCTCTTTGAAGGATATCTGGTCTACCAATTGGTCAATGGAAGTGTGACCACAGGTGAGCTGGATGATGTCAATAAGGCGCGACTGATCTTCCAGGTGGACAAGCGAAATGGCATTTCCAAACTCTTTAACTGGAGTACTGTCAAGGGGCCCAATAACGTAGATTACTGGGTTCCGTTTGAGCAGGTGGCCGGCGCTGATGCAGGTATACGTCATACTTTCCGTATTACAGAAGATCAGTTTTCTTCTTCTACTAACCGCCGACTGGTCAATCATAAGCATTATTACTATACCGCTATAGCCTACGCGTATAATGAGTATGAGCCTTTTGACCCACTGACACTCATTGGACAGCGGAAACCTTATCTGGAAGGACGAGGTAATATCAGAATATATGATCCGCTGCCCCATCCGCAAACCTACCGTAAGATCAATGCCATGTATGGCGAAGGACCGATCGTCACCCGCCTGGAAGGTGTCGGGGCAGGCGAAAATTTCCTGGAACTGGCAGAAGGGGAGTATGATAAAATTTTAAGCGGTACTACAAATGGTGAAGTGACCTATGCCCGTGGTGCTGCACCGGTTAGAGTACAGGTGTTCAATCCTCTTGTCGTAGAAGATGGAGAGTATATTCTGGAGTTAGTAGATCCTGCAACTACAGGGATTCTCGGGCCAAATGCCACCTGGAAGTTTTACAACAGCAATGATCCGTCCAAGTTTTTTGTATCCGAAAAGCCGCTGGCAGAACTCAATGAGCAACTGATTGCCGAACTGGGAATCTCCGTCTTTATCGGACAGTCGGATGATGCCGGAGACAAAGTGGACCCGTCCAATGGGACCATAGGATACACATTGGATTATCTGGATCCAGGAAAACCGCAGTGGCTCACTTTTGTAGGTGATGATCTGGGCGGTGTGGAAATATTCAATTTTCTCCAAACGGAAATACCGGATTACCCTAACTTTTTCCTTGATCCGGACCAGGCCTTCTCCACGTTTTCTCCTTTTGTTCCGTTCATCCTTACGGATATGACGCCCACCGAACCCTCCGAAAATATATTCGGCTTTAATATTACGCCGGGCTGGCTTGATCCACAGGGAAGTTCTGTTCAGAGTCAGCAGTTTGGAGGTGTATTACAATCACTCAATAATGTGGACATCATCCTCACCTCTGATACCAGTAAGTGGAGTCGTTGTGTCGTGGTAGAAACCGCTACAATTTTCCACTATGGCACAGCTGAACCTGGAGTCGGCCTTCTTACGGAAGGTAACAAACGAAGCTTCCAATCCAGAGCGAAACCTTCTGTAGGTAAAGTGGATCTCGATGGCGATGGCTTCCCTGATCCGGACGGCGCCAAAGATGCCAATGGAAATCCACTGACCGGTATGGGATGGTTTCCGGGTTATGCTGTAGATGTTGAGACGGGTGACCGGCTGAATATCTTTTTTGGTGAAAATTCAGCATACTATCAGATTGCGAGTTTCCTGGGCCTGAGTAATGAGGCATTTGATATGATCTGGAATCCCGGGAAGGAACTCATCTTGAATACGCAAGGAAATATTACTCCGGCTGAAGTCTATGTCGGTGGACAGCAATATATCTATGTGACACGTCAGAAGTATGATGAATGTGCGGTGATGCGGAGGGATGTAGATCGGACTGGTGTGATCAAGGCACGTGCATTGGCGCAGATCACCTGGACCGCGATTCCACTCGTAGTCAATGATCCGACTATTTCACTGTTGCCACTTAACCAAGGGCTGATCCCCAATGATGTGGTGATCAAGTTGAGAGTCGATAACCCATATCAGTTAGCTACCGGGACCGGATTATACAACGATCGGCCGACCTACCGGATGAAGTTTGAAGGGGTATCAGCTGATGAGCTGACCGCTGAGGAAATTCCGGCCGCACTCGCTGAGATCAATGTAGTTCCAAATCCGTACTTAGCCTATAGTGAGTACGAGACCTCTTCCTTTGCCAATACGGTCAAAATTACTAACCTTCCTGCGCAATGTGTTGTGACGATCTATTCGCTCGATGGTCGGTTTATACGACAGTATACCCGCAATGAAGTCGGAAAGCCAAATTCACCACCTCGTACACTCCCTCCGGTAGCCGTCAACCAGATTGTACCTGACCTGGAATGGAATCTCCGGAACTCTGCCGGTATTCCCATCGCCAGTGGTGTGTATCTGATCCACGTGAGTGCTCCCGGATTAGGTGAGCGGGTGATCAAGTGGTTTGGGGTGAGTCGTCAGTTTGATCCCAGTGGTCTCTAATCTGTAACCGAAGAAAGCAATTGTTTCTGTTTGAAAACCAGGTACGCTGAAAGAAAGAAAAGTATGAAAAGACATGTAATCTATCTGTTGACCGCTGCATGCTGTATCGGAGCCCCTGTAGCCCATGCGGGAAATCCCGATCGCCAGGGTGAGGCTGGCGGATACGAACTCCTGCTGAATCCATGGGCCCGCAGTGCAGGTCTGCACGCCTTGACAACCTCCATGGTGTATGGCGTCGAAGCGATGCAGATCAACGTAGCCGGTCTGTCCAGGATCAATAAAACCGAATTTGTGATCGGGCATACCCGGTTGTTTGAAGGCACCGGTATCCGGCTCAACAGTCTCGGTTTGTCCCAGAAAATGGGAGAGAATGGTGCACTTGGAATATCGCTGATGGCCATGGATTTTGGAGATATTGAAGTGACTACGACAGGTACACCCGAAGGTACCGGAGCAACCTATAGTCCCAATTTTTTCAATCTGGGATTGGCTTACAGCCACACTTTTGAGCAGAAGGTGTCCGTGGGTATTTTGTTGCGCGGGATATCGGAGAGTATTGCAGACATCAATGCGTTTGGCTTTGCCATCGATGCAGGTGTGCAATATACCACCGGCGAAAAGGACAATTTCAAATTTGGGGTATCGCTTCGCAACATGGGTTCACCTATGAAGTTTGGCGGAGAGGGGCTTTCTTTTTCCACCTCCAATCCTCAGGGCGGCACGAACTATCCCATTACGGTCAACCAAAGAGCCGCAGGATTTGAATTGCCCTCAATGCTGAATATCGGGCTGTCCTATGACTTTTATGCCGGAGATATGCACCGTATTACAACACTGGGCAATTTTACTGCCAATAGTTTTTCAGTGGATCAAATCGGGGTGGGTGTGGAGTATTCGTTTAAAGAAATGTTTATGGTTCGGGCAGGATACCGGTATGATATCGGAATCCCGGCCAGCGATCCACAGCATAATGTCTACACCGGTATTTGTGCAGGCGTCACGATCGAGGTACCGACTAAGAAGGATACATCCGGTAAGTTTGCGGTGGATTATGCCTACCTGGCCACCAATCCTTTCAACGGGACCCATAATTTCAGTATCCGGTACAAAATGTAACTACTTGATATCAGTGGGATAAATCATTATCTTTGTCCCAGTAATGCATACGGAACGTTCCCGGCAGTCTGCCGGGAACGTTTTTTCATCTACACCCCTGACCTTTTCGTCTGGCAGGTAAAACAAGCAATAAGACCATTTTAAAATCCAAGCGATCATGAGTGACATCTCGTACATGACCCAGGAAGGCTACAATCGCCTTAAAGAGGATTTGGAAGAACTCCGGACTACCGGCCGTTTGGAAGCATCCCGTGCCATTGCGGAAGCCCGTGATAAAGGCGATCTGTCTGAAAACGCAGAGTATGACGCAGCCAAGGATGCGCAGGGCATGCTGGAGCTCAAAATTTCAGAGATGGAAAAAGTGCTTTCCACGGCCAGAGTCATCCATGAATCCCAGCTGGACACCTCCAAGGTAACCGTTTTGGCCAAGGTGAAAATCCGCAATACGAAGAATAAAGCTGAAGTCACCTATCATCTGGTGTCGGAGACCGAAGCGGATCTCAAACAGGGAAAGATTTCCGTCAGCAGCCCTATTGGAAGTGGTTTACTGGGAAAGAAGATCGGCGACATCGCGAGGATCAAAACGCCGGGCGGAGAAATTCAATTTGAAATCCTGGATATTTTCTTCTGACACGGTATGGCAACTATTTTTTCAAAAATCATTGCTGGTGAGATTCCCTGCTACAGAGTGGCAGAGGATGATATCTGTCTCGCATTTCTGGATATACGGCCTGTTGTGTATGGTCATACACTGGTGATTCCCAAACTTGAGGTTGATTACCTGTTTGATCTGGATGATGATTATTTTACCCGGCTCAATCTCTTTGCCAAAAAAGTGGCAAAAGGGCTGCGGGAGGAAGTGGAGTGTCTTCGGATTGGTATTATGGTAGCCGGCCTGGAAGTACCACATGCCCACATCCACCTCATACCTCTGCAAGAGATATCTCAATTGTCTTTTACCAATCCCCGACCGGAAATACAGGCGCCAGAAATGGAAGAACTGGCGAAGCGGTTATATGACCGATTACAATAAAAAAAAGGCCACATCGCACGGCCTTTTTTAGTGGTACCTCCAGGAATCGAACCAGGGACACACGGATTTTCAGTCCGTTGCTCTACCATCTGAGCTAAGGTACCCTCACCCCGGTTTAACACCGTAAGGGGAGGCAAAAGTAGTATTTTCCACTCTATTTAGGTATCCTTGAGGGTAATTTTAAGTTGATATGGCAAGACGTATTATGGTCATTGCCGGAGCAGGCGTTCTGATCTCCGCCTATTTCATATTCTTCCGGGACAGGGATGACCTCATCTACCTGTTGGGCATAAGTTTGCTGGCCTTGGTGATCGGGTATACCTTTCAGTACCAGATTGACCAATTGATGATCCGCGGAGTACCTCAAAGACTGGACCCGGCTATGCGGCAAATGTTACTACAGACGACGGCTCAGTTTGCAGTCATGCCTCCTGCACAGCAGGCACTGGTGGAGGACCGGATACAACGATGGGTGATCCGCAAGGACTGGGTGAACAAGAATGAGCAGGATGCGCCGGAGGATGTCAAATACATATTGGCATGGTACGCCATCTTGCTGACGCTCCGGCAGGAATCCTATATGTATCCCGGTATAGACCGTTTTGTTTTTTATCACCACCCCTTTCTGACACCGCGCCATATGGATGATGCGCATATTGCGGAAGTCGAGCAGGAGGATGGTACGGTCATCATTTCCGTCCCGCACCTGATCAAGGGACATATGGAAAAAGGGTATTACAATCTGGCATTACATGTGATGGCGGAGACTTATGCTGTTTGTTACCTGAAGTCACCTGTATCATGGCCCGAGGATATCTGGAGTCAACTCGAATCGATCAGTTCCATCAGCAGAGCGCAGATCGAGGCGTATATCGGATTGCCGGTGGCAGATCCCTGGCCCGTGGCGGTCCATCATCATTTTACGTATGCCGGGGCTCATATTCCCGAGGTGGCACCTTTTTTACCATGGTTTACAAAGGAGAAAGGGCAGTCTGGACGACAGGCGTAAAAGGTGTACATATGCCAGATGCCAGTCGAAGCGCAGCGGAGTCGGTGCCTTCGACTCCGCTCAGTCACCTTTTGTTCCGTGTGGATATCAGCGGATTTTCCTATTCCGCAGAGCAGCTCAACTCACCACTCACTACGGTTGCTGAGCTGTAGCACGAGGATATGTCAAGCAGGTCGAAGCACCCCACTCCCCACTCCCCCCTCACTACAGTTGTGATATTGGTCGAATATTGAGTTGAAAGAGTAATACTGTTGCTACATTGTCATACTAAACATTCAAGCAGCATGAAAATCTGGATCGTATTCATTTTTTGTTTGGGGCACTCCCTCAGCGGGATAACGCAGGAAGAGGAAATCCGAAGCGTAATTGATAAAATGTTCCAGTCCATGTATAAAGCGGACACAGCTTCCTTGCGGACCTGCTTTACGCCCGGAGCATCCTTTATGACCTATTCCTTTGATTCGGGGGGCAATCCCAGGGCGAAAGGGAAGACCCTCCATGATTTTTTACGGGGCATCGGACTGGTGGGCGCATCGGATATGGAAGAACGTCTCACGGGGTGGCATTGCCTGGTAGATGATGGCATCGCTTCTGTGTGGACGCCCTATGCATTTTATTTTGAAAACACATTTAGTCATTGCGGGGTCAATAGTTTTCAATTGCTGAAAGTGCAGGGTGAATGGAAAATTACGATGATCACAGATACAAGGCGCTCAGGTGGTTGCATAGATTTGGATAGAGAAGTTCAAATCATTGACTCGTTGATCAACCTATGGCATCTGGCAGCTGCCGAAGCCGATGCAGATGGTTATTTTGGTCGAATGACAGCAGATGGAATCTACATCGGAACTGATCCTACAGAGCGATGGTTGCGTGATGAGTTGAGAGCGTGGTCCAAAAAATATTTTGAGCGTGAAACCGCATGGGATTTTAAACCACTTTCGCGGAATGTCACGATCAACCCGGATGGGCAATTGGCCTGGTTTGATGAGCTTCTGGATACCTGGATGGGGGTGTGCAGGAGTACGGGTATACTGATCAGGGAAGGGAGCGAATGGAAGATTCGGTATTACCATTTGTCCGCTGCCGTACCCAATGAAAAAATGGATGGGTACCGGGTTTTAATCGGGAAATCCTGAGCGTAGAACATGGAATTATATTGATTGAAGAGGGAATATATTTTGGATAATTATTTATAGTACTGTATTTCAATTATTTATACATTACATAAAATAATATTTATACATAACTGATTCTGTAATATTTGTATATTTGCTTCAGAGAGTCAGGCTTTTGCTGAAAGTCCGCTCTCGAAACACTGTACAGATGGACACCAACTATCTCACCTCTTTGCAGGGTGATGCCATGTGTGGGCATACCCTTTATTCACGTTTTCCAGCAGGACTCTTTGGGCGAACTAATGGCATACAATTCTATTTTGACAGCGCCATCCGATTTGCCGGAAGGAAGATCTGTTGCGGACGTCTCAGACTCTTTCTGATCTGTCTTGGACTTAGCATAGGGCTTCATTCCTCGCTTAGGGCGGATTGTATTGTGACGTCTGACATAGACGCCTCAGTATTCCTGACAACGTATGGGACCTGCACCGGTGTGCTGACCATTCCAGCCGGTATTACGCTGACCATGGACGTTGATTTAGCCATACCCTCCGGTGTCCACACCGTGTTGATAGAAGATGGCGGCCGGATTTTGTGGACGGACAACAACGTAGTCCTGACCTTACCGAATCATGCCTCGATCATCATTGACAACACCACCACCACGACGGGAATTAACGCTGCACTGGCGACAGACAATTGCAACAATACTCGACGTCTTCGGATTGGGACGACTGACTACGCTGCCTGCACAGGTATGGGGAATGTATGTATTCTCTTCTCTCAGTTGATCGAGGCGGGAGGAACCATCCGCCCCGTTCCGTCCATCAGCGCGATGAGTGGGAATGACAACACGGGATGCTTTCCTGAATTTGATTTGACCGTAGTGGTCACCGGGTTTACATTAGGCACCTTGAGTTATACCTGGTCACAGGTGAGCGGACCCGGTACGTCAACCTTTAGTCCTTCTGCTTCCGATCAAAACCCGACTGTTACCGTTTCTCTTGCCGGAACGTATGTCTATAAAGTAGAGGTCACCGATCCCGGTGATTCGGAATGCTCTACGTCGATAACGGTCAACAGTTCCGTTACTATTCTCACACTACCTCCACCTGATGCCAGTATCAGTGGAAATGCCACAGTTTGCCAGGGAGATGGTTCACCAAACGTTTCCTTTACCAATCCAACGAGCTTTCCGGTGACAGCGTTTTACAACGTCAATAATGGCGGAGTGCTCTCTGTGTCCATTGCAGCATCTTCTGTTGCCATGGTATCTGCACCGACAGGTGTTCCCGGTATTTTTGTATACACCCTTGACAGTGTACGGTACCAAACCATGCCCTATTGTACAGTGCCACTGTCAGGTTCGATCACCATCACTGTCAATCCGAATGCCACCATCCAACTCACATCTGATCCAGGAACGGACAACCAAACCGTGTGTGCCAATACCGCTATAATGCCGATCACGTATGCGATCGGAGGCGGGGGCACGGGTGCGGTGGTCATGGGGCTTCCTGCAGGTGTTACGGGTATGTATAATTCCGGCACATTTACCATCAGTGGTGTCCCGACACAGACCGGAATCTTAACGTATACCATCACCACTACTGGTACATGTTCACAAGTGATGACAGGGGGAACGATGACCGTGCTTCCAGCCATACCGGCTACGCCGGGGTCTATATCGGGTCTGACCTCATGGTGTCCCGGGACTACGGGCATAAACTATTTTATCAGTGCTGTTCCCAATGCTACCTCGTACACCTGGAGCGTGCCGGCAGGTTGGACACTCATTTCCGGGCAGAACACCACTTCTATTATAGTTCAGGCCGGTTCCTGCAATCAATCAGGTCCGATCGCGGTGACAGCCGGTAATAGTTGTGGGACGAGTGCTCCCTCTACCTTGCAGGTAGCTTCGGAGGATCTACAGCCTCCGTTTATTCTGACGTGTCCGGTGACCCGAAGTTTGGAAGGATGTGACCTGTCTGTGGTGACGGATCCGGTGTATTCTCCAACGTTTACGCTTTCTTCAGAGTCGGTGTTCAGAAACAGCACCAACCTTGGAGATGTGTTTGATCAGTGTGGGATTCAATCAATCCATTATCAGGATGTTGATGTCAGTACTTGTCCGATCCTGATCACCCGTACCTGGACCATCACGGATATATGTGGGAACATCCAGATCTGTGACCAGCTGATTATCGTGGATGATACCCAAGCACCGGCTATATATTATTCCTATGATTTGCTATTGGAGTGTTCGCCCAATACGGATTACATCACAGAGATCACAAATTGGATTGCGGAGGTGAATGCCATTGACAATTGTGATGGAGTGGTAGAGGTCATGACGGATTGGGATGGAAATATTTCTCCGCAGGCCAGTTGTGATTTGTCGGAGGGCTTGTTGATCACCTTTTCCGCAACTGATGTCTGTGGAAATATATCGACATACCTGGGACAGGTACTATTGTTTGACTCTGAAGACCCTGAAATCTTTTGTCCGGATGATCTGGTCCTGGAGTGTGTAGAGGGAGCGAATTATCCGGCGCTGATTGAGGCCTGGATACTGACAGCCTATGGCATAGATGCATGTGATCTGGACGTAAGTATCAGCACAGATTATGACGGGATGAGTTGGCCAGTTGCAGCTTGTGATTTGACGGACCCGATGTATATTCAGTTTACAGCCAATGATGATTGTTTCGGGGAAAATCAATGTGGTGCTTTTGTCTGGCTTTTGGATACAGCACCACCATTGCTGATGACAGCACCGGGTGCGCTGGACAGAGTCCTGGAATGCAGCGATCTGGATGGCATTGAGGATGCGCTGGATTTGGTGCCTGAGGCCATGGATGCATGTGATGCAGCACCGGAGATTGCATTGTTGACCGATGATATTTTGCCCGGTGATTGTGCACAAGGTTATACTCGTATACGCACGTGGTCTTTCCAGGATGCCTGCAGCAATGAGAGCGAAGTGTACACCCAGGTGATTACGGTTGAGGATACAGAAGTTCCTGTAGTAGATCAGATGCCGGGCGAGCTTGATATGACAGTAGAATGTGATGACGCCACCGCCTTGGTTAGCGCTTTAGCCTTGATTCCGACATTTACAGACAATTGTGACCCGACAACTCCAGCCGTGTTGCAATCCAATATCAGCACACAAGGCACAGACCCGGAAGCATGTGATTTCTACAGCTATATGATCACCAGGACCTGGAACGCCACCGATGCATGTGGCAACACCAGTGTGCTCTATACGCAGGTTATTACGGTTCAGGACACAGAAGTTCCGATTGTGGTTCAGACAACTGGGGCACTGGATAGGACCGTAGAATGTGATGATCCGACAGCCTTAGCCTCTGCCCTGGCCTTGTCTCCGGCGTATACGGACAATTGTGATCCGACAGTTCCGTCTGTGCTGCAATCCTCTTTCAGTACCCGTGGTACTAATATGGAGCAGTGCAACTACCATAACTATACCATCACCCGTACCTGGAATGCGACGGATGCATGTGGTAATACCGGTTTGATTTACACTCAGCAAATCACGATTCAGGATACGAAGGCTCCTACGGCCAATCAGGCATCCGGGGCTCTTCACCGGACAGTGGAGTGCGACAATGCTATAGGCTTGATCAGTGCTTTGTCTCTGGCACCTACCTTCTCAGACAATTGCGATCCGACGGCGCCTACAGTGCTGCAATCTACAGTCATTACGCAGGACCCGGATGATGAGGCTTGCGGTCATTACAACTTTACCATTACCCGGGCCTGGACAGGTACCGATGCGTGTGGCAATGTAAGTCTCCCATATCTACAGATTATTACGGTTCGGGACACGAAAGCACCTTTGGCCACCCAGCTAGCCGGAGCACTTCATACATTGGTGTCATGTGATGATCCCGAAGCCCTGGCTTCTGCTTTAGCTTTAGCTCCGACCTTTACCGACAACTGTGATCTGACTACACCTGCAGTGCTACAGTCCAGCGTGAGTACGCAGGCGGGTGATCCTGAGACATGCGGGTACTACAACTATACCATCACCCGAACATGGATTGCGACGGATGCCTGTGGAAATACAAGTATACCCTATACGCAAATTATTACCGTACAGGACACAAAAGTTCCGATAGTCAATCAGACACCTGGCGCGCTGGATATGACTGTGGAGTGTGATGATGCCTCTGCCTTAACCGCTGCGTTAGCCTTAGCCCCAAGCTTTGCGGATAACTGTGATGCGAATGTATCTGCTGACCTCAAATCTACTCTTTCGACCTGGAGTCCGGATCCGAATAATTGTCTCCACGCTACATATACCATTACCCGGACATGGGATGCTACAGATGCCTGTGGAAATACGAGTGTACTGTACACGCAAATTATCACCGTTCAGGACACGGAGGTTCCATTAGTAGATCAGACTTCCGGTGAACTTGATATGACAGTAGAGTGTGATGATCCGACAGCGTTAGCCTCCGCTTTAGCTTTGTCTCCAACCTTTGCGGACAACTGCGATCCGACTGCACCTACAGTGCTGCAATCCGATATCAGCACACAAGGCACTGATCAAGAAGCCTGTGATTTTTACAACTACACGATCACAAGGACGTGGAATGCTACGGATGCATGCAGCAATACAAGTGCCCTCTATACGCAAGTGATCACGGTTCAGGACACAGAAGTTCCGTTGGTCGATCAGATGCCTGGTGCATTGGATATGATAGTAGAGTGTGATGATCCAACATCCTTAGCAACTGCTTTAGCCTTGTCTCCGACCTTTGCGGACAACTGCGATCCGACAGCACCAACAGTGTTGCAATCTGATATCAGCACACAAGGTATCGATCCGGAAGCATGTGATTTTTACAACTACACCATCACCCGTACCTGGAATGCAACGGATGCATGCGGTAATACAAGTGAGCTTTATACTCAAATCATTACCGTATTGGACACGGAAGTTCCATTAGTAGATCAGGCAACTGATGCGCTTGATATGACGGTAGAGTGTGATGATCTGACAGCTTTAGCCACCGCCTTAGCCTTGTCTCCAACCTTTGCGGACAACTGCGATCCGACGGCACCAACAGTGCTGCAATCTGATATCAGCACACAAGGCACCGATCCGGAAGCTTGTGATTATTACAATTACACGATCACAAGGACGTGGAATGCGACGGATGCATGCGGTAATACAAGTGAGCTTTATACTCAAATCATTACCGTTCAGGACACGGAAGTTCCATTAGT
>JBGTGP010000036.1:0-94528 GCA_041746735.1 Saprospiraceae bacterium
ATCCAGTACTACCTTCTTACGTACCTCCGGAGAAAAGACTCGACGGGGCTTTAAGAACATTTTTGCTTGCTTTTGATTTGCCATTTTTGACCAAATTTGTTTTCGTTTTTTGGTCAACCTATTTCAGTCACGGACAGGTGAATGTGCCGGAATCTCCGCTGCGCTTTGATCTACACATTTGAATCTGTGTCATCTGGTATCTTCAAATCTGGCATCTGGCATCTGGCATCTGGTATCTGGCATCTGGCATCTGCTGCTCTGGCATCTAACATCCCGCCTAACGGTCGGAATCTCCGCTGCGCTTCGACTGGCATCTCATAACAGCATGAATTAAATTATTCTGGATACTATTGAGAGTATGTAATCCTTCAATAAGTAGTTTTATGTTTTGTAAACAGATAATATCATGAGTAAGGCGCTAATTCTCCTGCAGTCTCTCCTCCTCGGGTGGAGTGTAAACACCACCCTTGACGCACAATCCCTCTATTTCCCACCCGTCATTGGAGAAGCATGGGAGACGCTGGATCCTTCAACATTGGGCTGGTGTCCTGATCGCCTTGCAGCCATGTATAATCTGCTGGAAGAGAATAATACCAAAGCATTTATACTATTGAAGGACGGCCGTATCGTGTTGGAGCATTATTTCGGATCTTTTACCACAGATAGCCTTTGGTATTGGGCCAGTGCAGGGAAAGGACTTACGGCCAGTCTGATCGGAATAGCGCAACAGGAAGGACATCTTTCCATAGATGACCTGACAAGTGATTATCTGGGGCAGGGATGGACTACCTGCGCACCTGAACAGGAAGATCAAATCACCATCCGTCATCAGTTGACGATGACATCCGGACTGGATGATCAGGTCGGTGACCCGTATTGTACGCTAGATACCTGCTTACAGTTTCTGGCGGATGCAGGCACTCGATGGGCGTATCACAATGCGCCATATACCCTGCTAGATGACGTCCTCAGCGCCGCCACCGGACAAAATCTGAACCTCTATTTTCAACAGCGTGTCAGAAACCAAACCGGAATCAATGGCCTGTTTCTGCCTGTAGGTTACAACAATGTCTTTTTCAGCCGGCCGAGGAGCATGGCGCGTTTCGGACTTTGGATATTGGCCGAAGGCGCATGGAACGGACAACCGGTTCTTTCGGATACAACCTATTTCAACCAAATGGTCAATACATCCCAGTCTCTCAATCTGTCCTATGGATACCTGTGGTGGCTGAATGGAAAACCGTCTTATAGGTTGCCCGGATTGCAGTTTGTTTTTCCCGGCAGTCTGATGCCCCATGCTCCGAGTGATATGATAGCCGCCCTTGGAAAAAATGGACAATACGTCAACGTCGTCCCATCTATGAATCTGGTCTTGATCCGAATGGGGGAGGCGCCAGAAGGAAATGAAGTCCCGGTGACCCTGAACGATAAGATTTGGGAGCATATCCGTGGACTGGAATGTGAGACCGCATTACAGGAGTCTTTATCTGCCCGAGATGTTGATCTGATCGTGTATCCAAATCCTGCGAAAGCGGTGTTTTCTGTCTTGTTGCACAATGAGAGCTTTGATTTTTGGTTGTTTGATGCTGCAGGCAGGATGCTTCATTATGTGGAGGGATGTTATAATCGGTTGGATCTGCAGTATGAATGGCCTGCCGGAATTTATTTCATCCAAGTTCTTGATGCGGCCGGGATCCGTCATTACCGCAGAATCCAATTCAACTAAAAAAAAGAACCTGCCCGACAGGCAGGTTCTTTTTTTAGCTTCAGTGCTTGTGGCTGGTTAGTACTGAACCAATAATTTCTCGGCATATATAACCTGACCCGTACCTGTAACATGAAGGATATAGCTTCCCGGAGGTACTGACGAAATCGGGAAACGAAGGTGCTGATGACCTGCACCCAGATCATACTGGCCAAATGAACTTATTATACGTCCATACAAGTCATAGAGTTGGAGGTCGACCAAGGATGGGTGATCGAGTCTAAGCCGGACATCAACAAATTGTGCTGCCGGATTAGGAGTAAGTTGCAGCCCCGGCGTATCATCAGGATGTGCAGCGATGGGATCTCCGAGCCATGGCCGATGGTAGGGTAATAGGTCTTCACATCCCTGATCTCCGATATCACCACAAGCTCCCAGCCCATCACCGTGTGACAGGTGGACCTCGGTGGAGGAAAAGGATGTGCAGATTGTCTTATTGTTATGACACAGCAGATACATCAGATTGGGATTCTGGCCGGACATACATTCTACAATGATGGCATATACGATAAGAGAATCAACCTGAATGCAGCCTTTAGAGTCGGTCACAGTCACCGTATACTGGGTACACATATCAGGGCAGACCTCGACATCTTCCCCGGATTGCCCATCAGACCAAAGAAAGGTGTAAGGGGGTGTGCCGCCGATGACATTGGCCGAAAGATTTGCACACGCACTATAAGGATAGCCAGGTATGCCGACAAAGTTGACATATACGGTCTGATCATCACCTGCATCCATTTCAATCGGCGGAGGAATCGAGATCACCTGTTGTCCCATACTTATATTGTTGTGATTGTCCTCGGCCTTCCAGGTGCGGGTGATTTGCCGGGCCCCATTCTCAAATACGATCTCGCTATCGGTATAGGTGATTTCCGGAGAAGGATCACAATTGTCTGTAGCGGTAGCTTCACCTGTAGCGTCGGGCGTCGTCGGGCTGTACCAGCAATCCACGAGGACATCTGCCGGAGTGTTGAGGGTAGGAGGCAGTTCATCATGCACGTATACGTTGGTGGTACATTCGTCGGTATTACCATTATCATCCTCAACGGCAAGGGATATCAGATTATATCCGATGTGACTGCAATTGAAATTGGTTTGAGACAGCGACCATTGGTTAAAACCGCAATCAAACGTACTGCCATTGTCCACATCTGCAATGGCAAGCGAAGCAGTTCCGGCTAAATCCAGATAAAGATTTACGAAAGCCCGGCATACTGCATCGGCAGGGTCACAACCCATATTAAAACGGATCAGTGTGCCTTCTTCCCGGATATTGTTAATGTCCGTGTTGGTATTGTCCCCATTGTACCGTTTGCTATTCGGATTACTGGTATCGTTGAAAACCTTATTGTTTGTTGTGCCAGGAAACGGGTCACCGCCATTGCCCCGATTGATATTATGGTCAAGTTGGTTGAGGCCATCCGCTTCTTCGACATCAACCCACTTATGATTTTCATCCGCATTGGTGGTCAGATTATCGTCAATATGCCAGATGATCATTCCATGACCGGGTACCGCGATGTCAATACCCACATTTTGTCGGTTTTCCAGCAAGAAATATTCATTCGGATCCGGTGTGCTGATGCGATAGACTTCGTTGTTAAACAAGCTTGCCGGCCTCAGTTGAAATCCATTGACCTGTCCGGTGATGTCAGTGGCCGTTTGCCAGCCGAGTTTGATTTTGGACCAGGCACTAAAGTTGGTTGGGGAGTCTTCACCACCGGCCCAGTTGCCAGAGCCCATTAATCCCCACCAGCCTATTCCTTCAGAATCTCCGTCACTGTCATCAATATCATACAGATCGGGAAGTCCGAGTCCATGTCCAAATTCATGACAGAAAATCCCAACACCGACCATACGCGAATTATTACCACGACGTTCCGGGTTCATCATATAATCATCAATCAGAACGCCATCATACGTCCTTTCCATACCACTATTACTCAACCGGCTTCGGTGGGACCAGATGTAAAGATCGGTGATGGCACCCTCTTCGGCCCCGGGACCTGCGTGGACAAAAATGATACCATCAACAGCACCATCCATGTCATTATCATAAACCGAGAAATCCACGCCAGCCGCTTCGGCCGCATCGATGGCTTCACGTCCTAGTTCCCGGGCCCGGCCCAGCCCATTGTCATCTGCATAGTAGGTGGAATTGTTGGCTGCCGTATACCATCCAAAAACATCGGTGTTCAGGGTAAGCTGATTGAAGGAACTGGTCCTGAAAAAGTCGCGAAAACTTCCGGTGCCATTAAAATTAGGTTCATTCATCAGGTCGTCAAACTCATCAACAGTGTGGGTAGCAGCCAGGTCAGGATATTGAATCAACAGAAGTAGTACACGGTGTGTACCAATCGTAGGAAAGGCCGCCGCCATAGACCTTCTGTAATTTTCCTCCATGGCCTGGAGTCGTTTCTCTTGCCGAACGGCTTTTGTGTCAAACGTGTTTGGGGCGATGTGTCTCAGGAGCTCCAGTTCTTCCGTGGTGCGGTGGATGGGGTCATGCGCCTGGATACCGGACGGATAGAGATGTCCATCTGCACCCAGGATCGCATATTCCAGCACTCCGTTTTCATTTACTTTCAGGGTATAGGCATCCAGTGTCTGCATATAATGCAGATATCTGTTACCTCGTCCCTGGACCATCAGTGTCGAACCGTCCGGTTGGTGATACATGACCGGGTACGGTGCTGCTGTGGTGCCAGAGCAGTGTTGGGCCTGCAGTATTCCGCACCAAAGCAGGTGCATGGCCGCCAGAAAAAAAATAATGTTTTTCATAATTCGGCTGTTTTACAAGTGGAAAAAATAATTGTCAAATAGGGGCGAGCCGAAGCGGGGTCTGGGTCAAAAGGGGAAAACGAATATAATTAAAGTTTTTAATTCACAAAGCAGGCAATAAATATAACAGGCCCCCGGGACATGGCTATCCCGATCCCGGAAGAAGCGATTTACGACCCCAGATGTCCTGCACTATGGGGATGTTATAATCCGTTCAGGTTGATGGGTGAAGGGATGAATAGGGATGAAGGTCTCGCCACAAATGCGAGATTATATTTCACAGACCCCACCCGCACAGGCTACCGCACTAGTGGCCGTCACATCATGATATTCCGGAATCTTGAGCAGGGTGACAAAATCCACAAGCTTAAAGTGCCGCCGGATCTTGACCCATTTGTGCCAGAGATGGACGTCTTTCATGCAATAGATCGTAATCGTCAAATCATTGTTGAAGTAATGGCGGCTGAATTGCTTGACCCGACGCAGCCAATCTTTTTTCAACAACACATCGGCTCTTGTCCCGGTGACGGGCAATGAAGGATCCTGGACCAGACGCACCGCCGTCCACAGATCATTGTTGAAATAATGTAGACCATCCACAATCAGTCCGGACATAAAGATGGATGCATCTCCATATTTCTCGACGATCTCTTCTGTATTCAAGACCGAAGTAAAAGGCGCCTGAGCATAGTCTTTATCACCAAATCTGGAAATAAAGGAAACGGCCGTAAAGGTGTCCTGATGTTCGAAGATGTAATCAACTACTGCTTTTTTGTCATCGATAATGACTGTATTGCTGACATTATGATGGGTCAGTTTGTTGTAGCACAAGGATTCATTCTTACCCTGTCGTACCCAGGAATTTTGCACGAGCTCGATTAGCTTGAGGTGTTTTACACCCTGCATATCATCTTTGATGATGACCGTATCATCGTTTTCACAGGGGACATAGACCACCCAGTCAGACTGGGTATTGGACCACAACGACTCTTCCAGCATGTCCGGATAGTGCTCCTGCAAATATTTGGCCGTCTCGCTCTCTTTATTGAGCTGCATAATCCGGAAGTACCTGCGGCTGTGTTCCGGATGTATGCCGGATGCAGTTTTCAAAATGACAGAGGCATTGCCTGACGGCTTGACAGTGGTGGTGCGGGCAGCCGGGTTGATCCCCAGTAGTCGGGCAACATCCCGGTTGGTCTGCTTGACGATCTCTGCACCCCGTTGGAGTATCGCTTCGTTGAAAAGTTCAGGACGGGACATCCATCCTGTAATGGAAATCCCAATCAACGCTTCACCAACCACAATCTCCTCCGTTTGTTTGCCCAGGTAAGGGAAATCAGTATAGCCCGCCTGTAACGTACCGAGGATAGCCGCATTCCGGCAGAGTTCATAAAATTTCTCTTCGCTAAACCGGCCTTGTTTGTTGACACAGGCCGAAGCATTGAGTTCATTCAGGTTGCAAAACTGAAATACCGCTTCCTGTTTGTTCCGTACCTGTTCATAAAAGTTGAATCCGATCTCAAAACAGGGATTAAACATTTCATCCTCATGGGACATGAAGACGAAGCCGAGATCATTGTCCCCTTCATTGATCGACACCAGGTCATTGAATGCTTCATAGGAAAACGTATGCCGGAGAAGACCTACCGAGTTATTACTACGGGCCCGCCATGGATGGGTTTGACGCCAGTTGCCGGTTTTGGCATGAATGAGTTCATGATCATCGGGATCCATGATGATATTCATCGCACTCCTTCGTACGCCTCCGGAAAGTACAGCATCCGAGATGTGCATGAACACATCATAGGCGATGATCGATTTGAAAGGAGCACTGTCGGCCTCACCGATATATTGGTTCAGCAGGATCTCGATCCGTTCGATTGATTGTCTGAGACCATCCGGTCCGGGAGCCTTAAACCCACCAGAAATCGGAGCCCCTTTGGGCCGGATCAGGCTATAGTCGAATTTGATCTGGTGTCTGAAATAGTCATTGTACAGGGACGAATGATGACAATACGAACTGATCAATACTTTCACAGCTTCCGACCATCCTTCAATCGAATCCGGAATGGTAAAAGATTTGATCTTGCCGCCCCGCTTATACAAGGGTGGGAGCTGGCGTACAAATTTATTCTTCAGCGACACACCCAGGCCTGTACCGGACAGCAAGACAAAGAAACCCTTGTTGAATACATCCGGTGCATAGGCATAGGTCGTGCAGCAGTTATAGATCTTGGCATTGTTGCGGATGATCTGTTCTTCCCTGAATTGCAGATTGCGCTGAGAAGCCAGAAATTCTTTGTGATAGTAGGAAGGTGCGATCTCGTCCAGCAACGGATCAATCATGGATCCGTATTTCATCCGGTGGGTATTGAGGACCTTGTCACAGGCTTCTTCCCAGGTTTCATATCGATCTACTACAGAATCATATTTCAGATAATCACTGTATAATTTCAGTTGGGACAAAAACTCCTTTCCTTTATCCATGGGTAAAGCGATCTAAACGTAAAACCAATATTTCCTTTTGGAAAGCGGTGCGGGCAAATGTACATATTAGAAATAATCATAATCACTTTTTGACGTTAAAATTTCATTTTTTCTGAAGATTTTTTTCTTCTTTCGTACCTGAAAAGCTCAGGGGTATGTGTACCCGCTTGTTTTTCAGGACAATAGGCTTTCCCGTGGATAGGGATGTCTCATCAGGCAAGGTTAGGATTCTGAATGTGAGCCGATTAAATAGATAGACCGCCAACTACACCGCCATCAACCAAACGATTATATTACATTAGCATGGCAAGGATTGAATGATTGAATACAGTTTAAGTTATGAGTGAAATTTGGAAAGAGTATAGCGAACAGTTTCTTCCGTGGCTGATGACGCATGGCATTCGCATTGTGGGGATTTTGATTGGGGCGTATGTGATCAACATGGTGTTACGGCGCTCCATTGATAAGATTGTGAGGCTCTCGGTGAAACGGGATCAGTATGAGTCGGCTGAAGGGGAGCGCAAACGGGAGGATACCCTTATCCGGATTTTTACCTGGACCACCGGTATTGTCATTTTATTAGTTACCGTTATGATGGTATTGCAACAACTTGGGGTTCCTATAGGACCTATGTTGGCCGGTGCGGGCATTGTGGGTCTGGCGGTGGGTTTTGGTGGTCAATACCTAATCAGAGACATCATTACCGGCTTTTTTATGATCATGGAAAATCAATATCGTATTGGGGATATCGTCATCCTGGACAGTACCAGTGGCCTGGTGGAAGATATCAGTCTCCGCATGACCACGCTGCGGGATATCAATGGTACGGTGCATCATGTACCGCATGGCGATATCCGACGTGTATCCAACCAGTCCAAAATGTTTGCCCGCATCAATCTGAATGTCGGTGTAGCGTATCATTCCAATCTCGATCACGTCATAAAAGTGATGAATGATACAGGCATGACATTGGCCGAGGATCCTCAGTATGCTGATTTTATCATCAAGCCTCCGCAGTTTCTCCGGGTCGATGATTTGGGGGACTCCGCTATCATTATGAAAATCGTAGGTGATACAGTGCCGCATAAACAATGGGAAATTACAGGGGAGTTGCGTAAACGGCTGAAGAATGCATTTGACCAAAACGGAATAGAAATCCCTTTTCCACAACGTGTGGTGCATCACGTCAAACCCCCGGATGATAAGGTAGAAAACCGCTGATCCGATGTGTTAAGAACACAGTCATATTAATTTGCAAACAGTATTTCTTTTTTTTAAGCAAAATTTTTATCTTGCTGCCCAATTAGATGATCTCTCCCTTTTCTGGCAGCGTATGCCTTTGTATATGGAAAGATGTTCTTTTAAGTTCGGGACTTGTGCCTTGGGTGTTCTTCTTTATGAAGTCTTTCTGCACGGAAAGTAGATGGGTACTCCGAATGTCATGCATGCGGAATGTTGCCTGGTTATATACATTTTGGAAAACAGATTTCATATGCGATTTTATATCATCGTACTCTTCCTCATAAGTTCGGTGTACGCACAGGGCTTACTATGTCAGGTGCCAGGCAGTTGGGTCATCGCTTCAGCCGGCGACGTAGGCACGACATCCGATCTCCATATTTCCTGGACGCTGGGGGAAATCGCCATCGACCGGTTTTCAACCCATGACCTGTACATAACAGAAGGCTTTCACCAACCATTTTCGAAAGTTTTCCCCCTTCAACCCGAAGTATCCGTTTTACGTTTTATACCTGACATACGGGTGTATCCCAACCCGGTGACCTCTCTTCTGACCATTGACCTGCCGTCGGAATCGACAACAACCATATTCCTGACCGTGCTCCAGATCGATGGTACGCCCGTAAACCATCTCCAGATCCCTCCGGGGATACGATCCATTGATCTTGATCTGACTGATCAATCCTCAGGAATTTATATGCTCCAGTTCCGGCATCATACCGGCGAGCGTTTTGCTGTCTATAGAATTGTCAAACTCCAATAATACACATCACTTCTAATCTCCCCCTCTTATGACAAAGTCAATTTTAATTTCCTGCCTTTTACTGTTTTTGGTTAATGTGATTTCCGCGCAGCACGTACCGATGGGTATGAAGTATCAGGCAGTCGCCCGTGACCTCAAAGGCCAGGTATTGTCAGACCGTAATCTGCAATTGCGGATCAGTTTGTATACCGATGTCAAACGCAAGGATATTGCTTACAGTGAGGTACATAAAACCATTACCAGTGCGCAGGGCCTGTTTAGCCTAACCATTGGGGAAGGCCATGTTTCAAAAGGAAAATTTTCAAAGGTTCCCTGGAGCAGTGAAGATGTGTGGATGGAAGTCGCCATTATGGCAGACGATTACACAGAGTTTGTCGTCATTTCAGATAGTCGTATGTTATCTGTACCGTATGCGTTTCATGCAGCTACAGCAAGCGAGCTTACCGGTGAGGGGAGCTCACGGGGAGCACCGGATGATCCCTATACGAAAGCCTGGCACCTGTTAGCCAATTCCAATACTCAACCCGGCAGGGACAAACTGGGTACAGCGGATTTAGCCGATCTGGTCATTGTGACCAACAACACCGAACGGGTTCGCATCATGAGTGACGGGGATGTCAACGTGGTAAACTCCCAGCGGATTGGTAAAGATCTTTCAGTGGGTCGGGATGTATTTCTCAACACCGAAGTGCCTACCGTATTTCCTCCAGGGTATGTTTCCGGACAGACCATCAATTATGGAAAGTTTACAGTGGAAAACGGGAGTAGCACGTACCTCACAGGTTCGCTGACCGTGGATGGTCCGGTCTTATTCGAGAATACACTTGATGTAGAAGGTGCAACCCACCTCCATTCCACCCTTTCAGTGGATGGCGCTACGGACCTCAACAGTACCCTGAATGTGGATGGCGCTACTCATCTGCACGGAACCCTTTCAGTGGATGGCGCTACAGATCTCAATAGTTCATTGAATGTAGATGGGCTTGCCCGGATTTCAAATACAACCCAGTCGACCAGTGTCGCTACAGGCGCATTGGTGGTGGACGGCGGACTTGGTATTGCCAAAAACCTTTATGTGGGAGGCTCAGCCAATTTCGGAGGACCTGCCATTTTTGGCGATATCCTGGAAATCACCAACACGACCCAATCGACAGCATCGACGAATGGCGCTCTGATTGTTGCCGGCGGCGCAGGTATAGGAAAGAATTTGAATGTGGGCGGTCAGTTGGGTGTCAGAGGCTCCAATACCGGATTCATGGCCAACATCACAAATATGGACGGAAACACAGGTGATGGTCTTGAAATCCGGCTGGGCAGAACACATCCGGCGTGGAATGGAAGCGCATATCTTCATTTGACCAGCCCGGGAGCAGAAATATTCGACAATGCCATAGCTACTATAGATGGATGGATCAATGGAGCACCTTTTGATCCACTGGATATTTTGGATTTTATTCCCAGCGCCTATATCGCCGGAACCGCTTGCAATCTGGTCAACCTGCTGACCGAGCAGCTGAATGAATCTATCGGTTTGCCGGCATCCATCAACGGATTTCAGATTCTCCCTCCACTCACTATAGTACCAGAAATCGATCTGGATCCATTTGGGAGCATCGGCCCTTATGGAACACCTGAGATCCGATTTCCCACGATACAGGTCATTCCGGCCATCCCTCAAATCCCGATCTGCAGCAGCTTTCCCAGTTTTACCCTTCCGGTCATCAGTTTTGTAGATGTCAATAATTCATTGACGAATGAAAATCAGTTTTTAAGTTTCAAAGACAAAGACAACCGGGAGCTCGGATCCGTTCGCGCCCAATCGGTAAGTGACTGGCAACTGGACTATTTTGATGGGGCCTATTTTGTCGATGTTCTGGCGGGTATTGTAGGTATCGATTTCGTTTCGGGCATTGCAAGTGTCATCAATACCTTTACCCAGATCGCTGATTCACACAATAGTCTTGGCGTAGAATACGCCTCCGGAAATGGTGACTATGCTGAATGGCTGGAGCGACAGAATGCGGATGAGTGGATAAGCGCCGGAGACATTGTAGCGGTGCAAAGCGGAAAGATCACCAAAGATCTTCATCAGGCAGAACAAGTCATGGCGGTTTCCCATCGTCCAATAATGTTGGGAAATGCACCCGAATCACACCGAGAGCATCTGGGAAATAAAATCGCCTTCATGGGACAAGTACCCGTTAAGATACAAGGACCGGTTACATCAGGTGATTATATCGTGGGAAATTCTTCGACGCCCGGATATGGCATTGCCGTTCAACCCAATCACATGACCCCGGAACAGGCGCAGCTGATCGTAGGTAGAGCATGGGAGACGAATATCAAACCCGGACCCAAAATGGTCAATACCGTCATCGGAGTGGACAACGGAAATTTTCTCAAGATGGTCCAGGATCAACAAGCTCAAGTGCAACTTTTGGAAAAACGTCTTAGTCAGCTTGAAGATCAGATGGGCGTATTTATTCAGGCCGTGCAAAAGGCCGAAGCCGTTTCGGCCGAACTGGAAAAATCCAATGCGAAGAAGATGGAGCAATTCAAAACGGATCAGGCAGATGAACTGGAACAGCAAAGGTTGCGCAAAGCAGAGCGTCGTGGGCAATAAATCCATTCGCAAGTTTGGGCGCGATATCCAGTTGACATATTCGGATGAGTTTATTCTCTTAGGAGAAAAGTTTAGCTCGCTGATGGTTTTCAGCCATAGAGAGGCCGCCACTTTGTATATAAAGGGACCTTTAGGAAAGTGTACATGCAGGTGAAATGGATTTGGGTATTCTTGGTTTGTAATTTTTTTGTGTTTGTGCAGTTGTGGGCCCAAGAGCCTGCAGCATCTATATTGGGGGTCACACCAGATCAGGAAGCTCAGTATAAAGCATGGATCGATGACTTGTATGAAATGGGCGTCGAGATTCGTGGGGATTCCATTTTTATTGCTGAAGAAGCCCGGAAAGCCGCACTGGATTCATCTTACAGACTGATTCTTTATCCGCCGGAATATACCTGGGCGGATGCCCAATACCTGATGAAGCAGATGCATCTCAAAATTGGGTTTTGGTATATGATCAATCTCTATATGCTACAGGAGGCCAATAAAGAGGCTGTGCTTCGGTTTCTCATCCCTTTTGATGAAATCTTTGAAATGGATCGAGTCCTGACAGCGGTCATGTATACGTATGGTATGATGGAACCAGGCGTCATGATGATTGTGGATGGAAAACCCGATATACGACACCCTGAGATCGCCGAGATGAAACTGGCACAAGTGAAAGAGATCATTCGGCATATACACGCTCATCGTGCTACCCGGCAGCCTCAGGACTGAGGAGGCAGCAACTTGGAAACCGGCTCCCGTGTTTAGCTTCCAGCTTCTTGTTTAATCTTTTATGCATTTCTTTGCAGGATGTTGTCACATGACAGCAACAGAATTGATCTCATGCTTCCCTATATATTCTTGGTAGCCGGCTTTATCATCCTTCTCAAGGGAGCGGATTTGCTGGTGGACGGCGCTTCGTCCATTGCGGCACGGATGAAGATCTCGCCATTGGTGATCGGCCTTACCGTTGTGGCTTTCGGCACCTCCGCACCGGAACTTTTTGTCAATGTTTACGCCAGCCTGAAAGGCAGCACCGACATTGCGATTGGTAACGTACTGGGCAGCAATATTGCCAATATCTTCCTCATCCTCGGTTGTGCCGCGATCATCTATCCGCTTACCATTCATCACAATACGACGTGGAAAGAAATTCCTTTCAGCCTTTTGGCGGCAGTCGTGCTGGGTGTCATGGCCAATGACTTCCTGATCGATCATGACGGTCAGTCCATCCTCACACGATCCGATGGCATCATCCTGCTTTGCTTCTTTGGCATTTTTATGTACTATGTTGTTGAAGTGGCTAAAGAAACAGGCGGCATGTCCCATGATGAAATCCCGCTCATGTCCGGAATGAAATCTACCCTCTTTATCTTTCTCGGTCTGGCAGGTCTTGTCCTGGGAGGACAATGGATCGTCAATGGAGCGGTCTCTATTGCCAAACAGTTTAACGTTAGCGAATCCTTTATCGGACTGACTATCGTGGCCATCGGGACTTCTCTCCCGGAACTGGCCACCTCCATCATCGCCGCGCGTAAAAAGAATATCGATATCGCAGTCGGAAACGTCGTCGGCTCCAACATCTTCAATATCTTCCTGATCCTGGGCATCAGTGCAACAATCAAACCCCTGCCGTTTCAAGCGGCCAATCTTCCTGATGTCATGGTGACACTTCTGGCAAGTGCCCTGCTCTTCGGCTTTATTTTCCTGGGCCAGCGACATATTCTCCAGCGCTGGCAAGGGATCATGTTTGTAACGCTGTATGCCATCTATCTCCTCTATGTCGGCATCCGGGGATGATCCGAATTTAACTGCCCCAAAAACACATTATTGGATATCTTAATAAGATTTCTTTTCTTAGCACTTCCGTACGTCCCATTTCGGGCAGCGTTGCGGACGATTATCCGCTCTATGCCGTAGTACCTTCCGGGACCTTTTGTTACCGGTTCACGAAGGAGATACAGGTTCAGAGAACTTTTTTTAACTCGAAACTTACCAACATGAGAATTTTTACCCCCCTGCTCTGGCTGGCGCTCGTGGCTGTTCAACCTGCTTTTGCTGAAGGTACCCGCGAACTGGCGCCCAATGAATCCATCACGATCAACGGAAATGCCACCACCGACATTGCGGCCTTGCACATCAACAACCCCAGCTATAATAATTTTGCGGCGTACGACAATCCCAACCCGCAAAACCGGCTCTACATCCATATCAAAGACCCGGAGACCGAATGCATCTATATCGGACTCAACTGGGCACATAATAATGTTGGTTCGACCATGCCACCCCGGATCAATTTTGAGTACCGCATCAAGGACCCCAATGGTAATATTGTGTTCGGCCCTGTCGTCGTGACGCCCACCGGTGCCAATATTCAGTCCTGGTCTCAAGCCTATACCGGACCCCAACAGTTGTATGGTGCTGGAGGATACGATGCCACCATTGTATCCTCTGCTGCCCTCGCATCACAGGGATGGGCGACCAAAGGAGACTATTATATCGAGTTTCGTGATTTTGAAAACAATGACCTGCTCATCGACTTCTGGGATTTTACTGTCGTCGATTGCTCTACGGTGACACCCGTCGAAAAAAAGGGCCGGGTATGGTCATTCAACTGGGCCTTTTTCGCCATCAATGATTTTGGTTTTCCCAACCGTCCGTTCAATGGAGCATTCTTTGTTTGCGCCCCGGATCCGGACAATGCACATGCCTCTTTTGTCACCAAAATTGATTTCAATGGCAGCGGCTTTAGACCCGCTGCATTCAATGTAGCTTTTAATAGTTTTGGTAGCCAGAATACCGGCAATATCAGTGAAGACCGCAAAAGTGTGGAACTGCTCAACGCCACCCAGGCGGAGTACTCGATATTTCTGAATGATCCAATCGATATCTGTGAAACCGCTGAAGTCGGAGAGATCACGATTCTGGGCGTAAGCCGCTGCGCCGGAGAAGACTATTGTATCAAGTTTACCGCAACAAAAGCCGGCCAAATCGATCTGCTCCTTGATTTTGACGGAGCCGACAATATTTATACCCCAGGGACCGCAGATATCATGGTCACCTACAATGTAGAACCGGATCAGGTCGGCAAACCCACCTGCATCGACTGGAACGGAAAGGACGGACTCGGCAATCCTCTGCCCGAGGATGTCGGTACCCAAATTCCCGTCCTCATCAATTTTGCACAGGGGATTTACCATTTTCCGATCTATGACGCCGAATATCTTACCGATGGCTTTCGCATCGCTTCTGTAAGGCCTGTAGCAGCCATTTCCCTGCTCTATTATGATGATTCTAATATCAGTGTACTCTCGGGCAGCGGTGAGCCCATTGTCCAATTGTCAGGCTGTATGACCCCCTGCCACCGGTGGGACAACTATACACTGCCCAATACACCAGGCTTTGGAAATCTCAATACGATCAACTCCTGGTGGTTTTCGCAATTGATCATACGGCAGGATGTTTTCTTTATGCCATCCTACTATGCTTGCGCGATCGAAGGACCTTCCCGTATATGTGAAGGAGGAACATCCGAACTTACTGCTTCACCGGAAGTGTATCCTGCTGGCGCTGTCGGTGGAGAGATCATCAATACGCAATGGATCGGTCCTGCAATTGTAGGCCCTTCCAATGGCGCTACCATTACCATCGGCAGTGGTGGAACGTATACCGTAAAAGTGCAATGGCTTACCCACCTGGGGGATACCTGTTATACGAGTTGCACCTTCGACGTCATGACCGACCCTATACTTACTGCTACCATAGACACGATCATGCTTCAGGGCCAGACGGTGACGATCAACGGTCAAACCTACAACCAGGGTGGACAATACCTTCAGGAACTTACCACCAGCGCCGGATGCGATAGCCTGCTCACCATCAATATCACTGTCATCAATACGGTATTGTATTACGATCTCAATGCCTGCGAATCCTTTATGAGCAACGGGTCCAATATGGATTTTTCAGAGTTCGTACCCACCTATCCTCAACCCGTCTCCTGCGCTCAAATCATAGGCGAGACGCTCCACCGTACCAATCCCCAGGTCAATAAGCATAGTTGTACACCGGGGGTGAACAATACCCCGGGTATGTGTGTCGGCGCACTCCCCGGATGTATATACAATGCGGGTAGCGAAGCATCAGTTATCATTGAGGTGCACATCACTCCGAATCCGGATACGGCTGTCCACCTGACGGGTATAACGTTTTGGGAAAAAGCACCCCTCACCTATGACTGGATCAGCGGCGGATCAGGCCCCAATAATTATCCAACCTTATTTGGTATCCGGGTATTGAAAAACGGCACAGAGATCTTCCGGGATGATGCCATACCGACCCTGGCTGTCTGGAATCAGCGCACGTTTGACTTCTTGTCCAATGATGAATTTCTGGTGAAAGATCCTGCAACGTTCCGCTTTGAACTTCTGGCGTATTGCCCGATTGAAAATGGTGCAGTCGAATCCGTATGGGATCTCGATGAAATCCGGATTATGGCCGGATGTACGTCACCGGCCGGGCTGAACAGAAATATTTCCGGAATCATACTGACACCGTCCGGTTTACCGGTGCGTGATGTCACGTTGCGTCTCTCCGAACATTCTACTTTTCAAAGTACACAATCAACTTTCACCAATACATCAGGAGCATACGCATTTTCAAGTATTGTTCCGGAACGACCTTATTTTGTTCGCGCCGAGAAAAACACGGGCTTCCTCAACGGAGTCAGCACGCTCGATCTCGTCCACATTCAGAAGCATTTGCTTGGCATTTCTATATTCAGCTCCCCATATCAGTGGATCGCAGCCGACGCCAACAGGAGCAATACGGTGAGTGTGCTGGATCTGGTGGAACTGCGCAAACTTATTCTGGGTATCTATAGTGAATTGCCCAACAACACCAGTTGGAGATTTGGTGTTGCCGCACAGGCACCTGATATCAGTGCGCCCTGGTTGTTCAATGAGACACTGAGTATTGAGTATCTCCGTGAACATATAACGGATGCTGATTTTACGGCTGTCAAAGTCGGTGACGTCAACGGGGATGTAGTCCCCTTTGCCGGAGGAGTCTCCTTAACCCCTCGCAGTGGCGAGTTCATACTCTTGCAGGTTCGGGACCAAAATGTAACGGCGGGAGTTCCTGTCCGGTTGGATATCACAGCAGATCATTTCGATCAGGTTGCCGGACTCCAGATGGCGCTGCAGGTCAGCGGCCGGATCACCAGCATAAAAGGTGCGGCCCTGCCCATTTCGGATGACCATTACTTTATTTCCCGTGATGGCATTTTACGATTGAGTTGGGATGTGGCTATACCACTGACGTTGACACCAGATCAGGTTTTATTTTCGATTCAGGTTGAGCCTTTCTCCAACGGGACAGTGAAGGGCATGATCCAAACCCGAAATGATGTGCTTCATGCCGAAATCTATACCGGAGATGAGCTCGATATCCGGGATGTCCGTTTACAAATTGAAGCCGGTTCATCCAAAACGGTAACGACCCAGTTCTTTCAAAATATGCCGAATCCATTTTCGACCACGACTACATTGCGATTCCACATCGAGAAAGCAGGGCAGGTATCGCTGAACTTGTTTGACTTGTCAGGCAGAAGCCTGGCCACGATGGCGGGACAGTATGAACAGGGTACACATGAGGTCATCTTCGATCGTACAAAACTGGGGCTACAGAGTGGCTTGATGGTGGCCAGGATGCAGGCGGATGATTTCGTTTCAACTATACGGATGATAGTGTTAGACTAATTCCAAAAGTATTGATATGCCGGGCAAGGGAAAGCCGGACGACCATACGAAGGAGGACCGCCGTAAAGCTGCTGAGGCGGAAGCTGTCCAACTGTATATGGAGCAACTCGATCATCCCCTGAAAGAGGAGATCGGGTTGCTTCGTAGTATCATCCAAACGGCCGGACCCGGTATTCATGAACGGATCAAGTGGAACGCACCGAGTTACTATTTTACAGAGGATATGGTGACGTTCAATCCCCGGGATCAGAGCAGGGTGCATCTGGTGTTCCATCATCCGGCTATTGTTTCTGTTACCTCCCCATTGCTTGAGGGTGATTACAAAGATCGCCGGATGATGTATTTTAGAGATGCCAGGGAGATTCGCGCCAGTAAGAAAGAATTGCAGCGGGTGATCCGGGAACTCATGCAAAGGATGAACGAATAGAAGTATCGGGGGCTGGCGGATCAACCGGTACAGTAAGATTTTTCACGCTTTCAATACTATCGGTATGTCCACCACCTCTTCTTCCAACCGAAATGATTCCCTGGTCATGTCCTACATGGGGATTCGAAAATCTATTGGCTTTCTGGGTGCTTTCCTTCCTGTAATCCTGTGGGGTGGTGTATGGCTATTGAAGGGGACAGGAAATGTAGAACCCTCCATCAGTGATTATTATCATACCATCGTAGGTGATGTCTTTGTGGGCGTGCTTTGCGGAGTGGCCCTCTTTTTATTCGCCTATAACGGACCCGACAGGGAAGACCGGATAGCCGGATATCTCGGGTGTGCTTTCGCATTGGGTGTTGCGTTTTTCCCAACACCTTCATTACAAGATCCGGATGCCTATCCATACTGGATCGGAAGAGTTCATTTCATCAGTGCGGCGCTGTTTTTTGGCGTCCTGATCTATTTTTCGCTGGTGCTTTTCACCCGCCATGGCCGCGTCATGACCGAACGAAAAAAAATGCGCAATACTGTGTATCATATATGTGCCTATATCATGATAGGGTGTGTCGTTGGGATTGCTCTTTATTTTTTCTGGCTGGAGCAAAAGTGGCCCGGCCTGGAGCGGTATGACCCGATCTTTTACCTCGAATCCTTTGCCCTCATTGCATTTGGCATTTCCTGGCTCGTCAAAGGAGAGTTGATACTCCAGGATCTGAAGCCCGCTCCCTCAAGTGGAACCACAGCCTGACTCTCGTTTACCAGATGCCAGATTATGAGATACCAGATCGCAGCGCAGCGGAGATTCCAACACACTCACTACTCACTACTCACCACGGTTGCTGAGCTGTAGCACGAGGATGTGTCAAGCGGGTCGAAGCACCCCACTCACCACGGTTGCTGAGCTGTAGCACGAGGATGTGTCAAGCGGGTCGAAGCACCCCACTCACCATACTAAACTCTAAACCCTAAACTTCTAAACTTCTCAACTTCTAAACTCCTCATCCTTTTTCCGACCTTCGGGAGACCGGCTACAAAATGCCGGATCATCACAACCTATGACACTGAATAAAACCTATCAAAGTGCCGCGGATGCCGTTGCCAAAATCAAATCAGGAGACCGGATATTTCTGCATGGAAGTGCCGCAACTCCACATACCCTGATCCGCGCGTTGCGGGCCAGAGCGGAAGAACTGGAGCAGGTAGAGATTACCTCCATCTCCACCTTAGGGGACATGGAACTGGCCGACCCTGCCTGCGGTGATGCCTTTCACTTCAATACTGTCTTTGTCTCGCAAAATATCCGACAAGCGGTCAACAGTGGGCGGGGAAGTTATATTCCGGTTTTTCTGAGTGAAATACCTGCCTTATTTCACCGCAACATCTTGCCGCTGGATGCCGCTTTTATCAATATCAGTCCTCCGGACAGACATGGCTTTTGCTCCTTAGGGGTATCCGTAGATGTGGCAGTCGCGGCCGTCAAAAATGCAAAATATGTTGTCGCCCAGGTCAATCATCGTATGCCCCGCACTCACGGAGATGGTCTGCTCCATATTCGCGATATCAACGCGTTGGTTGAAGTGGACGATGAGTTGCCCGTGGTGGATTACAGGAAGGATATCACCCCTGTGGAAGAAGCCATTGGCCGGCATTGTGCTTCCCTGATCGAAGATGGGGCCACTTTGCAACTGGGGATCGGAACGATACCAGATGCCGTGTTGACGCAATTGCAAAGCCATAAAGATCTGGGTGTGCATACTGAAATGTTTTCAGACGGAGTCGTTGATCTGATGAAGAGCGGAGTCGTCACGAACAAGTTTAAAAAGAAACATCGTCGCAAGGTGACCACTTCGTTTGCCATCGGTTCCCTGGCGTTGTATGATTTCATTGATGACAATCCTGAGTTTGCATTTCTGGAATCAGATTATGTCAATGATGCCTATATCATTGGAAAGAATCCAAAGGTGGCCGCTATCAACAGCGCCATTGAGATTGACCTGACCGGCCAGGTATGTGCGGATTCGATCGGGACCTTCCAGTTTTCTGGTGTGGGGGGGCAGATGGATTTTATCAAAGGCGCTGCCTTATCAGATGGGGGCAAGCCCATTATTGCCATGGCATCCATGACGGGTCGGGGTGAGTCTAAGATCGTGCCTTATCTGAAACAGGGCGCAGGGGTAGTAACCACCAGAGCACATGTCCATTATGTTGTCACGGAATATGGCATTGCATTTCTCTATGGAAAGAATCTGGAGCAACGAGCCAAGGCGTTGATGGACGTAGCTCATCCGGATGTTCGTGATATACTGGACCGGGAGATCCGTAGCCGTTTTGGCAGAAAAATATTTTAACTTCATCGCCACAACGAGACAAAACGAAAGACCACTGCTATGAAGTTGAATATGGTCAAATGGCGGCTGATGCTGACCACATTGCCGGTAACACTTGCTATTCTGGGCCTTAAAATGGGGATAGTCTATGGACTGGGATATGAAGGGCTTGTCAAATTTTCTGAAATAGGGCTGGTTATCACAGGCGGTATTTTCCTGATTGGCTTTATGCTGGCGGGTACTATATCGGATTATAAGGAAAGCGAGAAGATTCCTTCTGAGTTGGCCTGTACCCTGGAGAGTATTGAAGATACGCTGGTGTTGGCGCATGGATATAAAGGTGGATTTGATCTTGTCCAGGTCAGGGGTCAGTTGTTGGAGGTGACGCAATCTCTCATTCGATGGTTTAAGTACCAGGGACCTGAACTGGATGTATTTGAAAAGATTAGCAGCATATCATCGATCGCTCTGGTTCTGGAGCAGGCAGGGGTTGGGGCTATTGCCTCCCGTGTGACGAGCGAGCAACACAATCTTCGGAAGCTTTTTTCCCGGGTCAACGTGATCAAGCGTACTTATTTTCTGGCGACCGGATATGCCTTGCTTGAGGTTTTGACGGTGGTCATCATCAGCTTGTTGTTGGTGTCCAAGTTTGAAAACCTCGTGATTAGTATTATTATTATTAGTTTTCTGACGCAGATCTTTATCTATATGATCCGGTTGATCCATGACGTAGATCATCCTTTTGAATATTCACCGGATGGTCGCGTGGGTGCTGCTGATGTGGATCTGTTTCCCCTTCTGGAGTACCGGGATCGCGTTCAGGGTCGATTTTAGCCCGATCCATACGTTTCCCATTCTTCTCATGAAAGGATCTGATTTCTATTCTTTTCGAATCTGAGAGTAGTTCCTCATTCGCATGGATTTGGAGAATATTTTTACTTTTTTTATATTTAAGTGATCAATTGGCAAAGTGTGCAGCATGATGTAGGTATAACTTCAGACTCAATAATATAAAAGGGTTGATTTTTTTCTATGTCTGCGAATAGCAACTATGATGATTTAAATAATGTGGAAATAGTTGGGGTGAGGGAAATCGTCGGGTTTGTGGACGAAATATTCGACTGATCTTCAGATGTGAGATCCCAAAATATGTGCTATATGTATGCTCTACTACGGTTTTTCATGGGCTTGACAATTTCAACTGTTCTATCATTCCAATGTGAGGCACAGATTCGAATTGACCCCAGTTACGACAAGGCTTCAATAGGTAAAAGGTGGAACATCTCCCTGAGCCGAAATATTGTGTTTGCCGGACCCGGAAAGGATATGGTCGATTATTTGGAAGCTAATAATTTTGGTCACCGACGTCCCAGGGGCACACTTGTAATTTTGCCGTTTTTAGCATTTGAAATTAATAGTAAAGACTTTCCTGTTCATTCACGCAGTAATGTTTGGATGGGTGAAGTCGGCTATAATATCAGTAGACGCAGCGGTGTTGTCTTAATAGCAGGTGAGTTTCATCAGGCTTACGCTCAGGGGTTTCATAGATTCAGGGAAGATATTGATCCATACAAAACCGGAATTTTGCTGGGATGGCGGAGCTATCTATGGGGAGGATCGGTCAATTATAAATGGCGGTTTGGAAAGGGGGTGAGTGGCTTTCATGCGGGTCCTTTATTGGCCCGGCATAGCATGAACGGCTCTCAGATAGATGAGACTTTTGTTCCTGAGGGTGAAAACCCAAAGGCTTGGATTGCAGGGGTCAATTTCGGAGCTACGTTGGGATTTAAACCTACCAAGAACTTGTTTTTGGCAGTAAAGACCCATTATCTGCTTTTGCCGGACAGATCGATCGGACCCTTCACTATCCGAAGGGAAGATCCTGCCATGATTGAGAGAGAATTTGGCCACACATCACTCTCCCTATCAGATTTACATCTCGGTTTAGCTATGGGGTGGTGTATCGGTTCCAAAGCGGGGAGTGATAACAAACAGCCTTAGGAGTTTTGGACGAATACCTACCTTTAGGAGGAAGTACCGACCTATTTTGGCACGTTTATTTGGCATCTCATTTATCCTGATCCTTTTCGTCCCGTTCTTCGGGACCTGGATGTGGCTTCAGCACCGGCTTGAAGCAGCCCGGTATGATGCTGCCTCCGTCATCCGACATCTGCATGAAGATGAACCCAGAGTCCTGTGGCGCTTTACAAAGGATGAATCACTTAGACTCCTCAACTGGAAGCATAGCAAAGAGTTCGAATACCAGGGCGAAATGTACGATATCCTCCGTTCTGAAACCCACGGTGACTCGGTTTGGTACTGGTGCTATCATGACCGCCAGGAAACCAAGGTGCGGAAGAAATTATTAAAACTACTCCGCAATCAATCACCACTGCCATCTCAGGATATACCTCAGCAAAACCGAATCACAGATTTTTTGAAAAATCTTTACCTCCCGGATAAGGTGGAGTTTGTTTCCAGGCATGAAGCATCCCAACAGCTTTCTTTGTTTGCACCCTATCTGAAAACCCCGCTTATCATGGCGCATGATCCGCTTTCTCCGCCACCCAAAACGATTTAGCCTGAATCCTCATGAAAGTCGTGAACCCGTTGCCTTGAGTGCAGCAGGTCAGATATGTATTGTTTCAAGCTAAATCAACAAAATGAAAAGATATTTCATGTTGATGTTGTGGGTCTATTTTGGCCATTCTGTTCAAGGACAAATCCTGACGGTATTGGAGGATGAATCGGGTCATCCTGTGGAATTGGCGACAATCACCAGCAGCAATTCTAAGTCAACCCTGTTGACGCACGCGGATGGTCGGGTAGATATAGCCTCATTGAAGGATGCAGAGACAATTGTTGTCCGAAGTATGGGGTATAAAACCGTCAGAACGAGTTTTGCACAATTGGCGGCGACTTCTTTTGTCATTCGATTACTTCGGGATGACATCGCCCTCGACCAGATCGTCATCTCGGCCACGAAGTGGAATCAGTCTTCCTCCGATGTACCCTCAAAAGTGACTACTCTTTCCAACAGGGAAATTGAGTTGCTGCAGCCGCAAACCGCCGCGGATTTATTAGGCGCATCCGGAGAGGTGTTCATTCAGAAAAGCCAGCAGGGGGGAGGCAGTCCGATGATTCGAGGATTTGCTACCAATCGCTTGCTTTATGCGGTGGATGGAGTACGGATGAATACGGCCATCTTTCGGGGTGGCAATATCCAGAATGTCATCAACCTCGATCCATTTGCAACGGAGCGGGTGGAGGTGTTGTTTGGACCCGGTTCTGTGATTTATGGTAGTGATGCCATCGGAGGTGTCATGAGTTTTCAGACCCTGATGCCACAAGTGTCTCTGGATGATAAGCCCTATATCAAGGGGAAGGCCGTTATCAGGACGTCTTCTGCGAATAAGGAACAGACCGGTCACTTTGACATCAATGCGGGCTGGAAAAAGTGGGCGTGGCTGAGCAGTTTCTCTTCATTTGATTTTGGAGATCTGCGTATGGGAAGCCATGGCCCTGAGGAATATTTACGACCCTTCTTTGTGCAGCGACATGGCCAGTCCGATGTGATTATCGCCAATGAGGACCCCTTGATGCAGGTGCCTACTGGATATGATCAGATCAATTTTATGCAAAAGGTCTTGTTCCGTCCATCCGAGTCTTTTGATATGCAGTATGCATACCATTACTCTGCGACCTCATCCTATAGCCGCTATGACCGGCATATCCGTTACAGAAGTAACGGTCAGCCCCGATATGGAGAATGGTCTTACGGACCTCAGAAATGGCAAATGCATCATGTGCAGATCCAGCATCATGGCTACACCACACTATATGATGAGGTGGCACTTCGGGTGGCGTTGCAGCAGTTTGAAGAGAGCCGGATCGACCGGGATATCCAGGATGTGATACGTCATATCAGAGTAGAGGAAGTCGATGCGTACTCGGCCAATCTTGACTTTATCAAGAAGCTGGGCAGAAGGGACTTTCTCTATTATGGTGCTGAATATGTTTGGAATGATGTACGTTCCACAGGGACTGACGAGAATATACTGACCAGTGAGAGAGCGGATGGCCCGGCCAGATATCCGCAGGCCACATGGCAGACCGCCGGCGCTTATATTAACGCCCAGCGACGCTTTTCGGACAAGATTTTGTTACAGCTTGGCCTGAGATATAGCACGTATGGTCTGGACGCAGAATTCGACACCCGTTTCTATCCGTTTCCCTACACGACGGCCAGTCTCAGCAATGGAGCACTCACAGGAAGTGTTGGTGTGAATTGGCAGCCGTCCTCACGTTGGACTTTTTCTATCAATGCCTCCAGTGGATTTCGGTCACCCAATGTAGATGATGCCGGGAAAGTTTTTGATAGCGAGCCGGGAATAGTTATTGTGCCCAATCCAGACCTTAGGGCAGAGTATGCATACAATGCCGAAGCGGGTTTTGCCGGAAGATTGGGAGATCATATCCGCCTGGATGTCACGGGCTATTATACCCGGCTAAATGACGCACTGGTCAGAAGGGATTTTACGTTCAATGGCCAAGACAGTATTTTTTATGATGGTGAACTCAGCCGTGTACAGGCGGTTCAGAATGCAGCCTTTGCTCTGGTGTATGGGGTACAGGCCGGAATACAGATTCATGCCTTTTCAGGGTTTGAATTTTCCGCCGACCTGAATTATCAGAAAGGGGAGGAAGAATTGGAGGATGGTACCCGAAGTCCCTCCCGTCATGCACCACCGCTGTTTGGTATGGGCAAAGTAGCGTACAGGAAAGATGGCTTTACCCTGATGCTGTATACCCAATTTAGTGCCCGTCGTACGTTTGAGGATTTGCCACCGGAGGAGCAAAACAATCGCGAGATCTATGCGGTGGACTCCAATGGTAATCCCTGGTCACCCGGTTGGATGACACTCCATTTCAAAGCGTCCTGTCCCTTGAATGAAACATTTTCAGTTGGGGCCGGGCTTGAGAACATAACGGACCTTCGATACAGGCCATACAGCTCAGGCCTTGTAGCTCCCGGCCGGAATGTAGTCCTTTCCCTTCAGGCTGTCTTCTGATGGGCTGTACAACCCAGCGAGCAGTTTGAATGGGGTATTGTCCGGAGCTGAACCCCATTTTTTATTTAAGTCATGGCATTCCCCTGGAGCAGGAGGGATTTATATGTACATTCGGATCTACATTTTTATATGTATTACCAGTTTTTGATCAACGGATTACACACCTTTATTAAAATCTGCATGGTTTTTTTCCCCAGGAGGAGGGAAGAGTATAGAAATGGCTGATGATGTGTTACCTTAGATCGTTCAAACAACACCCATGAAGATCTGCTTACTGCTTGCAGGTTGCTTCTTGGTGCCAACTTTACTGCTCTCCCAGGTAGGCATCGGAACTTCCGATCCAAACCCCAATTCCATATTAGACCTATCATCGACCTCCAGAGGTTTTCTGGTGCCGCGAATGTCAGGCGCACAACGCATGGCCCTAGGCCTTTCATCCTTTGATGCCGGTATGATGGTGTATCAGACAGATCCGTTTCCACCAAGCACCATAGGATTGTATTATTATGATGGCTCCGGTTGGATAGCTCCGGTGCATAATGGTAGTCAGACCGGACAAACTCTAAGATGGGACGGGGCTCGCTGGGTTGGCACCAGCAACCTGTTCAATCAAGGAAGTTCAATAGGGATCGGTACTCAGGCTCCGAATTATCAACTGCAAATTCATAGCACCTCGCCGTTCACCCGGTTCCAACTCACCAACGGAACAAACAATGGATTTAACTTTGACGGTCTGGTACTGGGAATTGCACAGTCCACCATGGAAGCTTTTCTAACTCAAAATGAAAACAGGGCGCTATGTTTTGGGACCAATACGCTTGAGCGCATGCGCATTGATTCGGCAGGAAATATAGGCATAGGTACAGCACAGCCTCAGGCTACACTGGATATAAATGGAAGTATACGAGTAGGAACTGAGGGCAGCGTGATCCACAGTATTATCAAAACTACCATCGGTATAGAAATTCCCATGATTGAAGGTTCGGGGGAATATATCCTGTCTATCCCATGTCCGGGCATTCTCCAGGGATCGGTAGCGTACGTATCTCCTTCTGAACCACTCAATGGACTGTTTATCGCATATAGCCGTGTAAGTGACACGGATGTTGTGGAAGTCAAACTGATGAATATGAATGTAGAGGAAAGTAACGCCATGTCAATGACTTTGCATATAGCCGTCATCCAGTAAGATCTGTATTGTTTCTTTCTGATTTTATCCTGTGTTCTTACAGCGATGATGTGCGGGAATTTTCCAGGGAAATTTTGCTTTTGCATCCGTAGCAGACCTACTCGTTTTAGCAGTGAAACCGTACGCTTCCACATCCTGAATACCGATGACAAGCAGTATATCGTTTCGCTTAACTTGCCATATCTAATGCCAGCCACCAGATGTCCTTTGGGCTTCGGAGTAGGTAGTTTGCTGTTTTGTCAGCCACAGGAAAGAAGAATAGATGAGATCAGACCCCGGGCCGCTTTTGCATCAACCAAATATGCTTTCGTTCCTGCCAGAGTATAATCAGGCTGGCGATCCATACAATACAGGCGAGAATAAACAACAAACCCCCATCGTCCTGCACCACAATACCCAGGCGTGTGAGATGAAAAAACAGGGATCCGGAAATGGTACCCAGTGCCAACAATGCGCCCAGCCAGACCAGGGGACGGTATAATAGCAAGAGGGCAGCGATCAACTCTACTACACCGGAGCCAATACGACCCCAGGGCTCCATGCCCAGAGTTTCAAAGATAAATTTGCTTTCCGAAGCACCGGTAAATTTGAAGTATAAGGTCTGCAGCAAAATCGCCGCCACAATGACCCGCAGAAAGAATCTGAAAGTAAGAATGGATTTCATTTTCCGGAAAACTATATGGTTTACGAATCATCCAAGGAGGATGTTTTCAACATGAAGATACATTTCACTTTATTAAAGGGGCATGCTCCGTGCGAATCCACAATGATTTTTTTGAGGTTGAGAGGTTGGGTGTTTAGTGTTTAGTGTGCCCTCATGGAATAGAGTGATCCAATCCCAGACCCTAACCTCCTAACCTCCTAACCTTCTAACCCTTTCAGGGAGCTACCTGATCCGGGAAAAGAAACTTCCGACCATTTCCGACCATTTCCGATCACTTTCGATCACTCTCGATCACTCTCGATCACTTTCGATCACTCTCGGTTATTAGTGGAAGAAGAGAAACATGATACCGGTGAGTATCAGAATTGCCCCGGAGATCAGGCCGGAGTTGTGCTCCACTTTATGCCAGTCGATTTTTTGTAATCCGCGCAAGGCCAGCCAGGCAAATAACGTCATACCGGCTGCGGAGGTTAGGGTATAAATTATCGCTACGAAAATAGTGACCTTCCAGCCTTCTGTACCTGCAACCAGAAACAAAGCCCCGACTTCCAAACAGGGGGAAAGAAACATGGCCAGAAGCAGTGAACTGATGATCACCCCCAGACTCATCTCTTTTGTAGTTTTGAGTTTGCGGAGGTGAAAATGCATATGGTGCTGGTGGCGCCAGACAAAGAGCATACCAAGCGCAATAAGAATACCCGCCGCCACATACCTGAAATAAGGGAGGATATTGTCCAGGGCCATACCCCCCAACGCCAGCAGGAGTCCGATAATCACAGTACTCAGCGAATGGGCCAGGGCCGCCAACATTGTGATGCCCGCCGTCTTTCGGCCCGACCACCGATATTGCCGGGACAAGGCCACCACAGGAAGCCAGTGATTAGGCAGGATGGCATGCAACACACTGATGACCAGTACGCTGATAAACAGCTCGAAAGATTCGTGAAACATTTGACCGGCAAAGGTAAATCAGTTCGGTCAACTCCGGGTCTTCTGCAATTTTTATTGAGGATGCAGGGGCCTGCGGATCCGGATACCACTCAGATCAATATGATCCAGGGCCTCCATAGGTTCTCCCTGATAGTAGAAAATTACTTTCTCCATCCACGGGCCTGTGTAGTTCCGCTGCAACAAACTTTCAGCAAGTACTATCGAAGTATGCTGGCCTCCATACGATCCCTGAAAGTACTGGTACCACGATGGCGATGTCATTTCACCATCTCTATCTGATGAAGCCGGATCTACCAGATCTATCGAATAGATGACAGTATTATTTTGATCTCTTAATGTGTCGGTGATCCGAATCTCCAGGCCATCAAAGTAATAGGAGGACAAAGTATCTGCAATCATAGCGGCCTTGTCGAGCACTGATTTGTCGGCCTCGATGGAAATAGTCCTGTCCGGAGAGGGAATGAGTTCGGAAATATTTTCCGACTCCATCACGGTATCTTTTGAGGTGTAGATGACGAACGATTCCATTGGAATCTCTACAGGCTTTTCCTGAGGCTTACATCCGGAGAGGGTCAGACCTGAGAAAATGACGATCCCCAGGGTTGTCATGGAGAGAGGGTGGAAGGAAATTGGAATCATTGGAATAAACTTTACAATACCTGAAATAAGTGGACGCAGTAACTTGTTTCGAAAGTACTCATTTTCCTAAAAAACAAGATCATCCATCCCCCGTTATTCCCCGGCAATACTGGAGCGACCCTTCCCAATTTCACCCAGATGCGTATGGGCGAACCGATCAGGATATTTCAAGCCATACCCCAACACACGGTCAAAAGCAGCATGACCGAACATTAAAAGACCGGATAATAAAAGCCATTGATGACCGGTGACGAAACCAGCGACCAACAAGCTAATGGCGATTCCTTTATGATGCAATAGATTGTAGGTCAGGGCCCCGATTCGCGGATTAAATGCATATCCGGCCATGCCCAGATCCGGGGCAAAAAACAGCAGAACATAAGCCCACCAGGCTAAGGATATATCCAACAGATGAAGCCCATAGACCGCCCCCAGGAACATAGCTGCTTCTTCAACTATCAACAGATATTTCATGCTCAATATTTTTTAGAGATGCGAAGGTATTGAATACCTCTTCAGCAACGAAGGTGTCAATGAAAGAGGGTGAATACTTCATCTCCATTCGAATAGAACCATAGAGGTTCTTCACCTGTTTGTATCTTGTTTTAGAAAACAACAATGCTTGCTATGACAGAAATAGTATCATCACCACTGCGGGAAAAAGTGGCCTTTATCACCGGAGGTTCCAAAGGTATAGGTCTGGGTATTGCGGAAGCCATGGCCCGGCAAGGGATGTATGTGGCCGTCACATCCCGTAACGCGGCAGAAGCGAAGGCCACGGCCCGTCATCTGGAGGATCTCGGCGCCGCGGGTGCTTTGGGACTCCAATCAGATGTGCGGATTTGGGATCAACAACAAAGAGCTGTGCAGGACGTACTCACCGCCTGGGAAAAATTGGATATCGTAATTGCCAATGCAGGGGTGGGGCATTTTGCTCCGGTAGATGCGATGACCCATGTACAGTGGCAAGAAATTATCGACACCAATCTAACGGGTGTTTTTTATACGTTACAGGCCACAATTGAGGCTCTCAAGAAAAGCAAGGGGTATCTGATCACCATAGCCAGTCTGGCCGGCACTAATTTCTTTGTACAAGGTGCTGCCTACAATGCCAGTAAATTTGGACTTGTAGGTTTTACGCAGGCAGCGATGCTGGACTTACGTCCTTATGGAATCAAAGTCACGACGATCATGCCCGGATCGGTGGCCACCTACTTCAACGGACACATCCCGGATGCATCAGATGACTGGAAGATCCAGCCTGAAGATATCGGCCAGATGGTGATCGATCTGCTTCTCATGCATCCCAGGACGCTGCCGAGCAAAATTGAAGTAAGGCCCAGCCAACCCGGTTAAGCCTCTTCATTTTCATCAAAGAGTTAACTCCACCTCCAGCCGGTGAACTTTCTCTAATCTGCTGTTGTCACTAAAATTTAGTTCCAGATCTTTCACGAGCCCATTGTGAAGTGAATAGACCCATCCATGTATCCACAGTTCCTGTCCGTTGGCCCAGGCGCCCTGTACGATCGACGTCTTCGCGAGATCGAAGACCTGCTCGACAACATTGAGTTCAACAAAACGGTTGAAGCGTTCGCGAAAAGGTATGATGGCATCCAGTTCATCTTCATGAAACCGGTAGACATCTTTGATATGACGCAACCAGTTATCGATCAGACCGACAGGCTTGTTGTGCATGGCGGCATGGACACCACCACAGCCATAGTGACCGCAGACGATGATGTGGCGCACTTTGAGCACATTGACGGCGTAGTCCAGTACGCTCAGCATGCTCATATCCGTGTGAAGGACCATATTGGCGATGTTACGGTGTACAAAGACTTCACCAGGTTCGGCACCGATGATTTCATTAGCGGGTACCCGGCTGTCGGCACAGCCAATCCACAACACCGGGGGACGTTGTCCATCTGCCATATCAGCAAAATAGCCAGGGTCCTTTGCTAGTTTTTCAGCAGCCCATTTTTTATTATTCTCGATGAGGTTGTTATAGTATTTACGTTCCATGTTAAAGTAGTAAGGGATTAAAAATAAAGGATCAGGTATTTGTACTGCCGTTTTTCAGAAGGAATTGTTGAATGGCCTTCAGGCAGGTATCACGATCCTGAAATATAAATGATTCGTCAACCAGTTTGGGGATAAGCAGGATATTGGACATCATGGCCCTTGGTTGTTTTTGAAGCCCGAGCAAAAACACCTCGATATGCTGTCGTTCAAGAAAGAGAATAATCTCTTCCAGTGTATAAAGACCGGACTGGTCGATATAAGGGACTTCGGTCATGTCGATCAGTAGAACTTTGCGTTCAGGTGGCATGAGCCGGCTCAGCTTTTGGAAGTACTCATTGTTTCCAAAAAATAATGGACCGATGATCCGTTTGATACTGACGAGATGACGGATGTTTTCCGGTGTCCCGTATTCGTCATGCAACGCTTCGTAATCCTTGCCATTGTTGTCAATAGTGGATTCAGATTGTTGCTCGGAAAGGTCGCCCATACGTTTCATAAATAGGATAGAAGAGATTACCAGACCCGCTGCTACCGCTTGAAGCAGATCTACAAAAACTGTGAGCAGAAGAACGATAACCATCACAACGGCATCCGTGGTGGTGACCTTCCGGATATGTTTGATCCCACGGGTATCGATGATACCGATGCCGACAGTAATCAGAATCCCGGACAGAACAGCCAGGGGAATTTGAGATGCCAATGTACCCAGTCCAAGAAGAACAAACAGGAGAACTAATCCATGGATGATGCCGGAAAGTTTGGTTTTACCCCCGGCCCGAATATTGACCATAGTTCGCATGGTAGCACCAGCGCCTGGGATACCTCCGATGATAGCTGCTACCATATTGCCAATTCCCTGCCCGGTCAGCTCTTTGTTGGAACGGTGCTGGGTACGGGTGATATTATCTGCCACGACAGAGGTTAGCAGCGAGTCAATCGCGCCTAAAGCAGCAAGGGTCAAAGCGGAAAGGATAATGATAGGAAAGTCTGAAATAGCCGCAAAAAGCCCCAGATGTAACTTGGGAAGACCGGTCGGAATGTCGCCAATGATTCTCACATCCATTGGAATAAACAAAGGGATGAGGGACCCTATGATCAACGCTATGAGTGGGCTGGGTACAACCTTGGTGATTTTCGGAAAGGTATAGATGGCGATGATGGCAATAATCGCCAGCAGCAGTGCATGCCAGTTGATATCCTGCAAAGGTGTGCCTACATTCAGAACGATATCGATGATGGTACCCGGAGATGTATGTCCCAGGGTGGGAAAGATCTGAAGAATGATAATGATCACCCCAATCCCGGTCATAAAACCGGATACCACGGGATAGGGAATATACCGGATATACCGCCCGACGCCCAGCAATCCCATCCCGATCTGCATAAGACCGGCAAGAAAAAAGCACAGTAAAATGGCGGGCATTGCAGTCGCGAGGTCACCTTTTATAGCTATGAGAGAGGCTATGACCGTAGCAGCGACAACTGTCATAGGTCCTGTAGGCCCACTGATCTGGGTATTGGTACCGCCAAAAAGGGCCGCGAATATCCCCAAAGCCATGGCACCATACAATCCAGCAGCTGCCCCTAACCCCGATTGCACACCAAATGCCAATGCGAGAGGTAAAGCAACAATCCCGGCAGTAACCCCGCCAAAAATATCTCCCCGGCTAAGTGAAAATCTCTTCATACTCCTAAATGTTAAACTTGGATAAATAAACCTAACGGCAAAAGCACACTGATCGAATAGTCGCAGATATCGGATTCCCGGTTCCTCCAACTTGCCCGATGACTTGAACCAAAGGAGCAGATCATGCAAGCAGGCGTCGACCAGTATGTGTATCGAATCTTTAGTTCCCTCGTTCTTCGGGAGGAGGGGATATGACTTTTCTGCTGAGCAACAGGGTGGGGCTTTCAATATAACCAAATCCCCGACCGTCAGCGATGTCATGCATCGCAGACAAATTCAAGGGATGAGGTTGTGCATAGAAGTTGATCGTCTCTGCCACTTTTTCCTCGATCGGAGTCCCGGTATTGGTATCACCCGTTTGTCCTGAGCCACCAAAGAGCAAATTGTAAATCTGGATATTTTGGGTCGTTGTATGTGGATACGTGATCACCGCTGCCGAAAGCAAAACCCCCTGCAACAGCAGCCCCGACAATAGAAATGAAAAGAAAGCACGCATCACGCAACACTTATTTTGGCAGTCAGGCAAATTTACAAATTTATCAAGGGAATCTCAACTGGACAATATAACGCTAACAAAATGAGGATGTTAGAGTTGAGCCCTGGCAACAATGGCACCTGGCAGGAACCCCATTTGTGACATATACCTTTAGCGCCCGGCCAAATATCATATGAGGATAGACAGGGTTCAACACATAGCCTATATCTTCTCAGGATGCTCATTTCCGTGCACGCAGAGCATGTTCGTGTCGTCACAAGTTTGTCAGGCTCGACAAGCACTTCAGTACTTTTTTGATCTGATCCGGATGATATTGAGTTCAATTGTATTTCCATTTAGTCCTTTTTACTCCCCTTCGGTGAAAAACCTGTGTTTTTATCTATCTTTTGGCCTCAAATCAGAATGGATGAACCAGTTTCGCATAACGCATGAACCAATCCTTGCTTTTCTCTTTCACTTAAGCTGGCTTATTCATTTAAGGGCAGGCACCAAAGCCGCTGTATACTTTTTATCGATCCTGACCTGGCTGATGCCACCCTTAATGGCCCAAACATGCCGTGATGCCAGCGTAGAGATCAGTGTAGAGGTGGAAGAAAATCCACTTTCTATCACCCTCAAATGGCTATCCAATGCAGAAGCTACTCAGTATACCGTGTTTCGTAAAACCCCTGCAGCCACCGTTTGGGGCTTTGCTCTGGAAACACTGTCAGGAGAGACAACTTCCTTTACCGATACCAATGTAGAAGCAGGTATGCTGTATGATTATCGGCTGATACGAACGGCCCCTACATTTACAGGGTATGGATATGTACGAAGCGGAATAGGCGTTGCCGCTACCGAAGATCGCGGCATCCTGATTCTGGTCATCGATGATAGTATAGCGGATACCTTAAGAATGGAAATTGACCGCTTGACAGATGATCTGGAGGGCGATGGCTGGAAAGTCGTACGCCAGCGTGTGGCCCGGGATGCCGCTGTGACAGAGGTCAGAGGAGGTATAATAGAAGCCTGGCTGGCTGATCCCGTTCAAACCAAAGCTGTATTCCTGTTAGGCCATGTACCTGTGCCTTACAGCGGTAGCCTCAATCCGGATGGCCATCCCGATCATTTCGGCGCCTGGCCGGCCGATGTCTATTACGGAGATATGGATGGTATATGGACAGATGCAACAGTCAATACCACTGAAGCTACCGGTGACCGAAATGACAATGTGCCAGGCGATGGTAAGTTTGATCAAACCTTGCTGCCCAGCAACGTGGACCTTCAGGTAGGTCGCGTTGATTTTGCCGATATGCCGGCCTTTGCTTTGCCGGAAGAAGAACTGCTTCGGAATTATCTGGATAAAGATCATGCCTTCCGGCACAAGCATTTCAGCCCGGTAGCCCGGGCCGTGGTGGATGACAATTTTGGATATTTTGGGGGAGAAGCTTTTGCCGCTAGTGCCTGGAAAAATTTCGCTCCGCTCGTCGGATATTTAAATGTAGAAGCCGGAGATTATTTCGCCACCACCTTTGACAGCAGTTATCTGTGGTCGTATGGGTGCGGCGGTGGTAGCTATACCAGCGCATCCGGCATAGGCTCTACCTCCAATTTTGCAACGGCCAATCTGCAATCCGTTTTTACCATGTTGTTTGGTAGTTATTTCGGCGATTGGGACACACAAAATAATTTTCTACGTGCACCCCTGGCACAGGGACGTACGCTGACGAATGCATGGAGTGGCAGACCGCATTGGATGTTTCATCCGATGGCAATGGGTGAGACCATCGGGTATTGTACATGGTTGTCTCAAAATAATGTCAATACCTATTTTTCAAATTATGGAGGACGCTTTGTTCATCCGGCCCTGATGGGAGATCCAAGTCTTCGCCAGGATATCGTGGCACCAGTTTCCAATGTGTCAGTTGTACGTCATGGACTGGGCCTAGATATATCCTGGCAATCCTCACCTGACAATGTGTTAGGCCATTATATCTACATGAAGAAGGAGAACGAATCTGCCTATACACGCATTGCTACATTGACCGGAACAAGCCCTACAATCTACCATTACGATAATTGCCTGTTGGAAGAAGGGACGCATTCCTTTATGGTCAGAGCATATACCCTTCAACAAACGCCCAGTGGCTCGTATTACAATCTAAGTCAGGGAATAAAGGATACATTCTATTTCCAACGTATTGAACCCGTACAGGCCCATGCAGACTGGACCATTGAAGGCAATGAAGTCATGTTTACCAATCTTTCACTTTATGCAGATTCGTTTCTCTGGATATTTGGTGATGGAACCTTCAGTACAGAGACCCATCCTGTTCATTCATTCCAGGATGGATATTTTTATGGATTCCTCATCGTTTCGGACTTTTGCACCTCAGATACCTTTTATTTTGAGATCAATATTTTCACCGGGACCAATGTGGCCGGGGATTCGCCACAGGTGATGGTATCGCCAAATCCGTCCAATGGAAAATTCTATCTCATAGGTACCAGTCCGATTGACCATACCGCTGACGTACAACTGTTTTCACCTGCAGGGACTCGTGTATTTAGTTCGGAAAACATCCGTGTGGGTGACGAACTGGATCTGACCCATCTCCCGGTGGGGCTGTATTTTCTTCAGGTCGTGTTGGACGGGCGACGAAGTGTTCATAGCGTAGTCATTCATCGGGAGTGATATGTATACTTCCTGCACGCCGGACTAATTAGTATAGGCATGATCACGATGAAAGCGCTGCAGGGGTGTTATGCACTTGGGCTTTGCCATTCTGGCGGCTAAGGCTATAGTTTGGCGCGATTTGTGCAGGAAGAAACCGCGCGATGGCTATAACAAAAAGAAACATTGAACTCCTTCAGGATAAGCGGAAAACGAAGGTCACGGCCTTTACACGAGAGGAGCGTGAGACGTTGGGTATCAAGGGATTATTACCGTATGCAGTCTCCAGTCAGATGGAGCAGGTCCAGCGCACCATGGTCAATCTGCAACGAAAGGAGTCGGACATCGAGCGATATATCTTCTTGTCGGCCTTGCAGGAACGAAATGAGCGACTTTTTTTTCGCACGGTGGTCGAGCATATCGAAGAAATCATGCCGCTCATTTATACCCCAACTGTAGGTCAGGCCTGTAAGGAGTTTTCACACATCTTTCGTCATACGCAGGGTTTTTACATCACACCGGACGACCGGGGCTCGATCGAACAGATGTTGGACAACTGGCCGGAGAAGGATGTTCGGGTTATAGTGATGACCGACGGTCAGCGCATTCTGGGCCTTGGGGATCTCGGTGCCAACGGGATGGGAATTCCGATTGGCAAACTAGCCTTGTATTGTGCTTGTGCAGGAATTCATCCGGAGCAGTGTATGCCCGTAATGCTCGATGTTGGGACCAACAATCTAGAGTTGCTTTCCGATCCGCTCTATATTGGATACCCTCACCGGCGGCTGGAAGGTGTTGCGTATGAAAGTCTCATGGATGAATTTATCCTTGCTGTGCAGAAAAAGTTTCCTTCTGCGCTGATACAGTTTGAAGATTTTATTACGCCTCATGCGTATGGTTTCCTCCATACCTATCAGAACAAAGTGTTGTGCTTCAATGATGATATACAGGGCACGGCTGCTGTTGTACTGGCTGGGGTGTATGCTTCAGGACGCATTACCGGTCATGCCTACAAGGATCTCCGGATCATGTTTTTAGGTGCTGGTTCAGCCGGTACGGGTATCGCAGATCTGATGGTCAGGGCTTTTCAAGCCGAAGGATTGAGCCGGGAAGAGGCGTATCGCAGACTCTGGTTTGTCGATGGCAGAGGACTCGTTGTCGCCAACCGACTGCCGGACCTGGCAGATCACAAAATTCCGTTTGCCCATGATTTTCCTCATTTGCAATTCCCGGATGCCCTTGATGCCATCCGTCCGCATATCCTGATCGGAGCTACGGCCGCACCGGATACTTTTACCAGGGCGACGATTGAGAAAATGAGTACAATCAATGAACGTCCCGTCATCTTTGCCCTGTCTAATCCGACAAGCAAGGCAGAATGTACTGCGGAGCAAGCTTATACCTGGAGCAATGGCAAAGCTGTTTTTGCCAGCGGCAGTCCGTTCGGGGAGGTGACATTTAAGGGACAGCTTTTCAGATCCGGACAAGGCAATAACGCCTACATATTTCCGGGAGTTGGATTAGGTGCCATCCTGTCAAAAGCTCGCTGCATTCGGGATGATATTTTCCTCACCGCTGCGCGCACTCTCGCCAGTATCGTCAGTCAGGACAACATTGATCATGGTGCACTTTATCCACAATTGAGAGAAATACGTCGTGTATCACTCGAAATTGCGGTCGCGGTAGCAGATAAGATATTTAAAGACGGACTGGCCAGAACTGATAGACCCACAGACCTGAGAAAGAGCATCGAGACCTACATGTATGATCCCAGGTATTGATGCAGCACAATAGACAGGGTGAACAATACACCCTCCAGACTTCTACGATCCTGGCAGAAATTCCCTAAGTTCATTCGAGCGTTGTATTCAAGAAAGTCGCTCACCCGGAATGTTCGTACGCGCACCAGGCATTACCTTTCCTGCCGCAATTCGATCCAACACGTATTGCCCGTCTCCACTATGATGATTTTGCAAACATCCCGTCTGCTGATACGCGAGTTTGATGTGCGGGACGCCGGGTTTATTTTTCAGCTGTGCAATGAACCTGACTGGTTGCGGTATATCGGGAACCGGAAAATTTATTCATTGACGGATGCTGAAGTGTACATTGAAAATTATTTGAGGAAAAGCTACCGGGATTTGGGATTTGGGTTTTGGATGGTGATGACGAAGGATGACCGCAGACCTGTCGGCATGTGTGGTCTGACTCAGCGTGTGTTTCTGGATCACCCGGATCTGGGCTTTGCCGTACTTCAGGCCTCTACAGGGAAGGGATTTGCCGCTGAAGCTGCCAGGGGAGTTATTGGGTATGCCCGTGATCATCTGAGGATTCCGGTGCTGTTGGCCTATACCGTCCCGGACAATAGTAGATCAGTAAGATTGCTCCATGCACTTGGTTTCAGACCGGATGGTCTGATCACCATAGACGACGAACCCTTATCCTTGTTCAGATTGGATGCAACAATGCCCCTGACCTGACCTCGCGGAAGGTCCTCCTTTTTCCTTTATCTTGCAGACCCGTTTTGTTTCAGCGCACCACGGTTTTTCAGAACTTAATCTCTACACGTCATGTGTTTTATTCTTTTTTTGGCTGTTTGTCATTTGACCAGCCTGAATAGTCAAGCCCAGAATGAAGCGAGGCTGCTTCGTTTTCCGGCCATTTCCTCCGATGCCATTGTTTTTTCCTATGCCGGTGATTTGTACACAGTACCTCGCACCGGTGGTATAGCCCGCAAACTCACTGCCGATATCGGGAATGAGCTCTTTCCCCGGTTTTCGCCGGACGGCCGTACACTGGCTTTTACTGGACAATACGACGGAAATACCGAAGTCTATACTATGCCGGCAGAAGGCGGAATTCCGGTCCGTCTCACCTACACGGCCACCCTCGGCCGGGATGACCTCAGCGACCGGATGGGACCCAACAATATCGTCATGACCTGGAAAAATGATAATTCAGGTATCGTGTACCGCAGCCGGAAAACCTCTTTCAATGACTTCAAGGGCCGCCTTTTTCTGGCGCCCGTGTCAGGCGGTCAGTCAGCGGAATTGCCTTTTAGCGTCGGAGGCTGGTGTTCCTATTCACCGGACAATACAAAGATGGCGATGAACCAGGTTTTCCGGGAGTTTAGGACATGGAAATACTACCAGGGCGGCATGGCAGATGATGTGTACATCTATGATTTCGCCGCCGGCACTATGGACAATATTACCAACCACCCGGCACAGGATATCTTTCCAATGTGGTATGGAGATAAGATATACTTCTGCAGTGATCGTGACCGGACGATGAACCTCTTTGAATACACCATCTCCACTCGCCAAACCCGCAAGGTCACCCAGTACACGGAGTATGATATTAAGTTTCCCTCACTGGGTGGGGATGCGATAGTTTATGAAAACGGTGGATATATCCATGTCTATGATCTGAGGACCGGCACCACTTCTCAGATCAGTATTCGGATCGCAGATGATGCGGTCATCGGCCGCAATGAAATGATTGATGCTGCTGCCTTTATTGCACCAGGTGATTTCGCGCTGGGGCCTGATGGTAATCGACTGGCACTCGCTGGCCGTGGCGACATCTGGACCGTACCGGCAAAAGAGGGCATTACCCGCAATCTGTCCAGATCGCCCGGAAGCCAGGAGCGTTCGGTCGAATGGTCTCCTGATGGACGCTACCTGGCCTTTATCAGCGACATGACCGGCGAAGATGAAATCTATATCCAGAAGCAGGATGGAAGCGAACCCCCTGTTCAACTGACCCGCGGTGCCGATACCTACAAGTATTATTTGCGTTGGTCCCCGGACAGCCGAAAACTGGTGTGGTCAGATAAAAAGCTTCGACTTCAGTACATTGATACGGAGACGAAGCAAGTCACATTGATCGACCAAGCCCGCGCCTGGGAGCATCAGGGCGCTGATTGGTCACCGGATAGTAAGTGGATCGCTTACACCCGGGTGGATGACGATTTTCGTAACAAAGTCTTCCTGTATGAATTGGCCTCAGGCAAATCTCACCAGGTGACGGACAACCTGTACCAAGCTGGCGGTGCTGTTTTCAGCCCGGATGGGAAGTATCTCTTTTTTGTATCCGATCGTGATTTTAGTCCTACCTATAGCCGGACCGAGTGGAATCATAGTTACTCAGATCTCGCCAGAATTTATTTTGTGACATTAGCTAAATCAACGCCATCTCCACTGGCACCGAAAAATGATGAAGTGCAGATCCAGTCCGACGGTGCTGCAGATAAAGCCGATAGCGAGAAAGATAGCAAGAGCAAAACCGACAAAGACAAAGCAACTGATGCAAAAGCAAAGGAAACACCGGCAACAGAAACCAAGGGAGTAAAGACCGTGGTCGATATCGCGGACATTCAAAGCCGGGTAGTGGCATTGCCGGTGGCACCGGGAAATTATTTTGTCCTGAGGCCTGTCGATGATGCGGTGTACTATCTGACGAATTCTACCAAATCACCCAAAGCTATCCTCAAGGTGTATAATCTCAAGGATAAAAAGGAAACGGAGATCGGAGAGTTTAGCCGGTATACCCTTTCGGCCGACCGGAAGAAGATGTTGCTGGAGAAGGATCGGGCGTATGCGATCGTAGACCTGCCGAAAGACAAGGTGACGATGGATAAAAAAGTGGATCTCTCCGGTATGAAAATGACGGTAGACCGTAAGAAGGAATGGGAGCAGATCTTTCATGCATCATGGCGTCAGATGCGGGATTTCTTCTATGACCCGGACATGCATGGTGTGAATTGGGAGGCCATGAAACAGAAATATGCTTCGCTGCTTCCGCATGTAAATCATCGGCATGATCTGAGCTATCTCATTGGAGAAATGATCGGAGAATTGAGTGTAGGACATGCCTATGTCGGAGGTGGTGATGCACCAAAAGCAGAGCGAATCCAGACCGGACTCCTTGGCGCTCAGATCAGTCGTGATCCTTCCGGGTATTTCCGGATTGACAAGATTCTGAAAGGAGAAAACTGGACAGCTTCAACACGCTCTCCTCTTACCGAAGTAGGTGTGAATGTGGCTCAGGGTGACTTTATCATCGAAGTCAACGGGATCAGCGCACAGTCCGTGACTGATGTTTACCAGCTCCTGCTCAACATGGCCGGGAAGACCACCGAACTGACTGTCAATGGGAAGCCCGACAAAACAGGAAGCCGCAAAACACTGGTGGTCCCCACCGCTGACGAATCGAGTTTGTACTATCTCGATTGGGTCCGCACAAACATGGAGTATGTCGCCTCCAAAACGAACGGCGAGGTGGGCTATCTCCACATACCGGATATGGGATCAGGTGGATTGAACGAGTTTGTAAAATATTTCTATCCCCAGTTGCAAAAGAAAGCCCTGATCATTGATGATCGTGGTAATGGGGGTGGTAATGTATCTCCTCATATCATTGAGCGACTCAATAGGGAGGTTATATTTTTTGATCTTCCTCGTAATGTTACGATACCGTCAACGGACCCGGAGGTGGCATTGGGCCCTAAAGTCCTTCTGATCGATCAGTATTCGGCATCAGATGGAGATATTTTTCCATATCGTTTCAGAAAATTGGGATTGGGCAAGATCATTGGCCGTCGTTCCTGGGGAGGTGTAGTCGGTATCCGAGGATCTCTTCCATTTGTGGATGGAGGAACGCTCAACCGACCTGAGTTTGCCGGCTATGATACAGATGGCAAAACATGGCCCATGGAGGGGTATGGCGTAGATCCGGATATCGTCGTCATCAATAATCCGGCCGATGAGTTCAACGGAAAGGATGATCAACTGGACAAAGCCATCGAAGTCATTCTGGAAGAATTAAAAGACAGAAAAGACATCCCGGCTCCGCCACCGTATCCAAGGAGGAATTGATATAGTATAAAAAAAGGGCTCCCCAACAGGAGCCCCTTTTTTTATACCTGAATAATCGGTCTTTATCGCATGATCACGACCGGTTGAATAAAGTGTTTCGAACCGGATATACATCGTAACGTATAAAATCCGGGTGTGAAGGTGCTGAGATCCAGGATCCTCATATTGGTCCAGTGGTGCATCTGACGTCCATCCGCAGTGAAGAGGGATACGACAAACGAGTTGACATCTTCGATTTCTATGGTCAGTTTGTCAGAGACCGGATTGGGATATATCCGCACCTGAAGGGTATAGGGGTCCGTAATATTCACCGTTTCGTCCCGCACAATGATCGAATCAAATACGATGAAACATCCCTGGGCATCTGACACAATCACCCCATAGGGGCCTGCTTCCAGATCCGTCAGATCCTCCTCATCACTGATCACATTACCGGCAAGTGTCCAGCTATAGGTATATGGCGGCGTCCCTCCGGTGACGGTGATGGAAATCGCACCAGCGGTACTATCGGTTACATGTGTGATATCATCAATGACTAATTCAAGTGCCTCAGGTGATGTCAGATTAAAACTAAGTGTGTCTGAACATTCTTTCAACTCATCGGTCAGAATCAGATCGTAGGTTCCGGCACACAAGTCCAAAATTTCTGGTGTAGTATCGCCAGTACTCCACAAATACGAAATGGATAATGCCGTATCCGTGACAACGGAAATACTGCCATCACAGATCCCAAAACATGAAGCCTCTATGATCGTGACATCTGCTATATCGATACACACATAGGCAAAGATCTCCACATTCTGAAGGACAGCACAATCATTGGCATCTAACACGAGTACCGTATAAATGCCTGGTTCCAGATCCATGATCAGCGAATCAGTACTGCTGATATTCCACAGATAGGTATAGGGTGGGGTACCACCGGATGGGATGGCCCAGGCTGTACCATCATTTGCTCCAGGGCCTGTTTCATTCGTTGAACCAATGTCCACGATGAGTGCCCCAGGTTCACCTACGGTGTACGACCCTGTTGCTACACAACCTGTATCATCTGTAACCGTGACATCATAGTCACCCGCACATACAAATTCCAATGTGTCGGATGTAGCTCCATTGCTCCAGACAAACGTAGCCGGTTCTAGTCCTGATGTCAGCGAGACGACGATCTGGCCATCACATAACTGAAAGCAAGTTGCGTCGGTAATGGTCGCGGTAATAGAGCAGTCAATGGTGACAACATCTACTGATGCAGTAGCGCTGCACCCGTTAAAGTCAGTGATGGTGACATCGTAGGTACCAGGCTCGAGTTCCGTGATTTGGGCATCTGTACCTCCATTACTCCAGACGAAGCTATATGGTTCTGTTCCTCCTGTTGGAGCAGCAGAAGCTGTACCGTCATTCGCACCGGGAGCAGATTCAGGGGTTGAACTGATGTTTACCAAGATCTCATCGGGCTCACCTACCGTAAAGCTTTCGGTGATGACACAACCATTATTGTCCGTAATGGTGACATCGTAATCTCCGGCACAGACGTGCAGGGTATCCGTACTACCACCATTGGACCATTCATAGACAAAAGGTGCGCTTCCACCATTGACGTTTGTAATGATGATGGTTCCGTCACACACACCGAAGCAACTGGCGAAAGTAACCTCCGATTCGAGGAATAGCGCCAGACATTCAGCTGCTTCCACTGTAACGGTCTCCTCGGCGGTACATCCTGCATCATCCGTGACGGTGACGGTGTAATCACCTGGCACTAGATCGGTGATGGTCGCTGTGGTACTGTCATTACTCCACAGGTATGTATAAGGGGCGGTGCCTCCCGTAGCATCTGCAGTAGCGGTCCCATCATTAGCATCAGGGACGGTTTCATTCGTAGCAGAAGCATTAGCCTCCAACACTTCAGGAGCCGTCAACGTTACACTACCCATGATGGATTCGCTTTGCTGGTCTGTAACGGTCACACCATAGGTCCCCGCACCCAAACCATTGATCACCGCCGTAGTTTCACCATTACTCCACAGATAAGTATACGGTGCTACTCCTCCGGTGACAATCGCTTCTGCGCTGCCATTGGGCTCGCATACGGAAGTGCTATTGACACCCGCTACCTCCAACTCAATCGGGAGGATGAGGGTCAGCCTGTAGACCGTTCCATTTGCCGGAGTCCCCTCAAGGGAATTTTGAAACAGGGATAAGGATGGTTCGTCGACGGGTCCGGTGAGAAAGTGAGGCCGGATGACAATGTCCTCAGTTTCATTGTAATTGGCGATACCGGCAAAAGCCCCGTCAGCAAAAATGTAAAACAACTCCGGGTCATCAATAAAATGTTCGCCAAAACGAAATTCGACTACATTACTGCCTTCGTACAACCATAACTGGAAGTTGACAAACATATTGGTCGTGCCCAGAAAATCAAGCTCTGCATACGAGCCGGCATTCTTCCATTCCAGTTTGAGGATTCTGCCCTCAGGCAGCGTATCAACCCGGTAGCTTATCGGAGAGAGAGAAACAAGTCCTGTTTCCGCCCCACGGTCGATAAGGTCCACCTCAAAAGGGAACACAAAGGCATCTACTTCAGGATCAGATGTTGCAGAACGCAGGAAGGCCCCTACACCAAAGAACTCCAGCAGATTGATAGTGTCCAGGTTGAGGACAAATGGGAATTCTACCGGAACAAAATAGGAAGGATCATCCCAGATCTCACCTTGGTTGACTGAAATGGAATCGGTCAAATCCGTATAGGTATCGGACAAGACTTCCAGCAGATAGTTAAGTCCACCTGATGATCTCGAAGTGTTGTGTTGTCCGGAAAAAAATGGATTTCCGGATTTGGAGGAGGTCTGGGCTGTTATTATCGTCACCATGACACACCATAAAATGGGAAGTACGTACAATTTCTTCATGCGTTTTCTTTTAGAATTAGTAAAATATGTAAGTAGGACACTCTGTTTTTTCTCTTTCCAGATCGAAATAGAATGGCAAGTCGGGCAAGGAAATTAAAATTCCTGGACCAACTTACGGTTCAATAAGAGATTTCCCGGAAAGGGAGAATGTATTAGAGGGAAAAATACATGGAAAAGATACTTTAAAACCGGGGAATAGGTATGCCCGATACCCGATTTTAAGAAATAATTAGGAATTTAGCCTTAACGGATGAGCGTCAGATCACCATATTGTTCAATGGACTGTCCACGTTTATTAGTCACCCCGACACGATACAGGTATACACCAGGATTGAGTGCTTCATTTCGGAAGGTTCCATCCCATCCTTCTCCTGCGTTAATAGGATCTATGGACCTGATAGAGTACACCAATTCACCCCATCGGCTGAAAATTTCAAAGTAGTCGATCATCACCACCGATGGATCCACGTTGGGTCCGATTCGGTCGTTGATACCATCGCCGTTGGGAGAGAAAATATTGGGGACATAGATCGAACTCTTCAGCAGCACCCGGATTCGCAGTTCATCACTATAGAGGCAACCCTTGTCGTCGATTCCAAACAAACGTATAATCGCATCTTGTTCCGGGGACACCCAGTTATTGAGTAGCAAGGCATTCAGAATGCTGATATCCCCTGTCCAGTAAAAACTGTCAGGTACAAAGCTCATCACAGGCTGAACTAAAAGACTGTCACCCACCAGAATAGTTTGATCAGGTCCGAGACTCAGACTTTCTGAACTGGCGGCCTGCACGATAAGAGTATACCCTTCGGCGCAATTGAAAGCATCAACGATCTCGATCTGATATGTGCCGATGCCCAGATTTTCTATCCGGTGAGGGAAGGAGGATACAGGAAGGAGGTTCCCATTGTTAATGGAGATAAAAAACGGTCCATTTCCACCTTGTATCCCCTGTAGGATGATGACGCCATCCTGATCACCCGGACAGGTAATATCCAATGCCATCAAATCAGCGATGATTACCTGATACATCGTGATCATCACCGTATGTTCAGCTCTGCATCCAAGGGCATCCATAGCTACGAAACTATATGTACCGGGTTGTTGTACGTTGATAAAGTTTTGATATAACGTGTCATTGCCGGATATCCAGAATGAGGTTAACGTTCCTTTCGCACCAGTGACCGTAGCCTCCAGACGGAGCGTCTCGCCCGGACAAAAGATGGCCTGGTCCGGTAGACTGCTGATCGCGAGTGTACAATCACAATCTGGTGCATCAACCTGCAGCAACGTCGTGCATAGGCCGTTTCCATTGGAAACCGTCAATATAAGGCCAACGCCCACGGTAATCCCGCTAATCTGGTAGCGATTATTGCCCAATGAAGATAATGTTCCTATACTCACGATTACATCAGAGGCCGTGGTAAAGATTTGGGCCTGCCAACTCAGGAGATCAGGTGCGCATGCCACCATTTGGACCTGAACGGCAGGTGTTTCTATGACAGTGAAATCAATTTCAGCAAATGGATCACATCCGGGTACCGGATTGGTCAATGTAAATCGCAGTCTGTACACGCCGGCATCGGATTGATTTGTTCTGAACTGGCTACCCTGGAGAGTGGCAGGGTTGCTACCTCCAGGTGTAGACGTGATACTCCATGTACCCAGTTCGGTCGTGATCAAAAATGTATTAAGATCCTGAACTGCATTGCCACTGCAAATGCTGACGACGGGTGTGGACAAGGCTACCGAAGGGCAATTACAATTTTCAATGATCAGTGGGACACCCAGTGTATCGTTGGTGCAGGGAGGGTTAGCATTGGTCGTCGTATAGAAAACGATATAATTGCCCGGCATCAGGGATGACGGGTTGAAGAGACTGTTGTTCGTAATGGGATTTGGACCCGGACTTTGGAAGAACCAGTGTCCGGCTGTGGTACCAACCTGCACCAGACCATCCAGATCGATGACCATATCAGCGGTATCGCAATAGGTGAGTGTAGCGGGATCAAGTATAAAATAGGCCGTACCATCAATGGTGATATCGACATCAGACTGGGCTGAAGGACATGCGCCCATCGGATCGGTCGCTGAAAGGGTAAACCGGATGGTCCCGCTGGTGATATCAACGAGTGTTGGCGTGTAGCTTGTATTCTGTGCACCCGGATTGGCAATCACGCCACTGCCTGTGGTTTGCCAGGTGACTACTGCATTTGTACCACCGGCAATTCCGTTGAGCAATATTTGGTCCGGAGCACATACGGTAGCATCAGGACCGGCATCCGCAAATGGCGACCTCAATAAGGTTAGGGTGAAAAAGGCAGTATCGACACAATCGGTCAGAATCACAGACCGGATAAATCGTAAAGAATACACACCGGCATCTCCATTTTGAACGTGCAACACAGCACCCAGGAGTGTGGCAGGGTTTCCGCCACCCGGTGTGGTTGCGATCTGCCATGTACCGTTGACGCCGATTCCCTGAAATGCACTCAGATCGACCATGCCCTGATCACTGCAGATCTGTGCGCTGGTGACCTGGAGAAGGTCCGGGCAGCTGCAGTCAGGCGCAGGCAAGGTAAAGTCTGCTGCACAATTGGTAGCACTGACGGTGAGTGAAAAGTTGACGTCGGTATCAAACGGAATATTTTCCAGCCGGAAACTATCTGTCCCGGTGACGTGAATGAGCATACCTGCATCAGCAAGGACTATATCTGCCAACGAGGTAAAATAAACATTATAGGTCAGGGCGATATCGTCACAGACGATTTCGTAGATGCCCACCGCCGGTACAGGATGGACTATGGCTGAAATGGTATCAGTACTTTGGCAATTGCCCGGATTGCTGGAGAAGACATAATACCAGCTTGCACCATGTACAGGTTGAAGCATACCCGAAACAGGTTGTTGATTGCTCAGATTAAACCAACCTCCAGTACCGGCAACACCATTGGTCACGGCAGGTGCAAGTGTACTCAGGTTGAGCATTTCACCGGCACAAAACACCGGATCCGGCAGCGGCGAGAGTATGGCTTCCGGATGGACGGTAAATGAAATAGCGGTCCTGATACTGTAGCATCCATCAGCGGTATCCAAGGCTTCAACATAATACGTTGAAGAAATGGCAGCTGGTGGTTGATATGTCAATGTATTTGAAGCGACCGGCACACCGCCGAAAGGAACATCATACCAATTGGCGACCAGATTCATTCCTACAGTAACCGACAATGTCGGGATATTATCATTTTCGCATATGGAATAAGCAGATGGTGTCGCAACCGGAGGACTGATAAAAGGACAGTCACAATTTGGCGCTGCCACCAGGATAGTGTCTTTGCAGAGTCCAGATCCGGCAAGTAATTCAATGCTTACACTTTGTCCGTTGGGTATACCCGTCACGTCAAATACACCTGGCATGGGCATGGTCAGCATCCCGACGCTTACATGGACGGAATCCGCCGAACTCATAAACTGGATTCCGTAGGTTTGATTCAGTAGATTACAAGGGGTGGCCGAGACGGAAAAGTCAGGATACGGTGTCACATAGATTGTGATCGGAATCGTATCATAACACATACGTGTAGTTGACGCCAACAAATAGATGGTGACGGTATCCACCGGCGCATAGAACAATGGATTGATCAGGGTAGAAGAATCCAATGGCGTTTGGGTGTGAAAGCTATAGGTGGCCATACTGTTGCCGAGATCCTGAATCATGAGGGACTGCAAGGCGATAGAACCGCCCGCACAAATTTCAATCGGGGGTATTGGGGCTATGCGGGGTGATGGGTGTATATTGAGTTGAACGCGGATCGCATTGCGGCAGGTAAAGTCATCTACAAGGGCCCAGAGTTCTACGACCGTGGTCAGGTTGACGGCCTGAGGAAGAAACAACCATTGGCCCCCCTCAAACGGGTGTCCGTCATACCAGTTGACTGCATAAAACGGATTGATGTCTTCATCGTATTGCGTCAGATCGACAGGGTTGGCGAATTCACTGCAAAGGGTAATCACCAGCGTATCCAAAACCGGCAGATCATAGACAGTGATATACGAAGTGCTGTTGGTGATGAACGCACTGCATTCATAAAAATCATATACATCCAGGATAGTAAAAGCTGCTCCTATATCCGTTACCGAAATGGGAAGGGTCAGGGTCAGGGAAAAAGGATCAAAATAGGGTTCTGACACATCATCGACACAGACCTGTATGGCATCCTGGTCACCAATCGGCAACTCGGTAATGGTCATGGGCGGAAAGGCACCGGAGGTTACCACCAGATCCATCAGGTAGGGTGCGGTCCCGCCATCAATATTCATGTACATGTAAGCCGGTTCGTCCGGACAATTATTCCGACACATTTCGGCATTGCCCCAGATAGAGGCCGTCATATTGGCATCACACGGATCGGAGCAGAACCCCGGTGCCTCGATCAGGAAGTCAAACTCACAAATCAGGATCTGGTAATGTGGGGGGTTGATGTTGTTAATGGTCAAGGTAAGGTTGGGGCCCATAGCAGAGCCTGGTGATAATGTAAAAGTCGTCGGAACGCCGGTAATACCTACATTCGGCGTGATAGTACCTGAGGATATGAATGCTTCATAGGTGGGACCGAAATTATTTCCATTTACGGTCAGCGTCACGGTAATAGCGTCGTCAAAAATATTGTTGGGTGTCCCGTTCTGGTCACAACCGATTTCAATAATGGTCCCGTTCGTATGTGGGAAAATAATATCAACACTGGCTGTATCAGCAGGACATTCTGCCTGTGGGAACGGCTGGGGATGTCGGAATGTATAGTAGTACCGGCCTTCTCCGAATGATGCATAATACCATTGACCGAACGCCAGCATAGGTGACCACATGCCGCCAGGATCCGGGCTGCCGTTGATGATCATATTCATATTGATAGGCCACGGATGGTCTGGACATACAAAGATGTCTGTATGGATTCCTGGGTTATTGTACGGGGCGTTGTACGTCGCCATGCCTGTAAAATGTGGTGGTATAGGGCAGCCTCCGGCTTCTGCCACAGACACGAGCCAGTAACTGATGGTGTCCGTGATATATACATCTACGATATCTATATTCTGCACACCATTCACTTCGAATGTATCCGTTCCATTGGTATAGACCACATCAAAGAGGCCAGGAGGTAACGTGAAGAAAAAAGTAGCATCATACGGTGGACACCGGTCACAAAATGTACAGGATATTAAGATGTTGAAAGGGGTGATGTTAAATGTATATCCGGAAGCATACACCGGTGTTGCGTTGATATAGCCGTCGCAATCCGGAGAAGATGACCATAGTGGAGCGTCTATGAAGCGTCTGATCCATTCATGGACATAGGCAGCTGACAAGTCGCCAACATATTTATGATGGCCGGTACCGGTCCCTTCTACATGATAACAGGGCATAACGTCCGGGTGGAGATTACTCTGGTTGGCCGTGCCATTCGAATTCCATACCGACAATAAATTGAATCCGAATAAAATGCGCCCATTATAGGTGGCGTCATCACCACCGGGTCCCTGGTTATTCCACGTTCCACCCTGCATAAAATATACCTGGTCTCCGGCAGGGTCCAGGTCAAAAATGGCCGGAGCATTGAGCTCCGTCACATTCCATCCCAAAAGAGGCTGTACGATCTGATACGACCAGGTTCCGGCATTGTTGATGGCGTGCAGGGTAATGACTGTACCGGCAGGGACAGTGGGTCCCATTCGGGTAATCCGTAGGACGCCTTCTCCATCCCCCCAGAGCGTCTGGTTTCCGGTCTCCCAGCCATTGTCCGTCAGGTCAATGGTCGTTCCGTTGGTTATGGGCCGGTAGCTCATAAAGCTGATTTCATCCGAACCCGCCGGAAGGCCACAGGCTCCCATATCTGCCGAAACCCCCACGACGACCACATCACCAGGGAGAAGCTGGGTCTGGGTCAATACTTGTGAAGTGAGGAGTGTGAGTAGAAAAAATAGGGAATAGCGGAGTATCATTCCTGACATAGAAGTTGGGTGTGTGATGATCAGTATCCAATGCAGAGGACCGATAAAGTTACCAATTATTTAGGCTTTGTCAAACTTGCAAAAGCCTGATACTGAGATGTCCGGTAACGCTGCCTTCACAACAGGCATATTTTCATGCCGAAGCGGGTATTAGGCCCCCCGAGCAAAGCAGTACCATAAAGGCTAAGGTTGAGGATATTTTTTTAAAATGCCAAATCCCTTCGTTTTAAAGGAATCAAACATGGCATCGCCGCTCATGCAACGGGTGCCGGACTCTCCTTTCGGATAGACTTGTTGACAATATACACACCCGTCAGGGTGACCAGTGATCCGGTGATGATCAGAATGGTAAAAGGTTCGCCGGTAAACAAACTGCCGGAAACCACCGCTACTAATGGATTGATATAGGCATAAACCGATACCAGACTCGTGGGTAATTTTTGCAGCGCATAGAGATACGCGATGAAGGCGATGATGGAACTGACGATCACCAGAAATAGAATGGCACCCCAGGTATACAGGTTGATTTCTGCTATGGGGATTACCTGCCCGGAAGCCGTAGCCATGATATTGAGTGCCACCCCGGAGATCAGCATTTGCCAGCCTATACTTTGGTACGGGTTAAAGCTAAGAGCAAAGGACTTGGTATAAATCGTGCCATACGCCCAGGCAAGTGAAGCAATAAGACCCAGAACCACACCTCCAAGGAAGGACGGATTGAAGAATTCATGAAGATGTTCATAAAAAACAATGCACACCCCTCCAAAACCCACAAGGATACCTATCCATGCCAGGCACGGTATCCGCTGACCACCTCTGAACGCCAAAAGGATCACCAGCCATAGTGGAAAAATAGCGCCCAGAATAGCACTCAATCCGGCGGAAGTAAGTTTAACACCCCACGTCGCAAAGCCATTGCTGATCATAAAATTGAGAACCGAAAGCAACAGGATCGGATACCAATCCTTCTTTTTGGGCATCGCCTCCCCACGAAACACAAACCACAAGATATACGCCAGGCCGGCCAGAATCTGACGTATACCCACCATCTGAAATGGTGGCATGTATCGGACGGCCTCTTTGGTGCCGACCCAGGATACACCCCAGACAATGCACACGATACCTAATGCGAGATACGCTTTACGATCTGAAGTCCCCATGGATTTAACGGCTGCAAAGGTGAGGTTTTTACCCTATACCCGGTATCAGTATCCTTTCATCCGTCGCCATAATCTGGCAAACCAATCCCGAATATTTCCATCTGGTATTTCCCGGTTTTCACTAAAAACCCACTCACCGTCTTTTTCTTCTACACGAAAGTTGAATACCAGATCCTGATAACTCCGGATCGTATCCATCATGCCCCCAAACCGGAGATCACTCAGGATGGTAGCCGTGTCTGAAGGAAAAGCTGCAAGATATCCATCAGAAAACCACCATAAGATCTGGTAGTCCGGATGATGTTCTAACGTCCGGTGGATCGAATCATTCTTCGGGATGATATTGAGATAATGCAAATGGGGATCCGTATCAAAAATCGAATACATGCCCACATAATACTGTCGCTCATCTTCGGCCACACAGGACCATAATAAATTGTTCAGGATCGTCGGGCTGGTACGGGTACGAAGGAACTCTATTTGACGGTGATCGAGTGCGGCTGTAAATACGCGATCCACATGGGCTTTATTGATCAGCGTGAACAACATGTAGAGACTGCTGATGCCGATACCGGTCCAGTTGATATACGTACGGAGTGGATTTTCCCGCTTGAGAGCTGATACCCAGATCACACAGATCAGGAACGGCACCGTATACACAGGATCCACAACCGCAATATTGTCAAAGGCAAGGCGGTAATTGGAAAAAGGCTGGAAAACTTGTGTGCCGTATGCCGTAAAGGAATCCAGCAGTATATGTGTAAAAAAGGTCAGGAAAAATAAAAAATACCATTCCCGGAATCTGATGCTGGGTTCTTCCAGATCTTTGAGCATATAATACCGGTACAGCCGCATCAGTAAAAACAAGACAAGCACACAGGTCAAAAGCAGGAACCACCATCGGGGATACCCATCCTGGCTCAATAGCACATTGACTCCATAGGTGATGGCCAGCAGACATAAGATATTGAAGGTGGAAACTAATATTTTGTAAAATCGGCTCTTGTGAAATTTGGATTCGTACAGCCGGTGTACAAGCCCACCGAATAGCAAAGGGGCCAAAATGGAAAAAAGAATGGAGTGTGTAATCCCCCGGTGAAAGGCCAGAGACTGCATATCATCGAGAAACGGATTGGACAGGACATCCAGATCCGGGATGGTGCCTCCGATGGCGCCCCATACCAGGGCACGGTTACCAATTTTACGACCCAGCGCTATTTCGCCGACCGCTGCACCCAGTACAAGCTGTGTCAATGAGTCCATCCGGTGCAAATGTAACTTTACCGGGAAAAGATTTACCTTTCCCGGCATCACAGGTGCAGGATTATTTTACGTGATCTTTACCCGTGTGGGATGTTTTGGTCGGCAAACCCGGCATTATCTTTATCATTTCAACGCAGCTTCACTCATGCGCATCTTGTTCTTTAGTTTTCTGCTCCTCGCGACTCCAATAGTGGCACAGGATACCACATTTCCCTGGCAGGATTTTTCATTTGGCACACCGGCGCTTTCCCTCAGGATGCCGGGCAAGCCGGTTGCTCAGGCATCAAAGCTGCCGGATCAGTTGCTCCAGCGTATAAAACGCTACGAAGCCCATTATATCAATGACCGCGTCAATGGCATGGTCGTTACGATCATGCATGCCACGTATACGGATGATGTCATCGCCGATCGGGAAGGTGTGATCAACGGTACGATGGAGCAATGGCATCGCACAGGTGCTGTAGCTACCGTACATTCCACTAAAGAGATTACTGTATCTGGCAAATCCGCACTGGAGCAGCAAGGCGACTACCGGCATGAAGGAAAAGACTATGCCTTTTATGACCTCGTGATCGCCGACGGCCCCAGCATGTGGCAGGTCATAGTCATTATCCGTGTAGGAGACGTTGGGCTGCGGCAGGCACTCAATGATATGCGAGATTCCATTCAGTTCAAATCATAGTATCTATGAAATTTATTTTATTGCTCTTGAGCCTGTCCCTGTTACAGGCGGTTGGTGTATTGGCCCAATGCGATTTGCGCTCAGGTCCTATGCCGGGTCACAGCGATATGCTGGAAGTGACCATTTGGGCTCAAACACAATATGCTCAGAAAATCCAACTTCGATACTGGGAAGCAGGAAATACAGAAGGATTGCGATGGTCCCAGCCGGTCATGACCCAACACCGCAATGCCTATTGCGCACATCTCGTCGCCGATCAGGTGGAGCCAGGTAAAACGTACCAGTATGAGGTCCTGATCGATGATGTCGTGGTGGACTTTGACTATCCGCTCTATTTTAAAACCCAAAGGTTATGGCAATGGCGCACAGACCCGGCTGATTTTAGTTTTGTAGCTGGCAGTTGTACCTATATCAATGAGGAAGTATATGATCGTCCCGGCAGACCTTACGGGGGCGGATATGAAATTTTTTCCGCTATCCGGGATGAGCGGCCGGATCTGATGGTCTGGTTGGGCGATAATATCTATTTGAGGGAAGTGGATTGGAATTCCAGGACCGGCATATACTATCGGTACAGTCATAGCCGATCGCTGCCGGAGTTACAGCCCTTATTAGCATCCACACATCACTATGCGACATGGGATGACCATGATTATGGACCCAATGATTCAGACCGGTCATACTGGCTTAAGGATATTACACTGGAAGCGTTTAAAGATTTTTGGGCCAACCCCCATTATGGCGCTGGAGGGACGGAAGGGATTACAGGTACCTTTTTTTGGGAAGACTGCCAGTTTTTTATCCTGGATGACCGCTGGTACCGGAGCCCCAGACCCGGCCCTGTCTATTTCGGGGAGAAACAAATGACCTGGCTTATCGATGCGCTCCGTTTTAGCCAGGCATCCTTCAAGTTTATCTGTACCGGGGGTCAGATCATCAGTGATGCAGCGGTGTATGAAAACTATGCTGTCTTTGGAGAAGAACGTAACGCTCTACTTGACAGTCTCGACAAATACAATATTTCTGGCGTTGTGTTTCTGACCGGCGATCGTCATCATTCGGAACTTTCCCGGATGGAAACCGCCGATGGGGATATCTGGTATGATGTGACCTCATCGGCACTAACCTCCAGTACGGCTATGCGTCTGGAAGAACCCAACACGAAACGAATACAAGGCTCCATGATCGGAGTGCGCAATTATGCGGTACTGGAGGTAAAAGGTCCCCGTCGGGAAAGGGTGTGCCACTTGACCTATAAAAATCAAAATGGGGAGACGCTATATTCGTACATCATCGATAATGCCAAACGACGGTAATACGTAAAAAAAAAGCCCGGCAATTTGCCGGGCTTTTTTTTGTGTGGTTTGTTATTTACCTACCTGGGTAGGATCGAGCAGATCATAGAATTGATCGAGTTTTGGCATAATGATGATGCGGGTACGACGATTTTTCGAACGACCTTCCGCGGAGGTATTTGGGGCCAGGGTATTGTATTCACCACGGCCGGCGGCGATCAGCCGATTGGGATCGATTTTATATTTCGTCTGGAGTACGCGAATCACAGATGTAGCACGGCGAACACTCAGATCCCAGTTGTCCCGGATGCAATCGGTGCTGATGGGCACATTGTCTGTGTAGCCCTCGACCATCACTTCAAGGTCGGGTCTGGAATTGATGATTTGGGCGATCTTACCCAATACATCCTGAGCACGAGTGGTCAGGTTGGCACTACCACTTTGGTAAAGCATTTTATCGGACAGATTGATCATGACTACGGTTTTGTCGATCTTAACTTCGACATCCTGATCATCAATTCCCTGGGCCAGTTGGCTCTTCAGGTTGACCGCCAGGGCAAGATTGAGGCTGTCCGCTTTTGATTTGGCGGCCTGCAGAAGGTGGATGTATTTGTCTTTTTCTGCAAGCTGCGACAGGGTTAGCTTCATGTTTTCATTGGCATCTTTTGAGATGACCGTCAGATCACCTACCTGCGTGAGTTGTTTGTCACGTTGCATACGGCAGTCATCCAGTTGTGACCTCAGATCCCGGACTTGTTCTTCTCGGATGCCGGTGAGATTGTTCATCTCGGAGCGAAGTGAATTCCGCTCGTTTTCGCAGGCTTGTAGCCTTGACATATAGTCATTGAGGCTGGTGCCGCATTTGGCGAGTTGCTCATTACAGAGATTGAGGTCATTCTGTACAGCAGTGAATTTTTTCTTACTTACACACGAGGCCAATACCAACATGGCCATCGCAAGGAAGCTTAGATACGTACGATTCATTTTTCTATTATTTTAGATGATTCAATGTTATTGTTTCTCTACAAAACATCAGCGTCCCATCTTCCGCAGAAGATAGCTCATAGTGCTCATTTTACCCGCCAAAGGTAAACGTAAACCCTTAATCCTGTATGCTTTCCAAACAAATTATAGGTTAAAAACCTCTTAATTCGGTCCGGGAGAGGCGAAATTTTTACTTTTATTGGTCTTTTGATCTTGCAACCATTGTAATACCTACAATTAGAAATTCTGAACACTATGAATCGAAGAAAGTTTATCATTGGGTCCACTATTGCGGGTACCGGTATCCTGACCCATCAGACGTCACTTGCCTCGGTGATGCCCCTTAAAAAGAAGCCAGGCTCCGTATTGATCATCGGCGCCGGATTCGCCGGCCTGACAGCGGCCCATCTGCTTCGAAAACAAGGTGTACAGGTCACCATTCTCGAAGCCCGAAACCGAATCGGCGGCAGGGTATACTCTCATTCACCGGAAGGAACGGAAGGCCAGGTCATTGAACTGGGTGCCGAGTGGGTAGGGAATTCACATTCCTCTTTGATTGACATGTGCAAGGAGTTTGGACTGGAACTGCGAAATAATCAATTTGAAACTCATCTCACCTTTGAAGGTGCCTATAGCCCTGCCGGCAAGTGGGAATTCAGTAAGAAACTTGAAGAATTCTGGATGAAGAAAACCGGGATTTGGGAAGGATACACCGACACGACAAAGAAGAAATTAGATCAGATGGACTGGTGGAGATGGTTATCCAATCAGGGCTTTTCCGAAAGGGATCTTTTGCTCAGGGAGCTGATTGACAGCACCGATTTTGGAGAAAGTATCCGGCATACGTCTGGTTTTGCTGCTTTTGCCGAATACGCCGAGAGCAGTGAGAAGAATGAAATGGACCTCAAAATCGTAGGAGGCAACAGCCAGTTGGCAGATAAATTGGCAAATGCCGTTGATCGCCGGAATATCCTGACATCTAAAAAAGTAATTTCAATCACGCAACACAAGAAAGAAGGAGTTACTGTCAAATGTGCTGACGGAACGGAGTATAAAGCAGACCGGCTCATCTGTACCGCCCCGACATATTCCGTCATGCAGATCAACTGGTCACCTGGCTTGCCAGCGAAGCAGGTGGATGCCATGAACGCCCTTCAGTATGCCCGGATTGTCAAATTCCCGGTCATCTTCAAGGAGCGTTTTTGGAAACAGGAAGATTTTGATATGGTCACCGATACGCCAGCCCATTACTTCTATCATGCGACTAAAAACCAGGATGGCAAAACCGGAGTGCTGATCTCATACTGCACAGGCGATAAAGCGGATGCTATGTCGTCTATGACCAAGGAGCAACGCCAGGATATCATCCTTGAAGCCTTACGCCCGGCTTTTGGTAATGTGAAACACTACATGAAGGACAGCATGATGTACTATTGGGGTACAGATCCGTATTCCCGCGGAGCATACGCTTTCTACGGAAAGGGGCAGTGGTTTGGAATCATGCCGGTCCTTCGGGAGTCGTTTATGCATACGCACTTTGCCGGCGAGCATCTGGCCGACTGGCAGGGATTCATGGAGGGCGCAATCAACAGCGCGGAAGATGTCGTGGATGAGATTTTGGGGTAACCGCCAATGATGATGACCCGGGTTGGATCTAGAGCGGTCAATCGAAATTGGAATTAAAAGCCACATTATGGAAGCACCCAATGCCAGCCATATTCCTCCATTGAATGGACTTGTACTCGCGGGTGGTGAAAGCCGGCGAATGGGGATGGATAAGGGCCTGATCGAGTATCATGGCACACCCCAGCGGGAGTATGTTTTCAATTTGATAAATCCGCTGACGGTCAACACATATATTTCAAGCCGACCAGGGCAAATTGGAGGAAGCACTTTTCCTGTACTGGAGGATACCGTTTTCAATCTTGGACCACTCGGCGCTGTCCTGACGGCATTTGAACTGGATCCGACGAGTGCCTGGCTCGTCGTGGCATGTGATTTTCCATTGCTTGACCGCGAGGCGTTATTGCAGTTACTGGAGTCCCGTAAACCGGACGCTCTTGCCACCTCGTTTTATGATGTACGTGCAGGATTGCCAGAGCCCTGGATCAGCATACTGGAGCCTGGTATATACTCAGTCCTCCAGGCGTATACGGCCCGTGGGAAAAGCAGTCTTCGCGGCGTACTTGAAGACTATAAAACACATACGATCCTGTCCAAAAAAGCCGACGTGCTTTTAAATGCCAATACGCCTGAGGAGGTGGAGTATTTTAAAAGAATACTACAGCCACCATCAACAGAATAATATGCAAGGCGAATGGCATCACCTCGATGATTTCAGGTGGCTATAAGTTCCCTCAACCTGTGTACCCCGCACTACTGCATGACCACAAATCGGGCCTGATATAACCTGCCATCCTTTTCGATCCGGATCAGGTATAATCCGTTCGGTAATGTTGATACCGGCACGACAGGCTCCGATGCTGTATCCTGCAACAGCACCCTCCCTGTAAAATCCAAAATGGTGTAAGCAAAACGGGCATCATCAAGGGTCAAAAAGAGCGCTGATGACACAGGTACAGGATATATATGTAATGATTGTGGTCGGAGATCCACATCTATGCTACTGATTATTGTTACCTGCACGGTGTCTGAAAAGGCCGCGCATCCTGCAGCAAACGTCAGCATCGCATAGTACTGACCACTATCCTGTGCAACATACGTTGGCCCGGTTGCATCCGGGATCAGGGTATCATTTCGAAACCATTGATACGTAGCAGCGGCAACGGAAAGAGAGAGCAGGTTGTCATTGACGATGACGGCTACCTCCGGAATCACAAAGGGAGTGATCAGTGATGTTAATGTCGTGGACACACCACAACTATTTCCGGCTTCAGCGGTGAGTATGCCGCTATCAAAGCCGATTTGCAGATCAATGATAGCTTCATTTATACCACTGATAACCTCCCAGTCCGGGGGTATAGACCAGTTGAATACAGAGGCATGCTGGGCCAGGAGGGTGTATGTGAGGATCTCACCCGTGCAGGGTGTCAAGTCCCCCTGGATATTGATTGCCAGTGGAAGTCGCCTGGGTGTTGTTGTGAAGTTTATCTGACCGGAGAAACCACATACATTTGAGGCGATCACTGAGATATTGCCGGCATTACGTCCTGCACGCACGGTGACGGTGTCATTATTGCCGGTACCCAGGATCTGCCATCCCAGCGGAAAACTCCATTGAAACTGATCCGCATCCTGTGAAGTAATGCTGTACATGATGGTATCGTTTTCACAAGGGAAAGGATCTCCTGTTAAATTCCCGATGACCGGCAACGTGGAGCAATAGGGTAACACCTCAATATCAGAACCATAACCAAAGATCCATGCAGACCCATTTGGATTGGGAACTCCCGAAACGCCGAAAAGCGGAAAAGGGGTAGTATAGCTGGACTGCCAGTTCTGCCCTCCGTTGAATGTAATATATGCGCGGCCTTCAGTGTTGGACCGGCCGACTACGATCCCGGTGTCAGGTGTAATAAAATAGACCCCATCCCAAAAACGGTCGATCGGCAGTGTCAGCATTTCCCATGAATCGCCGGCATTGGTTGTGCTCCACATATTGCGTTCAAAACTGGAGGAGACCACCCAGCCTTTTTGGCCCAGAAAATAACTCTGTTCATATTGGATACCCGGTTTCGGTGGTGTGATCGGCAGCCAGGTTTCACCCTGATCTTCACTTCGTAAGATGATCCCATTGTAGCCTGTAGCCATATAGCGCTGGGCATCTATACGGGCAATGGAGCGGAGCTGGTTGCCAGCATTGTACATCGTGTCCCACGTGCTGCCACTATTCTGACTGCGAAGTAGAATACCGGAACTGGAGCAGGCCAAAATCCTTGAGTCACTGATCGCCAGGATATCATTGATATTGCCACCCAGAAATGCGGCCTTTTCCTGCCAACTAACGCCCATGTCCGAGGAGTGAAAAATCCGTTGATTAGCTCCGATCCACATATCGTTTGGCTGCAGGCCGTGAATAGAAAGGAAATTGCGTGTACTGCCGAACGAGATGTCCTCCCATTCCGCACCACCTGTAGTGGTTCGAAGTATCATTCCATTGTTACCTATAGCAAAGCCCACACTCCTGCTGAAAAAATGGATATCCTGCATTTGCGTTCTTGGAGGACCTGAGGTTTCCGACCATCCGGTACCGGCATCGGTCGTATGAAATATGCTGCTGATGTCGTTGCCTACCCAGAATTCCTCATCTGAGGCAGCAGCAACGGAATAACTCCTTTGTGCGACAAGACCTGTCGTGAGGGGAGTCCATGTCCGCCCGCTATCCACGGATATAGTCGGATTGGCACTGGGGGTCCCGGAGAAGATGACATTTGGACTGGCTCCAAAGGTCAGTCCGGTCGAGGAATTGAGAATAGCATTGGAGCTGATCAGATTCCACGTCTGTCCGCCGTTGAGGGATTGAAATACATCGCGGCCATCCGTTGCTACCCCATATTGTGCATTGTAAAACCGAATTACATCCGGACCGTTGATGTCAGTATTGGTGGACCAGGTGTTACCTCCGTTGTTGGTAGCGTATATCTTCGGATTGGCACCGGTCGTTAAGCACCAGATATGATCTGCGGAGAGAATGTGGGCGCTAAAAACACCGGTGATGGCGGGAAGATTTAAATTTTCCCAGGTTGCACCATTGAACCTGAAAACACCAATAGAGGAGGAGATGATCCAATGATCTTCTGCGATGCCGCGAATGTCATGGATGCCTATAGGGGCACCGGCTATTTCCTGCCAGGTATTGCCGCCATTGGTCGAGATGATAAAACCGTTTCCTCCGGCGGCCACGACTTTACCATCTGTTTGCGGCAGGTAATCAATGGCCGCCAACCTCCAGCCTTTATTGAGCGTTTGGAGCAAGTCCCATTTTTTAGTTTGCTTGTCCATCCGGAGGAGCAGGTCATTGGATCCTGCTGCAAATCCATACCCATCCTCATGGATGGCAATATCCAGTACCTGCTCCATTTTGGCCAGCGGATATTGTCTTACCCATTGAGCAGAGATGGTGGAGTAAAAAGAAAAGAGTAGTAGGAGAGAGGAGACATATTTCATCAGAATTTCTTTATCGGCTATGCAAGGCGCTAAATATACCTGTTGAAATTCAAATCAGAGGGAATCCGAGGATGAGCAGGTGTTTTTTATCAAATGAAAAGACGCGTGCTTTGAAAAGATCAGGTTTCAGCCTTCGGTGGGATTGGCATTGGTCTGTAAAGCAAAACCCGATCCGGAGGTGTCAAGATCACCCTGCAGAAAACGGAGGGCATCTTCGTTGGTGACAAAAAAGTGCCCGGCACCCAGCTTCCCGGTCAGGCCGGAGGAATACAGTTTGTCCCGAACCGGTCCTTTCACTTCAGTCACCAGGACCCTTACATTTTTCTTTGCCAGTTCATCCAGCATGTCATCCAGCACATCCAGTGCCGAACTGTCTATACTGCTGATACTTTCCATATCCAGAATGACGGTCCGGATGGCATCCGTTCGCTTGCTCATATACTCATGAAGTGCTTCATCAAAGCGGTTGATGTTGGCGAAAAACAGAGGAGCATCATATCTGAATATCAGGACTCCTTCCGGGATATCCAGATTACTAAATCGCCTTACATTCCGGAAGGAATGGGTTCCGGGAACCCGGCCCAATTCAGCATGATGGGGATATGAGGCTTCAAAAATGATCCACGCCAGGGATAGCAATACCCCGATGATGATGCCGGCGCTAATACCCAGGAAGAGCGTTCCGGCAAAGGTGGCGGCCATCATCCAGAAATCTTTCCGGTCCAGCATCCACAAGCGTCGCATATCGTCAAGGCGAATGAGTTTGACGACCGCTACCAGGATCACTGCCGCGAGAATGGCATGGGGCAGATAGTAGAAAACCGGGGTCAGCAGGATCAGAGTCAGCAGGATGAGCAGTGCACTCACGATGGAGGCCATTCCGCTTCGGGCACCTGCCTGATCGTTGACCATCGAACGGGACATTCCACCTGTCACGGGGGTAGCGCGTAGTAAGCCACTGGCGATATTGGCCAGGCCAATAGCCATAAGTTCCCGGTTGGGAATCACCTTATAGGATTTGTGCCGTGCCTGGATCGTACGCGCTACCGCTGTGCTTTCCATGAAGCTGATCAGTGCGATGGCGAAGGCAGTGGGGAACAAAGTCAAAAAGTGACCGACGTTCATACCTGTAAAATGAAGCCGGGGCAGACCTTGCGGAATTTGTCCTACGATGGATATCCCCTGCAGATCAAATCTCCATATCCAGGTGACGAGAATCGAAAGCGCTACCACCGCCAGGGCACCGGGTATCCGGGGAAACAGCCGCTGAAATAATACCAGTAGTATCAGCCCGGCACCACCCATGGCCAGGGTGGGCAAATGCGTTTTCTGTATTCCATAGGCCAGCGCTTTTATAATTTCCTGCACATGCTGCGTCTGACTCATCGGGATCCCGAGAAGATGCTTGCATTGACTGAGCCCGATGATCATGACCGCTGCTGTGGTAAAGCCCAGAATAACTGGATGAGACAAGAAGTGGACCAGAAATCCAAGCCGAAGCCATCCCAGCATAAACTGGATCAGTCCCACGATCAGGACGAGAAGGGTTACGAGCAAAAAGTATTCAGACGTTCCTGTCTGAGCGATGAGCCCGATACTTGCGGCGGTCAGCAAGGCTGTCAGAGCCCCGGGTCCTACGGACAATTGACGAGAGGTGCCAAACCAGGCATAGACAATCGCAGGGAGGGTAGAGGCATATAGACCATAGATCGGCGGCAGACCGGCAATCAAGGCATACGCCATGCCCTGCGGGATCAGCATGACACCTACGGTCAATCCGGCAACCAGGTCAAATCGAAAATCCGTTCGCGGATAGTCGCGAATCCAGTCGGGTATGAATGAGCTCGGTCTCAAATGCGGCGTAAAGATAAATCTACAGCACCATAGATATAGCATCTCCTGCGTCACCCTCTACGCTTGGCTATACAAGTAAACGCCGCGGCGTTGAGGAGTTGAGAGGTTGAGAGGTTGAGAAGTTTAGTGTGGTGCTTCGACCTGCTTGACATATCCTCGGGCTACAGCTCAGCAACCGTGGTGAGTGTGTCAGAATCTTCGCTGCGCTTCGACTGGCATCCCATAATAAAGCAATATCAGGGATTATTTAGTTTTGGAAGCGCCTAAAAAAATGACAGATAAACCGGCATAAAATTGTCCAAGCGGATCTGTGACAGAATCCGTCAGGACATCCGCATTTACGTCTGTACTCCAATGGGTATTCAGAAAGCCAATTCTGTAGCCACCGCAGAGTTGAAATAAATGCGCTTTTCGGGAAGGGATATAACCGAAACCTATTTTCAATCCGGCTTGCATAAAACCTTGCTGGCTGAATAGTTCTGTTGTATTCCGTTGAGCAAACACCTCTGAAATTGGTTGGGCAATGGCATGTTGTCTGATTTTCAATGTACCACCTATATACCCTCCGCCGAAAAAAGGAGATACCGCATAGCCTTTTTTGCGCACCACAGCGTATTCGGCGCTGACGTCTGTGCCACCGAACATCTGTTCGAGATTTTCACCTGCACCGGAGTTTCGATTTGACATGACAAGAAAGAGTAGATTCAGACGAGTCTTGTCCCACTGCCACACGCGGCCCATGCTGCCCGTCCATGCGAAATTGCGGGTAACGGGGCGATCATTTTGCTGTAGAAGAGTGTTGAGATTCTCCTGATTCCAGAATCCTGCTCCAGCCTGTATGGTATACCCAGTACGAAGAGTGCCTCCACCCCAAAGTGTGTCCGTGGAATGTTGCCCAAGTACGGCAGTGGTCAACAGCATCAGGAGAAGCGGAAGGAGTCTCATAATTCGGAAAATTGAAACGGATGAGGAAAAAAGGAAGGTGAGATGATCTCTCCTTTCAAATATAAAGAATGTCGTGAAGTAAGGAGTGAGCTAAAAGTAACCTGATTTAAACTTTTACCGTTTTCCAACGGCCACGGGTAAAGAGCCAAAGGGTGAATAGACCCACTGATGTTTCGGAAATAAACACCGCCCAGAAAACGCCTGAGGCCTGCCAGCCAAAATGAATCGCAAGCAACCAGGAAAGCGGAATCTGGATCAGCCAGAAAAAAACCAGATTGATATAGGTGGGTGTGCGTGTATCACCAGCTCCGTTAAACGCCTGGACGGAGACCATCCACCAGCCGTAGACGAAATAGGACATTGACAATATACGCAACCATTCACCTCCGATGGCAATCACCCGCACATCATCTGTAAAAATCCCCATGAGCGATTCGTAGAAAAGGAAATAAATGATCGAAACCGCGATCAGAAAAAACATATTGTACGTCCCCGTTTTCCATACGGCTGATTCAGCCCGGTCCGGACTACCTGCACCGAGGTTCTGTCCGACCAGGGTCGCGGCCGCATTGGAAAGACCCCATGCCGGCATGAGCGTAAACATCATAATCCGCAGGGCGATCGTTGCCCCCGCTACCGCTTCACTTCCCACATCGGACAGAATACGCATGATAAAAATCCAGGAGGTCATGCCTACGACCATTTGCCCGATGCCGCCCAGTGAGGTGCGAAGTATCTGCAGCATGATGCCGCCCTCCCACTTGAGTTGTCGGGCAAAAACCCGGATATGCTTGCCTCCTTTAAACAATAACCAGAGTTGGGTCACCACGCCAATACCCCGGCCGATATTGGTGGCGATAGCAGCACCTTCTATACCCATGGCTGGTACGGGTCCCCATCCGAAAATCAGGATGGGATCCAGAATAATATTACAGCCATTGGCGATCCATAAGACACGCATGGCGATCGCCGCGTCACCGGCGCCCCTGAATATAGCATTGATCACAAAGAGCAACATGATGATGGCATTGCCACCGAGCATCCACCGCGTGTATTTGTATCCCTCTTCCAATGCCCAGGCATCGGCTCCCATCAAGCGCAATAGATCCCGTGCAAAGAAAATACCAATAAATGCAAATGGCAACGAAACCAGGATGGCCATGAGAATCGATTGTACAGCTGACCGGGCGGCATCTTCTCTGTTCTTCTCTCCGATACGGCGTGCCACGATGGCAGTGACAGCCATGGCGAGACCCATGCCGACCGAATAGAGCAGGAATAAATACGTTTCGGTCAAACCTACCGTAGCAATGGCGGAAGGTCCTAGTTTGCCTACAAAGAAAATATCCACCACCGCAAAAGTGGACTCCATCACCAACTCCAGGATCATGGGTACAGCCAACAGGAATATCGCCCGGCGTATGCCGATCCGGGTATAATCTTCTTCTGTGCCACGTATGGCATTCTTGAGTTCCTGCCAGATCGATGCCTTCTCTGAGACAGGGGCTTCCGGGGTAAAGGATGATGGAGGAGTGTCGTTATGCTCCGTCATAAGCGTGTTTCAACGCGCTAATATCCATTTTTTTCATCTGAAGAAGGGCATCCATAACTTTTGGTGCCCGGTCCGGGTCTTGCATAAGACGTTCCAGATCACGAGGGACAATCTGCCGGTGTTCTGTTCAGTTATTGGCAATAGGTATCAGAGGCGACTGGTGATAATATTATATTCGATGTCTGCTAATAATGACATAGAGTCATCCGCTACCCGAAGGGTGAGCGTAATCCAGGTGTCTACAGGTCCTCCAAAATCCAGCGGTCCCCGGATATGATGACCATCCCGTATGTTGGGGCAAAGCACAAATCGTCCGGGGATACGATGATCGTTTAGATACCGCACACTGCCATCTACAAAATATACCCAGATCGGCATAAGTTGGATGTTGGCAATATGGGTTTCGCATGCACAGTCATCATCTTCACTGATATCACGGCCTGATACATTGCAGACCCAGTCCACACTATAGATAATATTGCTCGGATACCGAAGGGAAAACACCGGTGTGAACGGACAGGGCGGATCCTCGGGTCTGGCACCGCCGACAAAATACGGGTGTGGCCCGGAGGTATACGTACGCCTGACCAGGTCTGTCAGGCTTACTGTTTTGAATCCGACTATACCCAAACCATAGGTGGGCACCACACCGGGTTGAATCCGCTCCAACAGATTGAAGGTTTTGGCAAAATGAATTTCAGTTTGAGATCTCACTTCAATCGTCCACAATACCAAAGTAAAAATGGCTGCAATGCATGAATTAATAGTTTTCCTTTCCATAATTCTGCTATTGAAGTTTGTAACAAGATTCCAAATCATATATACCTCCTCACCTCCTCACCTCCTCACCTCCTCACCTCCTCACCTCCTCACCTCCTCACCTCCTCACCTCCTCACCTCCTCACCTCCTCACCTCCTCACCTCCTCACCTCCTCACCTCCTAATCTTCTAAGCTTCTAAGCTCCTAACCCCTCCACCAGCAGAATACGTTTCAGCGTATGGCATTCAATTGCTTTTGAAAAAATATACCTTTCCGCGATTACTTTGACTATTGGTGTCATGATCTGGTGCGCCTACGATCACGTTACCGTTTGATATGGAAACGGCATCACCAAAGTTATCTCCAGTTGCTCCATCAGAAGCGATGAGAATAGATTCTTGATTCCAGACAGCTCCATTTCGTTTAAAAATATAAGCTTTACCCCGGTCGGTATTTCCGTTCGTAGAATGTCGGTTGGCGCCTACAACTGCATAGTCACCTGAGAGATAAACGCTTGTGCCGAAATTATCATTGACACCACCATCAGATCCGGTAAAGGATGCATCCAGTTGCCATGAAGTTGCATTTCGTTTATAAAAATAAGCTTTACCCTGGTTAGGATTTCCGTTAACATCATGAAAAGTAGCCCCTACAAGCGCAAAAGCCCCTGAAATGGCAACACTGTATCCAAATTGATCACCGGCAGCTCCATCAGGAGAAGTGAGGGTAGATTCTTGTTGCCATGCGGTTCCATTTCGCTTAAAGATGTATGCTTTACCTTGATTCGTGTTGCCGTTTGTATTGTGACGATTGGCACCTACAATTGCATAGTCTCCGGAAATGGACACACTAAACCCAAATTCACTTTGTGCTGTACCGTCGGAAGCAATGAGGGTAGCTTCTTGTGTCCAAGTAGTTCCACTTCGTTTAAAAATATAAGCTTTACCCCGATCCAAATTACCGTTTGTATCATGAAGACGAGCGCCTACAATCGCATAGTCCCCGGAAATAGATACACTATATCCAAAACGGTCCTCAGCGGCTCCATCTGAGGCAATGAGGATAGCTTGTTCTGGCCAAGAGGTTCCATTTCGTTTATAAATATAGGCTTTCCCCCGATTCATACTACCGTTTGTATCATGCAGATTAGCACCTACAATTGCATAGTCCCCGGAAATAGAAACACTATTTCCAAAACCGTCATTCGTGGCTAAATCGGAAGCAAAGAGGTAATTCTCCTCCAACCAAGAGGTTCCATTTCGTTTATAAATATAGGCTTTACCCGCGGATGAATAGCCGAATGTATTATGCCCAGGCGCACCTACTACAGCATAGTCACCGGAAATGCATACGCTGTTACCTAATTTATTATTGACGGCACCATCGCTGGCAATAGCCTGTGCAGTTTGTGTAACGGGAGAGGAACCCCATGTACCGGACGTCCGGGTGAAAGAAACCCAGGCACTCCCATTGTATCCTTCAAAGTCCTGGCTGGAAGCATTCCACCGGATCATGCCAGCAACCGGCGCATTTGGATCATCAGCAAGTTTGATCTTTCCGGCAACGTCCAGTGATGATACTGGGTTAGCTTGTTTGACGCCGATATTGGAGAGGGGTAGCTCGTCACCAAAGTGAACCGTTACGATCCAGGAGTTATTGTTCACCCGATTGGTCAAGACATTGCACCCTGAATTGCCTTCCCAAAAGACCCGCTTTGCCCATATTTCGAAGCTGATTGTGGTGCCACCCAGGTAATCTCCATTCGCGATTGAGGCCGACCTGGTGTACTGCAGTGTACCAGGAGAGTCGCCTAAGCCGGGATATTCGAGCTCTTGAGACGATGTGTTTGCACAGCGAAGGTATGAGCGCTGATCGGACATCCATCCATTACCGGAGGCCGTCATCGAATACCAGATCTGTACAGATGTTACTTTGTACAATTGACCTGCCGGTAATGTAACATTGAGTGTTGCCATAGGTCCGTTGCATTGCGGATCGAAGAAGTCATAGCTTGTTGGGATATGGCCGGCTGTGTAGGTCGCTGAAACCTGATTTTGAGCGAAAACCGGGATGAACCATGAAAGGTACAGGATCACCGTTGCTATGGACGAGGATAGAGTTGAGCGTATTCTTGTCATGGCTCCAATTGGATGGTTGGTTAAACATCCCGAAGTACAGGGTATTGTCCTTCTGATCCTATGCTGACCTTTTCAACTGTGAGAATACTGAGGGAACGGTCATTACGACAGGATGAATGGCAGGATATCCGAAAGGCATGGACACCTATCAGCCGGAAGGTTTATTGTTTAAGCGTATCAGAGCAAAGTGGTGAGAAGCACGAGCACCAGATGGGCAGAGCAGGTTTTTGTTGGCCTGGGGATGGCCGAAGTTTACCCAATATCCATCCGGAAACCATTTACGTCAAAATAGACTAATTTTGGTACCTCAATTGTGATCCTTCTACTTTCATCACCCTAGTTTCTGACCTGATACTTTTTATGAATTCATCTTTCCTCTTGTCTACTTTTCCGGCTGTTAATTTCATGAAGGTCTTTTTCATGACGGCTTTCGTTCTTTGGTTTGTAAGTCCGGGTATGAGTCAGGACTCCAAAGTCATGATCCAGCAATATCTGGATGAGCATCATCCTGTGGAACATCTTCAACGCTCCGATATCTCAGGCTGGAGTATAACCAATGAGCATGTATCCCGTCAGAGTGGCGTGACCCATGTGTATATCCGCCAGGAGTACGATGGGATTCCCGTATCCAATGGACTGGCCAATTTTGCCATTAAAGACCAGAAAGTCGTACACATGGGCAACCGTCTGATCTCCGGCATGCAGGACAAAGTCCGGTCAGGGAGTCCAACCCTTCAGCCTGAAGATGCGATACGATTTGCCGCAAGTCACTTGCAACTCGGCGAACCCGGAAGTCTGCGCCTGTTGGAGACCCTCTCTCCGAGACAGTTTGTTTATTCCGATGGAAGCATTTCCAGAGACCCGATACCGGTTCAATTGATGTACTACGCGCTTCCCGAAGCGGAGATGCGATTGGTCTGGGATCTCTCCATGTCAACGATGGATGCAAAGCATTGGTGGTCTGTCCGCGTGGATGCCCTGAACGGCGAAGTGCTGTTCCAAAACGATTGGGTACTCCATTGTGATTTTGATCATTCGCCTTTTGAAAAATGTGATCGGCCTCATGCACACGCTTCGACCACATCGATAGATTTGGGTTTGGAGATGACAGGATCCACAGGTCAATATGCTGTATTTGCATTACCCGCCGAAAGTCCGATCCACGGACCGAGAGTGATTGTGAACGACCCGGCTGATCTGATCGCTTCTCCGTTTGGATGGCATGATACCAATGGGCAGGAAGGCCCGGAGTATACGATCACCCGGGGCAATAATGTCTATGCGTATGAAGATCTGCTGGACAACAATAGCCCGGGGTATAGCCCTGATGGAACTGCGGCACTCAATTTTATATTCCCGCTTAACCTTGCTGCTGAGCCGCTCACCTATCTCGATGGTGCTATCACCAACCTGTTTTATATGAACAACATGATGCATGATATCTGGTATCATTATGGGTTTGACGAGGTGGGTGGAAATTTTCAACAGAACAACTACGGCCGGGGTGGATTAGGAGGTGATTATGTACGCGCGGAAGCCTTTGACGGGGGGGGTAGAAACAATGCCAACTTTGGAACCCCGCCAGATGGTGATCGCCCCCGGATGCAGATGTATCTCTGGGATGCCGAAATGACAGTGGCCAATTATCTGGATATCCTTTCGCCCTCCGGGATTGCGGGTGCCTACAGAGCCGCCACAGCGAGCTTTGGGTCACCTCCACCGGTAGAGCCGCTTGAGGGGGAGGTAGCTCTTCTGCTTGATGCTGTGGCTCCATTTTCAGATGGATGTGATTCCATCACCAATGCGGCCGATCTGGCTGGAAAAATAGTGATGATTGACAGAGGGAGTTGTGTCTTTACCCGTAAAGCACAGGCGGCACAGGATGCCGGTGCTATCGGAGTGATCTTTGTCAGTAATCTTGAAGGCCCTCCATTTCCTATTGGAGGAGCCAGTCAGACCATCACCATTCCTTCAGTCTTCATCTCCCGGGATGATGGCGACTTAATTAAGGCCAGTCTTGAAACAGGTCCGGTGTGGGCCAGCATCCACCAGACCGGTACGTTTGATTCAGGACTGGATAATGGGATTATTGCGCATGAATATGGCCACGGCATTTCCAACCGGCTTACAGGGGGGCCCCTCAATACGGACTGTCTGTCTAATGACGAGCAGATGGGCGAAGGATGGAGCGACTGGTTTGGTTTGATATTGACACTTGAACCCGGAGATCGAGGCGAAGACGTCAGAGGTATAGGTACATTCGTCAAAGATGAGACCGTCAGTGGTCCGGGTATTCGTCCGGCGCCGTATTCCACAAGTTTTGACGTCAATCCATTTACATATGGTGCATCCAACAATGCCAACCAGATCTCCCGGCCGCATGGTGTAGGTTTTATATTCGCTACAGCACTTTGGGATATGACATGGGCCCTCATTGATGCCTATGGTGGTGAGCCGGATATGGACTTCCATTCCGGAACAGGTGGAAACAATATCGCGATGCATCTGGTGATGGAAGGTATGAAACTGCAGCCCTGCAGGCCAGGTATGATTGATGGACGTGATGCCATACTTCTCGCCGATCAGTTGTTGTATGAGGGGGCTCACCAATGTCTGATTTGGGAGGTATTTGCTCGAAGAGGTTTCGGAGAAAGTGCGAGTCAGGGCAGTGCCGAAAGTCGCTCGGATCAGGTACAGGCATTCGATATCCCGCCGATCTGCCAGCATGTCTCAGATCCACCTTTGGCCAAATTTTCTTTCTCGAGTGTTTCGAGTTGTTACACCACGGTGGCCTTCACGGATCAGAGTACCAGCGTGCCTCAGGGATGGAATTGGGATTTTGGTGATGGCAATACTTCGACACAGCGAAATCCTATTCATACCTATGAAGCCCCGGGCCTCTATACAGTGAAACTGGTAGTCACCAACCTGCTGGGTGTGGATTCGTTTAGTATGGAACTGGATCCTTTTGCCCTGCCGCCTGTACCAGTGACGCCGGATGTGGATGTTTGTGCCGGCAGCAATGCGATGGTACAGACCAATGTCACTGGAACTGCTGTCTGGCGGGACCTGAATGATGAGATCATCCATATTGGACCCGTGCTGGAAGTACCTGAAGTGGAAAGTGCCAGGACCTTTTATGTGGAAAATGTGCTCTTTGCAGGAATAGATTTTGCCGGACCTGTAGATGGCTCTTTTGGTACCGGTAGCTATCATGGTACCGGGTATTTTGGGGCGGTCAATTTTACAGCTTTACGTGGTTTTGAGATCGTATCCGCATGGGTAGATGCACAGGGAGCTGGCCCGCGCACATTTACACTCGCCAGAGGCTCCAATATCAGTGGTACTCCTCCCTCAGGTGATGTGATCGTAGAGGAGGTGACGCTGGATTTGATCAATGGACCTCAGCGGGTTGATCTCCATCTCTATGTACCAGAGGCGGGTGATTACACATTGGGAGGAGCATTTGAATCTTCGACAGCCCTTTTTAGAAATAATGCGGGTGCAGCATATCCCTATATTATACCCGGTTACATGAGTATTACGCATTCCTCTGCCAATACATCCCCACTGCAGTTTTATTATTACCTCTATGATCTCGAGATTCAGGATGAACCCTGTATCTCAGGTCGCGACACGGTGACAGTCACGCCTGTGGTCAGCCAGTTTAGTCTGATAGAAGATGGATTTACGGTAGAGTGCCTGGATGAGTCAGATGGGGCTACCAGTTGGTTGTGGGATTTTGGCGATGGAAATACATCCGGAGAGCAGCATCCGGTTCATACCTATAGCACACCGGGTGATTATATTATTCGCCTCACCATCAATCAGGGTGCTTGTGCGAGTGAACAATTGTTTAGCATCCTGACCAGTATCAGACCAGAAGGATTTCAAACCCTGCCAGTGCTAATGCGCCCCAATCCGACAAGTGGTGTGACCCAGATTTCATTGCGGGAGGCATTACAGCAGGAACTGGCAGTCACTATCCGCGATCTGAAAGGCAGGAGTATGACGAGCTATCGCTGGCCTGCAGGCAAAACGGATTGGTCCCTGGATGCCTCCGGTTGGCCATCGGGCATGTATATCGTTCAGATCTCAGGCGGCGTCTACTTCGAAGTCAGGAAACTGATAGTTGAATAGCCGGCTATAAAAGCCGGAAGCCCGGTCCTGGCGGCTTGTGAAGGATATGACCACTGTCTTTTCATATAGCAAAGACAGTGGTGGTGGATCATGCGTTCACACGCTACTATAGCTGAGACGAGACGATCTTCTGCAGCATTCCTTTTTTTAAGGACACTGTTTTTATTCAAGGATCACCTTGACTATAGAGAATTGGACATCTGCGGAAATAAATTTTATAAAATACATTCCGGAAGAGGGTCTCGATGTCAGGCGGATTTTATCCTGCATCTGATGGAGCGAACCGGACTCCATCTGACAGCCACGTACATCTACTAATGTCCATTCCACGGGTAGGTCATACGTATGAGGTAACTGGACTTCCCAATGACCATCGGATGGCACAGGATAGATGGCGGGTATCGCGTGTGGCATATTCCCGGCTGAACTGATCACAAAATCATAGCAAGCCGTGCCGCTACACCCATATATATCGACGACATCCACGCAGTAGCAGCCACTTTCAGGCGGACCAAAGCATGCTGATGTGGCCAGGACTGCGGGATTGGCACAGGTATACCAGGCAAAAGAAAGGGAGTCACCATTAGCACTAACACACATGGAGTTGGCCACCTCAGTGATCTCCGGTTCAAGAAGGGGGTGAATCACAATGGCCACAGTATCCGGTCCTTCAATCGTTGCGGGACAAATGCCTGCTCCATCCTGAACTTCGATGCGGTATACGACCTCTGTCGCCGGTGGCGGACAGACCACATGAAAATATATGCTGTCAGTGATACCGACAATAGTTTCATTCGATACACTGCTTGAGATCGTAATGGTCCAGGGGGCTAAACCTGACAATTCAATAATGAGGGTAGTGCAATCACCACATAAAGTTTCACTACAACATAGCGTCGCTACTGACGTACGACCTGAGATGCAAAGTGTATCTCTGCAGGTATAGGATAAGCCTCCATCTATGACGGTAAGGGAAACACCGTAGCATCCTGGTTCAGCATAGCTTAGGCTGACCATTTCAAGACCTGTATAATACGTCTCCGGGGCTCCGGGCAGGTCGATCAACCAGTGGAAAGTGGCTTCCTCCGGAAAAATTTCACCAAACGAAAGCGTCACCTCCTCATCGGTACAACCATGTGTCGTCGTGAGCGTACAGGGCTCGGCACAAGGGTCTGTGAAAATGGTGGTGCACACTGTATCCGCACAGAGATCGCTGATGGCCACAAGGCAATAGCATCCGGCGGAGTCTGGTCTATATTCGGGTGAAGAACTCAGTAGATTTTCGAAATCACACTCATACCAGTTAAAGACAGTCGATGGTGGTACCAGGTCTGCGTGTGTGAGTCCGGCCAAAAGGACTTGCTGACTGTCCACACAAATATGTTGAATAAATATCCCAGTCCATTCGAGGCTTAAATGGAGTAGAGCAATCGAGTCACATCCGGATTCGTTTAATCCCGGATAATGGAGGGGATAAGTCCCGGAAAGGAAATAGTCCTGACCCTCGTATTGATATGATGTACCACAGTGCTGGATATTGATCACGACCGTGTCAGATGCCGGGAAGGAAAGTACGGTCCAGACACTATCAATCCGGCATCCATCCGGTTCTTCGAAACTGCTGGTATAGGTGCCAGCTTCGTTGATGGTGACAGATCCCCAAACGATTGGAAATTCTTCAGGACAAACGGTCAGCGTATCCCGGTCAAAAACAGGTACTGGTATAACCTCCATCTGGAAGCAGAATGGGACACTGGCCGTATCGCATGCGTTGTATGGTGTAACACAAATATCATATTGGCCGGCATCGAGATCTGCCGGAACTTCAATAAAAAAGGCATGTGTAGTTGTCATCACAGGTTCATCCAGCCAGGCTATATCCCACATATAGCCGGTGGCGCCTTCAACAGCGGGGCTGACCGAAATGAACAGGCTATCGTAACCCGGGCAAACAGCAGATGGCAATGTCTCACCTGACTCAATCTCGTCTTGTGCGGAAGGAACTGTAAATTCGGTGATCATCATAATCTCATACTCGCATACAGCCCCTGAGCTGCCATCGATCAGCAACCAATAGGGTTGATGTGGGATGATATTTTTTGCGATCAGGACCATTGTGCCACCGATCCCTGTGCCGGGATTACAGGCGATAATATCCCCATTGACCCAGTCGGGACAGGTCGGTATGATTGCTGATTGCAACGCATTTCCCTGAGCACAGGCCGTGACACGGATTCGGATCTCAATAGAATCGACGGTCGGGACAAAGGTGAAAAACTGGGGATTATGGATGGCGGTATTGCTACCACAAAACCCAACGCAACAGAAGTAATCATTGTCCAGAGTGGAAAAGCATGATTGACTGGTACATAGATACGGAGCATCCTGGCAAAAGATCGTGGGTTCCTGACCCGGTGGATTGCATTGAGCATGCAGTATATTGGGGCTGGTCAGAATAGTCATCACAACCACTATGCTGATAAAATTGGCCATAATTTGCGTTTGCATGGGGAGATTGGTTTACAGGTTAAAGAATACTAGAACATGAATATATATAATTTCCGGAAGTTCTGCACCTTGGGGACTGTATCATGGTCGGAATGGTGACATCTGATCAGCTCATCAATTGCCTCCAACGCCAGAGGGGTGGTGATGAGAGACGCACACCTATTCCTCTCACTAAAAACAAGAGTTGACTTGTTGGAAATAATGATTAGCTTAGTGGCCGAACACTCCGAAACCCGCTTGTGCCATGTCTGGGGCTTTTCAACAGACATACACCGTTGTAAAGACCAATTAACCCATTTGTACCTAAACCATTCCTAAAACATCAATTAAATCCCCCCGCGTATGAAACATTCGCTACTTCTCCGTCCACTCCTTTTTAGCTGGCTCTGCCTGTTTTTTACTCCCTTTTTGATCAATGCACATCCGGATATACCGGATACGAAATCCTATTTTATTGAAAGCATAGAGGCTGGAGAAGATATGGCCGTGGCCTGTGCTGTTCCTACTTGGCCTTCTACTTCGAACATCACCCAGACATCTGCAACCTTCAGCTGGTCACCCGTGGCTGGTGCGTATAGCTATTCGGTTCAGACCCGGCTACCGGGAGGCACCTGGTACAATGCACCGGGAAGTCCTTTTACCAGCACTACCGTCACGGTGCAGGGCTTCAGTCCCGGTACGACCTATGAATGGCGGGTGAGTGCCAACTGCTCCTATGGCGAATCCAGCTATTGGACTTATCCGATCACTTTTACCACACTCAGTGGCTCCTGTGATCCGCCAACTTGGCTATCAACAAATTATATTACTGAGACCTCCGCCACGTTGCAGTGGTCTTCTGCCCCTGGTGCTGTTAGCTATTCCATCCAATGGAGGCCGGTAGGCAGTTCGTGGATCGATCTGCCTGGAGGTCCCTGGACCACGACCTGGGTCTTTATGGGAGGACTCACGCCCGGTACCACTTACGAATGGCGGGTCCGAAGCAACTGCGGCTATGGCATGCAAAGTTCCTGGTCCTATACGACCAGTTTTACAACACTGGGTTATTCCTGCGCGACGCCTACCTGGCCATCGACCAGTAATATCACTCAAACCTCCGCAACTTTTAGCTGGTCACCAGTCTCAGGTGCACATAATTATACAATCCAGACCCGCCTTGAAAATGGCACCTGGTATGACGTGCCGGGCGGACCCTTTTCCCAAACCACTGTGACCGTTACCGGCTTTAGTCCCGGTACGACCTATCAGTGGAGAGTGAGGGCCAATTGCGGCTATTATCAGCACAGTGCCTGGACATGGCCAATCACCTTTACCACTCAGGGCGGCTCGTCTTGCTATGCACCTTCCTGGACCTATACAACCAACATCACGTCACATTCTGCCACACTCAATTGGTCACATGCGACCGGGGCTGTGAGCTATACCATCCAGTGGAGATATGCCGGAGGATACTGGAATGAATTGTCAGCCTTCTACGATACCTGGTACACCCTGACGGGACTTCAACCCGGCACCGCGTATGAATGGCGGATCAGAAGCAACTGCCATTATGGTGGTCATAGCTATTGGTCCAACATCAACAGCTTTACGACCTTAGGGTATTCCTGTGCAACACCCACCTGGCCCTCGACGTATAACATCACTTCAACCACAGCTACGGTGAGTTGGTCCGCAGTCTCGGGAGCCCATAGCTACACCATTCAACTTCGTCAAAGCAATGGGTACTGGTATGATGTGCCAAACGGCCCATTTTATCAAACCTCTGTTACGCTGACCGGATTGACGCCCGGTACAAGCTACCAATGGCGTGTACGCGCCAATTGCGGCTACGGTCAATACAGCCACTATACATCGCCAATTTACTTTACGACCCTGGGCGAATCTTCCTGTCATGCACCCTATTGGACCTATACCTCCAATATTACACAACACTCCGCGACGCTCAACTGGACCCACGCCAGTGGTGCACACAGCTATACCATTCAATGGAGACACTCAGGCGGCGGTTCGTGGAACGAGTTACCAGCCTTGTATGATACCTGGTATACGCTGACCGGATTATACCCGGCTACTACGTATGAATGGCGGATCCGAAGTAATTGCCACTACGGCGGTCATAGTGCCTGGTCCTATAATATTCAATTTACCACCCTGGGTCAATCGTGTAGTACACCTACCTGGCCCTCTACTTACAATATCACCCAAACCTCAGCCACCTTTAGCTGGTCACCTGTGTCCGGTGCCCATAGCTATTCGGTTGAGATTCGTCAATATGGAGGTAGCTGGACAACAGTATATGGCAGCCCCACGACCGGTTCGTGGATCACGGCCACCGGTCTCCAACCAGGCACTACTTACGAATGGCGCGTACGGGCCAATTGCGGGTATGGCCAGTATAGTTACTGGATTACGCCCATCACCTTCACAACTCTCGCAGGTTCATATTGTCATACCCCTTACTGGCTAAGTACGACAAGTATCACCCAGACCTCTGCTACGCTCAACTGGTCCTCGGTCAGCGGGGCATACCATTATTCGATTCAGTATCGTCAGTTGGGCAGCTATTCCTGGATCGATGTTCCGGGCCCCATCACAGGTACGTGGTATTCACTGACAGGTCTTCATTCCGCCACAACTTACGAGTGGCGCATCAAGAGCAACTGCCATTATGGTGGCTATAGTTCTTGGTCTTCCAGCAAGGTCTTTACGACGCTTGGCTCATCCTGTCAGGTACCAGGCTGGCCCTCCACCTCTCAGATCACACAATCATCAGCCACTTTTAGTTGGTCACACGTTCCAGGGGCACATCACTATGCTGTCCAAATGCGGGAACCCAATGGTATATGGACTGACATTGCACAGAACCCGATATTCCAAACCTCCGTGACTGTCACTGGCCTGCAACCCAACACTACCTATCAATGGCGTGTGAAAACCAGCTGTAGCTCGGGCTATGGAGGCGGTAACTTCAGTAACTGGACCTATCCTACCACGTTTACTACATTGGGAGGTTCGTATTGTCACGCACCATCCGGCCTGCATACGACACAGATAGCGGAGGCTTCTGCAAGACTCAACTGGACTGCGGTGGGTAGTGCGTTGAGTTATTCGATTCAGTGGCGGTATACAGGCGGTCACTGGCAAGATGTTTCGGGTGATGTCACGGGTACCTGGTATGTGCTGACTGGCCTTGCCCCGGGTACCGGGTATCAATGGAGAGTGCGGAGCAATTGTGATGGTTCTTATAGCCAATGGTCATCGTTCGTAAGCTTCACAACGCTTGAAGCGGATTGTGTGACACCCGAAGGATTGACCACTACCAATGTCACTGAAAATGAAGCTACTCTGAGCTGGACCCCTGTACCTTTTGCGCAGAACTATTCCGTTCAACTGCGGGTGCCATCAGGATCATGGGCCACCGTACCGGGCAGTCCTTTTACGGACACGACCGTAACAGCTGTCAATCTCAATCCGGGGACCATCTATGAATGGCGCGTGCGCGCCAATTGCGGATACAGTAATCAAAGCCCGTGGCCGACACCGGTTAGCTTTACGACAGAAGGCTCGGGAGATTATGGCAATGACGAATGTGTCAATGCGACACTGCTCTATGTCAATAGTGAATGTGTCAATACACCTGCGTCCAATATCGGGGCCACCCTCAGTACACCAGCTCCAATGGGATGGTGTCCTAATAATAATCACAAGGATGTCTGGTTCAAATTTACCATGCCGGATGTACCGGACCCTGTCGTCACCATCCGCACTACGGGCGGTACGCTGACGGATGCGGTCATGGAGATCTACTCCGGTGATTGTTCGAATCTGACGTATGTCACTTGTGAGGATGATAATACATCCGGAAATGGTTCACCCATGCCGGTCATCAGCCTCAATGGTAATCCGAATACCACCGTTTGGGTGCGTGTGTGGGGTTATGCCGGCACGACAGGAACATTCAACATCTGTGTATTCAATTACTATTCCGTGAATATGGTCGTGCCTGACATAGTCACATTGCCGGACGGAGCACCTATTGGAACAATAAGTGAACTGCCTGTAAACGCAGGGGATAATGTCACCATGCCGACTCCGCGACTTTCGCCCAATCCGGCAAAGGATATTCTCTATATCACCATGCCACAGACGAAGGAAGTCATGGTCAATCGAATCGTGATGACGGATATCTCTGGCAAAGTAGTGCTGCAGCAAGGGTATTCGGCAGATACTGAAATTGTGTTTGAGGACAGACTGGATGTTTCGGGACTTTCACCGGGACTCTACCTGGTCCGGATCATGACGACCTCCGGTATGATGACGGAGAAAATTGTGATCGCAAACCGGTAATTCAATTAGATTGAATTTCACCCATCTCTTTTGATGGAGTGAAGCCATATACCGGGACGTACTTTATGTACGTCCCGGTTTTTTTTATGCGCTTCCATGGATGGGTTTTTGCCTGGTTTTTCAAAAACTCTTATACTTGGCGTTTGTTATCCTTGTCAAATCCTATCACGTTATGATTATTGCCCGCTATTTTCTTGTCGTTTTCTCTTTAAGTAGTTTATTGATGTTTTCGCCTTCATTAGGGCAAAGCCAGAATCTTCCACTTCGATATTTGACACTGGAGCTCTTTACCAATACACCCTGCCCGATCTGTGCGTCTCAAAATCCCGGATTATTCAACCGGCTTCAAAATGTGGAAGGGGAGTATCATCTCATCAGCTTTTATCCGGGGCGACCTTATAATACCTGCATTTTTTATCAGGCCAATATTTCAGAAAACAATACCCGTTATCAACATTATACCGGCGATATTTTTGGTTCACCCACCGTGGCCCTCAATGGAGTAGATTTTAGAAGTTCCTCCGGCGTGACCACCAACCTCTTGAACCAACTGACTGGAAGCACATCCTGGTTGCACATCGGTGTTACGGAGACTCCGGGCACAACCCGGACGGTGGATATTGCACTCCTAGATGCCGCTGGCGGATCCATGACCACAGGCAGATTGTTTGCCGTCATCGTGGAGAAGGAAATCATGTACAACGCACCGAACGGGGAGACCCTGCATCACAATGTATTCCGACGGTTTCTTACACCTGCTACAGGTGATGATGTGGATATGAGTACCGGCAGTGCTGAGTTGAGTTATCAGTATACGGTCGAATCGGGATGGAATGCAAGTGAAACATACGTTATTGCGTGGCTGTCAGATCCGGCGACTAAGGAGATCATCAACAGTGGCACCCGGTTTGACCCGGAGTTCACTACTTCCATTGATCCAATACAGACGATATTTCCGCTATCGATTTACCCCAATCCGGCCAGTTCCGAAATCCAGTTCAGCCTTCCTTCCGGAGTGACGACCAACCTGGTACAGGTGTATGACCAGCAAGGACGATTGGTTCGTACATCACTGGTATCTCCCGGCACTGAGATCAGGTTGTCTGTGTACGATCTCCCTGGTGGCCGCTATATCGCAAGAATTGCCGCCGGATCCGTGTTGTACACCGGGTCTTTTGAAGTGGTGAGATAAGTTTATTTTTCTGAAAACATGATTGTATTGGAGGACGCACAGGTATAAACCTTTCGTGGTCCTGTGCATATAAAAATCATTTTGAAATATGGCACTGGAATTTGGCATCATGACTTTTGCGGATATGCCGTATGAAGTCCCGGGAAGTCATGGGATGGAAGGACACCAGCGGATGCAGGAATTGATGGAGGAAATCAAACTTGCGGATGAGTTGGGGCTGGATGTGTTTGGTGTAGGTGAGCATCACCGGCCGGATTATGCAGTATCGACGCCGACTGTCGTATTGGGTGCAGCGGCAGCGGTAACAAAGAACATAAAGCTCACCAGCGCAGTAACTGTCCTGAGTTCTGATGATCCGGTGAGGGTGTATCAGCAGTTTGCCACAGTAGATTTGTTGTCGGGAGGGCGAGCGGAGATTATGGCGGGCAGAGGATCCTTTATTGAATCGTTTCCACTCTTTGGTTATGACTTGCAGGACTATGATAGCCTGTATGCTGAAAAACTGGAATTACTACTGGAAATCAATCGTCAGGAGAAAGTCAATTGGCAGGGGAGGCACAGATCTTCTTTACAAGATGCCGGAATTTATCCGAGAGCTTATCAAAAAGAAATTCCGATTTGGGTAGCCGTAGGCGGTACACCAGCTTCCGCTGTGCGTGCAGCCCAATTGGGACTGCCACTGACATTGGCCATTATCGGAGGTACGCCAGACCAGTTCGTTCCATTCATTCAGTTGTATAAAGATTCATGGATGAAGTTTGGCAGAGATATTCAGGATCTTCAATTAGGGATTAACAATCACCTTTTTATTGGAGAGGAGTCCCAGACTGTTGCGGATCTGTTTTATCCCCATTACGCTGCGATGATGAATCGGATCGGAGGTGAACGAGGCTGGCCGCCCCTGGTCCGTCAACAATTCGAGTATAGCCGATCGCCCAAAGGAGCTTTAATGGTTGGAAGCGTACAGCAGGTCATTGATAAGATATTGTATGAGCATGAGCTGTTTGGTTTCACCCGTTTTTTGGCTCACACCAGTTTGGGGACGGTACCCCATGCGGATGTCATGAAGTCGATCGAACTGTACGGGAGCAGGGTTGTGCCGGAATTACGAAAAAGTCTGGGGGCTTGATTTAATTCGTTATTCGGGCACAGATTGCATAGGCTGTGAGGATTGTATTCGCAAAACCCGTGTTGTTCATGTTCACGCTCTAGTTGGTTTCAATTTTAATTTATGACGGCATTCGTGCATCCAGATGCTGAATTAATTGCTCAGCAATCCAATAGGCCAGCAGTACTAACAGAAGGACAAGGATGGCCATACAGAGCAGTAGTGTTGGACGGTTGAGTTTGATCACGATGAGGACATATTGTGTCCGGACAAATGTATTTCCCTCAACAGGTCAAAGTCAAGAAATGCCTATGGACTTCGATTGGACACGGTGTGGACAACCAGTGGACAGGTGCAGCAGCCTCAATGAGTAGCTTTATCAGGATGGGTCGGAAAAGTAGCCGGCAAAGTATTCATCTAATGCTCCATCGTGCTCGAGGCCTAGCCGGTGGCGGAGTCGTTGACGGGTCTTATGTACACTGTTGGTGGAAATGGCAAGAATGGAGGCCGCTTTTTTGGCGGGTAGCTGGAGTTTGATCAGTGCCGCCATACGTTGTTCTGCGAGCGTAATATCAGGTGCTTTTTTCCTCAGGACCTGAAAGAAGCCCGGGTGTACCCGTTCGAAAAGGTGCTTAAAACGTTCCCAGTCATCATCTGTCAGAAGGGTAATCTGCTCCAGATCAGGATGGTCATCACCAACATCTTGCAGCAGCCTTTGCTTCAGCAACCGGGCTTCCAGATCTTCGACCAGCGATGTCTTCTCTACCAGATACTCTGTAAAGACCTGCAGTTGTTCACGAGCGGATTTGACATCGGCTTCAGCTTTTTCTTTTTCATGCAAAGCTTGCAGTTGACGCCACTTCAGGATCGACCAGGCGCGATGGAATAGAAGGTAGGCCGTCAGTGCTGCCAATAGGATGATGAGGATGATCAGGTTGCGAATCAGTTTGATCTTTTTCTTTTCATGATCGAGCGTCATGATTTGGTACACAAAATTCTGATTGTCCATCCGCATCCGAACGATCTCGGCCCGTGCCTCCATCGCCACATGTTCAAGGGAGTCATGAAGGGTCAGGTACCGTTTCATATAGAGGTCCATACTGTCCGGTTGCTGCAATGCCTTAAAGATCTGGGTATAGGTATAGTAAAGATTCGCATGATACTCAGGCCGGGGTATACGATGGAGCCAGCGCTCCGACTCACGGGCCTGTTGAAGGGCCAGAACGGGATTTCCTTCCACGAGATTGATCCTGGAGATCCATTGGAGCGAATTGGCAGCATTGTCCCAGATTTCTGCAACCCGGCTGGCTTCTACATCTTTCCACAACATAGCTTTTGCTTCTGCATACCTCCCTTGGGCAAAATAGACATCACCCTGATTGCCCTTGATCAAACCCTCCCAAAAAGGAAGATCCAGTTGCTGGCAAATTTCCAAGGCTTTGTCGAAAGCCCAGAAAGCTGAATCATAGACGTCCAGTTTTTCATAGCTCAATCCAATTGTATTCCAGGCATTCATTTGTTCTACCAGCAATAAGGTATCAGCCGGATCGATGCCACTTCGTTGTTTCCATTCAAGGGCCTCCATAGAGGCCTGGATCGAGGTCCGGTAATCCCGCGAATGGTAGCTGCAGTGTCCCAGGAAGAACCGGATAGACGAACTGCCATAAAACTGATGGACACCCGCATTCTCTTCCAGTTCACGGGCGATCAAACCATATACACCTGCTGAACCAAAATCAAATCGATTGGTGTAATACGACATGACTAGCCGGTTCATTTCTGCCATAAGTACCGGATCGCGGGTCTCATACGATGCCTGTAATCCACTGGTCAGAAGCTGCTCCACGGGTGGCCAGTCGGGACATGACCTGGATTCCAGCGCAAGATAGACCTGGAGCCGGAGGAGCTGAAACCTGAAACGTTGCCGTTTCGGCCCTTTTTCGTTCAGGCGCTGCCATACCTCACAACCTGAAACAGGGTCAAGAGCTTTCACAGATTGGGCTGCCTGGCGAAACTTGCCGGACTGAAAGTCTGTCCGGGCATTTAGCAGGTGGACAATACTGTCGATCGCCAGAGTTTCGGGACGGGCCAAAAGAGAAGGACCTGCCTGAAAGAGAAGGAGTAACAGCAAGGATTTTAGAAGATGGATGGTCATGCCCGGTTTTAAATGGCAGGTCAAAATACATAAAACACCAGGATGGACTGGTTTGAATATCCTTTGTTTAGGTTGCTTGACATGTAAAGCCAGGAGTGAGGGTTATGCTCCCCTTACCCCCTTTTGCCAATAGCAGTATAAGACTTAAGGCCTTCCCGAGGAAACATTAATATCAAGTTAATATCCATTTTCCATGCCAGGAATGGGTTACTTTTGCACGGAAAATTGAAAAGCAGGTTAAACCAAAGTATACTTATGTCAAGATTTTTGTTGTTTTTGCTCCTCAGCGGAACCGTAATGCAGGCTTGTTCGCAAAAGCCGGCAACCACACCTTCGGCTGCCACACCGCCGCCTACCACCACCACAGCGTCGACCGAAGCGCCAAAGCCCGCACCCTATGCCTCTGAAAAAGCTGGCTGGCTCGTGGATTTGGATGAAGCCTACGCGATCTCCGTCAAAGATAAAAAGCCCATTTTGGCCAATTTCACCGGCAGCGACTGGTGTGGATGGTGCAAGAAGCTGGATGCGGATGTATTTAATAAGCCCGAATTTAAGGAATGGGCCGACAAGAATGTAGTACTTCTCGAACTTGACTTTCCCCGCCGGAAACAGATTCCGCAGAAAAACCAGCAGCAGAACATGGCCATGCAGCAAGCCCTCGGTATCGGTGGCTATCCGACTATCTGGGTCTTCACCCTGACCAAAGATCCGTCAAACGGCCAATACCAGGTCAACCCGCTCGGAAAAACAGGCTATGCACCTACACCCGATCAATTCATAGGGGCGGTGGCTAAGTATCTGCAGCCGAAGTAGCAGATTACATTTACACGTCCAACCTCAGTTCGGGTTTCATATCCCACGGGACTTCATTGCTCATGCATGGACCTACACCCTATGCGTGCCCAGACAGACAATCAGCAACACGGATTTTATCTGGATCCATCGCCATTCCTTAACCTCTCTTTCCTTCGTCATCATGAATTGCGCATGGCAGCCTTTTCTTCGGTGATGGAAAATCGGCCATCGGGAAGTTCGGCCCCGGTGGTGAGCGACAAGTTATTTCTGGACGAGACATCTATCATTTAGAAATACACCCTAATAAAAAACTCCGCCTGGTATTCAGGCGGAGTTTTTATTCATTGAGTCAATAGATTATTATATTTCCATCATACTCATTGGTTATGATTTAATCATTACACGTCAGAGGTGCGAGAGTAGCAAGCGTATTTCCGTCTAAATCTTTAACCGTCCATTGTCCTGTAATAGAGGGATCTCCATTTGTGGAAGTCCAGCTAAGGGTTACCGTATACACCTGGCATTCAGTGACATTGGATGCTTCCCAACGGGTCACGTTAGAAGGTCCTCCAGCTGAGGAATGCGTAGCATTTAAATGTAAATCTCCACCTGTGGCAGTAGCATCGCAAACAGAAGTATGAGCTGTTAGTCCGCCTTGTATCACAATCCCATCATAGTTATCACTGGCCGTATAGGTGAATGTGACCTGACGATTACATGTCGAATTATCGCAATTCACATCCGCTGAAAGTGAATCATCGCATCCGCCCACAGGGCAAACATCCTTGAGGTTATAGGTTATGACACACGTTTGAATAGCATTGCCTCCGCAATTTCCCAAACCATTGAAATAGAATGAAAAGGTGACCGGAGTGCCACATACCCAATCTGCAGGATTATCAAATGAAAAAGAGTAATTTGAAAAATTGGATTGAATCGTGGGGCCATTTGTTTGCGTGGGGCAAAGACCTGGATTGGCATATCTCGCGCCTCCGATCGTCCCCCCTGCTCTGGAAATTGTGACATACGTCTTCGTCGCATCATTGTGAGCCGTTATCGTAATGTTGCAACTGCCATTCCATACCACTTCGTCCGCAGATGGCAAGCTAGGAACACAACACTCAGGTACTGTTCTGGAGGTAAGGTGCCTATCAACAGGCTTTACAAGAGCATCCTTCTCACAGCCTGGTAGGGTTGCCAACAGCAATAGTGCAAAACCGCTGAAAGCGGAAAGAACATTGAATTTCATAGTCATTAGAGTTTTAAATAAATGAGTAAAAATGTGAATGATAAAGTGATATAGTATTTGACGAGTGATATCTCAACTCCATCAAACGAAGTAATTACGTATTATGATTATGTATATTGGTTGTTTTGGTTAGCCTGAGGATTTCTAATTATTCCTACTTAGCAGCGTGGGAGAACCGTGGAGATTGGCTAATGGAGAATCTAAGCGAAACAACAATATTTACCTAAAGTTAATTAAAACGATGTAAACGTAAGCATATTTTAATTTTATGTGAGAATATTTAAAACCTTTTACCAATTCGGTCAGGTTGTGGTTGAGGCTGCATACGAGAAGGAGCGTCAGCGAGTGAGAAGATGGAGGGCGAGCCAATGGGATAAAATTTTAGGGGGACGGAAGGGTCAGGGTTTCAAACTAATAAGAACCTAAGCGTTCCTGGTATTCGTTATAAAAGAGATGTACAATGGACTGTACATCTCTTAAAGGGATAGCATAAATCTAATTAAGGATTTATGCTCAGGAATTAATTTCTATAGGATTGCTGCGAATTAAGAGGTTGATTTGTTTCCGCTTCTCAAAAGCGCCACCAGGAGCAGAATAAATACCGCACCGCCAATGATATAAACGATGGGATTATTATACCAGTTACCCCCTTTGTCCAGGTCAACGTTGATGTCTATTCCCTTGTCCTGCGCCCAGGCTATGGATGTCATAAAAGCCATCAGTATCATAGCAGAAATACGGACAATTTGTTGTGGAATTCTTTGAAAGTTTTTCATAATTATCAGTTTTTTAGAATTAACAGCTAACAGGAAGATGCCTAATCTTATTTTATCTTGTTAACCATTTGGAATAAACATATCTGGATAGAAAAGGTTGGCCTAATTCCCATACAGGGAGTAGAATCTGACTCACAGAGTTTGAAAAATGTTAGATGCCAGAGCAGGAGATGCCAGAGCAGGAGATGCCAGATACCAGATGCCAGATACCAGATACCAGATACCAGATGCCAGATGCCAGATACCAGATGCCAGATTTGAAGATACCAGATGACACAGATTCAAGTGTGTAGATCGAAGCGCAGCGGAGATTCCAACACACTCACCACTCACCACGGTTGCTGAGCTGTAGCACCAGGATGTGTCAAGCGGGTCGAAGCACCCCACTCACTACGGTTGCTGAGCTGTAGCACGAGGATGTGTCAAGCGGGTCGAAGCACCCCACTCCCTACGGTTGCTGAGCTGTAGCACCAGGATGTGTCAAGCGGGTCGAAGCACCCCACTCACTACGGTTGCTGAGCTGTAGCACCAGGATGTGTCAAGCGGGTCGAAGCACCCCACTCACCACGGTTGCTGAGCTGTAGCACCAGGATGTGTCAAGCGGGTCGAAGCACCCCACTCACCACGGTTGCTGAGCTGTAGCACGAGGATGTGTCAAGCGGGTCGAAGCACCCCACTCACTACGGTTGCTGAGCTGTAGCACCAGGATGTGTCAAGCGGGTCGAAGCACACTACTCACCACTCACCACGGATGTTGATATTCTATACAACCGCCCTTCATCCGTTATAGCATACAAAGCGCCATCCTTGCCCTGGGTGATATCGCGGAAGCGTTGTTTCTCATCGGCGAGGAGGCGTTCTTCCCCCGTCACCTTGTTGTTTTCAAGCACCAGGCGGCAGATGTGCGTTCCGCTGAGGCAGGCAAGGAAAAGATTATTCTTCCATTCCGGAATGACATCGGAGTTGTAAAACGTCATACCACTGGGAGAGATGACCGGATCCCAATAGTAGACGGGTTGCTCCATCCCTGGCATTTGCTGGATGATGTCCCCAATTTTTCCACCCGAGTATTCAATACCGTACGTGATGACTGGCCATCCATAGTTTTTGCCGGGGGCAATGAGATTCAGTTCGTCACCTCCGCGGGGGCCGAATTCATTTTGCCACAGGTCTCCGGTCTCCGGGTGAAAGGCAATGCCCTGTACGTTGCGATGCCCGTAACTATAGATCTCCGGACGTGCATTTGCAGTTCCTTCAAATGGGTTTCCCGCCACTTGCTGGCCATCGGGGGTGATCCGGATGATTTTACCCAGCCCTGATTTCAGGTCCTGTGCCAGTGGTCTTGTTGCCTTGTCGGATCGTTCGCCGGTGGAGATGTAGAGGTGACCTTCCCGGGAATACAAGATACGGCCACCATAATGTAAGTTGCCCGGGTAAGCTGGCATTGCGCGATAGATGACGCTTGCGTTTTCCATCGTTTTTTCGTCGATTGCCAACCGTCCTTTTGCCACGGCCGTGACATTTCCGTCAGGCAGCGACTCGGAGAATACCCAGTATACCATACGGTTTTGCTCATACGCCGGATCGATACAGAGGCCCAGGAGGCCGCCTTGCCCTGCGGGGTTGACTGCAGGCAGACCGGTGATGGGATCACTGACCGTGCCGGTGGTGGAGGCGATTCGCATAGTGCCTTTTTTTTCGGTGATGAGGAACCGGCCATCCGGTAGTTCGGCGATACCCCAGGGATTTTGAAGACCCCGGTAGATCACGTCGGCCTGATAGGGTGTCTTTGTACGAATCCCTGCAATGCGTGTCTGGCCTTTGAAGGCTGGAGCGTAGTCGGTGTTGGCGGATTTTGTTTCTACAGGTGGGATACCATTGGATGTGGTATCAACTTTTGACCCCGGTTGGCTGATCTTGTTGCCGCAGGAGGTGAGGGCAAGGGTAGCTGTGAGGAGAAGGGTTTGGAGTGTCCGCATAGTAATGGAATTGCCGGGTGTAGGAAAGGAACATTGGGAGGGATGGGAAGGTTGTAGGGGCTTTGTTTCCATCTTTCCCCTATGATCGTGCAAAAGCTAACAATAATGTGTAATCTCCCTTGTCCGCCGCTTTAAGTGCTGTCAGATATTCTTTGCGTGCATCACTTGTCTTTGTAAGGTTGGCCGCACCCCAGCTGAATACAGGCTGCTTATATAATTTTTCAATGATGATATCGGCCATCAACCGGCTGTGTCTTCCGTTACCGTTTGAGAAGCAATGAATGCTAACCAGGAGATGTTTAAATCGTAAGGCCATTTCATCCGGTGTATAAGTGTTGTTTTCAAACCAGTAGCGTGCATCATCCAGTAGCTGTTTCAGTTGCACAGGGATTTGCCAAAATTCAACACCCATATTCTTGTTGGTTTTTCGGAAGTCACCTGCCCAGGACCACACCTCACCGTACATACGTTTGTGGATATTACGGATAAAGGTTTCTGTAAATAGTGCATCAGGTTTGAAGGAGCGCCCCAGAATCCATTGAATCGCGATTTCAATATTTTGTTGTTCATACTCGTCCAGCTCACCACGGGTGGTGATAAGGCCAATGCGCAGGCCCTCTTTCTCCTCTTCGTCTAACGGAGTTTGACTATCCTGGTATTCCGGATCTAATCCCATAGGGCCTTAGGCATTTCCCGGATAATATCTTCTTTCCGTTCCTGTATGGCATTGGCTATCCGCTTAGCTGAATTCTCCTGGTCTTCAAGTTTCATAGACTGCGATGTCCGGTGTACAATTTTTGAAGCCAGTCGTTCAGCCTTCCGTTCGATATGATTTTCCAGCGTGCCATCGAGAGGAACAAACCCATATACGAATTCCATATCCAGGGCCCGGGCAGCTTCTCTCAGGGAATTGAGCGAAATGCTACCTTCGGCTTCACGTTTTTCAATGGCCCCCACACTAGCTCTGGTCAATGATAATTTCTTACCCAGTTGTTCGAGGGACATGCCCAGGGTAGTCCGGACCGTATGCACCCATCCTTTATCCGAAACCTTGACGTTACGGACCGCATGGAATGCCAGCATTTTCTGGCTCAATTGATCTATCTGTAACTTTTTCATTTGTAATGCTATTGCATTACAAATATAGTGCAAAAGCATCAGTATAATGATACAAAATACTCATTGTGTAAAAGTATATTATTACAAAAATAGAGGATATCTACCAAATAATGCTCAAGTGAAACATAAATGGTTATTTATATATTACAATAATATATAATTTAATATCAGTTGCTGATTCATTTTGGCATTTTCGCACAAGCAGATAGGCCTATGCACTGAGTCTACGTACGACTGGGAAACAGGTTACTTTCCAATACAAAATGTAATTATCCTTGATAATCAAATAGTTACGTTGTTTTAGGTACAAATAGGGTACAAATTGTATAAAAGCTACTTTATTATATTATAGGAAATCCTAAAGTATTCCATGTAAGGTTCTTATTTTGCCTGGATTCTTTGAAGGTTGAAGGTATGGACCTGTGTTTTGATCCATGCGGCTAATCCAGACATTGCTAACATTTATCTAAATCCATGTTATTGAAGGACTAAGGCCTCGAAATCTTTTAACTTTTTCAAAATTTCAAATTGATTGATCTAACATCTTAAACAAATGGGAGAATTTATAACAGAAAATACGAAAGAAAGAAGGAAATTCTGGGTTTCTGAGATTTCTAAATTGAGCGGTAGATTTGGTACTGATGCAGAACGACTGGAATCTGAGCTAATAAACGAAATAAAAGCCGACGGAACCGACGCAATCCTTGATCATTTGCGTGTGTGTGGAAATATTCCTGAAATTTATAAAAGAGATTCAAGTGAAGAGAAGCTATATTCCAAGTACACTGACATTCTAATTGCTCATACTTTGGAAAACCTTGGCGTAAAGAGTTTTGTGATTAGAGAACGATCTGATACGGCCGATGTTGAAGGTATAATATCTGATTATTCTTTCATTGCAGACGCCAAGGCGTTTAGGTTAAGTAGAACAGCAAAGAATCAAAAAGATTTTAAGATTCAAGCTATGGACAATTGGAAGAGAGGAAAACATTACGCTGTAGTAGTTTGTCCTATTCACCAATTGCCTAACAAAGCGAGCCAAATTTATTACCAGGCAACAATGAGAAATGTCTGTGTTTTCTCTTATTCTCATTTTTGTCTTTTAGTTCAATTTGCTCGATTGGAAGGCAATAAAAGAGCACAAGAATTATTGCTTAAAGTTTTTGACCTTGTTCCTGTTTTAATGTTATCTAAAAGTGCCGTAAACTACTGGTTACCAATAAACAAACTTATGATCGATTTTTCTGAAAATATTTTACCTATTTGGAAAGAAGAAAAAATTGCTTCAGGAGAATCCCTTGCTTTTGGCAAAGAAGAGGCTATTACATTTCTTTCCCAGGAAAGAGAAAGAATTATGCGCTTGAGTCATGAAGAGGCAATCAAGGAGCTTATTAAAGCGGATAAAATTGAAAGTAAAATAAAAACAATAAAAGCAATTACAGAAAATAAATTATTTGCAATAGCTGAATGATGAAGAAGAAGAATGAACTGCTAAATAAAATTACCGAGGGTAATTGTCTCGATATTATGAAATCCATTGGAGATGGTTCAATTGACTTGACCTTGACCTCTCCTCCTTATGACAATCTTCGAAGTTATAAGGGCTATACTTTTCCATTTGAACAAATTGCATCAGAATTGTTCAGAGTCACGAAAGAGGGTGGTGTTGTAGTTTGGGTAATTGGAGATGCAACAATTGAAGGATCTGAAACCGGGACAAGTTTTAAGCATGCTTTGTATTTTAAAGAAGTTGGATTTAACTTACATGATACTATGATATTCAGAAAGAGGAATCCATTACCTCAGATATACAGGAAAAGGTATAATAATGAATTTGAGTTCATGTTTGTTTTGAGCAAAGGCTTAGTTAAAACGCATAATCCGATTATGGTAAATTGTATGCATGCGGGCTTAGAACTGAATGGAACTACTTATAAGAATTATTCCAAACACCAGCAAACAAGAGAAAAATTAGCGAAGCCAGTTAAAGACACTAAAATCAAAGGGAATATTTGGGAGTATGTTGTAGGAAAGAAACTTGAAGATCAAGAAGCGAAAGGACATCCTGCTCCTTTCCCTTGTGAACTCGCAAGGGATCACATTAATTCTTGGACTAACCCAGGCGATATTGTATTTGATCCTTTATGTGGGTCTGGTACAACATGCAAAGTGGCTTTCGAACTGCAACGGAATTATATTGGCGTTGATATCAGTCACGAATATTGTGAGCTTGCAAGAAAAAGGATTCAATCTTCCTCTATGCAATTACGTTTGCATGCGTAACAACAAGTGTAAGAAGAAGTATAGCCACTGCTCGAATAAATTCATATCAGAGGTAGTATTTGTCTGATTTGGAGATAAGTTGTTCACCTTCCAATGCAGCAGATTTTAAAAATATTGAATCGTTTTACATCTATCCAAATCCAATAGTAAATGATGAATTTTGGGTTCAATTAGACATTGGTGCAGGAGTCAATGCGAACAATATCTTGGTGGTTGATTTATCCGGTAGGAAAATTCCAATTTTATCAGAATCACCAGTACAATCCGATTTGATTAATGTTAAATTCTTATGCCCAGGGAACGGGATATACTTGGTAAAGATTGCGGCAGAGCATGAATTCTATAGTGGAAAAATTATTAGGCTTTAAATGTATTACGATGGCTGGACAGATATTTACACTTAATTCAATATTACCGTAATAACCATGAGCTTATTAATTGTGTAATAATATTATTTATGACTAATAACTATTAAATATTATAATCAAGTCATAATAAAGCTTCTTTTTTGGCAAATAAGTTCTACCCATAAATTAGATCGTGTAGATTTTTTAAACGATCTACCATCGAAACCGCTGTGTCTGACCTGTTCAACCATTCCCAGGAAAGCAGCGGTATTTTCTTTCTGTCTTCGATCCTTAAATGAATATCATCCAGAAATTCATCGAGCAGCGGAATCATAGTTGCAGATAGGTTCTGGGCAGCACGAAGATCATGCTTGATACTTTCAATCTCCCGCTTGATATTTTCACCATTAGGGTAAACGACTTGGCCTGTCATGGTAATCACTGTTGCACCGGGACTATTTATGACTTGAGTAATCGTAATTACAGGCTCACCCGGAAAGGTCTGTGAATCGCCCTCGCAATACATCACGCCTTTGGCTGTAATTTTTAATCTGTACCCGCCATTGCCAGGCCTAATGGCCAATCCTCCATCATGAAGAAACGAGGAAATACGTCCATCTTCCGCAGCGGTTAAGGAAGGCAGAATGGTTTTTGGATAAACAAATAATTTTGTATTCCTGTACTCGTACAAACCTCTAAGAACAATATCTATTTTCTCTTTCTCTTTCATTTTAATAAAACTGATTATCTAAATAGAAAAACAACATTATTTATCCCCTGCCCTTTCCTTCTGGAATTTTGCAATAGCGCTTACAATTGTGTCGAAGGAAAGAACAATAGATAGGCCGGAATTATCAAACCTGGTTATTTTAATTTCGTCGTTATCCTTTTTTGAAAACTCGATCCAGGGAACGAGCTGTAACATTATTCCAATCAGAGAATATTTACCTTTTTCGGTCTGTATCATCACGAAGCCGCCACTCATGCCATGATCGACACGGGCGTCAAGCAGCACCCTGTATTCAGTCGGTCTGTTTCCTTTGTTTGCACAGCTTCGGGCAGCTATCGCACCTGTTCTCATGATCGGTCTGGTAAAATCAAATTGATCCAGGACGGCCAGATCCGTCGGATACCCAAATAGAAAAACTTCTTCGCCAACGCCAAGTGAATCAAGGTTTGTAAACGCTCCCTGCGGCAGAAATTTTGGCAAATAGAACGGCTTTGTAATCGTTTTTACGTAGCCTTCAAAAATGGGAACAGGTCCTTTCATTTTACCCAGTTCAATGAAGAAAAAGTCATGGGAGGTTGCGTATCTTATTACACCTGCACTTTGTGCTTTTTCCAGGTCAATAGAAAACTGGACAGGATTGCTACAAACAGGACCATGAGGATACAGAGTTGCTGTTATTACCCGAGATGCCGATTGTGCAGTATCTACAATGACGTGCCTGGCCGTTATAAGGTATAGATACTCACCATATTTATACAAAAATGCACTACCGGTCCCTGAATCGGTTTGTATGAGTACAGCCTGTGATAATATTTCCTCGAAAACCGAATTCTTTTGAGCGGAAGTTTGCTTCGGCAGAATGAATAAAACGAAGAAAAGCGAAAATAAGGAAGCCTGATGAAGTAGTGTTCTCATGGGTGAGTTTATGGAGATAATGGAATCACAGGCCGCAATAAAGGCAGCTTGTCTTGAGAGTGGTCAAAGTCGTATTACGCTAATCTTTCTTGCGCCCCAGATCGCTCTTGATCAGATCGTTCAGGGAGTTGATGTTATTTTGTTTCAGGAAGGTACCCAACTCCATATCGCTTCTTACTCTGAAATCGCGATTGTATTGCTGCTCGATGGTTCCCATATGGGTATCATCACGCTTGTCGCGTAATGGTCCATCCTGATTGCGACTTCTGTTGCCGCGCATGCCTGGTGCATCTTTTGCCATGCTAATTGAATTTTGATTTTTCGTATATAACATCCTCCTAATATGATTAGTTCTCCTGATAGTTTCTTTTTTTGTAAAGTTGCTAAGACAGCCTTATAATCAATGATTTAGAGTGATTGTCCTTTTAGAATTAATCCTTTATTAACCCCTTGCCCTCATAATGGACATGCAGTCGTGAAACCTGCAGGTTTTACGCTTTGGCCAGGGTCAATTGTGATGGTGGATATAACAAAACATTCAAGCTTCCTCGTGGCAGAGTTCAACAAGCTCAGCAATGAACAGATCCAGCATGACTTTGAAGCGAAAGTAACTGAGGCTGCACTTTCCGGACAATTCACGGGCTTCATTCCCAGAGTGTCTCGTCCTGAAATAGCTTGTCACTTTAAAAGCTATCAGGATGGAAAATACGAAGAAAAAAGTCAAGAAGAAGGACCCACTAAGTCGAACCCCATATACCAGAAGATCGGACCAGGAAATGGCAAAGATTGCCTCAGA
>JBGTGP010000037.1:0-45751 GCA_041746735.1 Saprospiraceae bacterium
ATTCGTAATTTGACATTCCCCATCAGACATTTTAAAGCATTCCAAAATCAACAATCCAATATCGATTTTTCTTACCTCGCTTCATTGTCTCGATCTTCCTCAGATCCTAACAATGCTGCTCTGTCCTCACTGTCAATGAACGTCTTATTCATTCCCCGATTCGCTGATTTTTTCAGGTGTTTTTCACACACTATCTCCGAATTGGGAGTGCAAAGATAATATGAATACATATATCAGACAAGCCATGCCTCCCTTTTTTGTGAAATATTTTCACTTTACTTTTTCAATCAGGCCTTAATTGAATGCTTATCAGCACTTTACTACCAAATATTTATTCTATACCCCAATCCTCAAACAGACCTCCCACCGCCGTATCTTTACCCCCATGCCCATCAATCTGCCTGAAACTGAATATCCCCGAATCGTCATCGCCGGTGCCGGCTTTGCCGGTGTCACACTTGCCAGACTGCTGGTCGGTAAGGAGTTTCAGGTCGTCCTGATCGACCGGAATAATTTCCACCAATTCCAACCCCTTCTGTATCAAGTCGCTATGTCGGGAATTGAGCCCAGTTCCATTGCCTTTCCCCTCCGAAAACTCTTCCGCAACACCCCAAATGTGCATATCCGTGTAGCTGAGATCCTCGCCATCGATCCGGACCAAAAGTTCCTCATGACCAGCGAAGGCCGGGCCAATTATGACCTGCTCGTGTTGGCGACTGGGGTGACGACCAATTTCTATGGAAACCGGGAAATTGAAGCGCACACCTTTTCACTCAAATCCGTCTCCGATGCCCTCTATCTCCGCAATGCCCTACTTCAGGATCTGGAGAAAGCACTGACCGTACGGGAGTATGATCCTCGTCAAAGCCTGATCGACTTCGTGATCGTGGGCGGCGGACCGACCGGCGTGGAACTGGCCGGCTCGCTGGCCGAAATGAAAAGATATATCCTGCCCCGGGAATATCCTGAGCTGAATGCAGATGAAATGGATATCATGTTGATCCAGGGCCATGATACTTTGCTCAATGGCATGTCGGTACAAGCCTCTGCCAAATCAAGAAAGTTTCTGGAAGATCTCGGGGTGATCGTTATCACCAGTGCCAGGGTAGTAGCTTATGACGGAGAGACGATCACCCTCCAGGATGGCCGAACCTGGAAGGTGCGCAAAGTCATTTGGGCCGCCGGCATTATTGGCAGTCGATTGGAAGGTCTGCCGGACCACGTGTATGGAGAGGGCAACCGGATCCGCGTCAATCTATTCAATCAAATAGCCCTCTATCCGGATGTATTTGTGTTGGGGGATGCTGCTTATATGGAGGAAGGGCCGTTTCAGGGTCATCCTCAGGTGGCGCAACCCGCTATCCAGCAGGCGCAATGTTTGGCCTTTAATCTGCGGGCCCGGCAAAAGGGTAAGCCCATGAAGCCTTTCCGCTACCGGGATCTCGGCAGTATGGCCACGATCGGACGCAACAAGGCGGTCGCGGATCTCCCCTGGCTCAAAACGCAAGGTTTTCTGGCCTGGATGCTCTGGCTGGTGGTCCATCTCAAATCTATCCTCGGGGTCAAAAACAAACTCTTTGTCCTGATCAACTGGATCTGGTCCTACTTTACCTCTGACCCAAGTTTGCGGGTGATAATCAAGCCAAAGGTGAAATCAAGCCCATAGTGGGAGAAGTTTCTCATATGAGATTGATATCCATTTTGAATTTCTTTGACCTGAATCCAGGATGTTAAGTTGCAATGCATTACTTCAGTAAAGTTTCTAATTCCATAATAAATCTGTTCTCCTGGCAGTATCACAGCCCTTTACTTCTTGCAATAAATGCTCATATAACTTAAAGTCAAAGTTGACATTTTCAAATTCAACGAGCTCCATTTCTATCTCTGAATTTTCATGAAAACCTTTTATTCCTATAGTTGCAGACTCAATGAGCATACAGTTTCCAATGTTGATTTGTTTTGGTAGCATTCGGGACCCCTGAAGGATAACACCCTCCAATCCTTCAATCTGATAGTTTTGTACTTCAAGCCATTCATTATTAATCTTCTTTCTAAACTCGCCTGTAATATTAAATTTATATGTTTTAAGGGCGATGACTTCCAAAATCTCATTTAACTCCGTCAATATCAAGCCGTAATTGATTTTACAATCTGTATAAGCAAAAATGTCATTACCCGAGATTTTTAATTCATCTTCATCAGCCACGCCTAAAACAGACAGATGAATGTAAGATCTAACACCATCTGATACTATTTCATATTGAACTTTTAATTCCAATTCCGGAAGAAACATATTGGATTGAGGGTTCTTATTTTCCTTTCTGATCTCCATAATATACTTAGCTCTGACAATTTCTATTTGAAGGCTCTCAAATCCTGTCCTGTCACCCTGAAATATTGCCAAAATCCAAAACATCCAAAAATTGAAAAGTGTCATGTTCCATTTTTTATTTTACAAATATGTACAGGTGCATGACTTTGTTGATCATGCACCTGCCATAAAAGCATTGGCAAAACTAAGGATTAAAGATCTCTTCAATTCTATCTTGCATTCTTGTGTCATTCCAGATCAATGCATGAATGATTTCTTCATCCTCAGAGGGCAAATTCTCACTGTCACCTGCAGTGACAAGACCAAAATTGACGTTAAAAGTGCCATTAGGGCATCCTGAGGCTCCACCTATTGTTATAGATCCATTAAATCCATTGATGGTGGAATTGGAAACCGGGATACTCAAAGAAACATCAACTTCGCCAACAATACGAAAAGTGCATCCTTCACTAGATGTCACCGTAAAGTCAACTCGAAATTTTTTAGCCTGAGCTTCAAATCCAAAACCGGCTAACAGAACAAGTACTAAAAGAAAATTCTTCATAAAATCAAAATTTAAAACTCCCTACTTCTGGTCAGGCGGCATCGGACTCCGCCATTCGCCAGGTTTCAGGGCAGGCAGATGATCTTCCGGGGCCTGTTTTTTGACGAATACGCAAAAAAAAAAACGATTCTATATATCCTACTATTTTCTGAACTTTAACATATATAAATTTTTACCCCCTCTGACTTCGGCCCACTCTGCAGTCTAAGAAAATTGAATTGTGTTCACTCAACGCGGTTTATTGTTGCTTGAGTTGTGCTTCCATCAGTTCATTCAGAACTGCTTCAACCTCCTCCCAATTCCTCAATACCTGCTCATTGGTAAAACGGATCACCGTGAATCCATATCTTATCATATGTTCTGTTCGAATCATGTCTTCTGACTGCTGCCGGAGGTGAATCTGTCCGTCAAGTTCAATGACCAGTTTCAGTTCATGACAATGGAAATCGGCGATATAAAACTTAACGAAATCAGGAGAAATTCGACACTGGATGATAAACTGCCGATTGATCTTCAACCCGAAGAGCTTCCGATTCCGTACTTTCTCCCAAAAAAAATTCTCTGCAGGCGTAGCATTTTTCCGCATTCGTCGGGCCAGGATACGAACACGGAGATACAATTCAGTATGAGGACGATGCTGGTGAAGCATGGAATAAATTTAATGATTTTTCAAACAATGCGAGACTAGGGGGATGGGTATTTCGGGGAACTCATCCCCGCTCCCTGGAGACAGATTTTTCGGGGAACTCACCCCCGCCCCCTCTCTTACTGATGATGCCAGTCCGGGGACACAGATTCTTCGGGGAACTCACCCCCGCCCCCTCTCTTACTGATGATGCCAGTCCGGGGACACAGATTTTTCGGGGAACTCACCCCCGCCCCCTCTCTTAGCTATGATATGGCTAGTGGTATAGGATTATTCCTGAAGAGAGGGGAGGTGCGATATTGCTGGGTCGCAGATTTTTTCTTAGATGCAGTTGGTGCTGGGAAGTAGGGGCCGGAGGGTGGCCTGCTGTCGCAGGATGCCCTCCGGCTCTCAGACACAGATTTTTCGGGGAACTCACCCCCGCCCCCTCTCTTAGCTATGATATGGCTAGTGGTATAGGATTATTCCTGAAGAGAGGGGCCGGGGGTGAGTTATCTGTATACGAATAGACATATCTTAATTCCAGGCTACTCCCCTGCCGGTGGTCTCAGCATCAGCGACTGCTGTGAAGCAAAATCATGCAGTGTCAATCCCCGGATCTCATACAACGCCATCCAATAATCCCGGATAGCCTGCAGATATCCACGACGGGCACTCTCCTGGTCCGCCAACGCCAGATTGAGATCCGTCACGGTGATCTTTCCGATCAGATATCGCTCATAGGTAATCTCATACCGCTTACGCGCTGCCTCCAGATATCGCGCGGCTATTTCAGTATTGCGCCGCACGAGTTCAAACTGCTGTGCCCGGAGTATCACGACACGTCTGAAATTTTCCCGCTCCTGATCAATCTGCCGCTGCTCCAGCTCCAGATTCGAGAGCGCTACAGCCCTTCGCGCTTTTGATTTTCCCCAATCTGCAATAGGCACCGAAATACTTAATGTCACCACTTCCTGATCGATCAGATTCCGGTACGAATCACCTAGCTGATTGCCCGTCTGCGTCAGTCCAAACTGACCTACGAGACTCGCCGAAATTCCTGTCTCCCCTTTCGCCCGTTCCACCTCACGCGATGCCTCCATCAAACGCCGGTTGAGTGCTACCATAGTGCTCCGGTTTTGTAGAGCATACCCCAATGCCGTCTCGGGATCAACCAGGACCTGCGGCAGGTCATAGGGAGGTACAAGATCAAAATCGATCTCCCCCTGCAGATCCAGAAAGTCCCGCAATTGCTCGGTGTTGGTTTGCATCTTCAACTGGGCTTCAGCCAGACGGGTTTCTGCCTGCATGGTATTGAGTTCCACTTGCAGCAAATCCGTTTCGGCAATTTTCCCCACTTCAAAGCGGCCCCGGGACAAAATCATCAGGGTATCCGCATTGGCCTTGTCCTGAATGGCCGCCTGGGCATCTAGTTGACTGATCAACAGATCAAAAAAAAGACGCGCGGCCTGGTTGGCCACGGCTTCCATTTGTTCTGAATATATTTTCTCACTTTCCTGGTAGACCATCGGCTCGATCTGACGTCTCCATTTCATTGCATTGAACTGAAACAACGGCTGAAAGAAACCCAGACTGACAGGACTGGCCAGATAGGAAGTCGCAGCAGGTATGCCGGTGGTGGAAAAGATGTCGAGCCGGTTGAGCCCGCTGCCAAAAAACAAGGTACCGCCCGTGAGCGCCACATCTTGCTCGAGCGACAGATTAAGCCGATTATCCATGAAAGACCTCTCCCGGTAAGCCTGCTCACCGGTAGGCAGTGTTATCGATTCAATCGACCGGTTGAAAAGCGGCAGTGTATTGGCATTGAGACGTATATCTGGTTTGAAATCCGCCAGAAATGACTGATATGTCCAGTAATTACGTTTCCATCTGGTAGCAGCCAGCAACGCATCAGGCGCATCACTCTGAGCCAACGCCACCACCTGCTCCAGTGTCAGCCTGTACGCACCCTGTGCTGACAACGGGATATATCCGAATGTTGTGAAAAGACACACACAAACACAAAAGATCAAGGCTCTCCATTGTTTCATTCTCCTTTTCATTTCTTTAGTTTCAAATCCTTTCCTATCGCAAGTCCGTGGTGACAGCGTAAAAACATTCTACTGGCTGCACGCTTACGCCCTATGGATGTCCTAACATTCGCGCATTGACTCCTATATCAGTCTGTTCGCAGCGCTTCGATCGGATCCAGCTTTGCGGCTTTGCGGGCTGGCACGATACCAAAAATCAACCCAATAGATGCCGCCACACCAAACGACAGGACAATCGACCACCATGAAATAATCGTAGGGATCTCGGCTGTGGTGGAGATTATCCTGGCGGCCGCTACACCCAACATCACGCCGATCACGCCCCCGATACTGCTCACCAATACGGCTTCGATCAGAAATTGCATCACGATATCCATATACGTTGCGCCGATAGCCCGTCGCAATCCGATCTCCCTGATGCGCTCATAGACGGAGGCCAGCATAATGTTCATAATGCCGATCCCGCCGACCAAAAGTGAAATACCGGCAATGACCGCCAGGACCATATTGAAAATGTCCTGTGTCTTTTGTTCCTGTTTGAGCAGCAGTTCAGGAATCTCCATACTGAAATCCAGTTGACCGGCGTGACGTCGTTTGAGCATTCTGGCGATGACATCTGCGGTAGGTTGGAGCAACCGGGAATCCTCTACCCGTACCACCAGACGGTCTATCTGATGGACCTGGGTATTTTCATTATCCATCGACATGCCCTGGCGTCCGAGATGTTCCTTGCGAATGCGGGACCGGTCACCGAAGCGGATCAGCGATACATCAAGCGGGATAAACACATCCGAATTCAGATCACGCAGACCCAGAGAAGATAAGGTCTCCCGCGTGGCGATCCTTTTTTCGAGTACGCCGACAATGGTGAAATAATTATTGCCGCACTTCAGCAACTGCCCGACAGGATCTGTCCCACTGAAAAGTTTGGTTTCGATATTTTTTCCAATCACACACACCGGGAGCGCTTGAGATAAATGCTCTTCTGTAAATAAGGTGCCTTTGTACACCTGAAGTTGGTTGAGATCAAAGAAGGCATTCCGTACGCCTACACAACGGATGTCCAGAATTCTGCCACTATAGATGGCTTTCGTCTCGCGGATAATTTCAGGACTGATGAGTTCTACCCCGGGAATAGCCGTCATGGCATTGATGTCGCCAATCGACATGCCGGGTGCCCAGGGCTTGAGTTTGCTGTCGTTTCCGGCACTTGTGGCGGCAGATGTTTCTTCACCTGTTTCTCCGCGGGACTTATCGGGGGTTTTATGGGTGAAGACGATATTGTTGGTCCCGATAAGGCGCATCTGGTCCAGAATAAATTTTTTGGCGCCGGAGCCAATGGCCAGCATCGCGATGACCGCTGCCACGCCAAAAACAACGCCCAGGGCCGTGAGCATTCCACGCAACTTATTGACCAAAACACTTTGGACCGCGATGGAAAATAGGAAAGCCAGGCGTTCTCTCATAACGACAGATTCAGGTCTGGTTAGAATATGATATAGGCTCCACCTGACCTGCTGTCCTGGGATTGTGAATCGGATTTGACTGTCCGTGCTATTTCCTGTTGAGCTTTCGTTCTGTCTTCGGATTCTTTGTTGAGTCTGGTGCGGGCATTTTCCTTTTCGGACGGATCAAGGTAAAGCCAGGAAGCAGCATCAGATGTGGCGGGTGCATTCAGGCTGACCTGGTCGCCCGGGGAAAGGCCGGCGGCTATACATATCGAGATGTCATTTGACGGGCCGGTGACCACCTCCTGCCGGACGTAGCTGCCTTTGGATTTACGGTAGACGTAGCTCACACTATCGACCTGAATGGCCTCCAGCGGAATCTGGATACAGGATGGAATGGAGTCTGTCAGAATGCTAATGCCGGTGGTCATCGCAGGTCGAAGCAGCGAATCTATAGCATGCAGCAAAACAATCACTTCAAACACCTTGGTATCGAAATTGCGCACGGTTTCCCCAATATTGGCTTTACTTAGCACCATACCGGGAAAATATTTTCCGGGAAAAGCATCGACGCTTACCATCGCTTTCTGGCCCGGCATCACTTTCGTGATATCGACTTCATTGATGTAGGCTTTAGTGATCATTTCGCTCAGATCCGGCAGCTCCGCGATCACCGGATCCCAGGAGGATACCTGTGAGCCAGGACCGCGTTTTCCATTCCAGTCCCGGATATAGATCACCATACCAGATTTGGGAGCCGTGACTGTCATTTTCTCTTGCAGTTCAAGCAAGCGATTGAGCTTAAACTCCTGCTGGCGGTATGAAGCAAGAATCTCTCCGATGCGGGCGATGGATTTCTCTTTGGTGAGGATCAGTTTATTGTCCAGTTGGTTGAGTTCGCGCTGAGAACGTTCAAGATCGAGACGGGCTTGCTGCTTGATTGCTTCAGGCTCATATTTACTCAGTTCGAGCGTGAGCTCTTTCTCTTTCATGGAAAAGCGGATATTGATCAATTGGTCCCGAAGGCCCCGCATTTCGATAGCAGTATCGATTTTGGCCTGATCGAGTTGAGTGGTGATCTTATCGATTTCCGTTTGGGATTCTTTGATCTTGCTGTCCATTTCGGTCCGGTCGAGGGAGGCGATGAACTGGCCTTCATTCACTACGGTACCCTCGGGCACGAGATTGGAGATGGTCACCTGATAGAGGCCGACAGTTCGAAGACCGTCAGGGCCTTTAATTTTTTCAGACCTGCGGGCCTGCAACTCACCCGGAGCCTGGATGGTGACGGCCAGTGGTGCTTCTTTGGCTGGCGCCATCAGATCCAGTGATGCTTTTGTGGTAGCAGGTTTCTGCCACATATACAGGAGCACCAGGGAGGCTAGTACCAGACCACCAAGGATCCACAGCCGGTTTCGTTTCATAGGGGGAGATTTTGGATTCCGGAAAAAGGTGAAACCATTTTAACTGGAATGTAAGGATGAATATTGTTTTAAGACAACGTGCCGTTATCAGGATGTGCGATCGAGCAATTTTTTAATATCCCGGTTGTGACCGTAGATAACCATGATATCACCTTTATAGAGGACGGTATCCGAAGAGGCTACCCCTTGTACGGTGATGGTGCTTCGCTGGATCCCCAAGAGACTTTTCCCTTCGGTAATTTTGATGGTTGTCATGACGAGGAGGTTGAAGTTTCTGCGAAAACCTACCTCTCCCAGTTTCTTCCCTTCACACCATGCAGGTACGGTGACTTCGACGATACTGTAATCTCCGTTGATCTCAAAGGAGTCTATCAGGCCTTTGAGCATGAGTTTCTTAGCCCAACGCTCAGCGGTTTCCTGTTCGGGATGGACGATCTCGTCTACACCCATGGCCTCGAGTACATTTTCATGAAGGGGTGAGATAGCCCTGCTGATCAGGCGCTTGGCGTTAAGATTTCGCATGATGGCCGTGGCGATAATATTGGCACCCTGATCCTCGCCGATAGCCACAATGACTACGTCTGTGGATTTGATCGGGAGACCGGAAACTGCATACTGGTCAGTCGCATCCAATTGAATAGTATGAAATACCTTTTCTTTGAGTGATTCTACTTTGCTCATGCTGGAATCTACACCGATCACCTCATGACCGGCATTGGTCAGTTTTTCTGCCAGAGATGCTCCAAATGTGCCTAATCCAATGATAATATAATTCATACCTGTCCGAATTTAATTGATGAGTATTTCTTCTGAAGGATAATGGTACGGTTTATTTTTTACCGCTTTAAAAACGGCAATCAGTAAGGTCAGCAAACCTACGCGTCCAGAAAACATAAGCAGCATGATCACGATGCGTCCTGCCGGACTGAGTTCACCGGTAAGGCCCAGACTCATGCCGGCTGTGGTATAGGCTGCAAAACATTCCCAGGCGACCAGCATCAGATCCTGGTGCCCGTCCGTGTAGGCTATACCAAATGTGCCAAGACCGATCGCGACCAAAGAAAGCGAGATGATGGCAAATGCCCGGCGCACGGAGACATCCGCTATTTCGCGACGGCCGACTTCGATTTTTGTTTTGCCGCGTGCGAGGCTGATAAAATTGAGTGTGGCGATGGCAATGGTACTCGTTTTGATCCCGCCGCCGGTAGAGCCGGGAGAAGCTCCGATCCACATCAACAGGAAAAAAATCATGATGGTCGGAAAGCTTAGTGCGGTCAGGTCGACTGTATTAAAACCGGCCGTTCTGGGAGCTGTAGCACTAAAAAACGAAGTCACCACTTTTCCAAAAAAGGTATGACCTGCCAGTGTATTATGATACTCAAAAATAAAAAACAACAGTGTCCCGGCTACTGTCAATATGAGTGATGTCACCAGTACGATTCTGGAATTCAGGTTGAGCATCCAGGGTGTATACTCGATTTTCTTGCCATGTATCTTCCAGTACCATTTGGCTCTGGCGATCTGGCGTAGTGACCTTAGCAGATTAAACGCAATGGGAAAACCGAGACCTCCGATGATAAACAGTCCGGCAATAATCAAATGCAATGGATAATTCAGACTAAAACCCGTTTCGTACAGGTTGCCGGAAAGTGTAGAAAATCCTGCATTACAAAAACCGGAAACGCTGTGAAACAAGGCAAAATAAAACCGCTCACCCGCCAGGGGGATGAGTGATACATCCAGGGTCATATAGATGAGGAAGCAGCCGGCCCCTTCGATCAGAAAGGTAATGAGCATAATGACTTTCAAAACGCTGAACACTTCACTCATTTTCTGTGCATTTGTGAGTGGCCCCATCATTAATTGGCTGTTGTAGGAGTTGCCTCCGCGAAAAAAGTAGCTAAAATAGCTCGCAAAGGTCATGATCCCCAGTCCACCGATCTGAAAAAGGATCAGGATGATGGTTTGGCCTAATCGGGTAAAGTGTGTGGCTGTATCCACCACCATGAGACCGTTGACACATACAGCACTAGTAGAGGTGAAGAGGGCATCAAAAAAAGAGATACCATCGTAGGTCGCTTTGGGAAGCATCAGGAGCAGACTGCCTGAAAAGATGATAAAAAGAAAACTAAAGACAAACAACTGAGCGGGATTGAAAAAAGACCGTTTGAGCTGGATATGGAGGACTGAAAACTCACGGATAAAAACCAAAAACAGTCCCGTATTGACCCAGGAGGGATGTTGCAGAAACCGAAAAGGAATCAATCCGGTATCCGGGCTGAAATTGACCGCCAGTAACAAGAGTAAAAACGCCATACTGAGTCCGTCCCACAGCAGGACACCCCATCCGGGCCGTTCCTTATGCAAAAGATACCGGATGCCCGTATTGATAATACCGGCGATGAGGGTGAGCTTATAGAGGGCTTTGAGCCATGGAATCTCCCATTCCGCCTGTTCAAAACCAATATCATAGACCATGAGCAACATGGCCAGGAAGGCCAGCCAGGAAGGAAGATTGCTCAGGATGAGGGGCAGGACTGACTTGAGTGTAGTCGGACGATGCTCCAGCCGGCGTCGCATGGCGCTTCTGTTCATTGTCGTTCTCGTATCATAGTCATGGACACAATGTCGCGGGGATTGAAAATGCAAAACCATACTCCTCACCACCCTGCAAAGTGGCATTGAGTGCAGTGACGCTTCAAATGTATCATTTTCCGCGCTGCACCTATAAAATGTCAGATGGGCTGCGCAAAACGGTGCAATGCACAACCAGACTTATGACAGCAGAAAAAACATTGAAAATTTGCTGGAGCCTCTGCATCAAAGTTGGTAGCTCCATTGTAGATTTGTGGATACAATCTGAAATCACACCATGTCGCATATCATCAACTTTTCTGCTGGTCCTTCGATCCTTCCTAAACCGGTCTTTGAGGAAGCCTCCCGGGCTGTGCTCGACCTTAATGGTTCTGGATTGTCCATCCTGGAGATTTCCCACCGGTCCTCGTACTTTGAGCCGATCTTACAGGAAGCGGTCGACCTGGTAAAAGAACTCCTTGGGCTACCGGAGGGATATGAAGTACTTTTCCTGGCTGGTGGTGCCAGTACGCAGTTTTTTATGGCGGTCATGAACCTGCTTCCGGAAGGTAAAAAAGCTGCCTATGTAGATACGGGTGTCTGGTCCACCAAAGCCATTAAGGAAGCCCAAATGCTGGGGGAGATCGATGTGATCGCCAGCTCTAAGGATAAAAACTATACCTATATCCCCAAAGGGTATGGGGTATCCCCGGAGTATGTTTTCCTCCATACGACCAGCAACAACACCATCTTTGGCACACAGTATCAGTCATGGCCAGACACACCCGTACCGATAGTATGTGATATGTCGTCTGATATTTTTTCAAAACCTATTGAACCACATCGCTTTGGCCTGATCTATGCCGGTGCGCAAAAAAATCTGGGACCTGCCGGTGTGACATTGGTTATCGTTCGCCAGGACATGCTGGGTAAAATCAATAAGACCTTGCCCACGATGCTCCGGTATGAAACCCATGTTCAAAATGGCTCGATGTATAATACGCCACCGGTATTTCCGATTTATGTCAGCCTGTTGACCCTTCGCTGGCTGAAGCAGCAGGGTGGATTGACCTACATCCGGGACATGAATGAACGTAAGGCCAAGCTCCTGTATGACGTGATTGATTCCATTCCGTTCTATCTCGGGCATAGTGTACCGGAAGACCGGTCCCGAATGAATGTGACCTGGAATCTGGAAGATGCGGAGCTCAACAAGGAGTTTCTCGCTTTCTGCCAGGAAGCGGGCTGCGATGGGTTGAAGGGACATAAATCAGTAGGTGGATTCCGTGCTTCGATCTATAATGCGATGCCGGAAGGAGGAGTTAGGGTATTAGCTGAAGTCATGAAAGCGTATGCCTTGGAACATGCGTAGCCGACAAACCCGGACCTCCCTTCGCTGGCAAGGTATTCATCTCCCCATCCTCATCATTGAAGAACCACGGTCGGACACGCGTGTATCCATCGGAAAAACGGCCGCCTACCTCCGTATGCCCTTTCAGGCCCCCCGGGAGTACAAGCAGGAAAAACTGATCTGGGCGAAAAAGTGGTTGCTCGAAACCCTCACTGAAAAACCTGCACTGGCACAACGTTGGAAAAACAAGGAATATCGATCAGGACAGGTGATCCGTACGGCCTTTAAAAACTTCACCCTGCATCTCACGACCAATAAAGGAAAATCAACCGGTACGGTGCATGTCGATCAAAATCAATTGGTCCTCAGTCTGCCCAAACTGGAAGAGAACGATTACTACACCCGCGATTTTATTACGACCCTAATCTCAAGAGGTATTTCATCCGATCTTCTGCCGGAATTTTCCGGGAGAGTGCACACCTACAACAAAAAGTTTTACCGGGAAGACATCAACAGTATACGTCTGAAATATGTCCACAGTCGCTGGGGGAGTTGTGCAACTAACGGAAACCTTAATTTTTCCTCCAAAATCCTCCTTGCTCCTACGTCTGTCATGGATCATATCATCATCCATGAACTGGCTCACCTCAAAGAGATGAATCATGGGCCCCGCTTTTGGAAGTGGGTCGAGAAAGGTGATCCGGATTTCCGAAAAAACGAAGCCTGGCTGGCCAAACACGGTGACCGGCTCGATTTCTGACAGCCGTCATCCGTTTTCACTCTTCGTCAAATGATCTGCCGGAGCAAACCCACCCCAACTCCTTTAATGGTTGAATCGCAATACCCCCGTCATATATTCCTATTGTCGCTCCTGCTAGAATCCCTATTTTTGCAACCAATTGATCACCACTTACGCTATAACCAAACATGTCAAACGAAAGTAAAACCGTCATTACCATCGAGGCGATAGTGAATGCCCCTCTTGAGAAAGTATGGCTCTGTTGGACGACTCCGGACTATATTATACAATGGAACAGTGCCTCCGAGGAGTGGCATACCCCGCGAGCCGAAAATGACCTGCAAACCGGTGGTAGATTTTCATCCCGTATGGAATCCCGTGACGGGACAATGGGCTTTGATTTTGAAGGTGTTTATGACGACGTCATCCCGCATCAGTTAATATCATACACTATGGCCGATGGCCGGCAGGTGAAGATTACCTTTACTTCAACACCAGCAGGCACCCAAGTCGTCGAATCCTTTGATGCGGAAAACACCCATTCCCATGAGATGCAGCGTGCCGGATGGCAATCGATCCTGGACAATTTTAAGCGTTTTGTTGAAAACCAGTAACATCTCGTGCACACACCTGCTTATGGAAACCAAATCTGACATCAGGGACATTGACCGTTACATCCGCACGTTTCCTGAGCCTGTTCAGGTCATACTGTTAGAAATCCGGAAAACGATTCAGGCTGCGGCACCTGAAGCCAGCGAAACCATCGCTTATGGTATTCCAACGTTCAAGTTGCATGGCAACCTTGTCCATTTTGCAGCCCACAAACATCATATTGGCTTTTATCCGGCGCCTCAAGGGCTTGAGGCATTCAAAGAAGAGTTGTCAAAATACAAAGGTTCCAAAGGGACTGTGCAGTTTCCATTAGACCAGCCGCTGCCCCTGAAACTCATCTCCCGTATCGTGAAATACAGGGTAACGGCCAACCTTGAAAAAGCGGAGGCGAAGAAGAAAAAGAAAGGGTAAATCCGGCACCATGGTGTTGGTTTCTGCTACTGATCCCGATATGACGTTTGAGACCCCTACCTTTGCGTTCTATGGCCGTATCTTCTTATCAGGCGTTAATTGAGCAGATGGAGCATACTCTTGCCCGCTACCAGGCTGCCGGCAAATCGATGTTTGTCAGCTCTTCTTTTCAGTCCCACAGTTTGCCCCTACTGCACCTCATCAGCCGATTTGCACCAGAAACACCAGTCTATTTTCTGAATACCGGTTTTCACTTCCCGGAAACCATGGCCTTCCGGCTTGAAATAGGATCGCTCTTAGGACTGCAGATTATCGATGCCACTTCGCCGGTGTCCAAACTGGGACAGCGGGATGATCAGGGGAAGTTTTTCTTTGTGGATAATCCGGATCATTGCTGCTACCTCAACAAAGTATTGCCGATGGAACCCATCATTGCACAACATGACATCTGGATCAATGGAGTGCGACGTGACCAGACAAAATTCAGGTCTGCGCTGCTGGAAGAAGAATCTATAGGGGACGGCAAACTGCGCTACCACCCGATGCTGGACTGGACCGCTAAAATGATTTGGCAATACGGCAAGGATTTTGAATTGCCACATCATCCTCTCGAAGAGAAAGGATACCTGAGTATTGGGTGCATGCCCTGTACACGATCTTATGAGGAATCCCAGGATGCGCGTGGTGCCCGGTGGGCTGGAATGAAAAAAGATGAATGCGGGATACAAACAGCATTTGTAAAAACGGAGGAGAAAGAGGATAGTTGAAGCCCTATTGATCATTTCCATCACATAAGAGGGACTTTCTTTATTTGTTTGCTGACCTGCGAACTGTTTTGACTCAATAGGTTTGCCTTTCACATCCGCTCATTATTGAGATTGAACGGACAGCGTATCCTTGGGTAAGACTTTGTATATCTGGGTTTTGATATCATGGTCATACCATTCACGTATCAATTCGAGTGGGTAGTTTTCAGGATTTTCTATTTCTGAACCCGGGGTCACCTTCACGGCATATTTTGATCCTTCAAATATGGCACGCTGAAAACGGGCTGAAACACCGGGAGGCATATAGCCAAAACGCTCGTCGATCGTCGCATACAGAATCGGAATGGTGGCGGTAAATGTATAGTCGTCCATCATACCGTTTTCGACCATATACTGAATCGTCTTCTTCGAAGAAATAATAGATCTGGTATACGACATATCCAGATCCCAGTTAAACTTGTCACTGGTATGATATATCGAAAATGAAAGGGCTGTCCAGATCAGCATAGCCCCCATAGCCCAATACCGGTATTGTGCGCCGATGAAATAGAAGGTCAAATAGGCTATCCATGCACACACCGGTCCTAAAATCGGTAGAATATAGCGGTCATGATAAAAGGTGGTGCTGCTGAATATCAGATATACCAGTGACGCCCATAGCACGACCCCGATCCGGGGTGATACCCTGGGTATGTCTGCTTGCACCTTACCGGAGCGTCCGGCGAGCAACATCAGACCTGTCATCATCAATATCAGGGTGAACAGCCATCGGCCTTGTTTCCAAAAAATATACTGGAGATAATCCCACCCCTGATCTGAAATGACAGCGATCTGCAGATCAATCTTACCCGAATGATATGGAAAGAGATACCACCCCATCACCTGCTTTTGTATTACCAGGAAGAGGCCAAAAACCACCAGGGGAAAAGCCCAGACCCCGTGTGTCCACCATTTGAACTTTCTAAATTGAACGAGATCCCAGGCGCAAAGGGCACCGAGCCACACGATAGCCGGTTCCTTGATCAATACCGCCGCAGTGCCTGTCAGGATATAAAGAAGATATTTCCGCTGTATAAATGCCCAGGTAGCCCACCATATCATAAATGACAGAGCCACCTCCGGTAGCACAAACACAGATTGCGCAAAAAACAAAGGGTGGAACATGAGAAAAACCGCAGCCATCAATCCTACCCAGGGGGTATAGAGTTGGCGCAGTGTCCAAAATATCGATACCACCCATCCGCAGGATATGGCAAAATTGGCGGCATGGGCGATGGTCACGGTCTCGCCGAAGATTCGCGTCACTGCCGCAATCATATTGGGATAGAGCAGAGGATGTCCTCTTGAAATCCATTCGTTGAGCGCCGCGGGATGCAGTGACAATCCGGTGTCCGATAAATCAAACACCATCTTGGCATATACACCGGTCTCATCCCAAAAAAAGGGCAGGGACAGATGAGGCCATTTTAGGATCACAAACACGACCAACGCCACTGCACACAGTATATCTGCCAGCCGATCCGTAAACGTTCGATGCATGTGTGAAATTTAATATTGGATTGAAGCACGAATATGTCACATTCCGGTCAGTCCTGGTCGTCCTTTTTGCGAAAACGGAGAATTCGATGGAAGGGCACTATCACCCGGACATCAACATCGATCTCCCGGATATTGCATGTTGAGTATCCTTCCTTACCTTCGGAATTGATTTTGAGTAAGTATATCATCCAATGAAGTTATCTATGTTCTGAGAGAATAAGGCAAAACCTATACTGGGACGTATGTGTTTCCTGACCGTACATACCGACTCCTACCAGAACTTTCGGAAACTTTTTTTTTCAACACCCCTATTCCTGAAAAAACATGAATATACTGATTACCGGTGGTGCCGGATATCTCGGATACAGCGTTGTGCAGCAATTGCTTCGGGACTCCGGGACGGTAGACACCATCACGATATACGACAATCTGTCAAGGCGAAATTTTAGTTTTTTTACAGAAGCTGTATTTGATCATAAGCCGGTCAAATTTATTCAGGGAGATATCCTGGACGGACGCACACTGCAACAGTCCCTGAAAGGGATCGATGTCGTGATCCATCTGGCGGCAAAGGTGACCACCCCTTTTGCGGATTCCGATGCCCATTCATTTGACCAGATCAATCACTGGGGGACAGCCCAACTCGCCTACGCTGTGGAAAAATCTGGTGTGCAAAAGATTCTATACATCAGTAGTGTATCCATCTATGGAGACTCTGCCGGACCGGTCAACGAGACCACCATACCGCAGCCGCATTCCTTTTACGGACGTTCCAAATGGGAGGGCGAAAAGCAGCTCCAGGTGCTGCAGCAAGAGCGTGAGGTTTTCATTCTTCGTTTAGGAAATGTGTATGGCTATAATCCTGCCTATCGGATAGATGCTGTCGTCAACCGCTTCCTTTTTCAGGCTCATTTCCTGGGGAAAATAACGATTAACGGAAGCGGAGATCAGCACCGCAGTTTTATCCATGTGGATAAAGCTGCCAGCGCGATTACGCAAACACTCGATGGCAGGCTGGATCCCGGCATCTACAACCTGGTAGAGCATAACTTGACCATCAATGAATTGACCTCGGCCATCCGCGAGTTATATCCGGGACTTGATGTCATTCACGCCAACTATAATCTCAGGATGAAAGATGTCATGACTTCACTTCCTTGCCGAATTTGGTCCTATGTCTCCCTTCCGGAGCGAAGTTTTCCAGATGAATTGGTGGATTTTAAGAGCCATTTTTCTTTTTAAGGTGTACTGCCTTTCCAATGCTGATTCGATACCATCAGGGGAATAGCGACACCAAAGGCAGAAGGGGAACTGGGGGTGCTTGGCCGGTAAGCATGGCCTCAGGTCCTGAGCCTACCCTTTCAAATATCCCAATCGCATGAAATTCAATCCCTTACATATACACTCTCCTGCGGGGTTGTTTTTACAACTCCCTTGATTTTCAGTTGTTTAATTCCGGGATTATCCGTTGATTTTAGCTATCTTTGCATCCCTTTTGAGCCGCATGACCGTTTTGCGGAGGATAGTATTTATTGAACTAAGGCTATTATAAAATAATGAGTAGTAAGAAACGCGTGTTGTTCCTGACCCAGGAAATGTCACCTTATACCGATCTCACTGAAATTTCAGAATTGCTAAAAAAACTGCCACTTTTCACCCAGGATCACGGGATGGAAATCCGGGTGTTGATGCCGCGGTTTGGAAGTATCAATGAGCGGCGTCATCGTCTGCACGAAGTGGTTCGGTTGTCCGGAATGAACATCATCATCGATGATGATGACTATCCCTTGATTATCAAGGTGGCATCCTTGCCGGGGGCCAGACTCCAGGTCTATTTTCTCGACAATGACGAATTTTTCAAACGCAAGTTTATGTTTGATGACCAGGGTGGCAAACCTTTTGAAGACAATCAGGATCGCATGGTCTTTTTCTGTAAAGGAGCTGTAGAAACCGTTCGCAAATTTGGTTGGGCCCCTGATGTGGTACATTGTCATGGCTGGATGACCTCGCTTGTACCGTTCTATCTTCGCACGGCCTATAAGGATGACCCACTATTCAAAAAAAGCAAGATCATCTACTCCCTCTACAATGAAAGTTTGGAAGAGCATTTCAACAAGGAGTTTTTTACCAAAGCGTCCATCAATAATCTCCAGCCCAAGGATCTGCAGGCATACCAAAACGGTACCGGTCACGTTAAGCTACACAAGGGGGCCATCAGGTATGCCGATGCCCTGATTCAGGGGACTCAAAAACTGGAGACTACCCTGGCCAAAGATGTAAAAGCTTCCGGTAAGCCCCTGCTTGGCTATCAGGAAGAGGACAGCGTTCTTCAGGCCTATTTCGATTTTTATAAAGAGCTAATGAACTGATCACGGCTCCATGTAACCCGGATAACTTCGTATGACACTATACTTCCGACGCTTCTTCTTTGTCCCGTTTCTTCTTTGTCTCCTGGCAGCCTGTACCAAACCCGTCCTGATCGGATCGGATCTGCTGGAAGACGAGAAAGCCAACCTCCAGTTTACCGATCAATTTGATCTGAGTTTTTTTACTGAAAAAACAGACAGTATCATTGTCCACAGTGATAATCTAAGCCTGCAACTGATAACGTACCTCTGTGGTCATGTGGACGATCCCATATTCGGGACTTACTCCGCTGCTATCTATGCCCAGCCGATCCTGCCTACGATTGCAACGGTGCTGATCGGATCGATGCTGGACTCTGTTGTACTCCAGTTGCGCTACGACACATTGGGTAGTTACGGTGATCTGTCGCAACCGGTCACCCTGGAAGTATATAGAATGACCGAAAATCCGGGCTTCAAACAAAACTATTATTCTAATACTACCTTTATGACCAGCCCGCAATTGCTGGGCTCCCTGACTTTCGTACCCAGGCCTAAGGATAGCGTCACGGTCATACGGCCCACTGACACGATTCGGGTCGCCCCGCATGTGCGCATCCCGATCAGCCGGGTCGCCCTGGGTGATATACTGGTCCAGGATTCAGTCGTCTATCAAAATCAGGATAGTTTTCTCAACTTTTTCAATGGACTATACATCAAAATGACTGGTGCCACAAACACCATGCTGGGGTTCAACCTCCTCAATTCTGTCAGTGGCCTGTCCTTTTATTATGATAAAGATCCGGCTATGGACCTGGAGTTCAAATTTATCTTTACCAGTGGCAGTATCAAAGTCGTCCATATGGAACATGATTATACCGGCACCATAGTAGAATCCGCCTTGACACCTGAGCCAGAAGAGGACCTTTGGTTTATCCAGGGGATGGCCGGCGTACGCACAGCTATGCGTCTGGAAGGTCTCGATGTACTGGGCAACGCCATTATCAATCAGGCTGAACTGGAAGTCTACTGTACCTTTCCTGATGGGGATATGGGGCATTTGTACCCACCGCCAGCTTTTATCGTCACCCAGGAAAAGTCCGACTCTGTGCTGCTCAATTCAAGTGATGTGACCAGTGCTTTGTCGCTCACAGCAGGTAATTTCCGAAGCTCATCCTATGGCATCCTGTATGGTGGTGTATTGGGGAAACCAGATCCCGGGCCTCCTGTGGTTTTCAAATATACCATGAAAGTGACACGTCAACTGATTGATATACATACCGGGAAAAAGGAAAATGTCATATATTTCAATCCGTTTGATAAAGGAGATGTACCTCACCGGGCCGTATTTTTTGGTCCGGGACATCCCACATACGCACCACGGTTGAAAGTGTATTATACCTCCATTTGATCAACTGGAACCAGACGAGATGGCACGTGAGTTACCCAAAGACCCAACAACTGCTGAAAGATGTTGTTTTATTTTGGGACTCCTGACTACTCAATGCTGATTCCGAGAAATGTTTTTCCAAATCTGGCCTTCTTATGTGTGGAATTGTTGGATATATAGGCCCACGGCCTGCCTACCCGATCCTGATACAGGGTCTGAAGCAACTCGAGTACCGGGGCTATGACAGTGCCGGGGTATCCCTGCTGGACCATGACCGCATGGTGGTTTTTAAGAAAAAAGGCAAAGTGAGTGAGCTGGAGGATTTTGTAGGTGATCGAGAGTTGCTCTCCACTACTGGAATGGGCCATACCCGTTGGGCTACCCATGGTGAGCCAAATGATATAAATGCCCATCCCCATGTGTCCCAAAACGGGCATCTGGTGATCATCCACAATGGGATTATTGAAAACTACTCCGTTCTGAAAGAAGCACTGACGCGTGATGGTTATACGTTTACCAGCGAAACCGATACCGAAGTCTTACTCAACCTGATCGAAGCGTATCAGCAAAAGGAAAATCTGGATCTGCCGGATGCGATCAGTCTTGCTTTGTCTCAGGTCGTTGGGGCCTATGCGATCGTCGTCGCCGATGATCGGAATCCGGATATCCTGGTTGCCGCAAGAAAACAAAGTCCGCTCGTCGTGGGTCTTGGTGATGGTGAATATTTTATTGGATCTGATGCCACCCCGATTGTACGTTATACCAATAAAGTGATCTACCTCAAGGATGATGAGATCGCCATCCTGGATCGCCACGCCGGTGTCACCATCAAGGACAGTAAAAACGTCGTGCAAAAGCCCCGGATCGAAGAGATATCCCTTCGTATCGAAGAACTGGAAAAAGGAGGATATGAGCATTTCATGCTGAAAGAAATCCACCAGCAGCCACAAACTGTATCTGATTGTATGCGGGGACGCCTCAACGACCAGGAAGGCTGGGTCAAGCTGGGGGGCATGGAAGAATATGCGGTCCAGTTTGAAAATGCGCAGCGCATCATCATCGCCGGTTGTGGTACTTCATGGCATGCCGGTCTGATTGGAGAGTATTTGTTTGAAGACCTCGCGCGGGTACCGGTGGAGGTCGAATATGCCTCTGAACTCCGGTACCGCAATCCGGTCATTCGGGAAGGTGATATCGTCATGGCCATCTCCCAATCCGGAGAAACCGCCGACACTCTTGCTGCTCTTGAGCATGTCAAAAGTAAAGGTGCCCTAATTTATGGCGTTGTCAATGCGGTAGGATCCAGTATCGCCAGACTTACGGATGCAGGCTCCTACATCCACTCCGGCCCTGAAATCGGAGTAGCATCCACCAAGGCGTTTACCGGACAGGTGACGTTGCTGAGTATGGCGGCACTCTGGTTGGGTCATCGCAGAGGCACGCTCCCTTATAGCAGATACAGGACCCTGATCGCGGAGCTGGCCAAAATACCTGAACAGATTGAAGAAACGCTCAAGGTAGAAGATCAGATCAAATACATTGCCTCCGAGATGACGGAATACCATAATTCCCTGTATCTCGGCCGGGGTTATAATTTTCCAGTGGCTCTTGAAGGAGCACTCAAACTCAAGGAGATCAGCTATATCCATGCTGAAGGATATCCCGCCGCAGAAATGAAGCACGGCCCTATCGCCCTGATCGATGAGAATATGCCGGTGGTGGTTTTAGCCACAAACCAAAGTGCCTATGACAAGATCGTGAGCAATATCATGGAAGTCAAAGCCCGGAAAGGCACCGTCATCGCGATCGTTTCGAATGGGGCTAAAGAGATCCGTAAATTTGCTGATCATGTCATTGAAATACCTGGTACAGCCGAACCTTTTTCTCCCTTGCTCTCGGTCATCCCGACGCAGTTGCTTTCCTACCATATTGCCCGCCTTCGCGGCTGCAATGTAGATCAGCCCCGCAATCTGGCCAAATCCGTAACCGTGGAATAACCTCTTATATTTAATACCTCTTTACGCAATACCTTATAGTACTCTACATCCATACAGACGCCTTACAATACAAGATATTATGACAGAAGAAAGAATGGTCGACGGCATATTGGAATACAATTCGTCGAGAGAAAGACTGCTGCTTCCGGAATACGGACGAAATGTCCAGAAGCTCATACAGCACGCTAAAACGATTGAGGATCCGGAAAAACGGCAATGGTATATTGAAGTGCTGATCGAATTGATGAACCAGATGCTTCCGGGCACCAAGACCTCCAAGGAGATCGAAGACAAACTCTGGAATCATTTATTCTATATCGCCGGATATGACCTTGAATTGCAGGTTCCGGAGACTGTGATCATCCACGAAAAAGGCGATGTATTTATGATACCGTCGGAGGATGTGGAATATCCTCAGAAAAAAATACCTTACCGGCATTATGGCTTTAATGTCCACCTGATGGTACAGAAAGCGATGGCGATGGAGGCCGGACCCAAACGGGATGAATTTTCAAAAATCATCGCTTCCTACATGAAACTGGCCTATCGGACCTGGGGCAAAGAACAGTTTGTCAATGACGAGCTCATCAAAGAAGACCTCCGTAAAATGTCCCAGGGTCAAATCGATGTGTCAGAAGATGCCAATATCGATAGCTACAAAAATGTAGTCCTTCCGAGCGGCAACTCTACCCAACGTCGAAAACACCATAAAGGACAAGGCGGCCAGCAACAGCAACAACAACAGGGGCGTCGCTATTCTAACGGCAAACCCTCCAATAAACGGAAGAAGCGCTATTGATTTTACCTGCCGGAAATCCACAACCGATGTTTTCCAGGCAATCGAAATGAACATCGCCCATCGCACGCGGTATGAAGGTGAAGTTTCCCATGCGCCGTTTCGTTTGGATCGCTCTGGTGGCCTTGTTACCAATTGCAATCCTGTATAGCCTGTTTCCACAAGTCTTTGCCTGTCCTGCCTGTTTCCTGTTTGACAACAATGGCGATGGTTTAAAAAACTACTTTACATTGGATCACTATGTTCGCCAGGATCAAGGGTGGCATTTTTCTGGCATGAATTATCCGTATGGCGAACATATCATCTATACGGACAATCAACCTTTGCTGGCTATGGTCCTTCGATGGGTGCATCACCATATCACCGATATGGACCGGCATGTGATCGGAACCCTCAATATGCTGCTACTCCTCTCGATATGCCTGGCGGTATGGGTCATCTATACTTTATTTCGTCGATGGCAAATAGGCCGGTGGTGGTCTCTTGGCGCTGCTATATGTATCACCTTTCTCTCTCCTCAACTCTGGCGCTTTCAAGGGCATTACGGACTGGGGTATGTTTTTTTTATACCCTTGCTCATCCTGTTGCTGGACCTGTTGCTCCGAGCGGAAACAAGAAGATGGCTATGGAGTTTGCTGACCGCTCTTCTGGTGGTCTGCATGAGTCTTATTCATATGTACTTTCTTTTACTTTCCAGTGTGCTGATCTTGTCCGTGACCGTTCTGTGGTGGTGGTATCACCGTAAAGAAAAGCGACTCCTTCGGGCTGTCCTTCCCTGGTTGACAGGAGCCATCCTTTTGCCCGGATTGTTCCTGGTGGGATTACGCCAATATACGGATACCATTACCGACCGACCTGCAGAACCTTATGGACTGAGTCAACATACCCTCACCTTTGACGCCACTTTTTTCCCCTTCTTTCCTCCCCTGGACGCCGTATGGACCTCCGTTCTTCACAGGGAAAAACCAATCATGGAGCGCACAGCCTATGTGGGCATGGTAGGATTTCTGCTATTACCTGCATTGCTTTGGTTCCTGTTCCGTAGACGGGACGAAGAAGAACCACTCCACCTGCATCTGAAAATGTTAACGGGCTCCGCTGTAGTGTGCTGGCTGATGGCAGCGGGAATCTTTTACCACAGCGTTCTGGCCTTTCTCTGGGACCTTATGCCTCCACTTAAACAATTCCGTGGTCTCGGCCGGTTTGGATTTCCATTCTATTACCTGTACTCACTTGTGGTCGCATACCTGATGTGGCAGTTGTTTCAGCAAATGAAATATAGAGGACTGGCCACGACCGGTCGCTATATGCTCAGTGCGGCATTCATCCTCTGGGGCTTTGAGGCCTGGATGAATATTCGGGCCGTTAAGGCACCCATATTCCACCCGAATGAATATTTGTCTCATACCCTAACCGACTATGTGCCGATCCTGCATGCAGCTGGGTACCAACCTGAGGACTTTCAGGCCATACTTCAACTACCCCTGGTGGCTATCGGTAATGAAAACATGGGTGTCACCCGTGGATTTTGGACGTTACGGGAAGGTATTCATGCCTCCAGAGAAACACAACTCCCCCTTATCAATTATGCCATGTCCCGAACTTCGGTATCCCAGGGATTGGATATCGTGGAATTCATTTCCACTCCATACTACCCTAAGCGACGGGCTGCACTTTTGAATGATAAACCGATACTCCTTCTGTGTGAGGAAGAATTTGTCATTCCTGCCGAAAGGAAGTGGATTGAAAAAGGGGAGCGCATCGGTTCCTATCGATCCATAACATTATACAGTTTGCCCGTTTCAGCTTTCAAGACCGTATTACTCCCTGCCCTGCCTTCCAGTCAAACCGATGTACAATGTACTGGATGGTATGAAGACTTTGAGATGTATCCCTCTGATACTGTCATGACGGGGCAAGGAGCACTACACATCCGACAAGCGCCAAAATCTATATGGACAATGACAGACACCGCTGCCGTGTCCAGGGACTGGATCGTAAGTTTTTGGTCCTACGTTGATCCGTTTAAAGCTTCTGTTCCGGTTCCCCGCATGGCTGAAACCAACCCGCAGGGACAAGTTCTTCGTTCACAGGGATTACACCGGGATTATATAGCATGGTCGGAAGCCTTTGGTCCATGGATTGAAGTCAATTTCCCTTGGACGACCACTGGCCAGGGCCATCATTATGAATTATGGATTGACAATACCGGTCCGGTGATTGATAATCTACTGATCCGGCCTACGGGTGATACTTGTATCTATTTCAAGCCGGAGATGATCTTATTCAACAATTTGCCTATACCTGCCGGTCAATGAGAGCACTCATTAAAAAACTGATCCACATCTGGCCTTGGCCCCTGACCCGAAACGAACAATATGACCGACAGACCCGGGCCATCCTCAGAAAGGTATGTACGCCTGACAGTGTGTGCATTGATGTGGGAGCCTACCGCGGTGATATCCTGCGGGAGATGATCCTGGCTGCACCTCAGGCCCGACATATAGCCTTTGAACCCATACCGCATCAATACAAGATATTGCAGTATACATTTGCATCCCGGGCTGATATCTATCCGTATGCGCTTGGAGATGCCAACAAGACCATGATATTTCATCATGTCGTCAGCAATCCCACTTATTCGGGCCTGAAGCAACGGCAATACAAAGGTGAGGAGCAGATCGAAGGTATTTCTGTTGAGGTCCGCCGTCTTGATGAGGTGGTGTCTCCGGAAACCAGGATTCGTCTGATTAAAATTGATGTGGAAGGTGGCGAGTATGATGTATTGGCCGGTGCTGCCGACACCATTCGGCGATGGCACCCCTATATAGTATTTGAACACGGACTGGGCGGATCGGATGCGTATGATGTCACACCAGGTGTCATGTATGATCTGCTGGTCCGCGAACTCGGATATTCACTTTGCCTGATGCGTGAATTTTTACATGGAAAAAATACAAGTGGGTTTTCGATCGGAGAGTTTGAACAACAATACTGGAAAAAAATCAATTGTTATTTTATTGCGATTCCTCCTTCGGCAGCCGGTTGATTCTTCTCTTGGTTTGGTGCTATTCTTCTGTTTTGGCGACCATCTCCAAATCCATTTGACGAGCCGTCATATCGATCTTCTTGATCCGGACCCGGACCCGCTGGCCGATCGTATAGGACTCCCCTGTACGTGAACCAGCTGTATACGGTGCGGTTTGATAAAATCCTCCTCCCATGGTTCTGAAGGCGACCAGGCCTTCCGCTCTGGAATCATCCAACTCCACAAAGATCCCACTTTCAATAACCCCGGAAATGACACCATCATACTCATATCCGATTCGTTCTTTGAGGTATTCCATCTGCTTGTACTTGATGGACTCCCGTTCGGCGGTCATGGCCGCACGTTCACGCTCTGATATATGCTTGCAGCGAGCTTCAAGACTGGCTTTGTCCTCTCTGTGGAGTGCGTTGAGATTGGCATCCAGGATACGGTGGACGAGCACATCGGAATAGCGTCGTATGGGAGAGGTAAAATGCGTGTAATACTCAAACGCGAGGCCGTAGTGCCCGATATTGTCTGTGGTGTATACCGCTTTGGCCATGGTTCGGATAGCCAAAGGTTCCAAAAGTCTGAGTTTCTCATCGGTTTTCGCCGCCTCTGCCAAACGGTTAAATGACTTAGAAATCTGTTTAGCTGTATCGATTTGCAGATTAAATCCGAGTTCGCGGGCAAATCGCTGAAAATCGAGTAGACGATCCGGATCCGGTACATCATGCACCCTGTAGGGGAAAGGGATTTCACCAGATGTGCCTTTTTGATGGATCAGGGTAGCTACTTCCCGATTGGCGAGCAACATAAAATCCTCGATCAGGAGGTGTACTTCCTTTCGTTCCTTGACAAATATTTCAAGGGTTTGACCGAGTTCGTCCACCTTGAACTGGAGCTCATCCGTTTCAAAAGTGATGGCGCCGTCTTTAAATCGTTTCTTTCGAAGAGACCTGGCTATTTTATTTAATTGATTCAATTCGTTTGTAAAAGGACCTTTCCCGGTATCCAGAATGACTTGCGCATCTTCGTAGGAAAAGCGATGGTCGGAATAGATGACGGTGCGACCAAACCATCGGTTGACCACTTTGTGTTGATCATCGAATTCAAAAACGGCTGAATAACAAAGACTTTCTTCGAGTGGACGAAGCGAGCATAACTCATTGGACAATTTTTCAGGAAGCATTGGACAGACCCGGTCAACCAAGTAGACTGAAGTTGAACGCAGGTATGCTTCTTTGTCCAGGGCTGTACCCGGCTTTACATAATGGGATACGTCGGCGATATGCACCCCAACTTCCGTATGACCATTTTCCAGGATCCGATATGAGAGTGCATCATCAAAATCCTTTGCTGTGACAGGGTCAATCGTAAAGGTGGTGACGCCACGGAAATCACGACGTCGTGCTATTTCTTCAGTAGCGATTTTCTCCGGCAGTTGCAGGCTCTCCCGGATGACCTCTTCCGGCCAGGCCAGATTAAATCCATTGTGGATCAAAATAGACTGCATTTCCAACTCATGGCTTCCGGAGGCTCCGAGTACATGTACAATCTCTCCAGAAGGGGATGTCTGGGCCCAGGATGTGATTTTGACCACCACCTTATCCCCGTCCACGGCTACGGCCAGTTTGTCCAACGGGACGATGATATCAAAATGAATATTGACCCGGTCCGGAACGACGACAGCAAATTTCTTATATAACTTTACCGTTCCGATCACCTGTTCGAGTGCCCGCTTGATAATCTGTACGACGCGACCTTCCGGCTTACGTCCTTTCCTGCCGGTGATGATCTCAATATCGACGATATCCTTTTGCATAGCCCCGCCTATGTACTTTGCAGGGATATAGACATCGTCATCGCGTCCTTCTATGATCACATAGGCGGAACCTGACCGGGTCATGTCGATACGTCCCCTGAGCAAGTCACGACCGGCGGTGTGAACCGAAGGTGCAGGGGTCGTACTGACACCGGGCCTCATACGGGATGCATATATGCCTTCCTCCACGAGGGAAAGTTTGTCTTGCTTGACAAGCGCATTCAGCACACGCTCCATATCGGATTTGCTGTTGGCAATCTTGAGTTTCTTGATCAGTTGGCGGGCAGTCCAGGTGGGGCTTTTACTGTGACGCAATGTCTCGAGGACCTGCATACGCAAACTGGCGTAAGGTAATTTCTGCCCTTTGACCTTCTCCGGCGATGCGCCGGATTTCGTTTTAAGTTTCTTTATTTTCTTCATGAATGTCATAGGTTATCATACCGGCCGGTGTGATGACCATTAGGTAGGTTTGTGTTTGATCCGGGTTGAGCCCTGCCTCCTCAGTCCGGGCCAGGCCTTCTGCGATCGTGATAGTCAGATCCTCATGGACCACACCCACAGAATGAAGCGTTCCTTCCTCCTCATACCGGAGTCCGCCCACTATAGCATGACTCAAGGGGGTCCCTCCCGTGGAGTAGGTCGCCAGGATATATTCATACCGCAAGACACCGGCTTTCCAATAGATCAGCGCATGATATTCCTTTGTACCGGCTATACGGCCAAAAGGAATATATTCGGTGTACTCATCGACTTCATCTCCTTCAAATGGCAGAATAAATGCCTCCTGCAACGTCCCGGGAAGGGGTTCGGGATCAGATGGTATCTGCTCCAGATCCGGCAATAAACTGAACGGGAGATCAAGCGGTGTGAAAAAACCGAGATATTCTTCAAAGAGGGCCTCAGGTGTTTGTATCACGTTGTAAAGGTATCGCTATTCGGGCCAAATCCCCCCAACTGTCCCTTTTCTGGCATTCGTTTAGAATAAATTAACAATTGAAGGGTATAATTTTAAAAAAATTTATACAAATTTTTTATATTTGTCCCCGATTACCACCTGGCTTTAGATTTGTAGTGGTCGGCATAACATCCAAAATCTCTCCTTTTTAACGAAAGGCGAAAACTCGGCCTGCAGATTCGATGTCAGGTGGTATTTTCTTTTCAAGAGAGAAACTCAATACTATCCTGTATAAAGGAGTTCATCTCCTCCCCTTTCAACATTCCCTGATTCAGTTTCGCCAACCGGAGTAAATACGCCGCAAACTTTTCTCTCTTTTCCGGGCTTCGCATATTGACTAATTTATCCGCCACAAGGGGGTGATTGGCATTGACAATCACCTGGTAATGTTCATCCATCTGCTCCATCCCTGCCATGCCCTGCATGACCTGCATCTCCTGCATACGCCGCATAAACTCAGGACGTGTGATGACCACCGGATGTCCTTCAGGAGACATCGCCCGCAGCATGACCTGATGCTCCTTTACACCGGGAAGGGCAGAAAATAACGCCTTCACTTTTTCCTGTTCCTTTTCACTCAGCACCGACTCATTCTTTTCCTCCTTCTGGATCAATTGATCCGGGGTATCCGAATCGACCCGAACAAAAGTGATCTTATCCCCCTTGTACTCCAGATGCTGGATAAAATGATTGTCTAACACGTGATAAAGATGCAAAACATCATATCCCATATCCCGTGCCTGACGGATATACGATGCATGCAGCTCTGGTGAAGGGGTATAAAGCGACACGATCCGGTCATATTTATCTGTCTGGAGAGGCTTAATTTTTTCCCTGTATTCCTCCAGTGTAAAATACTTGCCTTCCGTGTTCTTCAGGAGTGTAAATTCCATCGCCTTGTCAGCAAATTTCTCATCGGTAATGATGCCGTATTTGACGAACACCCCGATGTCATCCCATTTCTTCTCGAAACTTTCCCGCTCATCCTTGAAAAGTTTTGACAGCCTTTCTGCTACTTTCCTGGTCATATAGCCTGTGATCTTTTTCACATGGGCATCACTTTGCAGGTAACTGCGCGACACGTTCAGTGGAATATCCGGACTATCAATAACGCCATGCAACAGTGTCAGAAACTCCGGCACAATCTCCTTCACCTCATCGGTCACATACACCTGATTGCTGTAGAGATGGATCTTGTTTTTCTGGTGTTCAAACTGATTGCCGATTTTCGGAAAATACAATATCCCTGTGAGATTGAATGGATAGTCGATATTCAAATGAATCCAAAACATCGGATCCTGTGACATGGGATATAACTGTCGGTAAAAATCCAGATAATCCTGATCGGTCAACTTACCCGGTTTCTTCTTCCAGAGTGGTTTAGTGTCATTGATGATATTCGGAATTTCCTCTTCAATTTTTTTTCTGGCTTCGCCTTCCCCTTCCCAGCGGATATCGGTACGCATACCCATCTGGATCGGGTACGGCAGAAAACTGCAATACTTCTTCAGCAGCCCTTCAATCCGGTCCTTTTCCAGAAACTCCTTGCTCTCTTTGCTGATATGGAGAATGATATCTGTGCCTCTTTCCTTCCGGTCGTGGTCGGCTATCTCATATTCCGGCTGTCCTTCGCAAATCCAATGCACGGCTTTTGGGGTCTTCTTATACGTCCGTGTGATGACTTCCACTTTATCCGCCACCATAAAGGCGGAATAAAATCCAAGGCCAAAATGGCCTATGATATTGGTCTTGCCCTGGTATTTTTTGACAAAATCCTCAGCACTACTCAAGGCAAGCTGGTTGAGGTATTTTTTGACTTCGGCCTCTGTCATACCTATGCCGCGATCGCTGATCGTCAGGGTACCGGCAGCTTTATCAATTTGAACCTGGATCGTCAGATCGCCAAGTTCATCCTCTATTTCGCCTGCGCTTGCTATGGCTTCAAGCTTTGATGTGGCATCTATGGCATTGGAAATCAACTCCCGCAGGAATATTTCATGGTCCGAGTACAGGAATTTTTTAATGATAGGAAAAATATTTTCCGTTTGGACCGTAATATTACCTTTTGTCATAACTATTTGATTTTTAGTGCTTACTAATTGATTACAGGCTTTTCAAATCCCGTGCCATCCCCTATTTTCTGTCAAATTGACGGATTTACCAGACAGCCGGCGGCAAGTTTGGCAAGATATATGCTATGGGATAAGTCAATAGAGATGATCAAATGTAGATTTTCTCATTAAGACCGGTCCAAACAGGGGGGTTAGGATCGGTCTTTTTTATTTCCCCTCTCTCCGGGCAAATTGATATTACCAGCCGTGGCCGCATTGGTCCTGCCTCCTATCCTGCTTTAAATAGAAAAGGCCCCTATCTGCATGACCTTCGGGTTGACCACCGTGCCCTATCAACTGAATTTTAGACCAGACCTATGTTACAGAAGATGCGAAAAAAGGCGGGGTCCAGCACATTGTAAAATGGTATTTGCCGGTAAGAATCTGACTATCGGTATTCCATCCACTGCGCTTCCCACCGCTCGATGGTCGGACAATCCCGGTATTGGGGATCAATCATGATGTAGGTGTCCCGTATTCGCTTGTCAATCCAATCACTAAACGCTGCATTACGTTTACTTTCCCGGGCGGCATCCTGGATCCGGCTATAATCCTGTCGTAAATTAGCCCGGTGCGGTGCTGTACGACCTTGTAATTGTACAATCTTGTATACATAGTCCCCAAGTGGCGACCGGTACTCCAGTGGAGGTGTGATCTGCCCCACATTGATAGTGTCGATACTAAAAAAGATATCCGGATCTACATCTGCTGTTTCAAAAAACGTATTCGCTGTTTTAGGATTGATCATCCGGCCATTATTGCTGTAACTCTGCACCCGCTTGTCTCCAAATCTGAGTACGGCCTGGGCAAAACTCATCGAGTCCGCCATGACCAATGTCCGAATGGAATCCAACTTGTTGATGGTCTTTTGCCGGTCCGCCAGCGTGATTTGCGGGCGAACGAGGATGTGCCGGGTATGAATAGAATTGCCTCGGCGCTGTAACATCTGGATAATATGATAGCCAAAATCGGTCTCGACGATATCCGATATTTCCTCATCTTCCAGTTGGAATGCAGCGGCTTCAAACTCAGGAACAAAACTTCCACGATTGGTCCAGCCAAGGTCACCACCTTCACGCGCACTCCCATCATCAGATACTTTTCGGGCCAGTGTCGCAAAATCTTCACCTGCCCGGAGTTGTTCCTTCACTTTACCAATTTTGTCCAGCGCTTTCAACCGCTCTTCTGCATTGATCTGAGGAGAAGAGATAATCTCGGCCAGTTCGACCTCCGCATTAAAGTACGGTAGGCTATCGGTGGGTATATTATTAAAAAAATCCATCACTTCCGCCGGCGTTACCTGCACACTATTCATGATCTGGGCTTGCATACGGTCTCCCAACAATTTTCGGAACATGTCTTCCTTGACCTGCTCCCTCATCTCACTGACCGTTTGTCCATACACCTCCTGAAACAGCTTACGATCATTGTTCATATACGCCAGAATCTGATTCATCCTGGCATCTATTTCGGAGTTGACCTGGTCATCCGTAACTTCCACACTGTCGATCCGGGCATAATGCACCAGCATAGCCTGCGCCATCAGACTTTCCAGGATCAGGCATTGCTCATCCAGCCCTGGTGTGCCTTTACGCTCCCGCATCATAGCCATTTGCTCCTCCACATCCGAATGGAAGATCACCTCACCGCCAACTTTAGCTACGATTTTATCCAGGATGAGGGTGTCCTGTGCGACCATGTGGGTGGATATAGTCCACCACATGCCAAGGACCAGCGTGCAAATACTGTAGAATTTCATTCTGTATAGATTTTAACCCGGGTATCCTGAATATCCCGGTCATAAATCTCCTTCTTGATGCGCTCGAGTATTTCGAGTTCACGTTGATGGAGTATAAATCTGGCCGCCTGTTCCCGAATATGGGAGAGCGGGGCAATATCCTGCTCGTAATATACCTCCAGCGGATACAGGAGATAGATATAGTCACGGTCCTCCCTGACCACGCTGCGTTTAGAACGAATGGTCTGAGGAGAAAGTGTATGTAGAGGAAAGAGCTGGATGACCAATTGCATTTCATGCCATTGGGAGGTATCCGCCCAGTTATTGAGTGCCTGTCGGTTCATATAGCGAAGCACATCATCAAGATGTTGATCCGGAAAAGTCCTCCACCATTGCAGAATCTTGTCATTACGGTTGAGGGGTTTGGCAATTTTAAAAAAATAACCGCGGATAATCCCGGATTCCAGTTTGTGCTGCTCGCGGTTGTTGGCGTAATAATCCTGCAGATTTTGCTCCGTAATGGTCGTATCCAGATGCTCGGCAATGGTCTGTTGTTCAAAAAAATGTCGGAGGAGCGACTGCCGGTAATCTTCGAGAAGCTTATTGAGATTGACATCTTTGGGAAATTTTTTCTCTGCTTCCACGAGGAGCAATCTGTCTCTTACCCAGTGTTCTGTTATACTTCGGACCTGCTGGAGACTATCCTGTGGTGTCGAAAAGCCCTGAAGGAGTTCATCGATATCATCATAATACAGGGTATAATTAAAAACCTGGGCCAGAAGCGGTGTGGCAGGTATCCCATCTTTGTCAGTTGTCAATCTTCCGCATGCGGCAGCTAGCAATAGAATGGCTGTGCAGTAGAAGCACGCCCATACCAGTTGATCTTTCCGCATCCTGTAACAGAATAGATTATTTCCGGATCAGCGATTTCAGAACTTCATCATTGATCCTGACAGGGTATCGGGATTGGAGGGAAGCGACCCATTCTTTTTCCAACTGATCCTGATAATCGGCTATTACATATCCGCGTGCTTCATCCAGAGATTTGGGAGTGGTCGGAATAATGCGTTCCACGCTGACATATCCTCTTCCATCCGGAAGGTCGGCTTTCTGCCCTGTCGCCCATGCCAAACCAAGTGGCAGAGTATCTTCTTTCTGGTATACTCTGCGGCTCACCTGCAGACCTATTTTCTTCTTTACGGCTTTAGATGCGACCTGAGCTACAGTATTTTTTGCAGCCCATTTCTTGATGGTCGACATTTTGCTTATCGATGCAGAATCCACCACGACAGTGGCCACTTCAATGCGTTCGTCCCACATATACTTGTTCCGATTGGCCATGTGAAATTGTTTGAGACCTGCCGTGTCTTTACTGGCCCGGTCCCAAACATTAATCTTGGTGGCTTCGAACAACAGGATACCTTCTTCATATTCCCGCATAAGGGATTTGAATTCGGGATACTTGGCTGACAGGTTTTTCTCTTCAAAATACAGTGCCTTTTCGTTTACAAATTCGGCAAATACTTTGTCCAGAATTTCTCGACTGGGTGTGCCTTTTGGCAGGCTCATTCGGGTTCGGGCATTATTGCGGATATAATGTCCAAAATCAATATTGCTGTAGGTATCATCACCCAGCGTCATAAGGGTCGCAGGAACGACTTCCGGGATCTGCCAACGGTAAGTCTGGAGATCCTCGCCTGCTTTATTGACAAAGTGGAGATAAACATTCTCATCCATCCGGTATCCCGCATCCTTCTTGATCCGGTTGACCATTGACTGTCGAGCTGCCGTAATGCGCTCATCACGTCCTATCTGGGATTCGATCTTGCGTTTCGCCTGATCAAATGTCAGTAAGGGACGTTTGCGGGTACGTTTGATGATATGCCACCCCAGACGGGTCCTAACCGGTTTGGAGTAATCTCCATCATTGGCCAGGCCGAAGGCGGCATCTTCAAAAGCTTTTTCAAACTGGTTGATGGACATTGGGCCGATTGTTCCTCCACGCTCACCAGTAGGTTTGTCTTCTGAATGAGTCCGGGCCATCTCTTCAAATCGGGTTCCACTTACCAGTTTTTGATAGATGTCATCTATTCGGGATTTGACCTCAGCTTCATTTTTGCCTTCCGGGTCAACGCGAAGGAGTATATGCGCGACATCCATTTCCCCTCTGGCAGGCCTGCGATCCAGAACTTTGATGATATGGTAACCGATGTTGGAGCGAACAGGAGCTGAATATTGTCCCTTTGTGGTCTCATAGGCTGCAGTTTCGAACGCATAAAAACCATTGGGTAAAAGCGCAGTGATATATCCCAGATCGCCTCCGTTCTCTTTGGTAGGATTGTCCTCTGAAGTTGTTCGGGCCAGATCATCCCAGTTCTCTCCGTCCTGCAGACGCTTATATATCTTCCGAATCTGCTCAAAAGCGATTAAAGTGTCAGTAGGAACATTTGGATTGCTTCGGGTAAAAATATGGGCCAGCTGAATATCTTCCTGCATACGCTCGTAAGCTTCCCTGACTAACCGGTCGGTAATTTCTTTATCCGTGAGATACGACTCCGCCAATTGCTTGCGATAGCCGTTGAGTTCGCTCTGCAATTGGGGTACGGTATCCAGCCCCATGGCAAAAGCTTCCCGTACTTTCAGTTTGAACTTGGTATACAGATCCAGGTACTCTCTGAGGCTGGCTTCAGAAAAATCAGCATCCTCCCGGTTGTTTTTACTGTAGATCTGTGAAAACTCATTCGCGGTCACCGGTTGACCATCAACGGTAAAAAGGACCGGATCCCCGGTCTGACTGAAAAGGGTTCCGGCTACAAACAATATTGCCAGTACAATACAAATTGGAAATCGCATAGATAATCGGGTTGAATCAGTAAGCTCAATCAAGGGCGCAAAAATAACCATATTCAGCCTAAACAGCTTTACCGGTGCGATGTTAGCAAAAAAATCTATCCTAACCGCCACAGTAACAAAAGGTTAACAGATGTAGCTCATCAGGGCCATCTTGGATCTACGCATCATGTGCCACGCGTCATGTGATCAGTACACTGCTTCTGACCTATCTAGCCGTGCTCGTAAATTTTTCGTATCCTCGAATGAAGGTGGGTCATAATTTCATACGGAATAGTACCACATAAGCGGGCCAGATCTTCAATAGGGTGATTTTTACCAAAAACAATGACCTCATCCCCAATAGCGGCTTCTGGTATATCTGATATATCCATCATAGTCATATCCATACACACCCGGCCTGTGATCGGTGCACACCTGCCATGTAACAAAAAAGTATACCCAACATCACCAGCGGAACGTGGCAAGCCATCTGCGTATCCCAGGTTAACTGTTGCAATCTTCCTGGTGGTCTCTGCCGTGTAGCTCCGGGCATAGCTTACCGTCTCGCCGGGGTGGATAGTTTGAATATGGAGTATTCGCGCTTTCAGTGTATGAACCGGTATGAGTTGTGGATGTCCGGTGATGCCAACCCCATACAGCCCGATCCCCATACGGACCGCTTCATACTGATATTCCGGAAAGCGAAGTATGCCGGTAGTGCTCAGCACGTGTCTTGGCGGTGTGTATCCCATCCCCGCTGTGATCGTCTGGTACATTGCATCAAAACGCTGGGCCTGCTCGTGCGTAAAATCATCCCATCGGGGATCATCGCTTCCCGAAAAGTGAGTAAAAACACTACCAATCCGGATCAGATGCTGCTGGTCTCTGAGGATTTGGATTAACTCTTCCAAATCATCAGGGCCAAATCCCAGACGGTGTGTTCCGGTATCCAGCTTAATATGAATAACGGCCATCTCTTCATGAAAGCTACACTGGTCGACTAGCTGCTGTAGAATATACCGGTTGTATATTTCGGGTTCCAGATTGTGTTTGAGGATGAGGTCCATGCTTTCCGGATCCGGGTTGAGTACGATGACCGGCACTGTGATACCGGCATCACGCAATTCAATGCCTTCATCAATAAGGGCTACCGCGAGCATATCCACATTTTGCCAGGACAGGAAGCGACATACCTCCATACTGCCTGCCCCATAGGCGTTGGCCTTGACGACGGCAATTTTCTTTACCCCGGGCCGGAGCTGGGCATAAAAATATCGGAGGTTGTGATCGAGGGCAGCAAAATCCACTTCCAGCACAGCGCTGTGTGAGCGGAGGCGAAGCCTTCTCGCTATGCGTTCAAAACCAAAGCGTCTGGCACCTTTCAGGAGGATCACTTCATGATGGCAATCCGCCAGGCCTCCCTGCCTGAAAAACTCATCTACATCTGTATATGTGGATGTTTTAATTTGAGGTGGCAGCATGCCGGACAACATACCAATCTCCCGGCCAATACAAACCAACCGATCGATCCCGGCACCGGCAATCATCTGTGCCAGGTCCTGATATACCTGCTGCCGGCCATCTGCATGGTCTGAAAGTATAAGGGTCTTGCGCTGCGTCAACCCAGCAATATCAAGGCTTTCCAATGCAAACCGGAGCGAATCCAGATCAAGGCTGTAACTGTCATTGATCAAAACACATCCCTGAATACCATCTTCTGCTTTCAGCCGCATATCAATGGGCTGTAAGTCTTCAAATCCCTTTATCAGGTCTGATATAGGGAGACCCAGAGCCCGTAATGCAGTCAGGCAGGTCAAACTATTATTTACCGGAACTGATCCAACAAATGGAATCCGGTACTGATAGTTTTGATGGGTTGTCTTGACGTGAATTAAGCTTGACTCTTGTTCACGGACTACCGCAGCCCAGACAGAACCCTGATCCTGATGTTGACTCCAGGAGTAAAGGACCTTGTCCGAAAATAGATGATGAATGGTCTCCCGTACAAGTATTTCATCGTGCGGGAATACGATGGAAGTAGCATCCTGACACAATTTTAGTTTTTCCTGTAGTTTGATCAGCATGTTCTCATCAAATCCTTCGTTGTGCGCATCACCAAGATGGGTAAACACCACGATATCCGGTCTGATGATTTTGCTGAGCTTTTCCATTTCATCCGTACTGGAAATACCCGCTTCGATGATAGCCAAAGTCGATCGGGCAGGAATATTCCAGACAGAAAGCGGAACACCTATCTGGCTGTTATAGCTTCCCGGGCTTCTGTATACCTCCAACGTACTCTTCAGAAGCATATATAACCATTCCTTGACCCAGGTTTTGCCATTGCTACCAGTGATAGCAATCACTTTACCCGTATACTGCTTTCTGTGCGCCTCAGCCATCAGGTGAAAAGCGCGCAACACATCGGGCACTTTGATATAGTTGGCCTCCGGAAGTGCGTCTGCTGGCACCTGGTCCTGGATCAGAAAATTCCGAACGCCCTGTTGCCAGGCATCCCCCAGATAATGGTGACCGTCTGTTCTCGCCCCCTGCAAGGCAATAAAAATAGCCTCGGGTTGCCAGGCTGCTTTCCGACTATCAATACACACATGATGAATGCGGGCTCCAGGATACGGAAGCAGGTGGGTCCCATCCGGAAAAAGAGCTGCAATCGATGCGGCAGTATACACAGGATGAAGGTACGGATTAATCAATCTCCCTTTGGGCGTTTGTAGACCGGAACGGTGGAGCAAGGTTCGCCAAACATGAGTGATTTCACAACAGGGCTAAGTCTAGCGGTCAAGGCGACATAGATCTCAGGCCCAATGGCAAAGCGATCACTGCATCCTTTGATGATAACCCGCTGATCGATGTAGGGTGCAATATCCATCGACGCTATATGCTGCATGACTTTCGAGGTCACCCATTGATCAGGTGATCCATAGAATACTTCCTTTGCATACGATGATGCCCTGGATGTCACCAGCATATAGGCCCAACTGGGAATGATCGCATCCGCGGAACAAAACAGGCACACTACTTTATCTGTATAGTCCGGCCAGCCATGTAAATTCATTTGATCCCGGAAGTCCTTCTCCCGAAGTATAAGGCCCTGAAAAAGGTAATCCTTTAGATCAAAGGGCACTGGCAGTCCATCGGGCAGCCATTCCTCCGGCTTAAGGGTGATCAGGCCACTGGCTGCAACTTTATTGATCAGGGCATCAGACATAGAGAAGAAAAATTATTGCGATTCGTCGCCATCTGGCTGTTCCGGCACTTCACCGTTATCTTGCAGCTCGGGCTCGTAGGAAACAACCTCTTCCAGAGAAGAAGGTTCACCCAACATATCAGCCGGCATTTGGAACTCTTTCAATTGGGGCATGTCCTCCATTGACCTAAGGCCAAAGTAATCCATAAACTTGGGGCTTGTCCGGTACAGGAGGGGTTTGCCCGGACCTGTCGAACGGCCGGCGATCTCAATCAGTTCTTTTTCGAGCAGTTTGTCAATGGCATAATCGGCATTGACGCCCCGGATCTGTTCAATCTCGGTCCGGGAGACGGGTTGACGGTAGGCGATAATAGCGAGGGTCTCCAGCGCTACCCGGGACAGGCGGCGTTTTGTCAGCTGCCGGAGGTAATGACCGGCTATATGATGGTAGGCTCCTTTGGTGACAAATTGGAACCCATCCGCCACTTCTACGATCTCGATGGCAAACTGCTCATCGTGATATCGAAGGATAAGACGTTGCAGGGCCTGTTCGAGGTCATCTTCTTCAAGTTTGATCTGGAGGGCATTCTCCAGATTATATCGGATTTCCTCGCGCCGGACAGGCTGTTGGGCGACGAAAATGAGCGATTCGATATGAGTATCCAGACGTTCCACCATGGGGGCGGCAAATTTAGTGAATATGTCCCATTAGGAGAAAAAACGCGATGACCACGATCAGGATAAAAATAAAGCCGAGGATCAGACTTTGTCGGATCTGCTGCCGAATCATCTTGTGCCGGCCCCGGTTGCGTGGGGTATCCGTGATCTGATCGATGGTAAATCCATAGGAAAATTTTCCTGCCTTTTCTTCTACGGAAATGTCACAAAGCTCCTCATTGATCAAAAATGAGTAGTTCTTGCTGTCTTGCACACTAAAATCAATGACCACAATTCGGGTATTGCAATAGACGAGTAGGTGTCCGGTCGTATCTCCGTGAAAAAGACCGATCTTATGCAGGGAACCGTAGTCGTCGATATAGGTCCAGGTGATCTGACTCATGTAAAGGTGTTACCGGAACAAAGCGTTTTGGATGAATGAACCAGGAGTTGCTGTTTTGTGTCTAAAACGAATACTCCCTCTCCGTTAATATACCATAAAGACTTTATACCAGGAATAAAACCTGGGTCAGCAACGCGGCGACAAAGAGTATGAAGTGAATGGATTCGGCTATGGCCGGGTGACGGATCATCCGGATCAGAATGGCCATAAAGAGTGCCAGGGGTATCATCAGCACCATAAGGAACTGAACGGAGATGGTCCGCGGGAAGAAAGACATCATCAGCGAGAAGAACAATAGGGCATACAAAATGTCGATCTTTTTCTGTGCATGGATATTCTTCCGGGCAATAATCTGGGTATATCCCAGTAGACTGATCAGTAAAAGGAGCCCGGTCACCGACAAGGTTATGATATCCGCAATACTGTATAAGGCACTAAAGTGTGGCAGTCCAAGGCTGGCAAACATTTCGAAGATTCCGGGATTCATGCTGTCCGAACAAATCACCCGGATCATCCAACCGATCAGAAACGGACTGGCAAAGCCGGTCAGAAACTGAAATACATCCTTGACCTTTAAATTTTTCAGCATGCTCATGGAGATCAACCCAAATAGAATGAGCACCAAATAAGGGGTATACAATAATGCTGACACCGCCAACCACCAACCGGCCATAAAACGGGTTTCTTCTTGATTCTCCTTCTTTAAAACATCAAAGAGGTAGGCAAAAGAGATCAAAATGGTGGTATTGGCAAGTAAAACCGAGGAAATACCAATGAAGGAAGGATGCATGGAGGTCAGCAGGATATAGCACAATCCAGGCAGCAGGTTGATTTCTCCCAGCATACTTTGCCGGATAAACAGGCGATTCATGACTACGGCCTGAACGAACACCAGCACCGTGGAAAGCAGGAACTCTCCAACGCCCAGGCCCTGTAGAACAGGGATGAAATCTGCCCCCCAGACGCCAAAGATCTCTCCCGGGATTCGGGCATCATGAAAGATGATGACCACTATACGGATGACCAGTGCATAGGGTAACAACAGCAGGCTATTGAACAGATGATTCTTTTTAAAGAATTCGAGCACGGTCCTCAGATTGATTCAAGGCCGTAAAAATAGAGTTTTCTGACGGCCGTGATCCGAAAAGACCCGGCTATATCTCTCCTCACGGGTTTATCCACCTTCCTCTATCTTTGACCCTATGTCCATTTTGGCGTCCAGGGTATATAACCAATTCAGGCAAAGAGGCTTTCTCTTTGTTGTATTTGCGCTCATACTGGCCATTTCCGTTGCGGCCTATTTGATGACTGGACATTTGCTCTTACTGGGTATTCCGGCCGGCCTTGCCGCCATCGCCTGGGGTATCCGGGATTTCAGTATCCTGTATTTGGCTATTTGGGCTACTATTCCGTTTGCTGTCGAAGTAGACTTGCCTGGAGGCCTTTCAACGGACTTCCCGGCTGAGCCCCTGATGTGGCTGACGTTCATTTTATTCCCGGTATATATATTTCTGCAAGGACGGCAACTTGATTTCTCCTTTCTTTTTCATCCATTGATGGTGATCCTGGTGATTCATTTTTTCTGGATCGTCCTGATGTCTGCGATCTCTACTGTCCCGCTGATCTCCATCAAGTATACCCTGGCTAAAACCTGGTACCTCGTCTGCTTTGTTGTGGTTCCACTGGTGATCTTCCGGCATCTCCGTGATTTCAAAACATGGAGTGTGGTGTTTCTGGTTCCGTTGGTTTTGACGGTGATCATTATCCTGATCCGGCATAGTCAGTATGGGTTTACTTTTTCCACCATCAACAATGCCGTCATCCCTATTTATCGCAATCATGTGGACTATGCCTGCAGTCTTGGGGTTTTTCTCCCCTTTACCTGGTGGATCAGTACATGGGTGGGGGCCGGATGGAAAAAATATGCTCTTTTCGCGTGTATCGCCATCGTGGTGACCGGGATTTACTTTTCTTATACCCGAGCCGCCTGGTTGTGCATCCCGCTGGCAGGCGTGGTGTATTTTCTCATCCGGTTGCGCTGGATGCGGGTGATAGTCCCGCTGGTATTGGCCGTCGTGCTGTTGGTGGTGGGGTGGCTGGCGTATGACAATCACTATATCAGTTATTCCCCCAACTATGAAAGTGTCATTACCCAAAAGAAATTTGATGATTTGGTCTCCGCCACCTACCGGATGGAGGATATCTCGACGGTCGAACGATTTTACAGGTGGGTCGCGGGTTATTATATGCTTCTCGACAGACCCTGGACAGGTTTTGGACCAGCCTCGTTTTACTCTGTATATCATTCCTTTGTGGACCGGCATTTTACCACTTATGTCAGTGACAATCCGGAGCAATCCGGGATGCACAATTACTACCTGATGGTCGCGGTCGAACAAGGCATTCCGGGCCTGGTGATCTTTCTGAGCCTGGTGATCTTAGTATTAATATGGGGCGAACGTCTTTATTATAAGCTACAAAGTGGCGTGCTCCGGAATCTGCTGATGGCCGGCCTGATCTCTTTGTGCTGCAATCTGTTTATTCTGACGCTGAATGATACCGTAGAAACCGACAAGTTGGGAGCCATTTTCTTCCTTTGTATCGGAATCGTGATTTGGGTGGAACGGAATGCACGCCGGAATGGACTCTTCGATAAAACTACTCTTCATCATTAGGTTGTATGTACGAGCATAATCCGACTATATGACCCGGGATCTTGTCAGCATCAAAGCGCCGATAGCGAAAGAACTGGAGGCGTTTGAACAGCACTTCCGGGATTCCGTGCGGAGCCGTGTAGCCTTATTGGACAAAATCATGCACTATATCGTCCATCGAAAGGGCAAACAGATGCGACCTATATTCGTTCTGTTGTCCGCACGTATGGTCGGCGACATCACACCCAAATCCTATACGGCCGCTTCTCTGGTCGAGTTGCTTCACACAGCCACACTGGTGCATGATGACGTTGTGGATGATGCGCATCAACGCCGGGGCATGTTCAGTATAAATGCCCTATGGAAAAACAAAATTGCCGTACTGGTCGGAGATTACCTGTTGTCCAGAGGACTCCTGGTGGCGTTGGACCAAGGGGCCTATGATATCCTTCAGATCATGTCACGTGCTGTCCGGGATATGAGCGAAGGTGAGTTGCTACAGATTGAAAAAGCCCGAAAACTGGATATCACCGAAGAAATCTACTTTGATATCATTCGCAAAAAAACAGCATCTCTGATCGCTGCCTCTTGCGCAGCAGGTGCCGCTTCCGTCACACAGGATAAATTGCTGATTGAAAAGTTTTACCAATTTGGTGAAACGATTGGCATTGCCTTTCAGATCAAGGATGATCTCTTTGACTATGGAGATGCTGATGTGGGCAAACCGCGGGCTATTGATATACAGGAAAAGAAAATGACCCTGCCCCTGATCTACACACTACAACATGTAAGTCCAGCACGTCGCAAAGAGTTGATCCGCACCGTTGAGAAATACAACAAAGACAAAACCCGGATTCAGGATTTAATCCGGCAGGTCCATCAAAGTGGCGGGATCCGGTATGCCCAGCAGGTCATGGAGGAGTATGTCCAAAAAGCGATGTCGCTGGTCAATGAAATACCGGCTTCCACTGCGACAACATCCATGAAGGATCTTATCTCGTTTGTTGTAGATCGGAAGAAATAAGTAGGCGTCAGGGGGCGAAGCTTGACGTGTGCTTACACATCTATGCGTCGAATTTCCGCTCCTATGGCATTGAGTCGTCCGTCAATATTCTGGTAGCCCCGGTCGATCTGATGAATGTTGTGAATCAGCGATTTTCCCTGCGCAGACATGGCTGCAATGAGGAGCGCAACACCGGCCCGAATATCGGGTGAACTCATTTCGATAGCCCGAAGCATAAACTTGCGTTCCAGCCCAATCACAGTAGCACGATGTGGATCACACAGGATAATACGGGCCCCCATATCAATCAACTTGTCGACGAAGAAAAGCCGGCTTTCAAACATCTTTTGGTGGATCAGGACACTGCCCCTGGCTTGCGTCGCCACCACCAGAACGATACTCATCAGATCCGGTGTAAAACCAGGCCAGGGTGCATCGTAGACCGTCATGATCGATCCGTCAATAAATGTCTGAATCTCATACAACTCCTGTTCCGGAACAATGATATCATCCCCGCTGATCTCCATCTGCACGCCCAGCCGCTCGAAAATGCGTGGGATCAGACCCAGTTCCTGCACCTGGCAATCACGGATGCGGATATGTGATTGGGTCATTGCTGCCAGTCCAATAAAAGAACCGATCTCGATCATATCCGGCAGGATGCGATGTTGAGCACCTTTCAGCCGGGATACGCCTTCAATTCGGAGCAGGTTAGAGCCTGTACCTTCAATCTTAGCCCCCATCGCCATCAGCAGACGGCACAATTGCTGGAGATAGGGTTCGCAGGCAGCATTGTAAATCGTCGTAATGCCCTCTGCTAATACGGCTGCCATCAGGACATTGGCCGTCCCCGTGACGGAGATTTCATCCATCAGGATATACTTGCCATGAAGTCCTTTTGGAGCCTGCACGGAGTATTGATCCTCGCTTTCATCATATACAAATTCGGCACCCAGGTCCGCAAAGCCCAGAAAGTGTGTGTCCAGTCTCCGCCGTCCGATCTTGTCCCCTCCTGGTTTTGGGAGGTAGGCTTTACCAAATCTGGCCAGTAGCGGTCCGATCAACATAACACTGCCACGAATCTTTCGGCTGTTTCGCTGAAAATCAGCAGAAGCCAGATGATCAAGGTCGATATCATCCGCCTGAAACCGAAAATGTCCGGGACCCAGGGTTTCTACTTTTACCCGCAAGCCACGCAGCAATTCGATCAGCATCCGGATATCGATGATGTCCGGGATATTGGAGATCTCCACCGGCTGATCGGTCAACAATACCGCACTGACGATCTGAAGCGCTTCATTCTTTGCACCCTGGGGATGAAGGTCACCCGAGAGCCGGCGACCACCGAGGACCTCAAATGCCTGTGACTGACTCATGGCGTGGATTTGACATTAGGCCCTAAAAGTACATTTATTATTGTCGTACAATGGCGAATCTGTTCACTTTAAGTCTGTTAAGATTTAGTGTCTTATGAGGCTAAAGAATATATTGCTTTATTGCGCATCAGCTATTATACTTTACCAGCTGGGATGCGCAGTCTGATATCATCTTTCAAAATGATATTGCGGTTGGAACTAATTTTTTATATATTAATGGCATCCAACAAGATTATAATAACAGCTCCCTTTTTTCTCTCACACATGATAATAAACCAAGATTGATTTTAAAATTTGGGCAGAACATCAATACAAATAAAATTATCAATGTGATAGGTCTTACATTGTTCTACCCTGAAGCGGTCATGGAGTACGCGATAACAGGATATAAAAATTCAACTCATGGCTAATGTTCAGGCGAAACGCCTGCAGGCGGCTGACCACCATCTTCCGGCAGGGAAGTTTTCATATTACAGAACGCCATCAGATTATTTTATAATCGACGAGTTTGACCTTGCCAACAGCATTGTGACGTTTAGAGCAAGCTTGACTTTGAAGAGAGAAGTTCCTGTGCTCTTTACTGAGCATCCTGTATTGGAAAATATCAAAATACACTCAAGAGATAGTTTCCTGGTTTTTTAATCTAATATGCCCTGATTGGTCAGGTAATTTTTTTCTCTTGCTATATCAGAGCCGTTGTGCCCGGATAAATTTATGAAATGGCAGCAGCGGGGGCGCTTTCCATGATTCGGGGCTTAGCAAAGCAATCTTATCCGACCGACCAACTCTATATCGTCCAGGGACTTCCATCCGGTTTGCTCTGTCAGTCGTTTCGACCAGACAGGCTCCCATCCTGTCCTTCATCTCCGATAGACATATTGAGTAGGGTAAGGTAAAAGAAGTCCTTTTACCTTATCCCTCTCACACCACCGGACGTACGGTTCACGTATCACGGCGGTTCATGGACGTAAATGATAGATGGTGACGCCTCAATTCATTTTGTAACGAAACAAGTT
>JBGTGP010000038.1:0-77657 GCA_041746735.1 Saprospiraceae bacterium
CGTCAGACCAGTGCTTTGTCTCCGGCTTCCTTCATCCATTGCTTCACAACAATGAACTTGCCGTTCAACTAATGATTCCCCTTACCGGGCTCATAATGGACTTTCACCATCAAGTGTCTGCGCCCTGCCGGGCGCACAAAAAAAAGACGCTGTTGAAATTACTTCAACAGCGTCTTTTTGGTGTGCCGGAAATGGAGACGATGTCGACTTCACATTCCCAATAGAATTGCTATCTGAGTGCCAATCCGATCAGGGGACGTGTACGTCCATACGAAGTAGCGCGTCCATTATTGAGGTTGATCAGCAGCAGCCGGTGTGCCAATTCCCGCGTATCGTCAAATCCATTACTGCCCGATGCCATATCGAGGAGGCTATTGCCATACTGCACCGTAAACCCGAGACTGGTGCCGACGATCTCGAAGCCCCCTTCCCCTTCAAATATAAAGCCCATCTGGCCCACCAGCTGAGGCCGATTTGGCGCAAGAGGAGAATCCTTATACAGGCCCTGATTGAGCAGATCGATATAATAGAGGGTGGAAGAAGTAGAGCCTGGCTTTGCCGCATAAGCTATACTGTTGAAATTAAATTCAGTGTCAGGAAATTGCTGTTCTACGCTCAGCACTTCGCCAGTCAATGGGCTGAGCCGGAGATTTTGTCCCTGATCCGTCACCAGACGGAGGGTGGCATCCACAATGTTGTAATCAAAGCCAATCAACTGGCCTGATATCTCAGGTCGGAATGTATCAACCGGCATTGGGTTAGCAATACCTGTGAGAAGGTCAATGGTATATAGTCGGCTCATACTGGACACACCATACAGCAGCCCACCCTGCAGACCTGATGTAGGCTGACGATCTATGGCCAACATAAACTCTCCGTCCCGAAGTCCTGAAATCGGCACCATGCCGGTTTCCTTTGCCGGAGGCCCTGATTTTAAAAATACCAGTTCGTTAGTCGGGGTCAATCCAATCAGATTGGTAGCCTGAGCGAGGTTGGTAAAAATAGAACGACCTTCCAGAGATACATCATCCTGAGAGACGATATCCTGATCTGTGGTACACCCCAGGAAGAAAAGAGTTCCGGCCCCGAAAAGAAGGCCTGTAAAAATGGATTTTAGTTTAAGTCTCATATGGTTAGATGTTTTTAATTGTGACAAACCGCTCAAAGGGTGAGGGTCTTGAAAGATACTATTACACTTAAATAAGGGAGAGGGGACCCTGGCGAAAACTGATGCAAAAGGGGTAGTTATTGTTGTTTGAAATATCCTTATACAACTGACCGTATACTTCCTTTTCGGTTTCCGGTTATGAAAGTACGGGTTTCTAACGTTCCAAACAAGCCAAAATTTGGCATTTGCTAAAAAGGGGTGTTTCCCCTCTCAGGGTTTTACCGGATAACCTGGTCCATGGGTATATAAAAAAGGGGATCACGGCAGCCCGAAGATCCCTATAAGTATAAGTTCTTTCCAGGTTCATCACCAGGAAATCAGGTTGGTTCTATTCTTCTACCACTTCAAAATGAACAGTAGCATGGACTTCAGGATGGAAGTTGATGGTGGCGGTATAGGCGCCTAGTGTCTTGACCTCGTCCTGCATCTCTATTTTCTTGCGGATGACTTCGATCTCCATTTGATCTTTAAGGGCCTGCATCAGTTGCACATTGGTCACGCTCCCAAAGATTTTGCCACTGGTACCGGCTTTTGCACCGATACGCAATACCTTTCCTTCGAGTTTGGCTGCAATAGTTCTATACTCAGCGATACGATCCGCTTCGTGAGAGGCTTCGTCCGTACGAAGTTTTTCGAGTTTGGCCCGGTTCGTGGCATTGGCCACAAGAGCTAGTTTGGCGGGTATGAGAAAATTGCGTGCATATCCGGGCTTGACGCTCACCAGTTCATGCCGCTCCCCCAGTGTATCGATATCTTTCAGCAATATTATATCCATGATGTATGTGTCTGAAAATGAAGAATTATTTTAAGAGGTCTGTCACGAAAGGCAGTAGTGCCAGGTGACGGGCCCGTTTAATAGCCTCGGATACCTTGCGCTGATACTTCAGTGAATTGCCGGTAATACGACGTGGCAGAATCTTTCCCTGCTCATTGAGGAACTGGGCCAGAAAATCAGGATCCTTATAGTCGATATGACGGATGCCGAATTTTTTAAACCGGCAATATTTCTTGCGTTGCTTTCCGATATTGGGATTGCTGAGAAACTTGATATCTTCCTGTGTAGCCATGATATAATGGTTTTATGACTGTTGAATGAATGTGGTGAACTGGAGTTTATTCCTCTTCTTCGATGACCTCCGCCGGAATCTCGACGACCTCGACGACCTTGGCCACCGGTTCCGGCGCCACATCGGCAGGTTTGGCTGGTTTTTTCTTCAGCCGGTGGATCTTCTTAATGAGGCCATTGCGCTTGTCTTCATTATACTTGACGCCAAACTTGTCAAGTGCAATCGTCAGAAAACGCATGATACGCTCATCCCGGCGAAGGGCAAGTTCTACCGGTGCAATTGCTGCACCGTTTTCCGCTATAAACTCGATGGTAAAATACACCCCGGAGTTACGCTTGTTGATGGGATATGCCAGTTGCTTTAATCCCGTATCGTCGACAAAGACGATAGTAGCTCCTTGTTTCTTGATCTGATCCTCATACGTCTTCCGAATAGATTGAATCTCTTCGTTGGACAATACCGGATCGACAATGAATGTCAATTCGTAGTGCCGCATGGCATTTGCCTGGATTTGTAGCCTGCACACTCCCGAGGGCTGCAAGCGCGTGTAAATAAAATAATGTCAAAAACGGGCGGCAAAGATAATCATAATGTACTGGAAACAGCAGGTCTCCGGCTTTTTTATTTTGTCTCCGCCCGCACCAGACTCCTATCGCGCCGGCACTTCCCGTATATAGTCTCCAAGTCCTTCGATAAGATTTTGATTATCAATAATTTATATGTTCATAAATCTCATATGTGCGGTGCAAAATGTCTACTCGAACAAAGTCCAACTTTCCCCATCATTCAAGTGCATTTATCCCACCTCTCCTGAGTTTCAGACCCTCCTTTGACTACCTGCTGTCATAAATCTGTGATTCAATCGGCCGATAAAGTGTACCTTTATGTCCTTAATTTTAATCAATATTTATATGAAAAGAGTATCATGTATAGCCGTTCTGATCGCAGGAATGGCATTTTGGATCGGTTGTAAAAACAGCGGAACAACCACCTCGGCTGAAGACACCGAAACAACCGTAACTTCATTTGGTACAGGTGTTACTAATCCTGATGCCGTCATGAGTTTTGAACAGGTCAATGCACGTCTTGAGCAGACAGATAGCACACATGCTATTCTCAGAGCTAAAGTTACTGAGGTCTGTCAAGCCAAAGGTTGCTGGATGAATGTCGTCGATCCTGCCGGTGGATCAGAGGAGGAGATCTTCGTTCAGTTTAAGGACTATGGTTTCTTTATGCCTAAAGATCTGGCTGGCAAAGAAGTCATCATGGAAGGCCTGGCCTATAAGGAAATAACCTCCGTGGAGGATCTGAAGCATTATGCTGAGGATGAAGGTAAAAGCCCGGATGAAATCGCCGGTATTACCGAGCCCGTCCTTCAGAAAAAATTTATGGCTTTTGGGGTTGTACTGGTGCAGTAAGACTCTTTCGCTATCAAAATTCAACGCCTGATAAGAACTTCCTTTTCAGGCGTTTTTCTTTTACTTCAGCCCCAACTGCCGCTGAAGGAGTTCTAAATCCACATATTCCCCTACCAATTCTACTGCCCGTCGCACCTTCCATGGAGTATCCTGGTTGATCTTGACCTCTATTTTACTGATCTGTAGCACCGATCCATACGTATCCAGTTCTGTGCGTACCATCGGAATCTTGTGTTTGACGATGTAATCAATTGAACGGCTATCGGGTGTGCCCTGTCCGGTGAGCACAATTCCGGAAAGTGGGGATTTCGTTTTTCGCATCAGTTTGGTGATGGAATTGATTTTCTCCAGAGCGGGTTCCAACTGCCGGACTGCGGCTACCAGGAGTATGTTTTCAAAGGATTTGAGTTCCTGGGTATCCAGAAGAGACCCTGCCATAATATCCCCCACTTTGTGGTCCAGGTTTTCGGGATTATGTGTCACCAACCCGGAGATAGAATCCATTATGGTCCGCATGACCGGGTAGGCCAGACTTTTCTCATACGGTATAAGTCCGAGCAACGCGATACCCCGGGGCTGCAGCCACTTGTTGAGATAATATCGTACGCGCTCCATTTTACCCGGGATGACTTTATTGACAATCACACCGAGGATCGGAACACCTTCCTCTCGGAACAGGGCAAGGTTCATATTGAGCATATCGATAGTACTCCCGATACCTCCTTCGACCACCATGACAACCGGTGCATTGACCAATTTGGCTACACGTGCATTGGACATTCCGACGATGCTCCCTACACCGGGATGGCCGGTCCCCTCGAATATGACGACATCATGTACCCGGTCCAGTTCAATAGCGGCGGCACGAATATCAGCATCAAGGTTAAATTCCTCCGGATGTTCCAAAAACCGGGTGGTGGCGCCTGTGCCCAGTATCACCGGACTGTGCAGTCGCGGATCCAGTTTGAAATCGATGAGATCCGCAAACAGCACCGTATCCTTATCCACACGAAGACTGTCCACCTCCAGGGATTTCTGACCTACGGGTTTGCAATACCCTACCTTATATCCTTCACGTATCAGCGCCGAGACCAGCCCTAATGTGCAGGTGGTTTTACCAACATGCTGACTGGAGGCTGCCATATAAATATTCTTCATTCTCTTAGACGTTTGAATCATTTGCTTTGCTCAGGATCATATTGTCGATCAGCCTGACGCCTTCAATTTTTACAGCGCAGCAAACTATGATCTCTTCTGCCTGATCTATGTGCAAGAGGGGTTCGAGGGACTGACCATCGACAATTTCAACATAATCCGGATCAAAATACCCCTGTCGCAGTGCCTCCATCGCTGTTTCCCGTACTTGCCTTATATCCATGCCCTGAACCATTGCCTCTAAACTCTCCCGCAAAGTGGTGTATATACGTCCAGCTTCGCGTCTTGCTTCAGGACTGAGCCTGGCGTTGCGGGAACTCATCGCCAGCCCGTTTTCCTCCCGGATCGTAGGGCACATGATCAATCTGACAGGTAAATGTAAATCCCGGATCAACTTCCGGATGATGGCAAACTGCTGGAAATCTTTTTGGCCCATGAACAACTGGTCAGGAGTTATGATATCCAGCAGACGATGTACGACCTCTGCCATACCTTCGAAATGTCCGGGCCTGAAATGGCCTTCCATGATCAGGGCCGAGGGCCCCGGATCAAACGCAATACGATGTATGTCCCCCGGAGGATAGATATCGTCTACATCCGGCAGGAATACCATATCGATTCCACTTTCATATAATAATCTGAGATCGCTTTCTATTGGTTTGGGATATTGCCGGAGGTCTTCACTATCATTAAATTGTCTCGGATTGACAAAGATCGATACTACAGTAAGGTCTGAGCTTGCCCTGCTTTCCGTGACCAGGGATAGGTGGCCCTGGTGCAACGCTCCCATGGTCGGCACAAAGCCAATGATCAGACCTTTTTCCCGCTGGTGATCAATCCATTGACGTACATGGTGTACCCGTTTAAAAATGAACATTGATTCTATCGTCGTGTTTTACGTTTGTTTGGAAGCCGAATCGGGTGAAAAGGTAGTGAAATCAGTTGGCAGTATGCTTTCGTTTTATACCGAACGGTCTCCGGCCGGTGGACCGTTTGTGTCTCAGGATTATTACCGCTTCTACTCAATTCCCAATTAACCGTTACTTTTGTCGCCCATGTTTTTACAACTCCTTAGGTCCAAGATTCACCGTGCAGTCGTGACAGAGTCCAATCTCAACTATGTAGGGAGTATCACCATCGATGAGGCGCTGATGGAAGCGGCCGGATTACTGGAGGGTGAGCGGGTACAAGTCGTCAACAATAACAATGGGGCACGCTTCGAGACCTATGTCATCCGGGGCGAGCGGCATAGTGGACAAATCTGCCTTAACGGAGCAGCTTCCCGGTTAGTCCAGATTGGGGATATCCTGATCATCATGGCCTATGCCTGGATGTCCGCAGAAGAAGCGCAGTCTTTTAAGCCGTTCAGCGTATTTCCGGATGAGCATAACCAAATCAAGTCATAGCTGGTGGCCCTTCCTAAGCGAGTCCGTGAGTTTATACAGTTTATTCTCTTTACGGGAATTGGTGTATTGATTCTTTTTCTTGTATACCGGAGTCAGAATGCTGCTTATATAGCAGATTGCACCCTACGAGGAATTCCCGAAGCCGATTGCAGCCTTTTAGACAAGTTGAAATCAGATTTTGCTTCGGTCAATTATTGGTGGGTGCTATCGATAGTTATAGCCTTTCTCCTCAGTAATGTCATCAGAGCGCACCGATGGCTCCTGTTGATCAAAACGCTTGGTGTCCGCGGGCGAATGTCCAATGCCTTTTTTACCATCATGGTCGGTTACTTTGCCAATATGGGCCTTCCCCGTGTGGGAGAGGTCGTGCGAGCCGGGCTCTTTTCCCGTTATGAATCGATCAGTCCTGAAAAAGTAATGGGAACCATTGTGGTAGATCGCATACTAGATTTATTGAGTCTCCTCTTTGCCATCTTGTTGGCGCTGATGCTGCAAGGGTCGGTCTTGTTTGCTTTTTTTAAAGGTAAAATCGGTCATTCGGTTTTTGGCCAAGGGTGGCTGTATCTGGTCATCCTCATAGTGGTCCTGGGCCTTATCGGGATATATCGGTTTCGGCGTGTCATCAAGCGCTGGCGTTTGTATCGTAAAATACATCACCTCGTCGAGGGATTCCGGGATGGATTGCGGAGTCTGCGTCGTGTGGAAAAACCCTGGATCCTGCTGTTAGATACAGTGTTGATCTGGCTCATGTACTATCTCATGATGTTTCTTTGTTTCAAATCCTTTCCCCCGACCACCCATTTGGGAGCTATGGCCGGTTTGATGACCTTTGTATTCGGAGGCCTGGGCATTGTTTTTCCATCCCCGGGTGGAATGGGTACATTCCATGCGATGGTCATAACCGCACTGGCCATTTATGGGATCAATGGGGATGACGCATTCTCTTTTGCCAACATTCAGTATTTTTCGGTCCAGCTCTTTGGGTGTGTGTTGCTGGGCATTACAGGACTCATCGTACTCCCCATCATCAATAAAAAACCGAAACGGCATGTCATCGACTCTACCACCGGCACAGAATAAGATTTTGGACCGGCATGCCCTCCAGCACCGTATCGGCCAATGGCATGCTGCAGGACAGGAGATCGTATTGACCAACGGTTGTTTTGATATTTTACACATGGGCCATATCCAATATCTCGAAGCCGCGTCAAGACTGGGCGACCGTCTCATCGTGGCGGTCAATGACGATGATTCTGTTCGTAAACTCAAAGGGGAAACCCGCCCCATCAATGTACTTGCCAGCCGTATGTATCTGCTGGCATCCCTCGCCTGCGTTGATGCTGTTGTTTCCTTTAGCGAGGATACTCCGCTCGAACTCCTCCTCCTCCTCCGGCCGGATATTCTGGTCAAAGGAGGCGATTACACCCCCGACGCGATTGTGGGGGCAGAGGAGGTCCGTTCCTGGGGCGGGCGGGTGGACGTAATCCCGTATGTAGAAGGACTCAGTACGTCAAAACTCGAAAGCAGGATTCTGGAATTGCACCGGAACAAAAACCAACCGACATGAAGACCAGCGCCGCAGAGGTCATTGAATTTTTGGAGTCCATTGCCCCCCTGTCTTTGCAAGAGCCATATGACAACAGCGGATTGCTGATCGGATCTCCGGACATGGAGGTCAGCGGTATCATCGTATGTCTGGACTGCACGGAAGAGGTGCTTGAGGAGGCCATTGCCCGTGGATGTAATATGGTTATCTCGCATCATCCGGCTATATTCAACGGACTAAAAAAAATCACCGGCGCTACAGCGACTGAACGTCTTGTAGCCAATGCCATCCGGAATGATCTTATTTTATACGCCATTCATACGAATCTGGACAACACCCTGACCCATGGCGTCAATGAGCGTATCGCCCGTACGATTGGGTTGGACATCGAAGGAATATTGCGGCAGAAAGCGAACCAACCCAACCCGGATATCGGGGCAGGCATCGTAGGCTATTTTCCAAATCCGGTGACGGAAGGACAGTTTCTCCACCTCCTGCGCGACCTGATGAAAACGCCTGTGATACGGCATACTTCGCTTATTAACAAACCAATACAGCGTGTGGCAGTTTGTGGTGGGTCCGGTAGTTTTTTACTGGAAGACGCCCGGACATCCGGAGTGGATGCCCTGGTTACGGCTGATTTTAAATACCATCAGTTTTTTGACGCCGGGGGCTCCCTGCTTGTCTGTGACATCGGCCACTACGAGAGTGAGCAATTTACCATACGCCTTCTGCAGGAGCTACTTTCGGGGAATTTTATTACTTTTGCGGCCCATTGTACGGAGGTCAACACCAATCCCGTCCATTACTTTACCTGATTTTCATCTATACCTATGGCAAAAGCAACCGAAATCAGTATTGAAGAGAAGTTGAGAAAACTCTTCGAACTCCAGAAGATTGATTCCAAGATTGACGAGATCGAAATCCTGAAAGGGGAGCTTCCTATCGAGGTCAGTGACCTGGAAGATGAGGTGACCGGGCTTGAAACCCGCCTTAAAAACCTGAATGATACGGTCAAGGATATCGAAAAGGAGGGTCTGAAATATACCACCCGCATCTCAGAGGGTGAGGCCTTGATCAAGAAGTACACCAAGCAACTGGATGACGTCAAAAACAACCGTGAATTTGATGCTTTATCGAAAGAGCTTGAAATGCAAAAACTCGAGATCCAGCTTGCGGAGAAGAAAGCCCGTGATATCAATGATAAAGCCGGCGCTAAAAATGCAGTGATCAAAGAAGCCAAGGAAAAGCTGAAAGCCAAAAAAGCCAATCTGGACGTCAAAAAAGATGAACTAAAATCTATCATCGCGAAGACTGAAAAGGAAGAGAAAGCCCTTCGTAAAAATGCAGCAGCGGCTGAAGGTGTCATCGAGGAGCGTCTCTTAAAAGCATATCACCGTATCCGGAACAATTACCGTAACGGACTGGCGCTGGTGGCTATCGAGCGTGATGCCTGTGGTGGATGCTTCAACCAGATCCCCCCTCAAATCCAACTCGAAGTATCCCAACGGAAAAAAATCATTGCCTGCGAACATTGCGGACGTATTCTGGTTGACCATGAAATCGCCGGTATTCCTTCAGAAGCATAAATCCTCTATTGATACGTGGCAACCTTTCGTCTGGCACAGATAAAACGTTTTGTTTGTGCAGGGATGTTGCTCCTGTTCCCGCTGCTGGTCTCTGCACGTCAAATGTACTGGACGGCAGAAGCCCGGGATGCCTATTCGCTAATCCTTTCTTTACGAATCGATGAGGGTTTGAATCTGGTACGATTGCATGCCATTTCCCAGCCTGACAATCAGATCTGGCCGTATCTGGAAGATTATGGCGCTTTTCTGCGAATCTTTGTTCAGGAAGATCTTCGTCAAATCCCATCCTTTTTGGAATCCTCTTCCCGCAGACTTAGCCGGGTGGCAAACGTACCGGATTCGAATCCACTGTCGCTCATGGCTCAGGGACAGATCCTCCTGCATCAATGTGCCTTACGGTTACAACAGGGAAAATTCATTGCAGCAGCCTCGGATATCAATAAAGCTTTCAAACTTCTGAAGAAAAATCAGAAACTGCATCCGTCCGATGTAGCCAATCTCCGACTCTTTGGTGCTCTCAAGGTGGTCTTTGGTGCTATTCCTGATCAATACCGCTGGCTGGTGTCTATCGTGTCCAGTCTGAGTGGTACCATCGAGGAAGGACTAAAAGACCTTCATTCCATTTTGAGGACCACAACACGAGCTGACAATATCTACTACGATGAAACCGTCATGTTTACAGCTCTTGCCGAAGGTCGTATGAACAACCGGCCGGAGTATGCCCTTAGCCTGGTCCACGAGCATCTGGGAAGCTCGCCGACATCGCGGGGCAATCAATATCTCATGGCCGGTCTCATGCTCGCTAATGGCAATAATGATGAGACGATTGATTTGCTGCTTCGGCCAGCAGGGCCTCCTGGTGCTACCCGGATACCGTTTCTTGATTTTATGTTGGGGGAATGCAAGCTGTTTCGCGGAGATGCAGATGCGGATGATTACCTGAAACGATTTCTGGCCCACCACAAGGGCAAGCATTTTATTAAAGAAGCGTATCAAAAATTAGCCTGGCATGCCCTGCTGGCAGAAGACCGGACGGGGTATTTCAGCTATTTGCAGCAGATCCTGATCAAAGGATCAGCGACTACGGATGAAGACCAACAGGCGTTGCACGAGGCGGAAAATCATGCTACACCACATCCGATACTGCTGCGAAGCAGACTCTATTATGATGGCGGATATTATGAACAGGCGATCATGTTACTGACCGAAGAATTTTACGGGACGTTGAAGCAACATGCACATCGACTCGAATTCCTGTATCGCAAAGGGCGCATACTACAGGCCCAAAAGTCATACCCGGAAGCGCTTCATTATCTCAATCTGACGATCACCACCGGCCAGTTTTCCAAATACTATTTTTCCTGCAGTGCGGCTTTACAGTGTGGCATTATTCATGAATCTCTCGGGAGCCCGGAGTCGGCGCTGAAATTTTATACGCTGTGTCTGCAGATGATACCGGACACGTATGCCACCAGTTTGCATCAGAAGGCCAGAATGGGCATCAACCGGGTGGATTAAGAAAATAAAAGAAGGAGTAGCGTGGGGCGGGATTGAACCGCCGACCTTATGATTATGAATCATACGCTCTAACCATCTGAGCTACCACGCCAAAAAAGGACTGCAAATATAACCGATTGCCCTAAATAAAAACCCCGATTCGACATTTGCGGATTTGCCTGACATCATGGGGAGTGACTGTATCCTGAGACAAGGTTCAGATAAAACGCTCCTTCCACGCTGCTGGCGGTAAAGGACATGTCTCATACCGGGCGCCTGATCTGAAACGATCGGCCGCCACCCGACGATACAACCCTTCTCTGATCCACCTGGGGATGAGCCGACCCCAACGTATCAGATTGTACGGCCATCCCAAATCCCTGGCAATAGCCATGACCGCATCACTCCGCATCCATATCCGTCCCTGGTCATAATAGATAAGGGTATCCTCCTCCATATAGGCTGGAGATAATGGCAAAAGCAACTCGCCGGCTGTCTTGCCTTCCAAAGGTGAAAAGTGCAACTTCTGCCTTTTGTCCCGCCGGAGTATCCATTTGACCCATCTATGACACATAGGACAACATCCGTCAAAAAAAACAATCTTTATGCCGCGATCGGTCCCCATATCCATATCAACCAAAGATCTGTTCGAAGAGCTCCCGGAGTGTCCGGACCTGAACCACAATAGTCCCTTTCGCGGGGATCTCTACACCGCTGGTCACCGGTACAAATATTTTTTGATACCCTAACCTTGATGCTTCGGAGATCCGCTTATCCAATTGCTGGACAGGTCTGATCTCGCCGGAAAGGCCTACCTCGCCAGCAAAGCCAATATCCCGTGCAACCGGAATATCCTGTAAAGAAGATACAAGAGCGATGGTCACCGCCAGATCAATAGCCGGCTCACTCACCCGTAGGCCTCCGGCGACATTGAGAAATACATCCTGATTTCCGAAAAAGAAACCACACCTTTTTTCCAGCACCGCCAGCATTAGATGCAGTCTTCGAAGATCATATCCACTGGTGGATCGCTGCGCTGTACCATATACAGCCGTACTGACCAATGCCTGGGTTTCAATCAGAAAGGGTCTGAAACCTTCGCAAACAATGGCGATACAGGAGCCGGATGTCCGATGCTCCGGATCGGCCGGAATGAGCCATTCGGATGGATTCTCTACTGGAATGAGGCCTGCCCCCTTCATTTCATAAATACCAATCTCCCGGGTCGAGCCAAAACGATTTTTGATGCAGCGTAGTAGCCGGAAATGGTACTGTCGGTCACCTTCAAGGTGGAGGACCACATCGACGATGTGCTCCATCAGTTTTGGCCCGGCGATATCCCCTTCCTTCGTAATATGACCTACCAGTATAATCGTAATACCACTTTGCTTGGCCAGTTGCTGCAGTCGATAGCTGCATTCCCGTATCTGGCTTACCGATCCGGGAATGGACTCCATCTCCGGCGAGTAAATCGTCTGGATCGAATCGATGATCACGATTCCGGCCTGGAGCTTCAGGATTGCTTCGATCACCCTGGACAGATCGGTTTCAGCCAGGATATGACAATGGTCACCACTGATCCCCAGGCGATGTGCCCGCATCTTGATCTGGGCGGCGCTTTCCTCTCCTGAAATATAGAGCATCCGGGCAGAGGGATGAGCCGCCATCTGTAAGAGCAAGGTGGATTTGCCGGCACCAGGCTCGCCCGCCATCAGGATCAAGGATCCCGGGACCAAGCCACCACCCAACACCCGTTCCAATTCCGGATCCCCTACCCGAATCCGGATCTCTGTATCCATATCGATCTCAGAAAGGAGCACCGGAAGAGTTGACTCCTTAGACGCAGTCAGATCCGTACCGGAAGCCTTGGATCCACTGGAAATGGTTTCTTCGACCATGGTTTCCCACTCATTACATTCCGTGCATTTGCCCATCCAACCTGAAGCAGTTGCTCCACAGTTGCTGCAGACAAACCGGGTTCGGACTTTGGACATGATCAGGTTGTTTTCAAGGTGGTTAACAATTTATTTAATTTTTTTCAGACAAGTATAGGCAGATTAAAAAACTCTAAGTACTTTAGCTACGTTATTACAGCAATCACAGTTGATTCGATTCCAATACAAACAGTTTAAACGTAAACTTGAGGAGTTGTTACAAATATAAGCTGTGATAGAATTGAAATGAGCCTCATATTCCAAGTCAGACAACCCCCTGGAACTTTACATTCTCTTGTGGTTTTGGTGTTTATGATTTCTGGTGCATGGAGTATATGTCAACCCTTGGTAACCTTTATGACCGAATGACTGTTATAGTGTTATCAAATGATAAATAAAGGTTTTAAGTTTACCTTACATGATACAACCTTTGTTAGAAGTGACATAACTTTGAGGTTCAAATCAGTGCGATTTCAACGTTGTCTTGACAACGACACGATATAGTTTTCAATTGGTTTTTTGGGGTTTTTGGGGTGCCGGGTGCTAGCCTGGTGCCCCTTTTTCTTTTTACCCCCTGTTGTAAAATACGGGCCGTTTGCCACGGTTTGAATTTTCTATCTTGTCGGGATGAATCCACTTTTTACCAATGACGCGGTAGTCCTCGGTATCCTGATTTGTACCCTGGCAGCTATCTTTTATACCGCCCATTCTACTGCCCCCTTCTGGAAGAAGTTTTACACCTATGTACCGGCGTTGTTATTGTGTTACTTTATCCCGGCACTGATGAACTGGCCTCTGGGGCTGATATCCGGGGAAAAAAGTCAGCTCTACACGATTGCGTCGCGTTACTTTCTACCTGCCAGTCTGATCTTGTTTTGTCTGAGCATTGATATTAAAGGCATCCTGGGACTTGGGCCCAAAGCGCTGATCATGTTTCTTACAGCCACCTTGGGTATAATCCTGGGAGGACCTATCGCGCTGATGACCACGATGTATCTCTTTCCGGATGTTATCGGAGCCACACCGGATGAACTATGGAGAGGGCTCAGCACTATTGCAGGAAGTTGGATCGGGGGTGGTGCCAATCAGGCGGCCATGAAAGAGATTTTTTCTGTTTCCGACAATCTGTTTGGTACCATGGTGGTCGTCGATGTAGTCGTCGCCAATATCTGGATGGCCTTTCTGCTCTATGGTGCCAATATCAGTGACAGACTGGATCGATGGCTGAAAGCTGATAATTCAGCGATCAGCGCACTCGAGAAGAAAATTACAGATTACCGGGCAAGTGTGGAAAAAATCCCGACCACATTGGATCTTTTTATACTGGCGGCAGTAGCCTTTGGAGGTGTCGCGCTGGCCCACTGGGGTGCAGGACAAATTGTGCCTGTCCTCAATGCTGTCGTCCCCCATTTGGAGGAATCAATCGGTAGCTCCGGTTCCAAATCCTTGTGGCAATCCTTTCTGAGATTCCTCGTCATCGCCATTGAATCTATAAGTAATATATTTTTCTGGCTGGTCGTAATTGCCACGACCTTTGGATTTATCCTGTCCTTTACCAAGGCTCGAAAACTGGAGGGTGTGGGGGCTTCACGATGGGCGAGCGTATTTCTGTATATCCTGGTGGCCACTATTGGCATGAAGATGAATTTGGAAGAAGTATTCTCCAACCTGGGGTTGTTTGCCATCGGGTTGATCTGGATGCTCGTTCATGTGATTCTTCTGCTGATTGTTGCTAAAATCATTAAAGCACCCTTCTTTTTCGTCGCCGTCGGCTCCCAGGCCAATGTGGGCGGTGCCGCTTCCGCCCCTGTGGTCGCCAGTGCTTTTAGTCCTTCCCTGGCACCCGTTGGTGTTCTTCTCGCGGTATTGGGCTATGCGTTAGGAACCTATGGGGCTCTATTATGCGCCTTTCTGATGAAAATGGCGCAAGGGGTATAATTGGAAAAACGAAAACTAAGCACGTATTCAATTTGTTCTGACGTCTTATCCGTCTACGGTGCTAAAAAACTGTAATTTCGCACCTTCTTACTCAACCCGATGAGTGATCAGATCAAACATGAGTGCGGGATCGCACTGATCAGACTTCTTCAACCGCTTCAGCACTACCAGGATACGTATGGCACGGCTCTTCATGGCCTCTACACACTCCAGTTGCTGCTCCAAAAAATGCGCAATCGGGGTCAGGACGGTGCCGGTGTAGCCACGATCAAACTCAATCCTGCTCCCGGATCCAAATACATCAGCCGTAAAAGAAGTAACAGCCCACAGTATCTCAAAGAGGTATTTCAGGGCATTTTTCAGCATTTTGAAGACGTTCCTCCTGACCAACTCCGGGATGCCGCCTGGTTGAAAGAAAACAAACCCTATACCGGTGAGGTCCTGATGGGGCATCTCCGGTATGGTACGCATGGAGACAACTCCATCGAAACCTGCCACCCGTTTGTTCGCCTCAACAACTGGATCACCCGTAATCTTGTTCTGGCCGGCAATTTCAATCTGACCAATGTCGATGAGCTTTTTGACGAGCTGGTCAAACTGGGCCAATATCCGAAAGAAAAATCCGACACAGTTACCGTACTGGAGAAAATCGGCCACTTCCTGGATACGGAGGTAGAGCGTCTTTTTAAATGGTACAAGCAGGATGGGTATGACAATGAACGTGTCACCAGCCTCATCACCGAGCACATGGACATCCAACGCATTCTAAAAAATGCATGTCGCAAATTCGATGGTGGCTATGTGATGGCCGGGATGATCGGGCACGGTGATGCTTTTATTTTTAGAGATCCCAATGGTATACGACCCTGTTTTTTCTACGCGGATGACGAGATCATTGCCGCCGCATCGGAACGACCAGCCTTACAGACCACCCTCAATGTCAGTGCCCGGGAGATTCAGGAACTTGAGCCTGGTCATGCCCTGATCATCAAAAAAGATGGTCGGCATGACGTCGTCCCTTTTATCGAGCCGAAGGAGAAAAAAAGTTGTTCGTTCGAACGCATCTATTTCAGTAGAGGCTCTGATAAGGATATCTATGTCGAACGAAAAAACCTGGGTAGAAACCTGGTCGAACGGATCTTGCAGGCCGTCGATTATAATTTTGACGATACCGTCTTTACCTATGTGCCCAATACCGCCGAAGCCGCCTTCTATGGGCTGGTAGAAGGGCTTCATGAAGCGTACAACCATCAGAAAGCTGCTATGATTATTGCCAGCGAAGGCCGTATGCGTCCGGAAGAGATTCATGCACTGTTGAAACGGCAACCCCGGATTGAAAAATTAGCCAACAAGGACGAGAAACTGAGGACCTTCATTGCCAGCATGGATACGCGTCACGAAATGGTTTCTCATGTCTATGATGTAACCTACGGCATTATCCGGAACCAAAAAGATACGTTGGTTTTGCTGGATGATTCTATTGTACGGGGTACGACACTACGTGATTCCATAATCCGCATGGTGGCCATGCGCCTGAAGCCCAAACGCATCATCGTCGTGAGCAGTGCACCGCAGATCCGATACCCTGATTGTTATGGTATCGATATGTCCAAAATGGGGGACTTCGTTGCCTTTCGGGCGTTGGTCGATATCCTGCGCCAACAGGGCAAAGAGGAACTGCTGCAGGATTGTTACCAACGGTGCAGAGCACAACTGGATCTTCCAGGAGAACAGATCACGAATGAAGTAAAGAGCTTGTATGACCATGTGTCGGCGGATTGTATATCAAAACAAATCGCCCGGATCGTTTCACCGGCAGATATGCAGGTGGAGGTGGACGTCATCTTTCAGACACTCGAAGGGCTCCATGCTGCATGTCCAAATCATACCGGGGATTGGTATTTTTCAGGAAACTATCCAACGCCGGGAGGCAACAAAGTGGTCAATAAAGCCTTTATCAATTATATGGAAGGACGGAATGAACGATCGTATTGACGTTACGTACCCGTATCTTTCGTTCAGGTGGGGAGGTGTTTATCCAAACCTATTGCCAGGAAAACTGAATAACGATCATGCCGGATATTATTAGGCTTTTACCTGATTCGATTGCCAACCAGATCGCAGCTGGTGAGGTCATTCAGCGTCCGGCATCCGTCATCAAAGAACTGCTTGACAATGCCGTCGATGCAGGGGCGACAGAGATCAGTGTCATCATTAAAGACGCCGGTAAAACCCTCATCCATGTGCAGGATAATGGCTCCGGAATGTCTCCGACCGATGCACGGATGAGCCTTGAACGCCACGCCACGTCCAAGCTTCGAAACGCGGAAGACCTTTTTGATATCCGCACCATGGGTTTTCGGGGCGAAGCACTGGCCTCCATTGCCGCCATCACCCACCTGGAGATCCGCACCCGCAGGGCAGAGGATAAAATCGGTACCCGCATACTGGTGGAAGGGTCTGTTGTGAAGGTGCAGGAAGGCTGTCAGTGTCCGGTTGGAACGTCCGTCATGGTCCGGCATTTGTTTTATAATGTACCCGCCAGACGCAAATTTCTCAAAAGTGATCCGGTAGAAATGCGACATATCCTGGATGAATTTCACCATCTCGCTTTGGCATTCGAAGCCATCCAGTTTAAATTGCACCACAACGACCAGGAAGTGTATCACCTACCGGCAGGGACACTCCGGCAGCGGATATTGGGCGTATTTGGAAAGAAAACCAACGAACATCTGGTGCCCTTGGAAGAGGAGACCAACTATGTCCATTTTAGTGGTTATATCGGCAAACCCAAACTGGCGAAGAAAACGAGAGGAGAGCAATTTCTTTTCGTCAACCGGCGCTATATCCGAAGTCCCTATCTCCAACATGCAATCAAATCAGCGTACGAAGAAATTTTACCGGCGGATCAGCACCCGTTTTATGTCTTATTCCTGGACATCCATGCTGACAAGATTGATGTCAACGTCCATCCGACCAAACAGGAGATCAAGTTTGAAGATGAACGAATCATTTATAATTATCTCCGTGTCGCGTGTCGGCACGCATTGGGTAAATACAGCATAACGCCTTCGATTGACTTCGAACAGGATGTGGCGATGACACATGCTTCCGGATCACCTTCCGGATCGCCGGGCGCGCACATCGGCATTAGTGGATTTGAGCGGGATCTGCAGCAGGAAAAGGAGAATATTAAGAAGTGGGGTTCGTTACTACAATCCATTGAAGGATTTTCCATTGAACACCACGAAGAAAACCGGGAGATGTCTGCCGTTACGTCCCCGCTATTTAGCGAAGAAATGGCAATGTTGTCACCAGGTTCGATGGTCAAACCGGTACAACTGTGGCACCGGTACATGGTCCTGCCTGGTCTAAGTGAGTTGATCCTTGTAGATCAGCGGGCGGCCCATGAACGTGTCTTGTTTGAATCCTTGATGAAAAGCATGACCCAGCATGCCCCGGCGATCCAAAAACTGCTTTGGCCCGAAACTATCCAGAGCGAGGCAGCGGATGCCCTTCTGCTACGGGAGTTGTTGCCTCATCTGCAGCATTTGGGTTTTGACATTGGAGAGTTCGGCCACGATACCTTTATCATCCACGGAATCCCGGCCCTGATGACCGACCTGATATCCCCTCAACAGGCGATTGAAGATATACTGGAACGCTATCGTGAAGGGTATGAGATGATGGAGATGAAACCGCTGGAGAAAGTAGCGGCCTCACTGGCCTTCAATCTGAGCCGTCGGCGCGGGGAGGACATGACGCCTGAAGAGATGCAGACCGTGATCGAACAACTCATGTCCACCGACAATCCATATCGGAGTCCTTCCGGTAAAAAGACCTTTATTACATTTGACAAGGAGGAAATATTCAGAAAATTTCAAACCTGATCTGCACCTGAATACTTTACGCGTATGATGCCTTTGACCGGAATTGTGAAACACCTGCTGATCATCAATGTCATGGTCTTCATTGCCCTGCGACTATTGCCGGAGGAATGGGCCCGCATGATGCCTTTTTCCTCTCCCGCCACAGGACATTTCCAGCCCTTCCAGATCATCACCTATATGTTTACGCATTTCGAGGCGTACCATATACTCTTCAATATGCTGAGTTTGTATTTTTTGGGGCCTGCCGTAGAAATGACCCTTGGGCCTAAACGATTTCTGGGGCTTTATTTGATCTCTGGTCTGGCCGGACTTTTCGCACATTTTCTCGTCTGGTATTTGCCATTTCTAATGGGACAGACAGATGCTGCGCCGTTGTTTGCGGTACTGGGTGCCTCGGGGGCTGTGTTTGGGGTGACGATCGCCTTTGCTACCCTCTATCCGGATCGGGAACTGATGTTGCTCTTCCCGCCTATACCCATCAAAGCTTGGATCATGGCCCTTGTCCTCGTGGGAATTGGTCTCTATCAGGGTCTTTCCGGCTCAGGTGGAAATATTGCGCATTTCGCACACCTCGGCGGCGCACTGGCAGGCTTCATCCTCGCCCGGCACTGGAAAAGGGGTGGAGGTTTCCTGCGGTAGAGAAGCCGGCCGGAACTATATTCCATCTCAAAGCCCAGGCTGTTTTTTCCCCTTTCTTTTCTTTTCTCAGTACCCTTACCACCAACTTTACCTCTCGATTATTCGTTTTGTTCGAATACAACTACTTTTGATATTGTGTTCCGATCGATAGCAGACGACATACGGTTTCAGTTTCAATCCGGCAATACGATCACGCGGCTGATCATTGTCAATGTCTCTGTTTTTTTGGTCATCATGCTCTTTCAATTGGTCCTGACGCTGGGTGGGGGCTTCAATTTGCAGGCCGGCCTCTTTATGCGGGTCATGGACTATCTGTTTCTCTCCGATGACCTGTTATGGGATATCACACATCCATGGATATGGGTGACGCAGATGTTTACCCACATTGGATTTTTCCATCTGCTGTTCAATATGCTGATCCTGTACTGGTTTGGACGCATTGCCGGTGATCTGTTGGGGAATCACAGGATGCTGCCTCTTTATCTTTACTCTGGACTGGCGGGTGCATTGATTTATTTGCTGACAGCTCCGTTGTTATATCCGGGAGGCAGCAATCTTCATGGTGCCTCGGCCGCCATTATGGGTATTGTAGCGGCTGCCGGGATTACGGCACCGGACTATCAGATGCGGTTGCTCTTGTTGGGAGATGTTAGACTTAAATATATAGTAGCCGGACTTCTCGCTATCTATATCATTGGCATAGCCAATATGCAGAATGTCGGGGGGCATATGGCGCACTTGGGAGGTGCTGCTTTCGGTTTCTTTTATGTCCATATGCTTCGGCAAGGGCGGGATCTGACCAAAGGCTTTCAGCGTCTCGTGCATATATTTCAAAAAAAGAAACGACACCCAGCTCCTCCTGTTCGGCGAAAGGTGACCATGGAGGTCCGCTATTCAGCTGCCCACCGGCGGCCATCAGAGAAACGACACACTACAGGGCAAGATGATGTAGATGAACAGGAACGACTTGACCTGATCCTGGACAAGATTAAACAATCCGGTTTTAACAGTCTCAGTGATGAGGAAAAAAAATTCCTGCATGACGCGAGCCAAAAATAAACCGGCGCATAGCTGGATCAGCAAAACCCTGTTGATTATCAATTTCATTTTTATCTTCTTCCTTGGTCTCGCCTACATGACGCCTTTTGTGCCTGTAGAACGTTGGGGATGGCTCTCGCTCTTAGCCCTTGCTTATCCCTTTCTGATGCTGGTCAATGGTATTTTTGCCGTGATGTGGATACTGGCCCGAAAGTGGTATGCCATACTCTCGATCCTGATCCTCCTGGCCGGTTTTCCACATCACATTCAGTATGTAAAGTTGTTTTCAAACCGGGGACGCACCTCCACGTGTAAGGAATCCATACGGGTTTTGTCATACAACCTGCGGGGATTATCTCTGGTGCCTGCAGAAAACGGAAAAAATATAGACGCTAAAATCGATACGCTTCTAAAAGCACTTCATGACCTGGAGGAATACCCGGATATCCTATGTCTGCAGGAAACGGTCCAGGGGGAAAAACTGGCGAAAAAATTCGGTCTTGAACACACCCTCCATGCTCCACAATCCACCCTTTGGTTGCTGTCCCGATATCCGATTCTAACTCATGGTGTCCTCGATGGAGAGGAAGTCGGCCCCAGTGCCATGTGGGCGGACCTCAAAACACCCCAGGGTACACTTCGTGTCTATAATATGCATCTGGTATCCAATCGGGTGACCCAAACTGCAGAGGAGCTGATCCAGGATATGGACCTCCAGCGAGAGCATACCTGGAAAAATATCCGGTTTATTCTTCAACGCTACCGAAAGACTACTGAAAAAAGAGCCATCGAAGCCCATCATCTGCGCCGGCATCTCGCAGATTGCCCTCATCCCGCCATCGTGGCCGGTGATGCCAATGACACGCCCCTTTCCCGGACCTATCGGGTACTATCTGATGGTTTGAATGACAGCTTCAGCCAGCGGGGATCCGGTTTCAGTACCACTTACAAGAGCACCTTACCGCTCTTACGTATAGATTATCTGCTCGGAACCGACCAAATTTTTTTCAAAGACCACCATACCTGGCATTTGCCCTATAGCGATCACTACCCTATCGCCACAGGTATTTGTTTGCAACCTGCGTCAGGCTCCTGATCTCCTCGTCGCAATAGTTTATTTTTGCGGCTATGAGTCTAAAGATTTATAACAGCATCAGTGGAGAGAAAGAGGTATTCCGTCCTATTGTAGAAGGGCGCGTCGGTATGTATGTATGTGGACCTACCGTCTATAGTGATGTACATATCGGCAATTGCCGGACCTTTGTCAGTTTCGATGTCATCTACCGGCATCTGATGTATCTGGGGTATTCCGTTCGATATGTCCGTAACATTACGGACGTGGGGCATCTGGAAGGTGACCAGGATTCGAATGCTGAGGACAAGATCAGCAAGAAAGCCCGACTGGAGCAACTGGAGCCGATGGAAATCGTCCAGAAGTACACAAACGGTTTCCACTATATGATGCGCCGTTTAAATACACTCGATCCCAGTATCGAGCCGAGGGCCACCGGTCATATTCTCGAGCAAATCGAAATGGTAGATGCCATCCTTAAACGCGGCTACGCGTATGAAGCCAATGGTAGTGTCTATTTTGACACCAACAAACTCCTGCGTGAAACAGATGTGTATGGCAAACTTTCAGGCCGGAAAGTCGAAGATCTTCTGTTCGAAACCCGGGATCTGAAAAATCAGGAGGACAAGCGTCATCCTTCTGATTTTGCGATTTGGATCAAAGCAGATGACCGACACCTGCTTCGCTGGAATGCACCGTGGTCCGTGGGTTTTCCCGGTTGGCATCTCGAATGTTCTGTCATGAGTACCAAATATTTGGGCGAGCGCTTTGACATCCATGGAGGCGGTAATGATCTCAAGTTTCCTCACCACGAAAATGAAATCGCTCAGAGTTATGGCGCCTGTGGGAATACACCCGCCAACTACTGGATCCATAGCAATATGTTGCTCCTCAATGGAAAGAAAATGGCTAAAAGCGAGGGCAACTATATCACGCCCACGCAATTATTCACTGGAGACAGTTCGCATATCAGTAAGGCCTATAGCCCCATGACCGTCCGGTTCTTTTTCCTCCAAGCTCATTATGGGAGCACACTGGATCTCAATGATGCCTCTCTGAGTGCAGCTGAAAAAGGATACCGTCGACTGATGGACGCCCACGCTACGCTCATGGGACTGACATCACCGTTGGCTGTAAGTGATCACCCGCTTGCCGGAGAACTAACGCAAGGTATCCAGGCGGCTTTTGACGAAATGAATGATGACTTCAACGCACCCAAAGCCCTGGCCCGGTTGTTTGAATTGTGTCCGGTGATCAATAAAATCGCGGACGGCCAGTTGTCGGCTGATGATGCGGGACAGGAAGCCCTGGACGCCGTCAAAAAAGGATTTGATGATCTTTTGATTCAGATATTAGGGTTGTACGATGAATCGACGACCGGCACAAATGATCATATGGAACAATTGGACGGATTAATGCGACTGGTGATCGAGATGCGGCAACAAGCACGGCAAACCAAAGACTGGGCGACATCTGATAAAATTCGCGACACGATGGCGGCAGTCGGCATCGATCTCAAGGACGGGAAAGACGGAACAACATGGACCCTCAAGTGACGCTGCGTGTCCAATATGAACGCCCCCTTACACTGAAACACGTACCTCCTTTTCATACCATAACCGTATCTGCTTTGACATCTTCCATATTCAACTTTCTCTGGTTAGTTCTTTTCACCGGGCTGATTATTTCCTGTAAATCTGAACCTAGCCCGTCAGGCGAATCCCCTGACCCACATAGTACTTCAGAGACTCCTGTTCAAATTCCAGCCTTTTCAAAAGATTCGGCGTATGTGTATATTGAAAAACAGGTTGCCTTCGGTCCCCGAGTACCAGGTACGGAATCTCATAAGAAAACGAAAGATTGGCTGGTCCGGAAGTTAAAATCTTTCGGAGCATCTGTGACCGAACAATCGTTTAAAGCGAGTACCGCTACGATCGGCGATGTCAGAGCTGTCAATATCATCGCTTCATTTAATCCGACATATGCCCGGCGTGTCGTTTTGGCGGCGCATTGGGACACCCGGTATGTGGCAGATGAAGATACGGAGCGAAGTCATGAGCCTATCGATGGTGCGGATGATGGTGGAAGTGGTGTAGGTGTGCTGCTTGAGATCGCCCGGTTGCTGAGTCAAAATCCGATAGCACTGGGTGTGGATATAGTACTGTTTGATGTGGAGGATCAGGGGGCTACGGGAGGCGCCATGGATACCTGGTGCCTGGGCGCGCAGTACTGGGCGCGCAACCCTCATGTAAAAGGATATCGCGCCGAATACGGTATCCTGCTGGACATGGTAGGTGCAAAAGGGGCTGTGTTTCAAAAAGAAAATCTCACCGGTGTATTTCCGCCGCACAAGGTCACCCGAATCCATCAACTCTATGACCGGGTATGGGCACTGGCACGCGGCATGAACAAATCGTCTTTATTTGTAGACCACCAGAGCCGGCCCGTCACAGACGATCATTATTTTGTCAATCTGCACACTGACATTCCGATGATTGATATCATCCACAAACCACTGAACGGAACGCATGGTTTTGGTTCTCACTGGCATACGCATGACGATAACATGGACATCATCGACCGTGAAGTATTGGGGGCAGTGGGACAGGTCGTGACCGCCTATTTATACAATTCGTCGCGGCCATCCTTCTGATCCGAATTACTCGAGCTTGATGCGGACCGTCACACCGCCTTCCGTATTGACTGTTATATAGGAGTTGCTCACATAGGGCAATTGTCGGCGATAGTCCACAAAAAAGCGGAGATTGACATTCTTGTTGACATCATAACTGATCGCCGGCGATATCGAAATGTCCTTGGATCCTCGAGTGGGTCGTGCGCCGACCTCCTGATCCAGCAGGTGATTGAGCGTAATATTGTCAGAAAAAGACAGATCAAAAAGAATACTCAGATCATTCCCCAGCTTAGCCGCACCCGCGCCTCCTGTGCCGGGTCCGGGGCGACTGGGTTTTTTCTTATTGGCCTCACTGTTGAATCCGGGCAGGAAGCCCAACCGAACATTTTTCACCTTCCAGTCAAATCCAAAATCGACAGTCGTTGAACGGGTTTCGGCGAGCTCATACGAGATAAAGCCCATGGAGAGGCCGCGTTTTTTAGTGTACCCAAAATTGAAATTCATCCCGTTTTTCATTTTCACATCGACACCGATCAGCGGGGCGAAAGATTCTTCGATCACAATGGAAGGTATCAGAAAACGGCTGTAATAATTTTGGGTAATGGTATCGAGATTGCCTGAATTGCGCTGACCCAGGATCACATTATTGACTGCATCATAGTCGTCATAACTCAAATCCGATTCAAAAGAATTGATCGTCATGGTGGATTTGTATCCATGCGATATACGGACGTTGGAGAAAATCTTTTTAAACATCGGCACTTTGCTGAGGCCGTTATAATTGAGTGTCCAATTGGGCCTCGGTAACCACTTGAACATATCCGTAAACTCGAAATTCTCCGGATCTCTGGCGGTATAGGCTGACAGGAAGGCCGGTACGAGGACATCCTGTTGCTTCCGGCCGAAACCCTCTGCATATTGACTTCCGTCTATTGCATGGTCCCCTGTTCCGCGCAACTTAGATATAATGGCGCGGTTCGCTTCGAACTTATCGAAGAGTTGATTCAGTTGGAGCGAATCATCCATGAAAAGCGTCGGAATGGAGAGGTAGGACATGGAAAAACTACCGACCTCACGGGGGGTTCGCCGGTAGATGCTGTCGAGTGTATTGCCGGACTTGTTGTACGTTTTAAAAAAGACGGAATAATTATCCGAGACCGATCGCTTGAAATCCATATCGATTTTAAAATCGGTAAACGGCTCAAGGGTCAGTCGTCCGTCAAGAATTCTGGCTTTGGACTGTAGGACGGGTGCACTCTGAAACGCATTTGTGGTAATCCAGGCATTGGAGCGGGCCATAGCCAGATAATCTCCATCGTTCTGCTCCGCACGTCGGTTGATTTTAGGTTGGATACCGCTAACAAAACTCCAGCCGGGTGCTCCAAAGCCATTTTCCATACCCAACATTCTGGAAGCGGGAGTAAATCCGGGAATAGTTGTGGACATGTTCTCGCTATAGTTGATCCTGAGTTTTCGCACAGCCATGACGGGTCGGAGTAGAGCCTTGAGAGCTGGGCTAACGGTTGTGGGCTTCTTTGGATCAGCAGGACGGGCACCTGGAGCGGGTTGTTTTTGGTCTGGTCCTGGTTTTGCTGGACCGGGTGCAGGACGACCCGCACGACTGTTAGCACCTCCCACTTTATTGACTTTAGCCAAAATGGGGATCTTATTGTACAATTTCAGAAAATCAAGCTCACCAGAGATCTGGCGGTTCTGGCCATTTTGGATGACATTGCCGAGGGAGTCGGTATTCAGTGCTGCCGCTCTCCATCCGTAAGTGGCATCAACACTAATATCTGTTCGCACCCAATCTAAAAATGGAATATTCTTAAACGGTACATTGTACGTTAGCCGTGCCTGGTGGGAATAATCCTTGGTTCTGCCAAACTTCTTCACGTTCTGCCAGATGGAGTCATTGCGTACCTGTACAGGTATTCGTTGCAATTCCTGCCGGTTGAGATACTCATCCGGCTCATCCACAACTGCAAAGTTTGTCGCATTAAAATTAAACTTGATGGACTTCGTCAGATCCCAACGTAACGTATAGTTTCTATCCCAGGTAAACCGTTTGTCAAACCAGGTCTTGTAGATCGGATCTGAAAAACGGTAGGAGCGCTCACCAAACTTTCGATCCAAGACAGTGCCAAACGTAAAACTACTTGGAATAGGATTAAAATTGATTTCCGTGAGCCATTTCAACCAATTGCTTTTTGACAGATTCTTCAACGGCTGAATGGGCTTGGATGGAATCGTGTAGGTATAGTCAAGTGATCCCCTGTGTTGGTCAAGTTGATCATTTTCCACAACTTCATTCCGGATCTGGGCTCTTGAATTGGAATAGCTGACAGCAAAGTTGGAGATATTCCAGGGAAAATTTGGACCTGCTCCTGAGGGTTCTTTACGTACGTTTGTAAAACTGATCTGGCGCAGGGAGCTGAAATCCTGTGATTGCTCACGGACACTATCCCGCTCGATCGGATCGTCTATACTGCGTAGTTTTTCTTTGAGCGGCAGATCAAGATCAAGAGCATCAAATTGAGGCTTGCGGACGGTTTGACTATACTGGTAGTAAAACGGAATTTGAACTCTGGAATTCTGTCCCAAAAATTTACCTAACTGGAGGTTGGTGGAGAGGTCAAACTGAGTTACACTTTCTTTAGCCCGGTCATCCAGTTTTTTATCCAGGGCTCCCCATCCAATGCTTGAATAGGTACCTGAAAGACCGATGCTTCCAAGATCAGCCAGATCGGCATCAAGTCTGGCGACGCCGGCTACACCACCTCGTTCTTCCAGGCCGACCAGGCGCAATTCATTGACCCATACTTCACCATAATACGGTGCTAGAAACTCATCACCTTCCGGATTTCGGACACCGATCACGACACTCCTGACGTAGCCAAGCGTGGGATTCCCAATGATCCGTAGGGTTCGGGGCACGGTCACCCCGTCGATGGTGGCCAGGACATCCTTGGTATAGAGGTCGGTCAGGGAGGCTCCGGATTCATTCCGTTCGATCTTCAAATTGGTAAAATCTTCCAGTGCAAATTCCACTTCATTTTCAACCCGCCACAATTCACGCTTGTAATCATCACCCGTCAGTGTTGGGTCCTTGGATTGAACCAGGGGGACTTCATATTCGTAATAATTATTTTGAAAATCCGATCCAAAGCGAATGAACAGTTTGACTGCGCCATCCGGAACTTGACGAAGCGGATCCATGAGATTATCCTCTTCGGCATGAACAAACATCTGGACTCGTTTATAGACCCGGAGGTCAAGATCCAGGGTCTTAAACACCATACGCTCGCACCCGTCTTCCAGATGTTTGTACCGGAGTGAAAGGGATTGCTCATTTTGAAAAATATCCTGATACGTACTACTGGTGATGCGCTCCCGCTGAATACCCAGAGGTATATCATACCGAAACGGAACCCGGTCTGTGTGTTCTTCAATATTGACAGCGTCGACAATGATTTCTGCTTGTCCATCTACGCCACATATAAGGTCATTGGCACGGGTCACCCGACGCCACTGATTCCGCACCAGGTCCAGTGTTGCAAAACGCAGCGTAGTCGGTTGGGTAAATTGCGTAAGGTACATCCGCATAAAACGGATGGATCTGAAATCATTAATTCCACCTACCCTTCGCAAAGGTTCGGTCAATGGAATACGAAAACGATACCAGGTACCATTGGGTGTGTTGATGACATCTGTTATCTGCGGGTTATTGGGATTGAGGTGTCCGGTCTCGAATGTGCCGGAAGGATCACGTTCGAGTTGAACTACATACTCGAAATACGATTCGTTTTCACTCATCGTATTGTCGTTGTTGATGTCTTCGCTGTCGGGGATATTGGTGGAGGCGTTGATCCGGTTGGCGTTGGCGTTGGGGGGTGGTGAGTTACCTTCCGTTCCATTAAACAGTCTGTATCGCTCAAAAAGCGTAGCGCCGGGAGGAAATACATTGTCATCCAGGAAGAAGGCAAAGTTGTCATTACTGGGATCGGTCTGGGCGTCGATGATACATTGAGCACTGACACCTGCGGCCTGCAAGGCATCCAGATACGGTTTGAAAAAATCACGTTCTTCATCATCATTGAGACCATCGAGTCCGACATCCTGTCTTGCGCGCGCATTCACATCGTTGGAAAAAGCATTGACCGTAGCCTGAATTCTGGGAATCCGGCCCCATGCGGTCTGGTCTGTAGGGGCTTCAGCTTCTGTAAGTGGAATACCATGCTCAAAAAATCTTCTGCTGTCCCGGAGGATATCTTCTGAAATATTTCCCAGTTGGAGCACGATCTTTCCTTCAGATCCATAATCCGGCAGGATAAACGGATCCATCAGCCAAAACTCTATGGCTTCGATATTGGCTTGTTCAAAATTGACCTGATTGAGCGCCCGCATGATGCCCCCCCAACGTGTTTCGGGTCCGATGAGCTTACACGTTGCCGGGTCCAGACCCAGCGTAGCGCCTTGCGGAAAGGTGATTCCTCCCGGGAGATCAAAATTGTAAGGTCCGCGTTCGTCGGGATAATACGTAAGGTCAAACGTCCTGAAATCATTCAAGCCAAAACGCGGTGTCCGGTTACGAAAGATCTCCTGCTGGTTGACCAGTCGGGTGTATGGATTATTATTGGATTGCGGGCTTACGTTACGAACCCCCTGATCGATCCTGTACCAGTTGATGAGCGCCCTGTTGGCCCCATAGGCCAGATCATTGATCAGGGCTGATTCACGAAATGCCGGAGCTCCATCGATTTCCGCGTACTGGGGTGTAGAGGCTATGACCCAGGCCGTCGCCGGCGAACGCAGATCAAAATTGCTGGCGGTACCTTCAAAATCATCCAGGTACACCACACCTTCATTATCTCCACGACCTCTGTTGATCGCCCTGGAGTGCCCCGGTTTCAGTGCAGCTACCTCAGCTTCAAAGGTGACATTGGAGGGTGCATTGGTACTGAGCAGCGGAAGTTTATCCACCAGTTTTGTCAACCAAGGAGCTTCTTTGCTGAAACTCATATCCAGGCCATAGATCCGGTTATTGATCGGATCATCTCCAATATTGACTTTCTGGGTAAACGGGCGCTCAAAAAGATGCATGTAGGTCGCCCCCACACTCATGTTCTTGCTGACGGTATAGTCGGCCCGCAATCCGAGCATGGTTTTTCGGTTGAAACTAAAGAGGGCATTGTCCTCAAAAGAAACATTGATGGGTGTATTGGGCTGCAGAAAGGTCTGATTGATGATCTTGATACGGCCGATATTATAGTCAATCGTATAGTCCTCATTCTCCCGGAGGAGTTGTCCCCCTGCTGTCACCCGCACCGAACCCGGCGGGATATTAAAGGCACCAAGTGAAATATCCGCCGAAGTACTGCTTTTCGCTCTTCCCTTAAGAGTATAGCGGTTGAGTTCGGGAAATTCCCTGGCCCTGACAATGGTACTGTCATAAAGCTGTTGATACACAAACTTATTAGTCATACCTCCGGCATCCAGAATGCGCTGCCGGAGTGTGGTACCAAAAGGCTCCAGCACCGGAAACATAACAATGCCCAATTGAGGTTGAATGGTCAGCCCTGTGATAAAGTCAAACTTGCCATCCGGCTGCGGGTCTCCTGTAATGTTCAGTTTATCCAGATTAAATATACTCAGTAGCGGAACATTCTGAAGATTGGCTTCCTCCGGTAAAAACCGCTTAAATCCTTTTCCGGCATCATCATAAAATATGTCCAGTTCAAACTCCTGCGGATCAAGATCCCCTCCCCCGATTCGGTACACGTTTTTCATCATCAGATCCCAAGGCGGGAGATCTACCCTCGGATTGGTGCCTTTAAGCATCTTGACAAAAAGCACCTTCTGTGTCCCGAGGGTATCCGTGTTTTCTACATCGGTAGACAACTCGCCGACCTGAAAAACCTGCCCATTGTAAGTATACTGATACGCTACACCAATGACTTCATCCTGATCCAGCCGGATATTGAGCGAAATAAATCCGAGGTCCGGATGAAACCGGAATTCGTTCTGATTGAGTCTTCGGGCCTGAATCTTTTCAAAATCCCGGGGAGAGACGAAATTAAAAGGCTCTTCCTGCATAAATTTCACTGCATTGTTGATGTCCCGAATTGCAGGATCGCGTCGCAGTTCACGCAGGATAAAGTTGGTGTTGTTGTCCGGCAAAATATCGAGCATGCAGATATCCTTGAGACGATTGGTATCCGGGTTACGCCACCTATCCGGGTCGTCATTGGTCATGCGTCTCCATTCTCCAAGATCAGATACGGCGACGATATCCCGTACATCAGTGGTTTGGTTACGGTCGTTCGTCACCCATACTTCAAGTCGCGTGATCCGGAAGAGACTGTTGACCTGGGGCAGATTTTTGAGTGCGTCTTCAAATGTGTTGCGGTTGAAATGGGATAAGAAAAAGTGTCGATTCTCATCATACTCATCTGCATAAATCTGGAACTCCTGTAGTACGCTTCCGCCCTGTATCTGGATATTGTTTTGTTTAGAGTTTTGCTGTGACGCAATGGCCGTCAGGCGCAGGTGACCGAATTGCAGTTCTGTCTTTAAACCGAAGAGACTCTGTCCGCCTTGTATGAGGTTGGATTTGAGGGGAAGGCTGACATTACCGGCTTCAATGGATTTGAGGATCTCGTCTTCACTGAAGAGGTCGGAGTTATAATCGAGTTTGAGTTTGTTTTGAAAGTCAAAGGTCCGGGTGGTGTTATAATTAAAGGCGGTTTTTAGTTTTTCGCCGATCTGGCCATTGACATCCACCTGAATGTCCATATCAAAGTCAAACTGCGGTCCATTCCGGCGCTGACGAAGCGGCAGGATGGGATTGTCCTGGCGGAAATAATCTACGCCAAACGTGAGATCAACATTTCCCTGTGGGCGAATATCCACGGTGGTCCCTCCGAAAAGCCGATCGATGATGTCATCTGAGATATCCACTTTGGCGACGGGATCGAGATTCCCACTTTTACTTCGGTCACCAGCCGATGCGCCATTGAGTCTTTTAAAATAATCCCTTTCCTCCTCTTGCGCATTCCAGGCCAGATACTCATCAAAGGTCATGGAGGTGGGGGCCCGGTAATGTTCGTTACCTATTTTCTCCGTGAGGATATAGGTGTTCGTGACAGGATCGTACTCGACACTGCGGACCACCTCGAGTGGATCGAGGAGATCAAAGGGATTGTAACTGGGGTCTTCGACCCAATTGCCACTGCGGTCGGTGATGGGAATGGTGTCGGTCAGGATCTGCTCCGGAGAGAAGGCATACGGGTCAGGCAGGTTATAGGATGCTATGACCTTTTGGGTGGTTGAGAGGAATGAGACCAAGGCCAGGATACCCCCGAAAAAAAACGACGCGTGTCTGCTCATGTAATGGTTATGCCTTCTATACGCTATCGAGGGTATTTGGTCCCTCCGTTTTACCCCTTTTGGGGTGCTCCTTTTTAATGAATCAGGTTGTATAACGATACAATCCGGTTTACATTATATGGTGTCAGGCAGATAACATCCGCAATGCCATACGTACCAGGGTTTCGGTGGGAAGCTCCCGTCCTTCGTCCCTGATAATCTGACTGATGGCTTTTTCTGCCTGGTTTTTGACAAACCCGAGTGTGATGAGAGCGGCCAGCGCTTCCTCGACAGCCTGTTGTCGGGAATGACCAGGTTTGATGGTGACTGTATCACCACTGGTCTTGAGGATTTTATCCTTGAGTTCCATGATGACCCGTTTGGCAGTCTTGGGCCCTACTCCTTTTACTTGCTTGAATGCCAGTTCGTTATCGGTCAGGATAGCCTGTCGACACTCTTCGGGGTTCATACCGGAAAGGATCAGTCGGGCTGTATTCGGACCAATGCCCGATACACTGACAAGGTGCAAAAATACATCCCTTTCAGCGGGTTCAATAAACCCCCAGAGCCGGTGTGCATCCTCCTGAACCTGTAGCCAGGTATAAATTTTTAACGCTTTTCCCTCTGTGATCTGATCATAGCTGAATAATGTGATGTGCAGTAAATAGCCAATACCTCCGGCTTCTACCACTACATGAGTGGGCTGCCTCCTGATGACGTTGCCCTGAATATATTCGTACATATTATAAAAGTTGCAAATGTAATCAAACCTCAGGATGTATAGCATAACCGAAAAAGAATGGAATCACCGTTCAGATACACTTGTGTAGCGAATGGAAACTGAAACTCTATCTTTGATGTCCACTTCCGTGAAATCTGGCCAGGTGAGGTCATAGTCCCGGTGAAAGCATTAGGATACAATGGCGTTCATACTGCAGCCAGGATTGAAGCCACATTTGACAAAGGCCTCATCCCGGGATGAATGAATACTGCGGGGACAGGATGCTGCCAGAGGTCATATTGACGCTGACTCTTGTTCAGAGAGAAGATTACCATTAACTGCTTTTACATTGACATCCACGTATGAATATACTTATCCTGGGTCAGGGCGGCCGTGAACATGCCCTCGCAGACAAAATCGCTTCCAGTCCTTTGTGTTCCCAACTCTTCATTGCCCCGGGCAATGCCGGTACAGCTCTCTTGGGTCAAAACATGCCGGTGAGTGTCAGTGATTTTCCTGCTATACGGGACCTGGTGACAACATACCAGGTCGGGCTAGTGGTCGTGGGTCCGGAAGCCCCACTGGTAGATGGTATTGTGGATTTTTTTCAGGCAGATACTGCCTTAAAACACGTTCCTATTATCGGTCCGTCTCAGTCAGGTGCCCGAATGGAAGGCAGCAAGGCTTTTTCAAAAGCCTTCATGCAACGGCACCAGATTCCCACCGCTTCGTATCGGTCATTTACGCGTGAACAATTGAATGATGCGCTGGAGTGGCTGGAGGATCATCCTCTGCCTGTCGTACTCAAAGCTGATGGTCTGGCGGCAGGTAAGGGTGTGCTGATCTGTTCATCCTATGAGGAAGCGCAGCAGGAGATCAAAGCGATGATGGGCGGAAAATTTGGTGAAGCCGGAGCTACGGTGGTTATCGAATCCTTCCTTTCCGGAATTGAATTCTCGGTTTTTGTTTTGACCGATGGTAAAAGCTATGTCCTGCTTCCGGAGGCCAAGGATTATAAGCGAATCGGAGAAGGTGATACGGGGCTGAATACAGGCGGAATGGGGGCTGTCTCTCCGGTGCCGTTCGTAGATGATGCACTCTGGACCATGGTGGAAGAGCAGATCATTCGCCCCACGATTAATGGACTTCGTCAGGAGGAGATTCCATATACGGGATTTCTTTTTTTTGGATTGATTCTGGTGGGAGAAAATCCCTATGTGATTGAATACAACTGTAGGCTTGGCGATCCGGAAACAGAAGTCATTATTCCCCGTATCCAGTCTGATCTGGTGGACCTGATGATGGCGACATGGAATGGGCAACTTGAAAATGTCCAAATTGAAACGGACAGCCGGTCAGCGGTGACGATCGTCCTCGCATCAGGCGGGTATCCTGGTGATTTTGAAAAGGGTAAAACTATACATGGATTGGATAAGGTGGATGGAAGCCGGATCTACCATGCGGGTACCACTCATTTTGATGGTCGGGTGCTCACTTCCGGCGGCCGGGTATTGGCAGTCACGAGTCTCTCTTCTACCTTGACCAGGGCGATTGATAAAAGTCTGATCAATGCAGAACGTCTGCAATATGAGGGTAAATATTACCGGAAAGACATTGGGCAGGATATGCTGATCGAAGAACAGGTCTGACCGGCTACCTTTACGTTTTCGGAATCAGGATTTCATATCGTTTGCCACTCTTGTTGGTGAGTGCAGAACCGGTCAGCCAGGGATTGAGCACTTTCAGCATGCGGTAGGTCGTGCCATGCTCCAAAGCGAGTTGGGCCAGATCCGGAACGGGTTTATCTATTTCAATCGTTCGGACTTCATCGAGAGGAGCATATAAGTGTTCTGGAGCGACAAAAAATCCAAAGTGTCCCGGGTCCTGGAGGATCTCCTTGATGGCCAATATACGGAACACATACCTGGAGGTTTCTTCCGTTAGATTGAGATCATAATAGGAGGTGGCTTTTTGAGCTTCGAGTCGTTTTGATAGGATCGTTTCGCCCGTATTGTAGGCCGCTGCGGCGAGTGTCCAGGAACCGAATCGCTTTTTCAAATGCAGGATAAATTTGCAGGCGGCTTCGGTTGATTTTTCGACATGGTAGCGCTCATCGACCTCTTCCTGAATTTCCAGTCCATAGGCCAGGCCTGATGGTTTCATAAACTGCCATAGCCCTTTTGCTCCTGCGGGGGAAGTAGCCATTCGCAGATTACTTTCGGCGACACAGAGGTATTTGAAGTCATCAGGAACACCATATCGGGTCAGGATGGTTTCGATCACCGGGAAATAGCGGTTGGCCATCTTGATGTTGAGTAAGGTAGCAGAATGCAGATACGAATTGATCACCAGCTCACGGTCTAAACGCTCCACAGCATCAAAATTACTTGCCGGGACATCTTCCCCTGCGAAGGAGAAGGTCTTGTCAAGATCAAAGGCGGAGATATGCTGCTGCAGTCTGGAGGGTGCCGGGACTGCCGCTTCATCAGTGACCAGCGTATCCGTGGATAGTTCGTTAAAAGAACTAAAAATCACCAGACCCAGAAATCCGGCCAGAAGGGAGGTGAAGGCAAACATTTTCTTTTCCATCAGATAAATATCGGGTTAAACGAAATAAAATGCAAAATATGTTTCGTTTCGGGCTTGCAGATGAAATAGGCGTTGGTCCGCCTCATCCATAAACCATAGACTGTAGTAGTTTAGCCGCCGATACAGGTTTTACTTTTATGCAGCAATCGCCCGCCTCAGACCCTCTGAATCACCTTATACAACGTATCGGCTATTTTGCTGGTCCGGGGTTATTCCTTCTGTTGTTTCTATTTTCTCATCCGGAGGGGATGAGCCGGCAGGCTATTATCGTCATGGCCGTGACGGTTTGGATTGCCATTTGGTGGGTGACAGAGGCTGTTCCGCTGGCCGTGACTTCGTTATTACCGATTGTCTTATTCCCGTTGTTGGGTATTTCGACGATGAGTGCAACGACCTCGGCCTATGCGCATCCGTTGATCTTTCTGTATATCGGAGGATTCCTCTTGGCTATTGCGATTGAAAAAACCGGATTACATGCCCGGATCGCCATCGGTATCATTCGGCGGATGGGGACCAAGCTCCAGCTGATTGTACTGGGTTTCATGCTGGCCACCGGCTTTCTTTCGATGTGGATTTCCAATACAGCTACTGCGGTCATGATGCTGCCGATTGGTCTGGCTATTATTTCTGTGGCGGGAGATCAAGGCGTCGAAAAAATCACCCCTTTTAAAAAAGCGTTGATGCTGGCTATCGCGTATGCTGCTTCCATTGGCGGTCTGGCGACGCTCATCGGTACGCCACCCAATATTGTGTTCAGCGGTGTGATCAGGGAAATGTATGGTACTGAAATTTCATTTCTTCAATGGTTTATGGTTGGTGGACCGCTTTCGGTCGTGTTGTTGTTCTTTTGTTGGTGGTATCTGACCCGGATTGGCTTTCCGTTGGGTCAAGCTCAACTCCCCGGAGGCCGGGAAGAAATGGATTTCCGTTACCGGCAACTAGGGAAAATGTCCGTGCAGGAGAAGCAGGTGGCGATCGTCTTTGGTGTGGTGGCATTTGCCTGGATGACGAGATCTTTTCTCCTCAATGCCTGGATCCCGGGTCTGGATGATACAATGATCGCTGTGGCTGCCGGCATCATCCTGTTCCTGCTTCCCCCGGGTGAAAAACGGAAGGGAGGTTTGCTGGTTTGGGATGATGCGATACGTATCCCATGGGGAATTATTTTGCTGTTTGGGGGAGGAATGGCACTGGCTGATGCTTTTGAAAGCAGCGGACTTGCAGCATGGATTGGGAATGGAATGTCGGGTTTGTCTGTGCTAGGCATCTTTATGATGATCCTGCTGGTGGCAGCTATTGTAAACTTTCTAACCGAGTTTACTTCCAATTTGGCTACTATCACTATGATCCTTCCTGTGCTGGCCACCATTGCGGTATCCGCCGGATTGCATCCGTTTATGCTGATGGTGGCAGCGACACTGGCCGCTTCCTGTGGCTTTATGATGCCGGCCGGCACTCCACCCAATGCCATTGTCTTTGGCTCAGGGCATGTCAAAATATGGGATATGGTCAAAACAGGATTCTTTCTCAACCTGATCAGCATTATTCTGATCACCATCGTGGTTTACTTTTTTCTGGAGGCCTTGTGGGGGATATCGATGTAAGACTAACCTTGAGTCCTGCCTCAGACAAAGGGTTCAATCCAATCAGGTCGGGAAGCCACAGCTGCTCCAATAATACCTGCATCATTGTAGGCGGCTGCACTGACGACGGGAGTCCGTAAATGATTGAAATGATGTGCATACGTCTCAAATCTGAAACTGATCCCACCACCGAGGACGATCAGGCGCGGCGAAAGCAAGAGGATCATATACTGGAGAAATTCCGCCAACGCTTTTGCCCAGGTATCATAGTCCAGGTTGAGGTCTTTTCTGGCCCGATTACTCACCAGATTTTCCGCTATGTCACCCCGGTACTGGATATGGCCAAATTCGGTATTCGGTACGAGAATTCCATCAAAGAATAATGCAGACCCAATACCAGTGCCAAGGGTGAGCAACAGGGCGGTGCCCCGTACACGATTGATCCTTCCATACATACGTTCCGCCAGTCCGGCGGCATCTGCATCATTTAGGACATAACAGGTTTGACCAGTCCGGCGATACAAAAGTTCTGATACATTGGTTCCGATCCAGGATTTATCAATATTGGCGGCCGTCAGAGAAACTCCATCTTGAATAATAGCCGGAAATCCTACGCCTATAGAATCGCCTTTCCATTCCAGACGATCGAGGATATCCTGAATGACATCGGCAACGGCCTCTGGTGTTGAGGGCTGAGGGGTGTTGATCTTGAGGCGTTCACTGATCAGTTGCCCATGTGTTAAGTCGACAAGAGCGGCTTTCACACCGGAACCGCCAATATCTATACCTAATGCTGTGGACGTCACAGCGATCAGCGGATAACTTTTACCGTCATTTTGACATCCTCTTTGGGCCGATCTCTTGAATCTTTCTCCGAGCGTGCAATCTTGTCTATGACCTCCAGTCCTGAAGTGACCCGTCCGTACACAGTATAATCATGATCCAGAAATGGTGTACCGCCAGACGCTTTGTAGGCTTCGCGTTGCTCGGGTGTATACTTGATCCCTTTCCGTCTTTCCAGCATATCCAGCATAGCATCATCCACAGGACTGCCATGCACGATGTAAAACTGGGAGCCGGATGATTTTCGCTCCGGATTGACATTATCACCTGTTCGGGCAGCCGCTATGGCGCCCCGGATATGTACAAGGCTGTCAACAAACTCTGCCGGAACCTGATACCCCGGGCCGCCAGATCCCAATGCGGCACCGGGTTCGGCGTCCCGAGAATTGGGATCACCTCCCTGAATCATAAATCCGTCGATCACCCGATGAAACAACAAGCCATCATAAAACCCTTCCTCCGCCAGTTTCATAAAATTGTCCCGGTGCTTCGGGGTGGCATCGTACAACTCCGCCACCATGACGCCAAATGAAGTGGTTATTTCAATCAGGCAATTAGCCGGAGAATCTACAATAATGGATTGGGTCATCGTGTTTGATTTTTTTCCTTTGGACGCCGTAAGTGTTACCTCATACTTTCCTGCATGTGTATAGCGATGCTGAGCAACGGGTTCGGTGGATTTCGCCCCGTCTCCAAAATCCCAGATGTAGGTTTCCGCTTTCAGTGATGTATTCTCAAAATAGATTTGGGCTGGAGCTTCAGGATGCTCCGGACGCATAGAAAATCGCGCCAGGGGTTGTGCGCATGAACTAAACCAAAGTGCCGTAGTTGTCAGAATCAATACCATAAGGCTTCCATTCATTAATTGATCATTTTGATTTTCATGCGGACATCCTTCAAGGGCCGGTCGCTGGCATCTTTTTCAAGTTTACCGATCGTCTCGACTACATCCATACCGGAAAGAACCTCCCCAAATACGGTATACTCCATATCCAATGCCGGATAACCGCCATGCTCCAGATAGAGCTGGCGCTGGGCATCATTGTACCTGATTTTCTTGGTCTTTTCGTATTGATACAGATCAGCCTCATAGACCGGTGTACCAATGATGATGTAAAACTGGCTGCCGGAAGATTTCTTCTCCGGATTGGGGGTTCTGGCAGCGGCAAGTGCGCCTTTGAGGTGAGGTGCCCCGATCTCCGCATCTATCTCGTATCCAGGTCCACCGGCCCCTAGCGGCATGCCGGGGGCAGCAGTTTTGGATGCCGGATCTCCACCCTGAATCATAAAATAATCGATTACCCTGTGAAACAGGAGATCATCGTAGAAGCCCTCTTTGACCAGCTTGATAAAATTATCCCGGTGCTTTGGTGTACTATTATACAGGAGCAAGGTGATATCCCCATACTCGGTAGTAATCAGGGCTTTAGACTCTTCTTCCTTGCAGGCTGTGAGGAGCAAGACCAGACCTACGCCCAATGCAAACATCACTCGACGGATCAATATGTTCATATCTAACTTTTTTGATTTTCGGACAACAAAGGTGCAAAATACTCCACGACTTTTCGTCGCAACAGCATTTCCTGGGCCGACACCCCTTTGATATCCACCGGCTGGAGCGGCTTCCAATGGGGCCATCCATCCGCATCCAGACCCTCAAATTCAAAATACCCTTCCTCTGTCAGGAGATGACAAATCGCGACATGCATCAGATCCTGCTTTTCTTCTTTAGTATACTGCGATTTGGGTTGGCCTACTTCCTGCATCCCGACCAGAAACAATAACGCATTCAGGTCCGGCAATTCCGTCTTACCAAAACGATCCCGGATCCAGTGCCGTACCCGCAACCATTCAAAATCCAACTGCCAGTCCTCCATAGCGGGGTCAAAGATACGGGATCAAACAAGGTTTCTCCAGTCCTTGTCACCATTATAACCACAAGTCATTGTCCCTGAAGCGTCACTTTCACAGTTTAGAAGTCATCTCACCAGTGCACATCACGCTCTAACACCCGTGGTATTTCATACCTTTGTGGGTATAAAGTTCCATCTCATGAAATTTGGTGTTGTTGTCTTTCCGGGATCCAATTGTGACGATGATATGATCCATGTGCTCGGCACGGTATTGGGAGCAGAGGTCCGGAAATTATGGCATAAAAATACGTCTCTGGAAGGGTTTACCCCTGCTGATTGTATTGTTTTGCCTGGCGGGTTTTCCTATGGGGACTATCTCAGGGCGGGTGCTATCGCCCGGTACTCTCCGATCATGCAGTCGGTCATTGCTTTTGCAGGGCAGGGTGGAAAAGTCCTGGGCATCTGCAACGGATTTCAGATTCTTTGTGAGGCTGGGCTATTGCCCGGAGCTCTGGTTCGAAATCAGTACCAGAAATTTATGTCCAAGAATGTACACCTCCGTGTTGAGACGACTGATTCCCTGATCACCCGTCAATGTGAGCCCCTTCAGGTGCTCAAAATGCCTGTCGCGCATGCAGAAGGCCGCTATATAACGGATGTTAAAGGCCTTGAAGCCTTGAAGTCGCATGACCAGGTCTTGTTCAGATATTGCACTCCAGCGGGTACGCTTCATAGTGAAAACGGCTCCATGGATGATATCGCAGGTATCTGCAACCGGGACCGCAATGTGTTTGGGATGATGCCGCACCCGGAAAGGGCTTCTGAATCCGTCCTGGGCAATACCGATGGTCTGATCCTGTTTCAGTCCCTCTATCCGGCTGCTCTGGCTTTTGCCGGATGAGCTCACGCATAATGGTTAGGCCGGTTAAGGTTTTATTAAAGACGGTTGGCAAACAACCATTCCACCCTATTTTTGTATCCATTTGTTCAAATACCTGTACGTCTATGCGCGCATTCCTCCTGGTATACTCCTTACTGGCAAGTTTGACTCTCTCCGCCCAGATCTATAATCCGGTCAAATGGAAAGTCACCCTCGACCCAACGGCCGACGGGCATCACATGCTGGTCGCCAAAGCCACGATCGATAATGGCTGGTCGGTATACTCCCAGCACCTGGATGGCGATGACGGTCCTATCCCCACGACTCTCAATTTTGACGAAGGCGCCCACTACAAAATGGTGGGGAAAAACAAAGAGTCCGATAATGCCAAAAAGGCTTATGACAAACTCTTTGAGATGAATGTCACCAAGTTTGAAAAATATTACACGATCGAACAAAAGATCAAGGTCACGGATCCTTCCAAGCCCATCACCGGATATGTCAATTTTATGACCTGTAACGATGAGCGGTGCCTGCCGCCGACAGATGTGGACTTTGAATTGTTCGCATCAGGTGGATCGACCGGTGCTGCCACCCCTGAACTCAAAACGACCCAACCAACAGTTCCCCCAAGCTCCACATCAAATACTGATCGATCCGTCTCCTCTACACAAACGGAGTTGGAAAAAAAAAAGCTAGCCGACACTGATCAAGGCACCCGGGATGTATCATCTCCGGCACCAGTCACATTCAACAATACAGGCCATTTTGCAAACACTGGTTTGCCAAGTGCTGTATTACGTCCGGCCAAGTGGTCATTCCGCTCTGAAAAAATCAGTGATGGTGTATATGACATCATTGCAGAAGCGGTTATTGAAGAGGGTTGGCATACGTATTCCGGGTCCATACCGCCTGAAGGCGGGCCCGTGCCTACTACTTTTCAACTTGATACGTCTGAAACATGGACACCGGAGGGGACCGTTCGGGAATACAGCTCTGGTAAGGTGGATGAATTTGACAAGTATTTTGATATGCACTTGATCAAATTCAAACATGATGCCCGTCTGACCCAACGCATACAAAGCTCAACACCAGGTCTGGTCACCGGATTTCTAGAATTCATGGCCTGCGAGGCTACCCGGTGCATCGCGCCGGAGTACATCGAGTTTACGGTGGATCTCGAGACCGGAAAAGAAGTGCTGGATAACAGTTATACGGCATCCGGCCTGCGTTTCACAGATGATGGATCTTTGGATCAGGCCATTGCCAGTCTCAAGTCGACCTACATAGCACCCCTTAATGACTGTGGTGCTGCGCCAAAAAAGGATCAAAGCAACATGTTGTGGATGTTCATCTTTGGTATGATCAACGGCCTGGTCGCCTTGTTGACCCCATGTGTGTTTCCGATGATCCCGCTGACCGTTAGCTTTTTTACCAAGGACACCAAACGGAAAGGATGGCAGAATGGAGCGTGGTATGGCGCTTCAATTATTTTAATTTATGTCGGACTGGGTTTGCTGATCACCGTCCTTTTTGGTGCCGGCTCCCTCAATGAATTATCCACCAATCCGTTAGCCAATACCTTATTCTTTTTGATCTTTATCTTTTTTGCCTTTTCTTTTTTTGGATTCTACGAGATCACCTTGCCCAGTAGCTGGAGCAACAAAAGTGATGCGATGGCCGACAAAGGTGGGCTGTTGGGTATCTTTTTTATGGCAGCCACACTGGCGATTGTTTCGTTTTCATGTACTGGTCCGCTGATCGGAACCGCACTGGTAGAGGCTTCCTCCAAAGGATTTATGGGTCCGATGGTGGTCATGGCTGGTTTTTCCATTGCCCTTGCTGTTCCTTTTGGACTGTTCGCAGCATTCCCGGCCTGGCTCAATTCGCTTCCGAAGTCCGGAGGTTGGATGAATAGTGTCAAAGTCATGTTAGGGTTTGCCGAGTTGGCGCTGGCCTTCAAATTTTTGTCGGTAGCTGACATGACCGCTCATTGGGGAATTCTCAAATATGAATTGTTTATGGTCTTGTGGGTATTGGTAGCCTTGGGCATGGCCGCCTATATGTTTGGCCTGATTCGTTTTCCTCATGATAGTCCCAATCGGAAACTCGGTCCTATTTCTGCCACCATCGCCTTGTTTTTTGCAGGGCTGGGCGTCTATCTGGCGACAGGCTTATTGGGGAGTGAAAAAACAGGTACCTATAACGCTTTGGGCCTGATGAGCGGGCTCGCTCCTCCTGCGCATTACAATTTCTTTAAACCACCTGGCGAAGTCACTCTCGATGTAGAAGAGGGTCGCTATATCTCTTTAGGTAAATGTGCCAACAATTTTGATTGCTTTCATGATTACTATGAAGGGATGGCGTATGCACGGGAACAAAACAAACCCGTCCTGCTGGACTTTACGGGATATGGGTGTGTGAATTGCCGCAAGACAGAAGAACATATCTGGTCGAGACCGGCTATCCACCAAAAGATCCGGGAAGAATTTATTCTCGTGTCGCTGTATGTGGATGATAAAATGGTGATCGACAGTATGCTGCGTTCAGCCACCACTGGCAATAGGATCAGGACGATCGGTCAAAAGTGGACTGATTTTCAGATCGCCAATTTTGATCAGAATTCACAACCCCTGTATGTGATCCTGACTCCGGACGAGAAAGTACTCACCACCCCTCGCGGGTACGATCCGGATCCCAGAGGGTACGATGCTTTTTTGGATTGCGGGTTGAATGCGTTTAAGGAATATGCCCAACCCACTCTGGGCAGTTTGGAATAATTCGATTGGGGGTTCATGACTTGTTTCTTTATATGCGAAGTTGCAAACTTCGCATAAGGAGGTGGGGACTCGATGGGGTGACCCTTTCCAATAAACACTCCACTCTAAACACTAAACTCCTCAGCTTCTCAACCTCTCAACCTCTCAACTTCTCAACTTCTCAACCTCTCAACCTCTCAACTTCTCAACTTCTAAGAAACAGGACACCTTTTGGTCAGCTGTGATTTTAGATAACGTTTTAAAATAAAAACTCCGACGGTTGTTATCCTCGCCGGAGATTTTTTTAATTGCAACTTAACCTGACTTAAAACCAGTTCCAACTGGAGATGGCGATGATGACAATGAGGAGGAGTAAGAGAAATACGCTACTGATCACAGTACCTATGATGGCCAACGTAGGATTCGCGTCCCGACTGATCCCGATGATCCCCAGTACGAGTCCGGCAATGATCATCGCAATACCCAAATATGGAATCACAAGGCCCGCTACCGCAAAAATCACAGAAAGCAAGCCATACGTGTTGGCTCCTCTCACTGCCATCGCTGAACTGAGTGAAGCCTCCCCGTCTACTTTTCCCTTTTTTACCTTTTTGGCAAGATTCTTTTGGGTTGCCCCGAGTGCAAGCCGGTGCGTCCATTTCATTTTCTTACCTTCAACCGTCCGGTAACCTTTGATGTCCATATCAAGAAAATCATTGACAGTCATCGTCGGAGCCATGATGGCGGCCTCTGCCATCATTTCAGGTACGGTGGGGTTGATGGCGTTCAGATTAAACAAACTGGAAATCCCGATAAACAGGGCAAGGGTAAGCAGGTGCTTTTTCATACGTTTTGATTTAGATAAGGAATAAATGAATCTTACACCGAAGAGATTAATTCTCCTCTGATGCTGCCAAATTACTCAATAAGATGGAAACTCCGAATTAAGGAAAAGCTAAAATATTCTAACCCAAACGTTATCCATTCTCCAGACTGTAGTACCTGATCATGGACTGAATATCGTGGTCAAGTTTTCCTTTAGGGGCCAGTTTAAAGAAAATCTTATGTGCGTCAAAGTCCTCCGGAAGCAACTCGTCCAGGCATTCAATGGCCTCATTTTTCTGGCCGAGACGGTAGAGACAGGCGGCCTTACAATAGGATAAACGGGCCCCTACTGTGTACTCATCGGCTTCCTCCAGCACATCGAGTGCTTTTTGCAACTTGTTACGCCGCATTAAAAACTTGATATGAGCCAGCCAATACGTTTCCTCCTCAGGACCAGCCTCTGTCGATTTGGCATAATAGAAGTCTGCTTTGCCAAACTGCTTTGTTTTTTCATAGCAGTATGCCAGCTCTGCAAAATACTCCTCGCGGCGATCATCCAGTTTGATGGCCTTGATCAGTGAACTGATGGCATTGGAATAATTCCCTTCACGCGCATAACAAATACCCAAGAGGTAATATACATCGTCAATGTACTGATCGATTTTGAGTGCTTCGATGAGACATTCTTTAGCCATCGCATACTTCCGTAGTTTTAGCATACATTCTGCGGCGGGGACAAGGTACTCTTGCTGATGACCAAAGCGCTGCAACAATTCCTGATAGATGCCCAGCGCCTTCTTGTATTCCTTAACCTGGCAGCAGAGCTCTGCGCAATCCAGGTATCCATTTTTGAATTCCGGGTTGACAATATAACTGTACTCGAGTGAGCGAATAGCGTTTTTATAATCGCCTTCACAACTATAGGCATGTCCAAGGTTGTACCAGGCCAGAAAGTTGTAGGCATCCTGATCGAGGAGTTGATTGTGAAACTCGATGGACTCCTGATAGAGACGGGACCACTCCACACAAAGCCAGATGTGCTCGAGCGCTTCCTCGTTTTTTGGATCGATGGTCAGTACATCTTTCAGTTTGTTGTACATCAGATTGTACTCCCGCATGCATTCATAGATGTAGGCTTCAGCCAGGTATAGATCTACACATGATTTGAGGGTCATCTGATCACTGCAATGATCGACCAGGGTAAAGGCCTTCTCAAAGTCACCCAGTTGGGCCGTTACCTTGATCTTCATGAGTTGAAGCTCCGGATGTCGGGGGTAGAGATGGAGCGCGATATCCAGTGTTTCGTTAGCCTCCTTAAAATCTTCATCCTGCATCAGCAAGCGGGCCTTGATGACATAAAATTCTGCATGATGACTGGAAAACTGTAAAGCGTAATCAAGCGCCTCAAGAGCCTTCTCGGTCAGCGATTCACCAATATAATACTGTATAACGGTCAGGAAGTCTTTATCGTCCCATTGGGAAGCACTTCCATGCAGTATCATGTCTTCGAACACGGATACAAACTCTGGAAGAGACAGGGTTGGTTTCGTTCTGTACTCCATGCAATTGACTGTATGGGATTATAAAAAATCGTTGGTAAATATAACCAAAACGGGGTCAAACATACGATATACTCTAACAAATGTATGCTCTGTAAACATTCAAACATCTTGGCCCATCGCATCTGTAAACGACACATTCATAGCCTCTTACAACTTGCCCTTTTCATACCAAATTTTTACATCATGGATAAAGCGTTCAATTACATCAGAATATGTATCAGGTTGCAAATGCATAGTTGACAAAAAAAAAAGTGATTTTTTATCCTAATGCTATAAAATTGTTGCGCTGAAGGAATGATCCAGGCTTTCATAATACCCTCCTGGCGTACTGGCCAGCGGGTGAGGTCATTCCATATTGACTTCTTCAACCTCCGGTGTGATGCACACCACCACGTAGAAGCGTTGGTCAGGGGATCAAAAGAAAGAGTCAGGTCAACTATCTTTAAGGAATGAAGGTAGTGGCACGTATTCTCCTCAAACTTCTTGGCTGGCGTATTGTAGTAGACTTTCCACCAGACTTGAAGAAGTTCGTAGTGGCTGTGGCGCCGCATACCAGCTGGATGGATTTTCCTATTGGGTTGTTGGTGCGGGCGACGCTGAACAGGCGAATCTATTATCTGGGGAAGAAAGAACTCTTTGATGGTCCTTTAGGATTCTTCTTTCGATGGACAGGGGGAAAACCGGTGGACCGGAAAAACAAGAGCGGTCTGGTGGAGCAGGTCGCCTCGTTGTTTAAAGAACAGGATTCGTTTGCCATTGCGCTGGCCCCTGAGGGAACGCGTAATAAGGTGACTGACTTCAGGACCGGGTTTTACTATATCGCCAAAGCAGCAGAAGTCCCTGTTATCCCTTGCCTGTTTGATTATGAGCATAAGACTATTCATTTTCTACCACCCTTTTATCCTTCCGAAAATGCTGAGGCCGATTTGGACGCGCTATGGCAACTTTATGCCGGGATCAAAGGAGCGAAACCTGCACATGGAATATCAGGCCCGAGAAAAGCCGGGCTTGAATAGGATGACGTAGCACTATACGTTTAGGCTCAGAAGAAAGCAGCCTGGTAAACCGTCAAGAGGAATATAAATATGATATGTGATAATAGGATGTTTTACGTAGCAAGCCTTAAACATTCAGCACCTTGAGTCGTTCGTTAAAATCCGTCTCGCTGATCGGCTGGCAAGCGATGGAGAATAAAGCTTCCAATTCAGGACTGTGGGCCGTGCTTCTGGCTGTGCGAATGTCCACATGAATGAAATGGGCCCAGAGGAGCGATTTGAGTTTGCGGGCCTCATCGTACATCCGCATTTCGATATGCAGATACTTTGATGTGGCGGATAAAAGTTGACTTTCCATACCCACCTCCTCCATGAGCAATGCAGGACGTACATACGCAATCTGGTTCTGACTCACCACCCAGCCCAGGCCGGTAGTCCGGCTGTAAGCATAGATGTTGAGATCATAGGCGCGCCATATCTGATCTTCCCGTGCATTCATAAAGTAGTCGAGATAGCGTCCGTTATTGAGATGTCCGAATGGATCACAATCCTGAAAACGAATGATCGACCTGCTGGTCAATATTCCGGGGGTGATCTCTGTCAAAGGCTTCATACGGTTGGTAAAGGTAAAGCCTTGTTAGTAACTTGAGCGCTGTAAAAGCGGATCCCACAGATGCGATACAGCCAGCAGCAGCAGCAAAAACTATTTGAGGTCTCAAAAGACTACCTCCGGCAACCGGATGCACATCTGATGACACCGGATGACCTGATTCTATTAGAAGATCTTGTCCGGTTTCATGAGTACCGATATTATGTCCTGAACGATCCGCTGATCAGTGATTTTGAATATGATCAGCTCTATAAATTGCTTGAAGCCACTGAACTGCGGTATCCCGAAAAAGTGTCCGCAGATTCACCTACAAGGCGGGTCTCCAGCGATCTGACAGCATCATTCGTTACGGTCACGCATCTCCTCCCGATGTTATCTCTTGACAATTCGTATGATGCAGGGGATCTGATCAAATTTGACCAACAGGTCAGAAAACTCACCGAACGTGAACTCATCTATTATACGGTTGAGCCCAAGTACGACGGCGGAAGTGTGGCGTTTGTGTACGAGGATGATAAACTCATTCGGGCTGCGACAAGAGGGGATGGTGTAGCCGGAGAGGACATCACCATTCAATCCCGTACTATTCGGTCCCTGCCTTTGGAGGCTGCCTTTTCATCAAAAGGTATATACCGTGCGGAGATTCGGGGGGAAGCGGTTATTTCCAAAGAGCGATTCAAAGCGATCAATCATTGGAGGGCGGAAGAAGGTCTTACCCTATTGGCCAATTCGCGCAACAGTGCCACAGGCGGACTACGCACCAAAGATCCTGCAGAGACGGCGCGACGTCAACTGGATGCTTTTATTTTCCAGTTGGGCTATGCTGTTGATCATAAGGGAAAGGATATACTCCCGTCCATTCGTTCTCATCATGATGCCATAGATTTTCTTGGAGATATTGGCTTTAAAGTATCGAAAGGAGAAAAAAAGCTATGCAAAGGGATCCAGGAGGTCATCGAACAATGTCAACAGTGGGCCGATATCCGGGATACGTATCCGTATGAAATTGATGGCATGGTTATCAAAGTGGATGACTTTGACCTGCAGGATATGTGTGGCTACACGAGTCATCATCCGCGCTGGGCAATTGCGTATAAATTTCAGGCCAAGCAAGCAACTACACAACTGCTGGATATCGAATACCAAATCGGGAAGATCGGATCCATCACCCCGGTGGCCAAAGTCCAGCCGGTGTCACTGGCCGGTGTGACGATCACGTCCATCTCCCTGCACAATGAAGATTTCATTACCTCCAAAGACATCCGCATCGGAGATCATGTGCTGATCGAACGGGCCGGAGATGTCATCCCATATATCGTCAAATCGCTTGCGGAGTTACGTACCGGCCATGAACAAATTGTAAAATACCCGACACACTGTCCTTCATGCCAAACGGTTCTGGTCCGAGAGGAAGATGAAGCTGCCTGGCGATGCCCCAATCCCGATTGTAAAGCGCAATTGTTGCAACGCCTGATCTTTCATGTGTCCAAAGATGCGATGGATATCGATGGATTTGGAGAAAAATACATCCTTCGATTTTATGAACTGGGCTGGATTAAAAACATGGCTGATCTCTACCGGCTCGACTATGACCAGATCGCGCAACTGGAGGGTTTTGGTAAAAAATCGGCAGATAAACTCAGGGCCTCCATTGAAAAAGCGAAATCCAATCCCATTCACCGGCTGTTGCATAGCCTGAGTATCCATCATCTGGGACAGCGTGCCTCTAAACTGATTGCTGAGCAGACTCCCTATGTACTGGATCTTGCGGAGTGGTCCGTCGATCAATATACCGCGATCCGTGATATCGGACCTGTTGTGGCCCAAAATACCATGCGATGGTTTTCAGATTCTAAAAATATTGCCATGCTCCGGGATATGGAATCTCTGGGAGTGAACCTCCGCCAAACTCTGCAGGATAAGCCCAGCGTACTGGTCACCGATGGTGTTTTTTCTGGAAAAACCATCCTCTTTACAGGCACACTCAGTCAAATGGGACGCAAAGAGGCCCAGGAACTCGCTACCTCGCTCGGTGCTAAAAATATAAATGCCGTGAGTGGCAATCTCGACATCTTAGTGGTTGGCGACCAAGCGGGCTCCAAACTTGAAAAGGCCCGGAAACTGGGCACCGTCCAAATCCTGACTGAAGATGAGTTTCTGGCAATAGCAAAACCTTAGGTGATCTGATCTATCAGGTTCCCGGCGCAGGTGCAGCAGGTACGTGCTGACTTTTGTCCGGATGATAATGCCGGGTATGCAACAGTTGCATTTGGGTCGCCAAAATCCCGCCTTCAGACCGGGGTGATTCTTCGATCACAAATTCGAAGACATCATCAAGATTGACGTAGTGTCGTTCGGGGAGTTGGGAAAAATGAAAGAAGATATCTCGCCAGGATTGCATATCGATGTCCAGATATTTCATAAAGCCGTAGCCGTCCTGTACCGAATAACAATAACCTCTGGCTTTGTATCCTATCGCACCCCAACCATCGGGACGCTGCTCCTGAACCGGAAGGAGATTGGGGATGAGATATCCGCTGAGAAACTGATCCGCCTCATGCAGCAGTTCCCTGCTGATATACCTGAACGCAATTACCTCTACCCGGATGCCATTATTCTGTAAAGCCTGGACTACACGTTTGAAATCTCCATCACCTGTCAGCAGATAAATGGTATCCAGATGTTGGCTTTGCAACAACATGTCCACAGCCATATCCAGATCGGCATTGGCCTTTCCGATACGCTGTCCATCCTCATCTTCAAACCAACGGATCGCCTTCGTGATGATCTTAAATCCATAGCTCCTTACGATGCTCAAAAATCCGTTGGTGCGGTCTTTGTACTCATAATCCGTCCGCATACGTGCCTCATCAATAGACATATATGAATTGAGGCGAATAGGACTCCCAAATTGGGATACATAATCCCGTAGCACATCGTAGCGAATACCATAGCCCCCGCTGCGCCGAATGTTTTCGGCATCAATAAAAACTCCAATTTTCATTTCACTTGTCTTTTTGAGTGCAAATACCTATAAATCAATAATATACAAATGACAATACACAATCCGGGCTTTAAGGGAAATACGGATCCAGGGTTTTTAATACAACTTTGTTGGTTTCCGGAGCTGCCAATGAAAAGAAAAATCGGCCAACTTTTCTCCCTGAGGGTCGATCGCGATGACAGGAAGAGTAACGACAAGGGGGTCGTCCATGTTTAGGATACGTTCAAAAATATCCGGTACGTCCATACCGGGCAGGCAAATGTAATAACTTTTACCTTTTGCCTTCCGGTAAAAACGGGCATCAAGGCCTACGAGTATAAATCTGGTTTTTGATTGGGAAACAGAAGCAAAAATCCAGGCGCCGGTACTCATCTCAGCGGCCATCCCCATCACAGCCCAAAACACAGAACCAAAGGGATTGCGGATCCACCATCTGTCTTTCAGCATCACCGTACATCCCTGGTCGTCCAATTTTTCAATGACCATGCCTGACAACCATCCCATCGGCAGATGTCGAAGCATCCAAAGCCGGAACGTGAAGGTGGAATTCAGTTTTTTCGCAAGTGTTTTATCAAAGTTCATAAACAGGAAGGGACACAAACTAAGGACTTTGCGCTGAAAACAGTCTTTACTTCAGCCTTTTTCTTAAGGCCAACATCTCATCCCGGTACTGGGCCGCTGAAATGAAATCCAATTCTTTTGCTGCTTCCTTCATTTTGCGCTCGGTGTCGGTGAGCATTCGCTCGATCTGGTCCCGGGACATAAAGGACAACACAGGATCAGCGGCCATATTGGGTTCGGATATCGGATCGATATACGCTTTCTTTCCCCCTTCCCGAATATCGAGAATCGATTTCCGAGCCAGTATCTGTTCACGCGTCCGGGTAATCGTTTGTGGTGTAATGCCATGTTTGTCATTATACGCCATCTGAATGGATCTGCGGCGGAAGGTCTCATCGATGGTCTTTTGCATGGACTCGGTGGTCTTGTCGGCATAAAAAATAACCAGCCCATTGGCATTCCGGGCAGCACGACCGGCTGTCTGGGTGAGCGAACGGTCATTTCGAAGAAATCCTTCCTTATCCGCATCCAGAATAGCCACCAACGATACCTCAGGAAGATCAAGACCCTCCCGCAATAAGTTTACCCCCACCAATACATCAAAATCCCCCAAACGCAGATCCCGCAGTATCTCCACCCGCTCCATCGTCTCCACTTCCGAGTGAATATACTTGCACTTGATATTCAGCTTTTCAAAATACTTACTCAACTCCTCTGCCATGCGCTTGGTCAGTGTGGTAACGAGCACCCGTTCACCGACCTTGATGCGCTCATTCACTTCATCCATCAGGTCGTCGATTTGATTGAGACTTGGACGAATCTCAATTGGTGGGTCCAGCAACCCGGTGGGCCTTACGATCTGCTCCACCACAACTCCTCCGGTCTGCTCTAATTCATAGTCTGCGGGTGTCGCACTGACATAGATGACCTGATGAATCAAACTTTCAAACTCACCAAAATTCAACGGCCTGTTGTCCATCGCTGATGGGAGTCTGAATCCGTAATTGACAAGGCTGAGTTTTCGGGCACGGTCCCCGCCCCACATACCCCGGACCTGTGGCAGGGTGACATGGCTTTCATCCACGACCATGAGGTAATCATCCGGAAAATAATCCAGCAGACAAAACGGGCGGGTACCTTGTGCTCTTCCATCAAAGAATCGGCTGTAGTTTTCGACACCACTGCAATACCCCAACTCACGGATCATCTCCAGATCAAACGTGGTCCTTTCCTGGATGCGCTTGGCTTCCAGATGTTTTCTCTCCCGATTGAGGTATTCTACTTGTTTGAACATTTCATCTTCAATGTCCCGAATAATATACTTGAGCCGATCTTTAGGAGCTACATAAAGATTGGCGGGAAATATAGCCGCATGTTCAAGCGGTTCCTGGCGTTGACCGGAATGGATGTCCATGATATCGATCTCTTCGATCATATCCCCATAAAAACTGACGCGGTATCCATAATCCACATATGGCAAGGAGATATCTACCGTGTCTCCTTTAACTCTGAAATTGCCACGTCCCAGTTGTCCTTCGGTGCGGCTATACAAGATCTCTACCAACCGGTAGAGAAAGGCGTTACGTGATATGGTTTCTCCCTTCCGAATCCGTATGATTCCGGCTTTATAGTCCTCCGGATTGCCCATACCATAGATGCAGGACACTGATGCCACCACGATGATGTCACGGCGGCCGGACAGGAGGGAGGAGGTGGCACGGAGACGAAGCTTATCCACTTCCTGATTGATCGCCAGATCTTTTTCAATATAGGTATCAGAAACCGAGAGGTACGCTTCCGGCTGATAATAATCATAGTACGAGACAAAGTATTCTACAGCATTGTCCGGAAAGAATTCCTTGAACTCTCCATAGAGTTGAGCTGTCAACGTCTTATTGTGTGTTAACACAAGTACCGGACGCTGTGCCTCCTGGATGACATTGGCGATGGTAAAGGTTTTTCCGGACCCGGTCACTCCCAGCAGGACCTGAGCATGCTCCCCGTTAGTAAGGCCACGGAGGAGTTGACGGATAGCTTCGGGTTGATCCCCGGTAGGTTGGTAGGTGGATGTGAGTTTGAAAGACATGAAATGCAAAAATACAGATCGTTCTGCCGACAGTAAGCTCATTCTTCAAAGATGAATGGCGCTATATGGATAATGAGACATTCAATTCGCGAATCACCTGCCATTATAGAACATCACCGTTAGTCCGAACCGATACCATCGGTCAGTCTGATAGTTGGATTCCGGAACCAAAAAATCACGGAGCGGCAGGAGGTCATATGAATCGAATGGCATAACCCAATAGGGCTGAACCGCCATATCCACACCTGAAGAACCTGGAAAAGTCAGCAGCAGTGACCAGCGGAGGGCTGTATGGTTCTGTACATCCCGCCATTCCCGGCTGACAGACGCCAAAATGGCTTTCGTCCTATACCATTGAAAAACGAAATCAACCCCCGCACCAAATCTGTCTCCTGCTACCTGATATCCGGCCGCAGCGCTTTGGACCCCGAAGTTGATCTTATCAGTAAACCTTTCTTCCGCACCGGATGTGACGCCACCCGCCCGCATTCGTTGATATGCCGACTGGTAAGTGAACTCGAAGGCGTGCAATCCACGCTTGGTCCGCAGCCCGGCTTCAATACCATGCAACCAACGCAACTGACGGAAAGGCTGTGAATATCCCTGTGTCAGGTTAAATTCGTGCATGAGTCCGTCCAGCCCTGTATCGGCTAAAAGTGAAATGTTATATCCTGTTTTGAGGTTGACCTGCGAACTTATGTAAAGCGGAGACACGACAGTGAACACCAGTACTATCAAAGTTATTCTCCTTTTGGGGTGGTTCATACGGGGCGCAATTAGTGAAGAAAGATATACGATTCGGCAGATATATTCCATCCCTGTCTTGTCCCTAAAAAAACAGCCCCCTATCTTTAGCCGCCATGACGAAATCTACATCCAGGAAAAAACAAGGAAAAATCAAGTCCAAAACGTCTTCATTTGCGCATCTGGACTTTGGTACAGGCTTTTGGAAGCGGCATTGGAAGCAGGCTGTCATCCTTCCTGTTCTGGCCTTTGCCCTGTACTGGATGTGCATACCTTATGGATATGTACTGGATGATCAGATCGTCATTACGGACAATAAATACACGCAGAAGGGATTTGCCGGGATTTGGGATATTCTGAGTACGGAGAGTTTTCAAGGGTATTTTGGAGAGCAAAAAGATCTGGTGGCCGGTGCCCGCTACCGCCCACTGTCGATTGTGACGTTTGCCATCGAACAATCCCTGTTTGGCACCATGACCTCCTTGCCGCATATCCGTCACTTTATCAATATACTACTGTACGGTCTGTTAGGGCTTTTAATCTTCCGGATTTTCTCCCTCATACTGCCATCGCAGGACCAGTTACCCTGGATCCTGGGGATTCCCTTTCTGGCCGTGGTACTTTATATCCTTCATCCGGTCCATTCCGAGGTCGTCGCCAATATCAAGGGGCGGGATGAAATCATGACCACCCTCGGGGCCATGGGGGCACTTTATTTTGCCCTTCGATATTTGCCCTCCCGCCAGCATCTGTGGCTCATCGCTAGCGGAATCTGTATGTTTCTGGGCCTGATGTCCAAAGAAAATGCGATCACCTTTCTGGCCGTTATCCCTCTGACGTTGTACTTCTTCACCGATGCACGACCGAAGGACTATCTTATCACACTGATGCCCTCTGCTATAGCCGCCGTCGTCTATATGATCATCCGATCTCAGGTGATCGGTTATATCCTCAACAGTGGAAAAGCCATCACGGATCTGATGAACGATCCATTTCTGGAGATGAACAATGTGGAGAAACTGGCCACCATCATGTACACCTTACTGGAATATCTACGGTTACTGGTTTATCCACATCCCCTGACGCATGACTATTACCCGTATCACATTCCTATTATGAAGCTCACCTCGCCTGGAACCCTTCTCAGCATAGCGGTATATGGAGTTTTGATCTACCTTTTCTTCCGGTTGTGGAAGTCGAAAAGTCTGTATGCATGGAGCATTGGCTTTTTCATCAGCACCATATCCATAGTATCCAATTTTGTATTTCCAGTGGGGACTTTTATGAATGAGCGATTCATTTTCATTCCTTCTATCGCATTCTCCCTGGTCTCTGCCTGGGTCCTGATTCGTCATGGATGGCTTTCTGGAAAACCGGCGTTGAAGTGGGGATCTATGGTCCTTCTTGTCTTGCTGATGGCGGGATATACGTTCAAAACGTACGTGCGGATTCCAGCCTGGAAGGATGCCCTGAGCCTGAACAGCCAGGCTGTCCTGGTATCTGAAAATAGTGCCAGGGCCAACTGTTTTATGTCGACGGCGCTCTATGAATTAGGTCGTGACAACAAGGATGCAGAAGAGAAGCGCAAGATCTTTGAAGAGGCTGAGTTTTATGCCGATCGGTCCCTTTCCTTTTATCCCTCCTATCTGAGTGCCAACCAGATCAAATCCGGTCTTGTCGCGGAACGGTATTTGCGGGAGCGTAATCTGCAGAAACTGCTTGATGAATACAGGCAGATTTTGAAGGCGCGACCTCAGGTAGAGTATGTCAGGCAGTTTATGGAATATCTCAATGGACGGGAGAATGTGGCCATGCTGACCGATTTTTATTACCAGATGGGGTACGAGTTTATGTCGAAGGAGAGAGGGCTTCATCCATTGGCCATCATGTATCTTAAACTGGGGGAATCGATTTCCCCCAATGATCCACGGATTTTGTTTGGACTTGGCAAGGCGCTTTTTTCAGGTGGTGATCAGGTACAGGGGCAACAGTATCTCAATCGGGCTTATGCCATCAACCCGTCACTTCGGGATGTCCGCTGATTCCGGTTTGAAAACGATCCGGTTTTTTTTATCTGCATCTTTTCCTGACATTTCCCGGCGTCCGGAAAAAGAATATCTTAGATCATCAGATGAAAACAAGGAAAACACAATTGGAGGAGATCGCCTTCACCATGATCCCTCTTGTCGGCCCTGTCCTGGCCCGCCAATTGATCGCCTATTGCGGAAGCATTGAAGGCGTGTTTACAGAAAGTAAACGAAGACTCAAAAGCATACCTGGCATTGGTGAAGAGATCGCTTCTCAAATAGCTCAATCCGGACGTGCCTTTGAAACGGCTGAAGTCGAAATCGCCTATATGGAACGCCATGGCTACGACTATGTCTTTTATTTGGACCCTTCCTATCCGATCCGTCTGCAGCAAATACCGGATGCACCTTTGGTCCTGTATACAAAAGGCAATATGAATCTACATCCGCAACGCAGCGTTGCAGTTATCGGGACCCGAAAACCTACTCCCAGTGGAAAGAGTTTCGCGGAAGAGATCATTGTGTCACTTGCACCTTATGATATCACGATGATCAGTGGTCTGGCATACGGGATCGATATCACGGCCCACAAGGCTTGTCTGAACTACGGGATTCCGACTATTGGGGTGATGGGCAGCGGTATGGGATGTATCTATCCGGATACCCACCGTGATATTGCCAGACGTATGATGGAAAATGGAGGTTTGGTGACCGAATTTAGTTTTGAAACGGGGCCTGATGCCGTCAACTTCCCGATGCGCAACCGGATTGTCGCGGGGCTCTGTGATGTATTGGTTGTGGTCGAGTCAGGCCTTAAGGGTGGATCTATGATTACCGCCGTGCTGGCCAATGATTATAACCGGGATGTTGTGGCTGTGCCGGGTCGAAGAACCGATAAAAATTCTGCGGGATGCAATCTGCTCATCAAGCGTCAACAGGCCCACCTGATCGAGTCCGGTGAGGATCTTATCGAGCTAATGTCCTGGAATGCAAGAACACGGAAACAAAGTTTTCAGACGGATTTGTTTACAGAGATGACACAAGACGAACAGAAAATTTACAGTCTGATCGTAGCGGATGGCGAAAAAGATATTGATACCTTAGCCTTCAGTTCAAAAATAACCCCAGGTGCACTTGCAGCTATTTTGCTTACACTGGAATGCAAGGGAGCGATCAAATCACTTCCGGGCAAAAAGTATTCGGCCCTTGTATAACGCATGGCGGGCATCCCTTTTTTTTATAGTGATTGTACTGTTCGTGGGGTGTACATCGCCAAGGCCTGCAGCATCGACATCCTATTCCGTTTATCCGGACAGTTTGGCCCTGCCGACCAATGTCATCTTGCTGATCGGGGATGGCATGGGCCTCCCTCAGATTACCGGGGCCATGTATATGAATGACAACAAGACTGTTTTTGAGCGCTTTCTCAATATCGGATTTCATAAATCACATGCATCGGACAATCTGATCACCGATAGTGCGGCGGGCACCACAGCCTTTGCCTGTGGTGTCAAAACATACAATGGGGCGATCGGTGTCAACGCCCGTAAAGAGCGGGTACCGACCCTCCTGGAGATGGCAGAGAAAAAAGGGATGGCGACCGGCCTCGTGACCAGCACTGCGATCACACATGCCACGCCAGCCAGTTTCATTGCGCATGTAGAAAGCCGGGAAGACAAAGAAAAAATTGCCCTTGGCTTTTTGGATACGGAGGTGGATATTTTCATTGGAGGTGGTCTGGATCATTTTATCCGACGCCGCGATGAACGGGATCTGGTCAGCGATCTTATTGCCAAAGGCTATGATATCTCTACTTTTTTTTACCACGATATTCATGCGCTCAATATTGAAACCTCAAAAAACATCGGCTACTTTACCGCCAATGGCGAGCCCCTTCCGGCTACTGCAGGTCGTGATTATCTCATACCCGCATCACGCAAAGCTCTTGACTTCCTGAAAGATCGTTCGCCCCATGGATTTTTTCTGATGATCGAAGGTGGACAGATCGATTGGGGCGGACATGCCAATGACGCCAAATATGTGATCGCTGAACTGCATGAATTTGAAAAAATAGTTGCTGCCGTGCTTGAATTCGCTGAACAGGAAAAGAATACATTGGTCATTGTGACGGGAGATCATGAAACCGGAGGTTTTGCTGTACAACCCGGTTCGAAACTCAACCGGATCGAGGTGGCCTTCACGACCAAAAGTCATACCGCAGTCATGATCCCGGTATTTGCCGCCGGACCCGGAGCTGAAATATTCCGGGGTATTTATGACAACACCGACATATTTTACAAAATCAAAGCGGCTCTCCGCTTAAAGTAGGACATCACTTCAGGATTATGTCATCCCCACTGCGATCTGCATTTCTACGCCATGTAGCCCAGACCTCCCCTGAGCCGGATGGACTGGAGATAAGTCATGGGGAAGGCATTTATCTCATGGATACCTCCGGAAAAAGATACATCGATTGTATTTCAGGAATCGCGGTTTCCTCCATGGGCCACGGTCATCCTGAAATACAAGCTGCGATCCAGGTACAATTGAACCTGCACCTCCATACGATGGTGTACGGCGAACATATTCAGGCCCCTCAGGTGGCGCTGGCAAGCCGGCTGGCTGATTATCTTCCCCCTCCCCTCGACTGTACATTTTTTACCAATTCAGGTACAGAGGCGGTAGAAGGCGCTCTTAAACTCGCAAGAAAATACACTTCGAGGTATGAGATAGTAGCATGTCGAAATGCGTACCATGGAAGTTCTGCAGGAGCGGAAAGCCTGCGGAGTGACCTCGAATATACAGCCGCTTCGAGACCACTGGTGCCCGGTATCCGGCATATCCTGTTCAATACCTTGGATGACCTTCAACATATCACATCGAAGACAGCGGCCGTGATACTTGAGCCTGTCCAAGGTGAAGCAGGCGTAATGCTCCCCTTGCCGGGGTACCTCCGTGCGGTTCGTGCCCGGTGTGATGAAACCGGGACGATGCTGATCTTCGACTCCATACAATGCGGGATGGGTCGTACCGGATCGTTATTTGGGTTTGAACCAGAAGACGTCATTCCGGATATCCTGCTGCTGGCTAAAGCATTTGGGGGCGGAATGCCCCTTGGAGCTTTCATTGCTGCGAAAGAAATCATGACTGTGCTCAGCCAAAAACCTATTCTGGGACATCTGACAACCTTTGGCGGGCACCCGCTGAGCTGTGCAGCAGGACTGGCCGCATTGGCCGTACTCATGCGAGATGATCTGCTCCACCGGGTCTCTGATCGCGAACAGCAAATTCGTAGCGCATTGAAAGATCATCCCGCCATTCTTGAAATTCGGGGTCGTGGGTTGATGTTGGCGATTGAACTCCGACATCCTGCTCAGCGAGTTTCTGCCATTCAGTATTGTAGAAAGGAAGGGTTGCTGGTGGATTGGTTTCTATTCAACAATCAATCGATACGGTTATACCCGCCTCTCATTATTACGGAAACGGAAACCACACTGCTGTGTGAGGCCTTAACCAGAGGCCTTCAGCACATCATCTGATGCAAGAGGTCATGTACTAGGTGCAAAATGATAACAGGTTGAATCCATTGCGGAGCAAGCAGGAGAATTAAAGTTCTTTTCGCAGTCGCGCTACCGGGATGTTGAGTTGTTCTCTGTATTTAGCTACGGTGCGTCGGGCGATGCTGTATCCTTTGCTTTCGAGCATCTGCCGGAGTTTTTCATCTGACAAGGGTTTGCGTTTGCTTTCACCGGAAATGATTTCATTCAGAATCGATTTTACTTCCTGCGTTGAAACCTCATCACCTTCAGTATTGACGATTGATTCAGAGAAAAAATCCTTCAATCGCTTGGTACCAAACTCCGTCTGTACAAACTTACTGCTGGCGACACGCGAAACAGTAGATATGTCAAGTCCTGTGATCTCCGCGATGTCTTTCAGGATCATCGGTTTGAGTTTCTGGGAATCACCTGTCAGGAAGTACTCCTTCTGAAACTGCATGATGGCGTACATGGTCTGTTTAAGGGTATGCTGACGCTGCTTGATCGCATCGATAAACCACTTGGCGGAATCTATCTTTTGCTTGATAAACAGTATCGCTTCCTTGTTTCCTTTATTGACGGTATTCTGGTCCTTGCGGACCTGGTACGCCTTGAGCATATCCACGTACTGGTCATTGATCCGAAGGTCAGGCGCATTGCGTACGTCCATGGTCAGCTCCAGCGTACCGTCCCGGTTGGTCACGAGAAAGTCCGGAATGATAGTTTGGGTTTGGGTATCAAATTGACTGGTATAGCCACTGGCCGGCTTGGGGTTGAGTTTGAGAATTTCATCGAGTGCCGCTTTGAGGGTCTCCTCGTCTATCTCGAGATTGCGCTGAAGGCGTGTAAAATGTTTTTTAGAAAATGCTTCAAAATACTTGTTGAGAATGAGCAATCCCAACTTGAGCGATGATATCAACAATGCATCCCCTGCTTCTTCTGCGAAGTTAAGCCTGGCTTGCAACTGAATCATAAGGGTCTCGCGCAAATCCCGGGCGCCGACCCCCGGGGGATCAAACCGCTGGACCATAGCCAATACTTCTGCTACTTGCTTTGGCATGACTTCAATGTTGTACGCAAATAAAATATCATCCATGAGGGATGGAATATCCCGTCGCAAATACCCCGCATCATCGATGCTACCGATGACTTGCAATGCAATGATGCGATGGACTTCCGAATCCAGGTTGAGCATTCCCAACTGCTGCTCGAGATAATCGTGAAATGTATTGGCCACCACCGCCGGAAGGCTCTTATCCCGCTGCTCACTCGAGCTTTCTGTCGTATGGTAACTGACCGGATCGTCCTCTATATAATCATTGATATAATCATCGATCTCATAATCATCCTCCTTGTCGTTCTCGGTGTTATCGGTCTTTTCATCTTGATTGGAGTCGGTCTGAGCTTCCTCATAGGACTCCGGTTCCTCAAGGGCAGGATTGATTTCCAATTCCTCCTTGATACGCTGCTCAAGGGACACCGTAGGAATCTGCAGTAGCTTCATAAGCTGGATCTGCTGGGGGGATAGCTTCTGAAGAAGCTTCTGTGATAATTGCTGTCGGATCATAGTGAGACCTGATGTATAGTTGACAAATATACAGCATATTTCATATTATGAAATAATTTAATTTGTTATTTTAAGAGGGTCCTCCGGACACCCATTCCTGAATAACACCAAAATGACCTTCACCGTTTAGCCCATTTCTGTGAATTTGGGTGCAGAAGCAATCACCTCGCGGAAAACAAACCCCCTGAAATTTTGAATCTGGATACCGCACCGGACATCTTCTGCCCGGGTAGCCTACTGGGGTCTCTTCCATCCACTGGTCTTGCTGTCCTTACTGTCCCGTTTGATTTTCAAAGTGATTGTGGGTGGATCGTCTACCCAGCCGATGTCTCCGGCATACCAAATGCCTTATTACTTTTGCAACTGAAATTGACTTGCCCACAACTCCTGTGAATAAGACCGAAACCGATATTCTTGAATCGCCTCCGCTCAGCGAGATCTTCAGCAGCCGGAGCGAACTGCATAAAATCCTATGGATCACCGGGATTTGGGTATTTCTGTCGGTCAGTCAGTCCGTGTATGATCATATGGTGCTCCTGGCGGCGGGAGTTGATACCACGGACATCCCATTTTGGACTCATTTGCTAATCAACGCACTGGCTACCCTGCTGGCCGGAATTATCGGCGGGAGCATCCTGGTCAGTTATCTACAGCGATGGGTCCGCAATAATCCGTATGGGCAGGCTATACTGTTCATTCTGCTGGCCTTTACCTTTATTATATGTTTTGTGACGATCGCAGCGTTCCTCACCCGGGCTTCTATCACGGGGACAGAGACGCTTCACCGGAAAGATATCCTGTACCATTTGGGTAACCATGTCCGGAGTCTGCGCTTTCTGAAAGATTATATCCTGTGGTTGTTTATCGTATTGGGCACGATTGCCGGTTTTCTGATCAACGATAAATATGGACCGGGCAATCTGCGTAATTTCTTCCTCGGACGATATTTCCGGCCCAAACGTGAAGAACATATATTCATGTTTCTGGATCTGCGCAGTTCGACTTATATCGCGCAGGTGCTAGGGGAACAACAATATTTTAATTTCATCAAGGATGTTATCCGGGACGCCACCCCGGTCATCCTTCGACATAAAGGCAGGATCTATCAGTATGTGGGAGACGAGATCACGGTGAGCTGGTGGATGCAGCAGGGCTTACAGAAAATGAATTGTATTCGCTGCCCGATAGAAGTCCGGAAGGTCTTCAACCACAAATCTTCGTACTACACATCGCGATATGGAGTGGTGCCGGACTTTAAGGCCGGCCTGCATTGCGGTCCTGTGATGGTGGGTGAGATTGGTGTGGTCAAACGGGATATTGCTTTCTCCGGAGAAGTAGTGGGTACGGCTGCGCGGATTCAAAACCGGTGCAATCACCTTGAGGTCAATCTGCTGATCTCACATGATCTGAAAGAATTGCTTCCCTGGCAGGGCTCCAAACTCGTTCCTGAGCACAAGGGAGATCTGTTGATCCGGGGTAAAATGATCAACCTTCCCTTGTATACCGTCAATCCTGAGACTTAAATGATAATCCTGAGTTTCAGTCAACGATTTTCCTGGGTTGTAGCCGACTCAGGGGAACCCGTAAGCCGAGATGTTTGGAAGATCCAGTCTGATGATATACAGCAAATCCATAATCCAGAACAAAAGCTCTGAGATTGACTCCAATTCCTCCGGAGAAGCCGGCCAAACTTCGCAGGTTGACGACGGACAGTTCCTTTTTGCGTTGATGGTTATAGCCCAATCGCAACATCAGACCTTCTTCTTTACCAATCAGAAATTCACCCCCGAAGGTGAGATGGCTAAAAAAATTATCCACTTTCTGCCCGAATTTACTGGGTTCCCGGGGTTCATTTCCGAAACCAATTCCGGGACCCTCATCGAGTGGACTGTCATATCGCAAATCCCAACGGTTGAGATCATGTGCCAGAATGGAAAGCCGGAAGGGCACATATTGGAGTCGTTTGGAAAAACCAAATTGCAGGTCTACCGGCATCCGGCCTGGCTCATCATCTACATGATACCGGGTAAACTGCATGCCTGCACCACGCAATACCAGAGCATAATGGGTGAAGCCATCTTCACTGCTATAGGCAAGGCCGGCATCGAAGAGAAGACCATTTGAGAGGTATCGCTCCAGCGAGGACTGAATGTACTGCATTTGAATGCCGGCATGGAGACGTTCGTTGAGTTGACGGGATATACCCGCCTGAAGGGCCAGATCTCCGGCTTTAAACTCACCGGTGGTGTTGCCCATTTCATCTGCTGCAACAAAAGGACCATACGCCAAATAATGGATCCCGACATGGATCGTACTGCCCCACCCCGGGATATGTCGTGCATATCCGGCGTATCCGTTATCAATCCCTGCAAAATGAAAATTATGTTGAAACAGTAAAGTCTTATCCATTTCCGGCCGCAGCATAGCCGGATTTCCACCAACAAGGCTATAGTCATTGGTAGGTGCGGCAATCTGGCTTCCTCCGAGGGCCGTAGCTCTGGCGGAGGTCGCAAGATGGACGAACTCAAATATCCGTTCGCCACCACGCTGGCTCCAGGCGGCGGATGAAAGAGCTACGAACAAAAGCACAAGCCCTATGCTATTCCTTCTGCCAGACGGTATAACAACGGCCGGCCTGGCACAACATTTCCTTGTGTAATTGTCCTGATTCATCATACATTTTTAATCGGCCATCTTCATTGGGGCCATGAATATACGTGCCTTCTGCTTTCTTCATACCGTTGGGGTGATATTCGGTAAAAGGTCCATGCTCCTCATTCTGGATCATCATGACCTCTTCCAGCAATTGGCCATCGTTGCTATATTTTCTCCAGCATCCATACATCGCGCCTTCGATATAATAACCAGCCAGCTCAAGCTGACCATTGGGGTGATAGTATTCATAGCGATCATCAAGACGTCCGGAGACATACCGCTCCCGGATCTGAACCTTTCCATCCGGATAGTACAACTCCCGAATGCCATGAGGAGCCCCTTGATGCAATGAACCTGTCTCCAGAAGTAGTCCTTCTGCATTCCGGCGGGTGTATGGCCCATGATACTTTCCGGATTCAGGGTCGGAGGTATACTCCGTTGTGTAGCCGAGGTCCGGATCTGTCTCTGTGATGACCGGAGCCTGCTTGCAGGACATGATTGCGAGCGGAAACGACAGGGCCAGAAACAGGAGGATTCGGTTCACGTGTAGAAAACGTTAGGATAAAAATGAAATTGCCCGATGCGATATCACGGCACCGGGCAATTTGCAAAATTTTACAAGTTTCTTCCTGCCTGACTCCGCCGCTTCTGGGCGTAGTCCATACGACTAATAAAAATTATAGCGGTTGTCTTTAATCTTGGAGGCATTTTTTACGGCTTCCATGATGCGGCTGTCTACCCCGGTTTTAGATGAGGTGGATACCTGCCGGCGGAAGGCAGCAATGTCTGTGGATATGCTGGCTTCAGTCCTTTCAAATACATGCACCATAAATACACCGGCTTGACCGATGATAGGTCCTGCAGTTTCACCCTGCTTAAGGGAGGTTACTTTTCCGATCAGGTTGTATTCCGCACCCAAATTTTGGAGGTAACTCATATTAAAATTAATGTTGAGCAAAGTATCTACCTGCAGCCCATATTGCTGGGCGATGGCATTGACGTCTTTGGTGGTCATTTTATCGGCCAGTATACGTGCTTTTTTCCAGGCGGTCACCTGGGGTACAAAGTTCTCCTTCACTTCGGCCAGTGTCGAAACGCCGGGCTTAACCACGGATTTCAATGCTGGTACGACATACCTGGCATTATAAAAGAGGGTCGGTTCATCATAGACAAAGACCTCAGGTGCCACCATGCCTTTTTTTGTACTTGCGTTGAAGGCCCAGCGTATGATGTCTCTGGATGTTCCTCCTCCACCCAGTGAGGAAAACTGGTAGCTGTTAGCGGTAAGGCCCTGTGCGGTCTCCAGACTAAGTTCAGGATTTTTTTCCAGGGCTGTTTTCAATGACTCAATGGTTCGGTTTTGACCGCTAAACTCAAGGGCATCGTCGTATACGGCAGCCTGCGTTTCCTCTGAAGGGATGATAGGTGCTGCCAGGAATGCTAATTGAATTCCCTGCTGGTTGTTTACATATTTTCTACCGGTAATTTCGATCAGGTGGACTCCAAACTGGGTCGTGACAATATTGAGTTTGCCGGGTTCTCCTGTATAAAAGAGGACATCATTAAAGGGCTTGACCATCCGGCCTTCTGCAGACCAGTCCAGCGCACCGCCAAGAGAAGCACTGCCATCCTGGCTAAAGCGCATAGCGAGGGAGTCAAACTTACCTGCACCGGCTTCGATGACAGTCTTCATACTGTCCAGTCTTGCCGTCGCGGCTACAATCTCCTGAGCGGTTTCCGCCCGGATGAGGATATGACGGGAATTGACGGAATCCGGAATGATCTTTTTATCCAGCACTTTTACTGCCCGGTATTCCACCCCATCGATGTACGGACCATATACGGCACCGACCGGCATAGAAAACACGGTATCTGCAATGACCGGAGACAAATCATCCTTTTGATAGTATACCACATCGATGATACCATAGTTATTGGCCACAAATTGGGAATCGTTGTCGGTCGTCCGGAAGAGTTCCACTTTTCCTGCTATATCCTCCCGCACGAGGGTAGAATCATCTGCTGTGGGCAATACATTAAAGACCACAAAATCTACGGAACGGAATTCTTCCTTTCGCTTGATCATGCCCTGGTTTTCACTCATCCAGGCTTTATAATCATCGTCAGTCAGGCTCACCTCACTGTCAGCTACTTTATCAATGGGTACAAGGACATAGGTAAAATCAATAGCCGAGCCTTGCTCCGCCTGAAGTTGCTGAGCCATCCAGGTCGGCGTATACATACTTTTCTTCACCAGATTGGTCAGCTTGGATTGCAGACGGTCCTTAACGATTTCAGTTTTCTGAAAGGCCCAGAAATCTTCGAGCTGAGGCTGTAGATTTCCGGTACCAAGGTTGGCTTTGATCTGGTCGAGAGAATTACGGTCCATCTGACCGGTATTGGGATCCCGAAAATTGCGCTGGATGATCGGACTCAGTCGGGCGCCAAACTGCAGTTCTTCCATCTCATCCTCTCCAACACTCAGTCCCATGGCGTCCCCTTCATCTTTGAGGAGCTGCTCTTCGAGCATGTAGCTCCAGAGATAATTGCGCTGGCCATAGATATCTCCTGTTGCGTTGGGATACAGAATGCGTTCAGCGCGCTGGAAATCATTCCATTCCAACTTTTTGCCGTTGACGACACCAATGGTAAATTCATTGCCTCTCGACTGCGAGCCGGCGGTCACCATATCCATCAACACGAAGCCGCCAAGAGCCAGGGCCAGGACGACAATGAGAAGCCAACTGTTTTTACGAATCTTACTGATTAAAGCCATAATAAAAAGCTATATATATATTGTTTTGTTATTCAAATACGTGTACTGTTTTTCAGGGACAATGGTCTGCGTTCCGATGGAACCTTTTTAAAAAAGCCCTGCAAAAGTACAGCGTTTACAATGTATTATCAAATCCGGCTCATAAACGGCTGCTGATTGGACAAGACGGAATCTTCCGGGATTGGCCATTCCTTGAACATGCCAACCTGCAGGATTGGGTTATTTTTGGCCGCTTATTTCTGTCATTCATTCCAACATCTGTCACACCTGACCCAAATGAACTCCCGCAAAGCCGCTATTGGTTTCATTTTTGTCACGCTGTTGATCGATGTGATTGGCTGGGGTATCATCATCCCGGTGATGCCGACCCTGATCAAGACGTTGGGGCATGCTGATACGGGGCAGGCGTCCAGTATCAACGGGTGGTTACTCTTTGCTTTTTCCATCACACAGTTTGCCTTCGCCCCTTTAGTGGGAAACCTGAGCGACAAATATGGCCGCCGGCCGATCCTGCTGGTATCACTGTTTGGTTTCGGATTGGATTATATCCTCATGAGTTGGGCACCGACCCTCGGATGGTTGTTTCTCGGCCGGGTGATTGCGGGGCTGACGGGGGCGAGCTTTACTACAGCCTCTGCTTATATAGCTGACATCAGTACGGATGAAAACCGGACTCAAAACTTTGGGATGATCGGAGCGGCGTTTGGGATGGGATTTATCCTGGGACCGATCATCGGGGGCCTGTTAGGAACTTTCGGTCCGCGTGTTCCATTCATTGCTGCTGCAGGGCTCTGTTTTCTCAACTGGCTCTGGGGTTATTTTATTCTTCCGGAATCGTTGTCGAAAGAACATCGTCGCCCACTGGACTGGAAGAGAGCTAATCCGGTTGGTTCCCTGCTGCATCTGCGTAAGTATCCTGAACTGGGGTATTTGCTTTGCTCGATGGTCCTGGTCTATCTCGGGGCTCATGCGGTGCAAAGTAATTGGTCCTTCTATACGATTGAGCGGTTTGGCTGGGGCGAGACGATGATCGGGGTATCACTCGGTGTTGTGGGATTGCTGGTAGGGGCTGTGCAGGGCGGATTGACGCGATTTGTCAATCCCTGGCTGGGCAATGCAAGGAGCATCTTCATCGGTCTGATCTTATATGCGGTAGGGATGCTGCTTTTTGGATTGGCGACAGCGGGCTGGATGATGCTGGTCTTTCTGGTGCCATATTGTCTTGGGGGTATTGCAGGTCCTGCGCTGCAGTCGACCATCACCAGTCGCGTGAATGTCAGGGAGCAGGGTGAACTGCAGGGTGCATTGACCAGTTTGATGAGTGCGACCTCCATTGTGGGCCCGCCGATGATGACCAATTTATTCTCCTGGGCGATCAAACCCGGCAGTCCGGTATATATGCCCGGTGCACCTTTTTTTCTCGGCAGTTTGTTGATGTTGATGAGTGCGGGAGTGGCGTATTTGTCGTTTCGGAAGCAACAGCCGAGGTGAACGTATCCTTGTTAAAAATCCAATCTTTACTATAATCTTTCTCAAATAGTAGTATTGCAATCCTTAAAAGAAACGGAACGATCAATTCATTCCACTTCTCAATACTTTGGCATGGTATTTGAATTTTAGGAATTTAAACTACTCCAATATGAAACTTCAAAACATCAAGGCTGGATTAATTAGTGGTAATCCGTTCTATGCCAGATGCCAGATGCCAGATGCCAGATGCCAGATGCCAGATGCCAGATGCCAGATGAAATAGATAGGGCTATAAATTTTTCATTTTCGTTCCATATTGTTCGACTTCTTTCCGTTATTTTTTCTGTTTTTTTCCTTTTTTCCTGCAATAAAGATTTCGATCTACTTTCTGTCAGATCTCAATCTCAATGGAGTGAAGTAGAACGAAATTTTTTCAATTTGAACAATGATTACCTTTTCAGGCATATAGTTGGCCCAGGGAAAGTTCAGGCAAGATCAGTTGATCCTAGATTAGAAGAGATTTATGAATCGCTTATAGGGATTAATGACAGTTTACATTTCGTTCCTGGTTTTGTTCAACAATTTGGATACCCATATTGGAGTGGTGCTCTTGGATTATCCGAAGAAACAAATGAAAAATATCTAACTGCGGTACCAACCCTTTTACCTGACGCAAATCAATTATCTGGTATACTATTGTGCTCGAAATCTGATGGACAATTGCATATTGAATTCAAGAGTGTTCAAACCATACGAAATTACATTGATAGTATCAGCATTCAGGATTATTGGATAAACGCCCGGGTATTTGCTGGGCTTATTCTTACCATTGAAACAGCGCTTTTTGACTCAACCAGTTTAAGATATCTGCATTTTCTTCTGGATGAGAATGAGCATAATTTGCAAAATGCAATAGTTCCTAGAACAACATATTACTTCATTAAAATTTGTTTCCTTGTACTGGAGGGTGCAAATCCATCAGGAGCATATCCAGCCTGGATTATACAAATGGGGTATCTATCCATTCCCATCTCGGAATGGAAGCCATTATCAGAATGGAGGGCTTTAGTGGGTATAACTATTACACCACAACAATATGATGAGCTTGTCAAGTTTTATGAAGATCACGGAGCCACTACTTCGAGTCAGTATAATGGTCCACTCTACCAAATACATTGCCAATATTATTGGGTTCCAATAGGTTCTGACCCATTCGATTACATCTATTCCGGCAATGGAGGACCAGGGAATACCGGTCCATCAGGAGGAGGCCCTCCTTCATCCCCAATAGTAAATCTGGGTCCTCATCTGCTACGACTTGAATCTTGTGGTGGGCTGGGAGAACCATATGATTATGGACCTTCCAATCCCTCCGGGCAACATCCGGATCAGGCATTTTGTCAGCAACTCCAGCAATTGTACGATTGCCTTCCGTTTCTGGCGTCAGACCAGGAGCTCGTAGCCTGGTATCTCTGGTATGATGCCAACTATCCCGGAAACACATGGCAAAGTTTGTACAACTTTGGGTGCACCTTTCATATGTCGCCTATGCTCAAGGAGGAAGGAATACGATTCTTCAGGAATCATGTCTTCCCCGGCTCGGCTTATCCGGAATTCAATAATGACTGGGAGACATTTCTGGATATCTGGAAGACAATATGGACAAGTGCACTTCCGATGAGGCATAAACGCGTGATCAGCAGGTGGCTTGATGACCATGCGGATGTATTCTGGACCGAAGTAAATGAAGTGGTAAATGCCCTTGAGGAATTATATCTTGCGGATGTAAATATAACACCTGAAGAGATCGAGTGCCTATTAAAACAACCAGGGTCAGCCATGCAGCTTAACTCGTACATTCAGACTTCTGTCGCATCCGATCCAGGTCTGGATGCATATATGGCTGACTTAGGCAGTTCTGCCATAGACCTCTTGTGCGCGGATCCTCAGGTGAAAATGATGCGAATGATTGATCTCGACAAACTGCTTCTCCAAAAACCTGACGCCCTGCTGGAAGACTGTCTCAACAACAATCCGAATATTAATATTCAGGATTACTTTCATCTATTCAACTTTGAGCTTCCTCAATCATGCAAAGATCGTCTCACCACATTGGGCAACGGATGGGGTTGGCAGCCTATAGAGCAAGGCAATGTCCGGAAAGCAAGCCTCGATTATTATCCGGTAGAGATCACACAGCGTCCAGATTTTAATAATGATGGCATACCTGATAGTGATTCAGAGATTTTTCATGCGGTACGCATGGAATTCCTTTCCCTTGCAGATGGCCACTCAGAAGGCTTTAGTTCAAGTTGTTTGTTCGGGCCATCAGGTAATGTCAGTTGGGACTTTATGTATTATGATGAAACAGACCCCCTCTATTCTGGGCCCGACCGGAATATCTGGCCTTCAAATAATCCAGTAAGCACCATTTTCTTCATTAACGCAACAGCAGCCAACATTGCTATGCAGCCATTTACTGATGATGGAGCAGTTATTGTTAGTGATTACTGCCATTCTAACTGCTGGACATTTTCAACGATTCAAACACCTGCAAGTGGTTCTCAACCATTATCTGGAAACAGGCAATGGGGCCTGACCATGGTTGGCGGCAATCTCACTTTTTATAACCGGGCAGCAGACAGAGCTCATATTTTAACTCTATTAAGTACATTCTTTCCAAAATGCGCAATGAACGACTACTATGCCATTGGCGTGCATACCTGGAAAAATCTACAGAATCATATCAGGCAATTTATAAATGAACATGGAGGACAAGCTGTACTTGATCCCAATTCATCTCTTGCCATTAACCCGGACTGGAAGTATCTATATGAACAACTTAAGGGCACAGACACAATTACATCCATTCCTTGTATTAATCACTGATGAAAGCTTCCCGTCGGAACAAACTCAAAATCCTTATCGCCTATTTCCTGGTGATTTATATATGCTTTGGAATTGCTTGGTCAGGCCTGTTCACACAACAATTCTTAACCAATCTGCAAACCTATTATTATGATCCACGAGTTTTTCTGGTCAGTTTGATTTCAATTTTCCCTTTCCCCTTTCTGATCCTATTAGGTATCGGATTGTATATGATTTATTCACCTGCCTGGAAAGCCAAATACAACTCGCCCAAAAGCAAAATAATATTATACTTATACATTCTATTGTTAATTCTTTTTTTAGGATTTTTTCTGAGGACCATAGTTCCCGATAATTCCAACGATGATTCTTTATTATTGTTTTTGCTAGAAAGTCTGGCTCATACTCATTTATCCTTACAACCAAAATCACTTGCTTCAATTTTCGTTTTTGAATTTGCTCTTCCCTTAGGATTTCTCCTGTTCATTAGCTCATATTGGCTGCCCCAAGGGAAAAATAATTAGCAAAATATCCACAGGTGAAGTCCTTAATTCCTATACATTATACAGAAATCCTAATAAAGAGCGGCGCTTCTTAACTAATGGCACCATAGAAACCAGAAATGCCTCCGCATGCAAGCTCCTGATATTAGAAAACAGGATTCCTGACGCTGTTGACTCTGTATATATCGCCTTATACCAGACAAACCTCTCATCAAATTTTATACCCGCGCTTGTGTACTTCTTTTTCATGTCCATAGTTAAAATTTTTCTTTGTACGTGTGTCCGGATTCTGAAGGGCTAAAACAGATATCACGCCCCGTATGCCTCCGCGCACGCCTCCAACTCCTTGTAAAACTTCTTTCCCTTTGCCCGTATAATCGCGTTTTTCAGAAACCGGAAGAGGGGCACTTTGAGTTGCCTGCCCTGCTTACAGGCCGGAGTACAGATCTTCCAGCGGTCATAGTTCCAGGCTTCGGTCCCGTTCTTGAGATAGCGAACCCGTATCGGATAGAGATGACAGGAGAGTGGTTTGGGCCAGTCAATTTTCCCTTCTGCATGCGCTACCTCAAAAGCGCACTTCCCGATGCCCTTGCCGTCCCAGATGAGATAGGCACAGGCGCCCCCTTTTACCAGTGGTGTCCCCAGCACATCCTGATGCTCGCCAAACCAGGTGCCAAATCCCTGTTCCTTGACCGCTTCCTTGCTCTCCTCAGTCAGATAGGGAGCGACTTTCTTCCATACTGATTTGATGATTGCAGGCTCACTCTCCGCCAAGGGAGCCCCCCACTCTCCTTCCCAGCAACAGGCGCCCAGACAAGCGTCGAGGTCGCAGACAAAATTTTTTGTGACAATATCATCACTGAGAAGCACGTCATCGATAGCGATCATCGCATAAAGGTAAAGGGTAAAAGGTAAAGGGTAAAGAGTGTGAGATCAACAAGTCAGCGTTATAATCGTTCCTTTATTAGCATTACGGATTAAACAGTACTTTAGCGACAACATATCAACGATTACGTTTTTGACCCTTTCCATGTACAGATTAAAAGAAAGATTCTACGAAAAGGCAATGGAAGCCATTGCCGAAATGAAGCCATTCCTCAAAGAACATGACCAGACCGTCATCGATCAGGTCACGATCGGTCAGGTTTTTGGCGGAATGCGCGGCATCAAAAGCATGCTGTGGGAAACCTCCCTGCTCGATGCCGAGGAAGGTATCCGTTTCAGAGGATATTCCATCCCTGAGCTCCGGGCTCAACTGCCTTCGCGGGGAGGAGAGCCTCTTCCGGAAGGCCTGTTCTGGCTCATGCTCACCGGTGAAGTCCCTTCCGAAGACGATGTCAATTGGCTCAGCGACGAATGGGAACGACGTCGTCAGATCCCAACACACACCTGGAAAACCCTTGATGCACTCGATCCCGAAACCCACCCTATGACCCAGCTCGGCATCGGCATTCTGTCCCTGCAGGGCAAGAGTGAGTTCGCCCGACGGTATGCCGAAGGCATGAACAAGAAGGACTATTGGGACGCCACCTATGAGGATGCCATGAACCTCATAGCCTGCTTGCCTCAGATTGCCGCCTATATATATCGCCGGACGTATAAAAGCAACCAGCAAATCTCCCCCGATGATTCGCTGGATTGGTCCGCCAATTATGCCCACATGCTCGGGATCACCGATGATCCGGATTTCAGCAGTCTGATGCGGCTCTATATGACCATCCATGCTGATCATGAAGGTGGCAATGCGAGCGCCCATGCCGTGCATCTCACCGGCTCCACGCTGAGTGATGCGTATTATGCCTATGTGTCCGGTGTCAACGCATTAGCCGGCCCCCTGCATGGACTTGCCAATCAGGAAGTGATCAAATGGATCTTCGAAATGGTCGATGCCCTGGGCACCTCCAAACCGACATCCGCCCAGATCGAAACCTATATTCAGGACACCCTGGACGCCGGTAAAGTCATCCCCGGCTATGGCCACGCTGTCCTGCGCAAACCTGACCCGCGTTTTATTGCCCAACAAGCCTTTGCCCAAAAGCATATGGCAGAGGATGATATGGTCAATATCGTATGGAAAATATTTGATGTTGCTCCCCGGGTCCTGGGAAGCCTTGGTAAAGTGAGTAATCCCTGGCCCAATGTCGATGCCCATTCCGGCGCGATCCTCGTACACTACGGCCTGAAGGAATATAATTACTATACGGTCCTCTTTGCGGTGTCCCGCGCCCTCGGTGTGTTGGCGGCCCTCTGCTGGAGCCGGATCCTGAATCTTCCTTTGGAACGACCCAAATCCCTCACCTACGAATGGATGAAAAAGTGGGTCGAAGCCAGAAAACAATAAATAAATAAGAAAGGTAGGGGCAGGTCGCGACCTGCCCCTACCTTTCTTATTTCCTGCCCCTACCTTTCTTTTTTCCTGACCCTACCTTTCTTTTTTCCTGACCCTACCTTTCTTTTTTCCTGCCCCTACCTTTCTTTTTTCCTGCCCGTATCTTTCTTTTTTCCTGCCCGTATCTTTCTTTTTTATTGATCTCTTAATTCTATTGATCTCGCAATTCGCGACGAAGGATCTTTCCGACATTGGTTTTGGGGAGCGACTCCCTGAACTCAATTTCCTTTGGCACTTTATAGGTGGTCAGATATTCACGGCAATATTCCAGCAGTTCCTTTTCCTTCAGGCTTTCATCCTTTTTCACCACAAACAGCTTGACACACTCACCGCTTTTCTCACTGGGGATACCGATGGCTGCACATTCCTTCACCTTGGGGTGGCCCTGTACGACATCTTCGATCTCGTTGGGATATACATTAAAACCGGAAACGAGAATCATATCCTTCTTACGATCTACAATTCGGAAATAGCCATCCTCGTCCATCATGCCAATATCTCCGGTACATAACCACCCATCGCGAATGGTATTGGCGGTTTCATCGGGTTTGTTGTAATAGCCGAGCATCACCTGCGGGCCCTGCACCTGAATCTCTCCGGTTTGACCCGGCGGTAGCGGATGTCCATTTTCATCCACGATGCGGACTTCCGTAGAGGGAACCGGCAGTCCGATCGATCCGATTTTACCGGAACCGTCGATGGGGTTGACAGAAATCACGGGTGACGCTTCGGTCATACCATATCCCTCCACCAGATTCCTGCCTGTCACCTTATACCACTCATCATTGACCGAGCGCTGGATCGCCATAGCTCCTCCGACCGCCACTTTGAGGTGCGAGAAATCAAGGTCGGCAAATCCTTTTTCATGCAACAGGGCATTATAGAGGGAATTGACCCCGGTTACGACCGTGATTTTATGTTGTTTAAATTCTTTCAGCACCGATTTGAAATCCCGGGCATTGACCACCAGGACATTCATAGCACCATAGGACATCATCGCCAGACAGTTGACCACAAAAGCGAAAATATGATACAACGGAAGCGGACACAGGGTGATCTCCTGGCCTTCCTTAAGCATAGTATCCATACATCCCTTAATCTGGAGCATGTTGGCCAGGATGTTGCGATTGGTCAGCATAGCCCCTTTGGCCACACCGGTAGTACCTCCTGTATATTGGTGGCAGATCACACGGTGTGCATGGTCTTCGAACGCATTGATCGAAAACTTCTTTCCATAAGACACGGCCTCTTTAAAGGATACGGTATTAGTGAGCTGGTATTTCGGTACCATTCTCTTGACACTTCGGACCACAAAATTGACCACTGTTCCTTTTACGGCTCCCAGCATTTCCCCAATGTTGGTCAGGATGATAGTTTCAATTTGGGTTTGTCCTAAGATCTCCTCAAGATTGGCTGCAAAATTTTCCACGATGATGATCCCTTTGACTTCGCTGTCTTTGAATTGATACAACATCTCTCGGGGGGTGTAGAGCGGATTGGTATTGACAACCACCAGGCCGGCCCGGATGCAGGCGAAAAGTGCTACCGGATATTGGAGCAGATTGGGCATCATGATGGCTACGCGGTCTCCGGGCTTCAACCCTCTGGATTGGAGATATGCTGCCATCTGTCTGGACATGCGATCTATCTCTCCATAGGTGAGCGTGGCGCCCATGCTATAGAAGGCCGGCTGATCCACGAACTTTTCCATTGCCTCTGACAGGAATGCATTCAGATTGGGATAGAGGTCAACTTCAATATTGGCCGGAAGTCCTTTGGGATAATTTTTAAGCCAGGGTCGTTGCTCCATGCGATCAGGTGATTTTGATTGGTTCGGAAAGGATGTACAATGTATGAAATTTCTTTGCGTGCTTTCGGCCTGAGAACTTTTCGAACCTTTTCTTCTAGTTTCTCATTATTCCGTATATTTGCAGCCCGAAATTTATCTATAGTTTAACCTCCATTCCTGATAATCAACGATTTAGGGAGTGTACAAACACAACAAGCATTCTGAAATGTCAGAAGAAACAACACAACCTAACGAGTCTGTTGAGACTCCAGCCACCGAAGCCACAGCAGCTGTAGAAACGGTGGAGACCCCAGTAGCTCCGGAAATGGAGCCCAAAACCACTTCTGAACCCGAAACAGCACACGATGATTTCGATTGGTCCATTTCCAACCGTAATCAATATGTCTATACGAAGGAAGAGCGCGCACAGCTTGAGACATCCTATGACAAAACCCTTGGGGCTGTCAACGAAAATGAAGTGATCAAAGCCAAAGTTCACCAGATCACCGGTGGAGATGCGGTCCTGGACATCAATTTCAAATCCGATGGTCTTGTATCGCTTTCCGAATTCCGGGACATCGATGGATTTAAAGTCGGGGATGAGGTCGACGTCTATGTAGAACTTCAGGAAGATGAACGCGGCCAGTTGGTCCTCTCCCGCCGGAAAGCCAAACTCCTGAAAGCCTGGGAACGACTGGTCGATTCGTTCAACAACGGAACGATCATCAATGGTACTGTCATCAGCAAGACCAAAGGAGGTCTGATCGTCGATGCCGGAGGTTTGGAAACCTTCCTGCCCGGCTCCCAGATCGATATCAAACAGATCGTGGATTATGATCAGTACGTAGGAAAGACCATGGAGTTTAAAGTGGTCAAGATCAATGAGAACATTAAAAACGCTGTTGTATCACACAAAGCACTGATCGAAAGTGATCTGGCCGAGCAGCGTGAGCTGATCATCTCCGGTCTGGAAAAAGGACAGGTCCTCGAGGGTGTGGTGAAAAACATCACCGACTTTGGAGCCTTTATGGATCTGGGTGGCGTCGATGGTTTGTTGTACATCACGGATATCAGTTGGGGTCGGATCAATCACCCATCAGAAATATTGGAGATCAATCAGAAAGTGCATGTGGTCGTACTCGATTTTGATGAGAATAAAAAGAGAATATCTCTCGGTCTCAAGCAACTCCAGCCACATCCATGGGATGTCGTCGGCGATACCATCAAAGAAGGCAGTGTGGTCAAAGGGAAAATCGTCAATGTGGAAGATTACGGCGCATTCCTCGAAATCACGCCTGGCGTTGAGGGCCTGATCCACGTCTCCGAAGTCAATTGGAGCAACCAGCCTATTCACGCCCGCGATTACTTCACCGTAGGTCAGGAGTATGAGTGTAAAGTCGTGACCATTGATCACGAAGAACGCAAGATGTCCTTGTCGCTCAAGCAACTCACACCTGATCCTTGGGGTGAAATCGAACAGCACTATCCGGTGGGTAGCAAACATACAGGCCGGGTTCAGAATCTGACGCCGTATGGTGTATTTGTCGAGCTGAAGGAAGGTATTGGTGGTATGGTTCACATCTCGGACTTGTCATGGACCAAGCGTTTTGCGCATCCATCGGAGTTTACTAAAGTTGGGGCTGACCTTCCGATCCAGATATTGGATATCGACCGGGAAAACCGGAAATTATCACTGGGCCATAAGCATGTGGAAGAAAATCCATGGGATACATTTGAAAATGTATTTCCTGTTGGCTCCTACCATGAAGCTACGGTGATGAAGCGGGATGATAAAGGTGCTATCGTGCAGTTGCCGTATGGCCTTGAGGCCTTTTCACCCTCACGTCATCTCCGGAAAGAAAACGGTAAGTTGGCTGAAGTCGATGAGACCTTAACCTTCAAAGTGATCGAGTTCAATCGGGATGATAAGCGGATCATGGTATCTCACCTTCGGTATCTGGAGGATATCCAGCGTGAGGCAGAGGATGTGGTCAAAGAAGAACGGAAAAAGCAAGGTCAGGAGGTGACCAAAGCCGTCAAAGATGTGCAATCCAAATATGAGCCTACCACTCTTGGTGACATGGCTATGTTTTCGCAGCTGAAAGAGCAACTGGCGGAGGCTAAGGACAAATCTGATGAAGCTCCAGTAGAAGCCGCTGAGGTCATTGAGTTGAAAACGACAACGGCTACTCCCTCTGAACCGGATATCATCGAAATGCCTGACGTTATACAAGATAAAGCTGAGTCGGCGATCAATGATTTGGAGGAGAAGCTCGAGGAAAAAGTAGCAGTACCTGTAGAGGAAGTGGCTGAGGAGAAAGCAGAAGAGCCTGTGGAGGTAGTGGTAGTGGCCGAGACTAAAAAGGTAAAGAAAGCAGAGCCGGTGGGCCGTGGTGGCCGAGACGACTTAAAACTCATTGAAGGTGTAGGTCCGAAAATTGCAGAGATACTGCAGGCTGCTGGTATCGATACTTTTGCTGCACTGGCTGCAAAAAGTGCGGATGAGGTTCGGGAGATCCTGTTGGCACAGGGTAGTCGGTACAAGATGTTTGATCCTGAGACTTGGCCAGAGCAGGCCCAATTGGCTGCGGATGGAAAGATGGATGAGTTGCAGACTCTTAAAGATTCCCTTCAGGGAGGACGTAAGTAGTTTACAACTTGAATTACAGACAAAAAACGCCTTGTGAACAGCAAGGCGTTTTTTTATGCTTTTGAATTATCGCTTACGGGTTTTATTGGGTAAACATGATAACAGATTCATTTTCAGGCAAAAATGTATCATTTGGGCATTAGAGTATCCGATAGACAAGGGTTTGTGTTCTTCGTAAGAATATCGGGAAGAACAGTATCCAGTCAGCCTTTGCATTTTCCTGAAAAACATTTGGCTCGCGCGTCGGAGAATTCTATCTTTGCCGTCCCAAAAGCGGAAAGTGGTTCATTTTCTGTGTATTAAGAAATGTTCATTGACAGTGAGGACAGAGCAGCATTGTTAGGATCTGAGGAAGATCGAGACAATGAAGCGAGGTAAGAAAAATCGATATTGGATTGTTGATTTTGGAATGCTTTAAAATGTCTGATGGGGAATGTCAAATTACGAAT
>JBGTGP010000039.1:0-44250 GCA_041746735.1 Saprospiraceae bacterium
CGATGTGACCGGTAAGGTGGCATTGGTCAGAGACCAGTCAGGTGTTAAGGGTTACAACACGATCACGGTGAGTAGCAAAGAACTACCAGCAACGGGCGTTCTGTACTACAGACTTGATGCTAATGAGTATTCTGCGACGAAGAAGATGATCATCATCGAGTAATCGTAGTGATAGCATAGGTTTATAGCGATATAAATCGGTTTTTGGGATGGCCTCTCTCCAGTTCGCTGGAAAGAGGCCTTTCCTTTTTTGGGAATGCTGGAAAGGGGTACCACTTAAATCGACCAGTTTTGAATGTGTCGGTTTAGTGATTTTGACTGGTGGAATATGCTTCCAGACTGCCTCCAGTTCCATCTATGGTGAGGAAAAACCAGGTAAATGGAGAAGGGTGGGTATGTTTTTTTTGCGAAATCAGGTATTGAATTCGGAGGTTGTAATACTCAGATATTTTAATATTTTATTGAATTATAGAGAGTAATGAATCATGTAAATTTATATATGTTAAAACAATATTACAAATTTTTATCATGAGGAGGTGCAACAGCAAACATATTACATATATTTGTAATGCGTAAACACCTAATTGAAAGAGAAAATCAATTTAAGAAAATATGTAATATGTAAATCGGTCCCATCCCAAAACATGCTCCCAAAGCAGTAGTAACGATTGATGAATCCAAATTGTCTCTTATGAAAAAACTGGTTGTAACTGGTTTGAGAGGTTGGCTATTGCCTCAGGTCCTGCTGGCAGTGGCATTCCTCCTGGGTCCTGTGACCCGTACAATAGCCCAACAGGGATGTGTAATGGCGTGTCCGCCAATGTCACCACCCGTTGAGGTCAGTTTGTCATCTGCTTGTGAGGATGTCTTAACACCCGGCTTGATTGGGGTGACACTGGACAACTGCCCGGGTGACATTGTGATTAATATGCTGGAAAATGGTATACCCATCGGAGATACCATCCGGGGAGACATGATCGGGAATACCTATATGGTCATCATCTCACATCCGGCTTCCGGACAATCATGTATGACCATGATTACCGTGGTGGACAAGCAGGCACCTCTAGTTGTCTGCCCGGACGATATCACCTTCAGTTGTACAGCTGATGTAAGCGCCTATAATGGTATTCAACCAGAGGATATTTCAGACTGCTCCGGCACCGAGGTGTTCTTTACAGATGACCTCATTTTTTCCGGCCAATGCATGGGTGCTGTGTATGCTCAGTACTTCCGAACCTATACGATTCGGGATGACTTTGGAAATGCTACAACCTGTGGACAGTTAATATCACTCGAAAAGGCGGATTTGGCGGATGTCCAGTTTCCAATGGATCTTTCTGGTATAAATGCACTTGCCTGCTTTCCTCCTCCAGATACCAGTCCGGGGGCTACAGGTTATCCCACGGTAAATGGTGATCCTATCATAGGAGGTTCATTTTGCAATCTCACCGCTACGCCTTTTGATACGGAAGTGGAGATCTGTTCGGGTTCATATAAGATATTGCGCACCTGGACGGTCATTGACTGGTGTGATAATAATGCATCAACTGCGCACATGCAGACCATTGAAGTATTGGATATCACTCCACCCGTAGTCACTGCCCCGCAGGATATGACCATTTCGGCTGGGGCGTCAGTTTGTTTAGCCAATGTCATCCTGCCCCCGGCTGCTGTCTCAGAAGATTGCTCCAGCATCTGGACCGTTAGAACGGAAGGCCCGTTTGGGACCATTCTTTCCAATGGCGGACTGGTCGCCAACATTCCTGTCGGCACCTACAATATTATTTATAAAGCGTTGAGTGATTGCCTTCTGGAAGGAGCGGATACGATGATCCTGACCATTCAGGACTTACAACCTCCTGTACCGGTTTGTCATCAGGTGCTCGCTATTCCGGTAAGTAATGACGGTATGGCCATAGTACCCGCTTCTGTATTTAACAGCGCCAGTTACGATAATTGTGCAGATGTGTACTTTAAGGCTAAACGAATGAGCCTTCCCGAAGGCTATTCATGCGCCAATCCAGGCAATCCGGACAATCTGTTTGATGACTTTATTAAGTTCTGTTGTGAAGATATCGAACACAATGAGATCATGGTCATCCTCCGCGTGTATGATACACCGCCTGTACCCGGCCCGGTGGCGGACGATTACCTGGCCGGTCATTTCAATGATTGTATGGTCCAGGTAGAGGTGCAGGACAAATTGCCGCCCCAGTTAGTGTGTCCCAGCCATCTTACGATCAGTTGTGAGTTCCCATTTTCACCTGACAATCTTGGTGTATTCGGGACTATCGCCCTAAGTGAGGCTGATCGTGAATTAATCTGCATTGATGACCCCGGCGCACAGGGATTTCAATGTATGGGCATCGATGGTTTGGCAACAGACAACTGCTCCGTCAGTATCAATGAGCTGGCTCCGGTGATTCAAATTAATAATTGTGGAACCGGAACGATCATCCGAACTTTTACCGCGACGGACGATGGAGGCCTCCAATTGAGTTGCCAACAGGTGATCACAGTCGTCAATTATAATTTATTCGGCCCTGAGGATATTACCTGGCCCCCGGACTATATGACAACGGATATATGTGAGATCGGGCTGCTCGACCCGGATGATTTGCCAGCGCCGTTCAACCAGCCTTTATTGAATGATGGGCCTTGTGATCTGGTAGGTATTTCCTATGTCGATGATGTATTTGATTTTTCGAATTCAGATGAAGCCTGTTTTAAAATTCTTAGAACCTGGAAAGTGGTCGACTGGTGTCAACTCAATACGCAGACTGTAGGAATCTGGACACATATTCAGGTGATCAAGGTGATCAATTCTACAGCACCGGTCATTGCCCCTATTGCAGACAGATCCGAATGTTCTTTTGATAAGGAATGCGCGGGGTTGACACTGGATTTTGAGGCTGCGGCAACGGACGATTGTTCAGGCCCGGCATCTCTTTCCTGGCGGTATAGAGTGGACCTGAATGATAACCAGGTTTTTGATTACGTATCGCCTGTCATCACAGGTGCATCTATTGAATTTTCCAGATATATGCCGATAGGCACACATCGTGTAGTGTATTCTGTATGGGATCATTGTGGGAACACTACTACGGTGGAGCAATATGTGACAGTAGAGAGTTGTACAACGCCTTCAGCGATCTGTATCCATGGTCTGGCTACCAATCTGATGCCCGTAGACACGGATGGAGATCTTATAGCAGATTGGGGCATGGTGACCATACAGGCATCCATGTTTGACGCCGGCAGCAGTCATAGCTGCGGGAATCCAGTGACTATGGCTTTTAGTTCGGATCCCACAGATGTGACACGCATCTTTGATTGCAGTGATGTCGGTGTGCAGGAGATTGAAGTATGGGCTATTGATGACAATGGTCTGGCTGATTTTTGTATTACGACGATTTTTGTTCAAGACAATAATGCGGTATGTCCGCCTGAAGGCGGCACGTTGGGCATCATTGCCGGTACGATTACCGTTCCGGAAGCCGGGTCCTTATCAGGGGCCATGATCTATCTGGACGGTAGTTCATTCCCAGGTGTCCCCTCCGGGTCCAATGGTCAATTTGTTTTTCCAACCATGCCCTACGGTGGTGACTATGTGGTACGACCTGTACGAAATACAGATGCCAGAAACGGTGTTACGACGTTGGATCTGGTGAAAGTACAAAAGCACTTATTAGGTCTTGAGCCCTTCACGACGCCCTATCAATATATTGCAGCGGATGCAAACAACAGTGCTTCTGTAACGGCAATTGACATAGTTCAACTTCGCAAATTGATTCTGGGCTATTACAATGAGCTTCCCAACAACACATCCTGGAGGTTTATTGACAAGGCACATATTTTCCCGAATCCCCATGATCCATGGCTATCGCACTGGCCGGAAACCTATACGATCATCCCGTTTTCACATAGCATGAATGATGTGGACTTCCATGCCGTCAAAATTGGGGATCTCAACCGGACCGCTGCTCTTCAGGCCGACGGAGGCATGATACGCCCGAGAACAGACAGATCCGGAATCGTGAGCTATGAGGCGATACCTATGGAAGACAAAAGTGTCTACCGGATCGATATCACATTGGAGGATGCGACTTCATTTCAGGCATTGCAATTCTCGTTTGACTGGGATCAGACCGGTTTCAAACTGATAGACTGGGCCCCGGGTGAATTGTTTACATCTGATGATTTCAGACTACCGGCTCGAGCAGGTGAAAATGCATCAGTAGCGGTATTTGACCACCAGGGTTGGGCACAGGATAAAATAACCCTACTGACTTTATGGGTTGAGGATGTGGCCAAATCAGGCTATCCATTTACTATGTTTCTACAGCCGGCGCCGGCCCAACCGGTAGCCTATGTACTTCATGAGGAAGATCCGGTAGCCGTCCAGTTGAGAAGTATCACCAGAGAAGCCCGGAAAATTTTCAACCGGCCAAATCCATTCAAGGAGTTGACGTCTATTCTGTATAACAGTAGCCGGGAGGAAGACGCTATACTGCGCATCTTCCATATCAATGGTAAATTGATGATGACCCGTAAAGTAAAACTGATGGCTGGTGAGAATGAATTTATCGTCACCAAAACAGAACTCCGTGAACCTGGGATGTATATGTATGAAATAGAATCAAACTTTCAGTATAGTACTAACAGGATGATAATAGTAGATTGATCAGGTGGGGCCCTGAGAATCCCCACCTGGTTTTTGCGATTTTCCCAGTCAGACGACCAAAACAAACCAGAAGACATGTTGTGAGACATGCACTTCAAGCCATTGTATTGCCAATTAACTCAACTTTTAATACTTGTTTGTGATGAAAACACTACTCTTGTCCGCTCGTGCGTATTCGCGATGCTGCTCCCCGGCATTCGTCCTGATCATGGGAATGATTTTGGTTGGATCACCTGTTGTGAGCAACGCCGCTCCAGATGAATGGCTGGAACAGCACACCGCCGACCAGGTGAAGCCCTGGAATTTATTTGAAGAGATGGAGACAGAAGGACGTGATCATGCTGCGTCATCGGCCGTGGCACTGGCCTGCAAGCCACATGTCAATATCTCACTGGGCCAGGGTGGTTTTGCTGTGTTGACATCCATTACACTGGTCCTTGCACCACAGTACCCACCTCATATGTATGTGGTGGATATCATGGGGCCATTGACCAATACCGTGTATTGCGAGCAGATCGGCCAATCCCTGATGGTATTGGTGACCGAGTTGCCGACCAATAATAGTTGTATGTCGACCATTTATGTTGAGGATAAACTTCCACCAACATTGATCTGTGCAGCCGACACCATTCCGTGTACAACAGTTATAGAAGATATTGATTTTGAAAGCTTCATTGAGACGGTCTATGACAACTGTGACGCGGATCCTACTCTTTGGTATTCGTACACGATTCAGAATCTGGCGTGTAATCCTCATCACCTTACACAACGTGTGACGGTCATCTGGACGGCTACAGATGATTCCGGCAACAGTTCAACCTGCATTGATGAAATCTATCTGAAAAAGCCGGCTATAGGTCAGATCGTATTTCCACCGAATACAAGTGTAAGTTGTGTCACTCCAAACATAGATCCCTCCATCACAGGCGTCCCAACCTATAATGGCCAGCCCATTGACCACGTATGCCAGTATATTGTATTCCATTCCGATCAAATCATCCCGATGTGCAATGGAGCCAGAAAAGTTTTACGGTTGTGGACGGTCAAAGACTGGTGCACAGGTGTCCAGCGTACACACGTACAGGAGATCCTAATCATCGACAATACACCACCGAATATCACCTGTCCTGCGAATATCACAGTCGGCACCAGTCCCGGAGTATGTACGACCAAGTATACTATACCCTTTCCAGTGGTCTCTGATGCGTGCGCCGATCCATCTCAAATTCAGATCCAGGTATTCGTATCGGTTATACCAGGCATATATGCACCAGGTCAGATGATCAACCTGGGGCTCGGGACCACGCTGATCACCATGAGGGCCACCGATCCATGTGGAAATACACGTCAGTGTCAGTACAGTGTGACCGTTAAGGATCTTACACCACCGATTCCAGTCTGCCATTCTATCAATGTGACACTTGGGCCCAATGGTATAGCGATAGTCATCGCTAACCTGCTGGACTTTGCTATCATAGAAGCTTGTGGTATACTCTCTAAAGAGATATGGAGAATGACAGACAACTGTGGTATCCCGGGAAATCTAACGCCGGGCCCTGATGTGACATTCTGCTGTGCGGATATCGGTACCACTGTCCAGGTCATCTTTAAAGTGACAGATTTATCTGGCAACATGAACACCTGTATGTTCATTGCCAATGTTACAGATAAAACACCTCCTTCTGTCGTTTGTAAAAATGTGACGATCAGCGTGACAGGATCAGGTGATATTATCGTAACTCCCGACCAGGTCGAGCAAAGTTCAAGTGATAATTGTCAGATCATTTCCAAAACAGTGACCCCGAACACTTTTGACTGCACCGACATTGGTAATCATGTTGTCACATTGACGGTCACAGATCAAAGTGGAAACACGGCCACATGTACAGCCATCGTCACCATTGTGGATGATGTGCCGCCTGTAGCCGAGTGTCAAGACATTACGGTGACCGTGGATGAAAACGGTGAAGCCACAATAACGACTGGCCAAATTGACAACGGCAGCTCGGACAATTGTGCCATCGACACCATGTTTCTGGACCGCTACCTCTTTGATTGTGATGATGAAGGGGATCAGATTGTGAAGTTGACGGTAGTAGATTTTTCCGGTAATATGAGCATGTGTACCGCCATTGTCACAGTCCAAACGTCACCACCAACAGCAGAATGCCAGGATATTACCGTATCTCTGGATGCGAATGGTCAGTTCATCGTTACAGCAGATCAAATCGATAATGGCAGCACGGATGACTGTGGAATAGAAAGCATGGAGGTCAATCCCTCCGAATTTACCTGTGAGGATATTGGAGTCGTGATCGTAACGCTGACTGTGACGGATATTTCCGGGCATACGGCTACCTGTACAGCAAGTGTCACGATCCAGGACAATATGCCACCTGATGCCCAATGTCAGAACATTTCCGTCATGCTGGATGAAAATGGAATGGCCTCAATCACCGCTGAGGACATTAATGATAATTCTACTGACAATTGTGAGATTGTCAGTATCACCGTTACCCCTACAGAGTTTGGTTGCGAGGATGTCGGAAATAATGTCGTGACCCTTACGGTCACCGATCAAAGTGGTAACAGCAGTACATGTACAGCGCTTGTCATGGTAGACATGCCGGATCCTCCTGTAGCCGAATGCCAGGATGTTACCATTACCCTGAATGCGGATGGTACCATTACTCTGGATCCTTTGCTGGTTGATAATGGGTCGACTACTCAATGTGGGATACTGACGTACGAAGTGGATCCCAATACGTTTGATTGTGAAGATGTGGGTGAAATCATTATCGTAACGCTGACCGTGACGGACGAAACTGGGACCTCCGCGACATGCACAGCCCAGGTCACTATATTGGAATCCCCACCCACGGCCATCTGTAAGGATATTACAGTGGAACTGAATCCACTCGGCGAAGTGGTGATTAACGGTCTTGATGTCAATGATAATTCCACGGATGACTGCGGTATTATCTCATATGTAGTGGTTCCGTCTTTCTTTGATTGTGAGAATTTAGGAGAAAATGTAGTGACACTAACGGTCACAGACGGATCCGGATTTACATCTACGTGTACCGCTATTGTAACAGTCGAAGACAATGTGCCACCGACAGCTGTTTGCCTGGACATCACCGTTGAACTGGATCAGGACGGTATGGCGTCCATTGTAGCTGCTGATATTGATGGAGGCTCTACGGACAACTGCACTATCGTTTCGATCTCGGTGACACCCTCCGATTTTGATTGTGCCAATGTAGGCCCGAATGTGGTCACCCTGACGGTGACAGATCAATCTGGAAATACGAGTACCTGTACGGCTACAGTAACCGTAGAGACTTTGCCTCCACTGGCCATGTGTGTTGATATTACGGTAAGCTTGGGGCCTGATGGAATCGTCGTGATATTCCCTGAGGACGTAGATGCCGGGTCCGGAAGCGGATGCGGTGATCTTGACCTTTCAATAGACATCGATGAGTTTGACTGCACAGCGATTGGCGACAATATTGTGACCCTGACGGTGACCGACCAGAATGGGTCTTCATCGACCTGCACCGCAACCGTCACGGTCGTGGATGATACAGCACCAGAATGTAGTGCCCAGGATCTGACCGTATATCTGGATGCCAATGGCAATGCCAGTATTGTCCCAGATCAGATTGATAATAATTCAACGGACAATTGCCAAATTGAAACCATTGAAGTAGATCCCACAGCGTTTACATGTGATGACCTCGGTGACAATGTGGTGACTTTGACCGTGACGGATGAGTCCGGTAACAGTAGCACCTGTACAGCAATTGTAACCGTCGTGGATACCATTGCACCTTTCTGTCTTACAGTCGATATCACAGTTTCTATCAATGGAAATGGAATGGTGACCATCCTGGCGACACAAGTGGATGGCGGTTCGACAGACAATTGCGGACCACCAAATCTTTCTGTTACGCCCAACACCTTTACCTGTGATGACCTGGGAGACAACGTTGTCGTGCTGACCGTCACGGATGGATCCGGGAACTCCTCCTCCTGCACAGCGACTGTGACCATTGAAGATAGCGGCTCATTGGAAGCGTTTTGTCAGAATGTAACCATCTTCCTGGATTCGAACGGAAATGCTTTTGTAGATCCATCCCAGGTGGACAATGGATCAGGTGGTGGATGTACGATGGGGGAACTGGAATTTGACCTGTCGCAGACCAATTTCAACTGTAGTCATCTGGGGCCCAATATTGTCATACTCACTGTGACGGATGAGAACGGCGCTACCGCCACGTGTACCGCCACTATTACCGTGGTGGATAATATCCCCCCGGTCATCACATGTCCTCCGAATGTGACAGTGGACTGCCATGTCGTGACCGATCCGGATCAAACTGCTCAGTTTGGTACTGCCACGTTTACAGACAATTGCCCTGGCGGATTTGTATCAGAAACCCATATTATAAATCTCAATAATTGTAATGTGGGTACGATATTGAGGACCTTTACCGCAACAGATGCATCAGGGAATACTGCAACTTGCACCCAGTTGGTGACGGTAACTAATCCCAATCCATTGACAGAGAGTGAGATCACCTGGCCTCCTTCTCCAATCAGTGTGGATATATGTAGTTCAACCGATCCGAATGCTATTCCCAATGGGGTGCCGGTCATAGATCCTGCGGCCCTGCTATGCTCAGATCCGACAATTACATATGTGGATCAGGTGCAGATGAATGTGGATAATGATCCAAATACACCCTGTAAGATTATAACCCGGACCTGGACGATTGTGGATGCCTGTCAGCCCAATGGTACATTTACGTTTGTCCAGACGATCAATGTGCAGGATATGGTAGCCCCGGTCTTTACCCAGATCAATGATATGACCAAAGTAGCCAACATGAATTGCGTGGCCAACTTTACGCTGATCGCGAATGCTACAGATTGTGCTGGAGTTTCGATTACGAACAATTCACAATATGGCGCAACTACCGGTGCAAATGCGAGCGGAGACTATCCTATTGGTCAGACCATCGTGATCTTTACAGCCACTGATGGATGCGGCAATATGTCGACCATGGATGTGGTGATCACGGTGACGGACCCCAATCCGACTACGTTCCTCTGTGAGAAGATTATTTTCAATCTTACCTCGGAATTGGAAATTACCATTCTGGCGGAGGAGTTCATCACCTTTATTGAAGGCAGCTGCACTGATGCAGATGACTTTATTGTGAGTTACAGCCGGAATAATCCGTTTGATACCCTGCGTGTATATGACTGCAGTGATGTAGGCGTTACGACCTTTCCTTTATACTTCTGGAATAGTAATGGTACGATGTTGTTGGATAGCTGTAGCAATGCGGACCTGGATCTTCGGGATCCGGATAATCATTGCGGTATTCCTCTGGTCATCAGTGGTACTATCATCAGTGAAGATGGACATGCAAAAGGTGAAGTAGAAGTCAACATTATGAATGCGGTCATGGATCCAGGTATGACGGATCCATCCGGGCAGTTCATTCTGGAAGGATTGTCAGAAGGGGTAGGGTACGACATTGCACCTCACCATGATGTCCACCATCGTGAAGGCGTTTCAACGCTGGACCTTGTCATGATTCAAAAACATTTGCTGGGCCTTGCAAAACTGAATAGTCCATATAAAATGATCGCTGCTGATGCAAACCGGAGTGGAACTATAACCGCGCTGGACCTGCTTGAAATTCGAAAGCTGATTCTGGGTGTCAATGACAGGTTTGCATTCAACACTTCCTGGCGTTTCGTCGATCGTACCTACAGTTTCCCAGATCCATATAATCCATTCCAGCCCGGCTTCCCGGAAACGGTGTGGATTGACAGTGTAGGGGGAAGTATCAGCTCGGTAGATTTTATAGCGGTAAAAACCGGTGATGTCAATGCTTCCTATTTCAACCGGGCGTCAGGTAAGCAACTGGAGCCACGGAGTGCACACAACTATAAAGTAAATCTGGAACCTGTCTCAGCATCTGTTAGTACTCCCCGCGCATGGAAGTTAGAGGGAATGAAAGGCCAGTCCGCCATAGAAGGTTTGCAGATGAGTGTACAAGTTGGTCTTTTTTCAAAGGAGCAGGTGGAAATGATCTATTCTGAGGTCCTGACAGACGACCAATGGTACTATGATCCTCAGGCTGGGGCTATACGGCTGAGTTGGACTCCGATGGCGCCAGAAGATCTCGAAGGTCGGGTTATTCTCTTGTTCCCCGACATGGGATTGAATGCAGATGATGTGAACCGGGGTGACGGACGAATGGCAGCAGAAGCCTATATCCAGGAAGATGGAGAGTTCGCAATCCGGCCTGTGGAAATTGAAGTACCAATGCAGGGCACGATTACCCCGGAAGAGGATTACCAACTTTTCCAGAATATCCCTAACCCGTTTTCGGAGAGCACGCTGATCCGGTTTACCTTGCCCAGGGAAGAAACCGTTCGATTGGTGGTTCATGACCTGGCTGGTCGCCAGGTATTCATTCGGGAGTTTGCCGGACATATCGGTTTGAATGAGACCACTATCCTAAACCGTGAAATTGGGACCTCAGGCATATACTATTACACACTATTCACGCTCCATGCGAGCTTTACCCGCAAAATGAGCTTTACAGAGAACTAGTTTTTTGAGACGCTGGATCTGTCAAACGATCCATTGACGTTACTGTTTGGGAAAATCCCCCTCTTGCAGGGGGATTTTTTTATGCCCTGAATATAAATTTGTTATGATTTAAATAAATATTATTATATAAAAAGCTAAAATACAGTGTTTAATACTTTGTGATATATTATTATATGAAAAATACCATTTATTGGGTAATACAACACATTATAACTAATCTATATTTGTACTGGCATTAAGGATTTTTCTAATCTGTTAAATGCTGATTTATATCTTTATACAGGTTACGATTTATTTTATATTCCAATATAGCATAAATCAGCTTTCCTGAGAACCTGACCTTCCTGAATCAATGATAAGCCTAAAGTGGTAGGACGCAGTTTTTCTGCAGCCTTACCCCTGATCACACAACACGCTATTGCCAAAGTCGTACAGCCTTTAGCCGTGCACTTTCTATATAGGCTTAACAACTTTTTTTTTAACTAAAACTAAGATCTCATGAAGAAAACGGACATTTCTGTTTCTCTCAGGGATGGTGTATGTAATCGTCTCAAACAGTATTCAGGACTTTTATCCCAATCCCTGTCAGCGAGTTTACTCCTACTGACGCTGCTGTGGCACAATCCGACCTTTGGTCAGACAAATTGCTCGCTCGGTTGCCACGGCGCTCAGGTTTCCTTAGGTGCAGATTGTACTGCCGAGGTAACCGTTGCCATGGTTGGCGAGACCAGTCAATGCCCCAACGGGCAGTTTACCGTATTTGTTTACACCTTGAACGGTGATACGATTCCTAATGCTACCGTCACCTCCGCGCATATCGGGATGACCCTGATTGCCAGTGTGTATGATAACATTACGGGCAACAGTTGCTGGTCGTATATCACCGTTCTGGATAAGATGAGACCGACCATATCTTGTTCGGATATCACGATTTCCTGTCTGGAATTACCGCTTTACGGTGGGCCTGTGGCAAATGACAACTGTGATACAGATCCACAGATTATTCTGGTCAATGAGACAGCCGAACTCCTCTGTGATCCAACGTATATCAAGCGTATTACACGTACATACAAGGCAAAAGACGACTCCGGCAATGAATCTGAAACCTGCCAGATGAATATTTATCTGGAACGGATTGATTTTGATCTGATTACTTTTCCGGATTCCTTCGTCGTGATCAATGATACGGAGCTTCTTTGCGATGGACATTGGGCAGATGCAGATGGAGATGGAATACCTGATCCGTTGGATGACGGTCCATATCCTGGCACAGGAGTACCTATGATCAATGGGTTTCCGATCTATCCTGATTTCATTGGGTTCTGTAATGCCCTGACCACTTACGATGACGTTGTATTTCCATTGATTGGCTGCGTGAAGAAAATCATGCGGGTATGGACTGTGAGAGAATGGCATTGTACCGGTGAATTCCAACGTATCTATATCCAGATGATTGAGATCGTGGACAATGAAGGTCCTTCGATCACCTGTCCGGCTGATTTCAGCCATACGACTTCAGGTCATCTTTGTACTGCGCCCATCTGGATGCCATCTGCTATTGTATCGGACAACTGCAATGCTGTCGCCAGTGTGACGGTGACCTATCCAGGAGGCTTTGCCAATACCAATGGTGGCTTCTGGGCTCATCTTCCGGTCGGTGCCAATATCATTACCTATACAGCATACGACCAGTGCTACAATTCTTCACAATGTACGATGACGATTACTGTCGAGGATAAGACACCGCCTATCGCTGTGTGCGATCAGCATACCGTGGTATCGTTGACGCTGGGTGGTCCGTATGGCTTGACCAAAGTCGATGCCTCCGTCTTTGATGATGGCAGCTACGATGCCTGCGGCCCTGTTACCTTCCGGGCCCGTCGTATGACCTCTTGTCTGGAGTTTGACTGGACAACTGGAGGTGCCGGTATTGACGAAATCCCGAATGGCTACATTGATAGCCGTGATCATGGCACCGTGCATCGTACTAAAGTACCTTTCGCTTGTTGCGATGCAGGCGCAGGTCCAATCATGATTGAACTGGAAGTAACTGATGCCTCAGGCAATAAAAATTTCTGCATGGTAGAAGTTATTGTTCAGGATAAAATCAAGCCCAGAATTACCTGCCCAAGCAATGTCACGATCAGTTGTGACTATCCACTGGATGTCAACAATCTCTCTGCGTTTGGAAATGTCGTGCAAGATCAGCATGATGTTCAGACCTGGTGTGTGTATGACCCGACAAATCCGTATTCAGATGCGGATGGTTTTATCTGCGGGACGGATGGTTTAGTCTTAGACAACTGTACTGTTACGGTTACGGTCACCAATATTCCGCATATTAACAATTGCGGAATCGGTTACATTCAGCGGATTTGGAGAGCAGAAGATGCCAATGGATTTGATGCCTGCACACAATATATCTATGTACAGAACTTCCATCCGATTACTACCTATTCTATCGACTGGCCGGATGACTATCATGGTGTGGAATGCGCTGAAGGTACCGATCCGGATGATTTGCCTTATCCGTACAACCGACCCATCATCAATGAAGATCAGTGTGATCTGGTCGGAATGACCTATGAAGATGTGGTGTTCCAGATTGTGGATGGTGCCTGCTTCAAGATTCTTCGTACCTGGAAAGTGATTGAGTGGTGCTTGTATGAAGAATATAATGGCATACTCCCCGGATACAATTATTGGGAGCATGTGCAGGTCATCAAAGTCGTCAATCAATTTGGTCCTGATTTTCTGACGGATCAGCCGCTGATTGAGCGGTGCAATGATTTCGATTGCGGTGGTATACCTCTGCAATTGATCCAGGAAGCCGATGATGATTGTACACCCACCAACCAACTGTTCTGGTCCTATGCCGTCGATTTCAACAACAATGGCACTATAGACTGGGGCCCATTTTCGGGATTTGGCGGTACGATCAACGCCTCTAATACGTATCCATTGGGATATCACCGAATCATCTATACGTTTGAAGATCGTTGTGGTAATCGCACTGTGCGGGAACAGTTCCTGGATCTCAAGTCCTGCAAAGCACCTGTACCAGTGTGTATTAATGGTCTGTCAGCCGCTCTCATGGGTGTAGACACCGATGGTGATGGTATTGCCGATGAAGGTATGATCACAATCTGGGCTTCGGATTTTGATGCCAGCAGTTATCACCCTTGTGGTTTTCCGTTCCACTTGTCCCTGGCACCGGATATCAACGTCAAAAGCCTGACGTTCACTTGTGAGCATGTAGGGCAAGGCCAGGTTCCGGTCAACCTATATGTGACAGATAACCTGGGTAATCAGGCGTATTGTGAAACCTATATTATCCTGCAGGACAACAATGGTGTATGTCCCGAAGGTGGAACACTTGGTGGTACTATTACCGGTAACGTAAGTACCGAAACATCAGATAATGTATTGGATGTTGAGGTGAAGCTGCAGGGCTCAACCCTGTTGCCCATCAATACGAACCAGACAGGTATGTATACCTTCCCGGCAATGCCTGTAGGCAGCAGCTATGAAGTAGCACCTGCGAAAAATGATGATTTCAGAAATGGTGTTTCCACGCTTGACCTGGTTGCTATTCAGAAGCATCTGCTGGGTATCAAGGAACTGGACAGTCCGTATAAGATGGTCGCCGCTGATGCGAATAATTCGAAGTCGATCACGGCGATTGACCTCGTTGAACTGCGGAAACTGATCCTGGGTATTTACTCGGAGTTGCCACACAATACCAGCTGGCGGTTTGTTGATAAGGGTTATACCTTCCCGGATCCCTACGATCCGTGGATGCAGGACTGGCCGGAGACACGTGCTCTGACCGCACTGACAGAAGGTATGAACTATGCCAACTTCTTCGGCATCAAAGTGGGTGACGTCAACAATACGGTAAAGGCAAATGCTACAACGTTGGTACCACGCGGAGCTCAGCAGATCCTGACACTTCAGGTGGATGACCGTCGAGTTGCATCGGGTGAAACATTCGAACTGCCTGTGTACAGCACAGAAGCTATGGCACTGGAAGGCATTCAGTTTAGCTTTGATCTGGGCCAGTTGAGTCTGGTAGATGTTAAAACGGGAACCATGGATGTCACAGAAGACAACTTTGGATGGCTAAACAACCGTATGATGACCTCCAGTTGGCATACAGCGACTGCAAGACAAGTAGATCAATCAGCACCATTATTTACGCTGATACTTCAGGCTAATGCCTCAACCCGGTTGAGCGAGACAATCAGTCTTGGATCTAACCCAACTGAGGCCGAAGCGTACAACGCTGAAGGTGAAATTCTGGACCTGGCCCTTACCTTCCGGGGAGCAGAAGATCGATTTGACTTCGAGTTGCTGCAGAACGAACCGAATCCTTTTACCGGAGCCACACAGATCGGGTATGTTATTCCTGAGAGTGGTGATGTGACGCTGAGCTTGTTTGATGTGACAGGCAAACAGCTCTTCACACAAACCACTGCCGGCGTGAAAGGTATGAACAGAATCGAACTCCGGAAGGATCAGATCGGTGCTCAGGGCATGGTCTACTACCAGATTCAGTTCCAGGGTTATACCGCAACGAAGAAGATGCTGATTCTTTGATCAGGATGAGCATTGTAAAATAAGAATTACTGTTTTTGGGATTGGACCCCTCTCCGCGCAAGTGGAGGGGGTTCTTTTTTTTTGCATGTTTGCCTGTAATATGCTGAAAAATAATGGAGTATGACCCTATCTTTGTCCGTATATGGGTCGTGTGCTCGGATTGGATTATGGATTAAGACGCACCGGACTGGCGGTCACGGATCCGCTCCGTATCATCGTTTCGGGACTTGATACCCAGGAAACTCCGCAAGTGATGCCATTTTTGCGTGTTTATATTCCCGGTGAACGGGTAGATGAGATTGTGGTTGGGTATCCCTTTTTAGATGGTGGGTTTGGGGATAGTAAATTCAAAAGGGAACTCGATCTGTTCATTGAAGGTTTAAGGAAGACCTTTCCGGATGTGCCTCTGCATCTGCACGATGAGCGATTTACTTCTGTTGAAGCCAAAGCCATCATACGGCAAAGCGGCCACAAAAAGAGGAAAAGAGAGGATAAGGCATTTTTAGATCAGACAAGTGCTATTTTGATCTTGCAGGAATATTTGGGACATATATGATACTACCGATTTATGCTTACGGGCAATCTGTATTACGTAAGAAAGCACTACCACTGGATCCAGACTATCCGGATCTCGCACCGTTGATCGCAGATATGTATGACACCATGTATGGGGCTCATGGTGTAGGATTGGCTGCACCTCAGATCGGCAGGGATATTCGGCTATTTGTCCTTGATACCGTCCAGACGGACAAACCGGATCAACCGGCTAAAGGCGTGAAAGGCGTTTTTATCAATGCGCAGATATTGGACGAATCCGGAGAGCCCTGGATGTATGAAGAAGGATGCCTGAGCATCCCGGATATCCATGTCGAAATTGAACGAAAACCGGTCATCCATTTACGATATCTGGATGAAAACTGGACGGAACATACCCGATCCTTTGATGGCATGAATGCAAGGGTGATTCAGCATGAGTATGATCATATTGAAGGCCTTTTGTTTATTGACAGAATGAGACCTCTTAAGCGCCGGATGATTAACCGTAAGCTCGAAAAGATCAAGCGGGGTGAGGTCGACGTCCAGCACCCGATGCGGTTTGTCAAACTATAGGCGTATAGGTTGTTGTAGTTTTATTTTCTTCCAAAGTCAGCCGGAATTTCACCCCAGCGGGAAGTTTCCCATTTCAATATCGGATTTTTCCAGACGTTTTCTTTTAACCATTTTTCAGCCCGACGGATCATATCGAAGAGGGTAGCATTATGTCGTGATCTTTGCAGTTTGGTATTGGCTTTGCGTTTAACTACCCAGGACATCGCAGTTTTAGAATCTGTATACACCGCTGTCACGGAATCTCCTTTCTTTTGCAACCAGGCCAGCGCATGAACGATGGCCAGAAATTCACCGATATTATTCGTTCCATCCCGGACCGGGCCAAAATGAAAGATCTCCGTATGATCATCCGTAAAAACACCCCTATATTCCATCATCCCTGGATTCCCACTACAGGCTGCATCGACGCTTATACTTTTCATGTTAACTCCGGTTCTCGTCAATGCGGCTTTTCTGACTACAGTTTTGCTTGTCGAACCAACAAACTGCCGGGGATCCGAGCGAAAGGCATTTTCAGCTTCACTTTTATCGTTGAATGATTTATAGATCGCATTGGGGTAGTTTTTGACCTGGACAAGACAGTCATCCCAGGTTGTGTAAATGCCGGGTCTATGGCCTTGCCAAACCACATAGTATTTTTGCTTTTTCGTACGCATGGACCTGTAATATTAATGGAAACATCACAAATTCGCTGGACAGATACTCACTGCCACCTCTACGCTGCGGAATATGATGCGGATCTAGATGCTATGATTTCTCGGGCGCTGGATTCAGGCGTGTCCAGGATGATGTTGCCCAATATAGATGAACAGAGTATCACCGGCATGTTGGCGCTCGCCGATCGATTTCCTGCATCCTGTTTCCCGATGATGGGATTGCATCCTTGTTCGGTGAGAGATGATTATCAACAGGTACTTGACAGGATGAAGATCCGCATTCATTCAGGACCATACGTAGGTATAGGCGAAACTGGAATTGACCTGTATTGGGATACCACCTACAGAAACGAACAGATCGATGCGTTTGAACAGCAGATCGGATGGGCTCAGGAGTTGGACCTGCCCGTCATTATTCATTCCAGAAATTCTCTGGATCTGACCATAGACATTGTGACCCGTCTGCAGAATGGACAACTAAGAGGGATTTTTCATTGTTTTAGCGGCAGTTTGACACAGGTTAATGAAATTCACGCCATTGGATTTAAAGTAGGAATTGGGGGTGTGCTGACATACAAAAAATCAGGGCTTGAGGAATTGTTGCCTCAAATCCCGCGTGAGATGATTGTCTTGGAGACCGATGCACCGTATCTGGCTCCGGTACCTTATAGAGGAAAAAGGAATGAAGCCGCCTATCTGCCCATAATCGCAGGACGTGCCGCCAAAATTTTAGGTATAAGCATGGAGGAACTATCTGCCCTAACCTGTGAGAATGCTGATACCATTTTCAGAAAGAAGGGTTAAATTTGCCCTCCATTTGATACAATTTAAGCAGTAAAGGTCTAAAAAGCTGGTTATCAATGCTTATAGTGTGATGAGATGGTATTGGGAGAGTTGGCCGAGTGGTCGAAGGCGCACGCCTGGAAAGTGTGTAGGCTCCAAAAGGGTCTCGAGGGTTCGAATCCCTCACTCTCCGCCTTTGCTCGCCGAAGTCAATGACGAAGGAGAGCCTTGCTTGCTGAAGTCCGGGACGAAGGAGAGCCTTGCTTGCTGAAGTCCTGGACGAAGGAGAGCCTTGCTCGCCGAAGTCTGAGTGATTGTAGACGGAACATAACTTTTTTCGTTTAAGCCCTATTTACATCAAAGAAACTCAGACAATTTTTCTGAATCAGATGAGATTCGCCCAATCACTTTCAAATACACCTCACCATGATCCAGCGAATTCAATCCATTTTTCTAATTCTCGCAGCAGGCACCTTTGGTTCACTTTTTATGCTGCCTTTGGCTACCAGTGATCAGCCCAGTGCCCGGTTTCTGTCCGACAGTGTGTATGATATCACCGACCATCCGGTGTTGCTGATCCTGACCATACTGGGTATCCTGGTTTCGCTGGCGGCGCTGTTTATGTTCCGGAACCGTCGACTACAGGCAAAGCTGGGATATATGGTCATTGTTGTTGCGATTTTGCTGCCGGTGGTCGCCTTTTTGTTATTTACGAACCAGGCCTCTACCATGGACAGTGCAGTGCAGGTTTATGATCAGGCCGGCATGTTCCTTCCCTTAGGCTCTATTCTTTTTGGGGCGCTGGCCAATTATTACATTCGGAAGGACGATCGTCTGGTGCAGTCCATGGACCGCCTCCGGTGAGTCCCGTGCATAATCCGATCAGTTGGGTCGTTAGATATTTCAGGATGAATATCCAACCGTACCTCATATCCCCTTTGTTCCGAATAACTCTGTTCCTTATCGTGGGGTCACCTTTGCTGGCGCAGCAGACGCCCCCGGTTCAGGGACGACCCAGCTCCAGGACTATACTCATAGATCATTTTGGTAAACTCATAGAGGATAAACAGGGTAGTGAGACCATAAAGTGGATTTCAAAAGGATTGCAACTCCGGATTGACAGCACCAATATCTATGCAGATTCCGCCGTCATTTATAACGAGGACAGAGTATATGCATACGGAAATGTGGTCATTCAGCAGGGAGACTCCCTGAATGTATTTACAGATACTTTATACTATTCCAAGCAGACGGATATAGCCGATCTCATCGGGGATGTGGCCCTGGAGCAAGGATCCAAACAGCTTTGGACGACCCATTTAACCTATCATCTTACGGACCGCTATGGAGCGTATTCCAATGGAGGCACTCTGGTGGATGGCTCGTTGCAGGTCACATCCAGACGCGGAAGATATTTTGCGCGATCGGAAGAGATCTTTTTTCGGGATAGCGTGGTGGTCTTGCATCCGAGATTTACCCTGGCAGCCGATTCCATGAAATACTTGTCCTCGGCCTCCACCGTCGTATTTACTGGGCCTACCAACATATATATGGAAGGGTCGGAGATCTATTGCGAATCCGGCTATTACAATCTTATCACGGAGATAGCAGAGTTTAACCGGAATGCGCAATACGGCGGAAAGGATAAGAAAGCAACCGCGGATACCATCCGCTATCATTCCGGGACCGGGGAGGTCGAAATGTATGGTCAGGTATATGTCGAAGAAAAAGGGAAACGGATAGAAGGGGATTCTTTGCGGTATCTGGAACGAACAGGTGAAACATGGATCTACGGGCAGCCGGCCCGGTATGCAGATAGTACGCGCACCATCATCAGTCCGGAAATCTTTTACAATGAGTCGACGAATCAGGTTTCGACACGTGGCCCCGGCGTCATCCAGGATGGTGATGTGTTTCTCCGGGCCGATCATACGGAGTTTGATCAGGTGACCGGCGTTGGCATGGCCACAGGTCACGTCCTATGGAGTGATACGGCGCAGCATCTGGGGGTCATGGCAGATACAGTTTCGTATAAAAAGGAAGATGATTATGTCCTGGCGTACGGAGCAACACGACCTGTCTTTTATTCGGTCATAGAAGGTGACACCTTGTATATTGGTGCTGATACACTCAATCTGTGGCGTATCATTGATACCGTCGCTGTTTATGGAGAAGTAGATACCCTTTATACAACAGATACCTTGCGGATGATGCGGGCTTACCGTGATGTGCGGTTGTTTAAATCAGATATGCAGGGCCGGGCAGATTCCCTCTCCTTTCATGGCCGGGATAGTACCTTTACGTTTTACGGTCTACCGGTTCTCTGGTCCGATACGACCCAGTTTAGTGCTGATACGATCACCATGCGTTTGAAGAACAGCCGGATCAGTGATATTACCTTGATCCGCAGATCCATCATTATATCGGAGTTGATGGGTACCTATTATGATCAGATCAAAGGGCGGGAGATCATTGCTTATTTTGACAGTAATGCCATCCGGGATATGTATGTCACGGGCAATGCAGAGTCCATATATTATACACGGGATGATGCAGGTGCTTTTATCGGTGTCAACCAAACGATTTGCAGTAAAATGTATTTTACTTTTGAAGACCGGCGCATTCGGTTGCTCAAATATTTTGGAGAGAATTCCTCCAGCATGATGCCGATGGGCGGGACCACGCATAGTACGTTACGGCTGGAAGGATTTCTCTGGAGACCAGACGAACGGCCCCATCATGTAGCTGATCTATTGAAATGAATATCTGGGGATCGATCTTACGCAGATTCATATTAGCAGGTATGTGGGTTGTACCCGGTATCACGATACTGGTCGCTACCCCCTCTGTGGAGGAAGCAAAAGCATATTTTCATCGACAGGAGTATAAGCAAGCGCTGGATATTTGGTATGACCTGGAACGGCAGGGCCGTGTATCAGGCGCATTATACTACAATATCGGCCTTGCGGAATCGCAAAGAGATAACGTGCCGGGAGCTGTAATGGCATTTGAGAAAGCTCTTCGCTTTAAACCATCTAGTGCTCCAATCCGGAAAGCGCTCAGTGACGAACGTGAGAAAATAGAAAGCGCTACCATTCCGCTGGTTCCATTTTTTCTGGCGGAATACTACCAACAGCTACTAACCCTTCTCAGACCTGGTCAATGGGCTATTGCCGGGATGTTGCTGCTGGGGTTTGCGGTGGTCCTTTGGTTGAAATCTATGCGCGACAAGTCTGTCAATCCGGAACAGCAAAGACGATGGATGTACCTGGGGGTACCGGGTTTGCTTGTACTGCTGCTGGCTGTCATGGCGTATCAACATTTATATCGTCAAAATGAAGCGATAGTGATCATGGCAAGTGATTTTCACCAGGCACCATCGGAGGAAAGCCCCCTGATCCGGACAGTATCCGCAGCTGAAAAAGTCTATCTGCTGGATAGAATCGGAGAGTGGCATCAGGTCCGGTTGCTCAATTATGATGAAGGCTGGATCCGGCAGGATCACATAACTGTCATTAGGGTAGGGCAGTGACAACAAAGCAAATATTAATTCGATTGTATCAAATCAAACATTATTCAACGGGGCGGAGGATAATAGATCGGGCCAGGTCGAAGGCAATCTGAAGTTGTTCTTTAGGTGTAAGGTAGCTCGTGTCCAGCACTGTTGCACCTTCAGCCTGTCGGAGGGGCGAATCTTCACGGGTTGAATCAATATAGTCTCTAAGGGATAAGTTGTCACGTACATCTTCACGGGTGACGTCGATTCCCTTCTGATGGAGTTCAAGCCATCGGCGTTCGACCCGCACCTCCAGATCCGCGATGAGAAATAGTTTTAGCTCGGCATCAGGAAAAACGACGGTTCCAATATCCCGTCCATCCATGACGATCCCTTTTTGCCGGCCCAGAATGCGTTGTTGAGCCACCATCGCCTGACGGACAGCAGTCAGGGTAGATACAGGACTGACCGCTTCATTGATTTCAGGAGTCCGGATCGCAACTTCCACATTTTCATGATTGAGCCAGGTTACTTGTGTGTCGTGCTCAAAGCTGAGATGAATGGAGATATGCTTCAAGGCATCATCGACCTGGACGGCATCAGAAATATCGACATGCTGCCGGTTAAAGTACAGCGTGACCGCCCGGTACATAGCACCCGTGTCGATGTGCACATATTGAAGCCGTTTGGACAGCGCACGGGCCAATGTGCTTTTTCCACAGGACGAATACCCGTCTATAGCAATAATGATCTTTCGTTGACTCAGTGGCATGGATTCCCTGCAAACGTAAATGATTTTAAGGGAAAAGGAGAAGCCTTGCCGGAACTATTCCGTGCAAGGCTTCTCTGTATAGCGCTACCGGGAGTCAGGCCGGACTCAGCTTAGTATTCATCCTCGTTAAAAAGGAAATCATCTTTTCGGGGAAAATCAGGCCAGATATCTTCAATACTTTCAAAAAGCTCACCCTCATCTTCCATTTCCTGTAGGTTCTCAATAACCTCCAAAGGAGCTCCGGACCGGATACAATAGTCGATCAATTCGTCCCGGGTGGCAGGCCAGGGTGCTTCTTCCAGATGTTGTGCCAATTCAAGTGTCCAATACATGTAACGTATGACGATTAAATGATAAAATAGTTAATGTATGGGCTTAACACCATACTCCGGGATCAAGTTCCCGGATTATAATTTGCTGCAAATGTATAAAAAGCATGGAGTCCAGCAAGGCCTGGGCATCTTTTTTTTCAGGTTTTTTAAGGTTGTATCCAGCTTAAAATCATTACGTTATATATTATAAACAGCAGCATGGCTTTGGAGGTGATGCTGCCATCGGGGAAATTCGACGGACGGACAAAAGAATGGAATGTCCATGAGTAGTTGTTGCAAGTCGGCTCTTACTGATCAGAACAGGCTATGATTATAATATCAGGTGATCGGAATCAAAGGATCAGCATCGCATCTCCGTACGTGTAAAAGCGGTATTTGTCTTTGATCGCTTTCTTGTAGGCATCCATGATAAGCTCATATCCTCCAAAGGCAGAGGCCATAATCAATAAGCTGGATTTGGGCATATGAAAATTGGTGATCATGGCATCAGCCAGATGAAAATCATACGGCGGAAAAATAAATTTATTGGTCCACCCTTCCGCTGGCTTCAGTAAGCCTTGTGCGGATACGGCTGATTCAACGGCCCGCATGGAGGTAGTGCCCACGACGCAAACTTTGTGATTTCCTTTTTTGGAAGCATTGACGATCTCAGCAGCTTCCTGGGTGATCCTGAAGTATTCTGCGTCCATTTTGTGCTTAGAAAGATCTTCTACATCGATACTTCTGAATGTCCCCAATCCTACGTGAAGGGTAATTTCAGCAAAGGTGATGCCTTTGATTTCGAGCCGCTTCATCAGTTCACGCGTGAAGTGGAGTCCAGCAGTAGGAGCCGCAACGGCACCTTCTTCTTTGGCATAGATCGTCTGATACCGTTCTTTGTCCTGTTCTTCCGCCTTCCGGTTGATGTATTTTGGCAGGGGTGTCTGACCCTGTGATCGGAGCAGGCCATTAAACTCTTCGTCCGAACCGTCAAAGAGAAACCGGATTGTACGACCGCGGGACGTGGTATTATCCACGACTTCCGCCACCAGGATTTCGTTTCCTTTTTTATCCAGAAAATAGAGTTTGTTTCCTACACGGATTTTACGTGCCGGATCGACAAGTACATCCCAGAGCCGGGCACGTGTATTGAGTTCTCGGAGAAGAAACACTTCGATTTCCGCATCGGTTTTCTCTTTCCGACCATACAGCCGGGCGGGGAATACTTTCGTATTGTTGAAAATCATGCTATCTCCGTCCTCAAAATAGTCCAGGACATTCTTGAACTGTTTGTTTTCGATGAGTCCCGTTTTCCGGTGGATGACCATCAATTTGGATTCGTCTCTTTCCTTGGAGGGATACTTGGCAATGAGTTTTTCCGGAAGCTCAAAGGAAAACTGAGAGAGTTTGGTACGCATAGAATAAAGTAAAAGGCTAAAAATTGCGGTCGGCAAAGATACTATCGGAAAGGAGCAAAAAGCAAGTGATCATCAGCTTATTTTGTGGCAATTCACCTTTAATTTGGCCTACACACGCCGGCAGGTCGTCCGAAGATTGGTCTTGATCGAATTTTTAGGCTTTTGCCTGTACGGTTTGTTTACTTTTATCCCGGATGTTCGTCAAGGTAATCTATGAAAGTATCGTGCAGGCGTTTCAGCAATTGTCTGCCAATAAGCTCAGGAGTTTCCTGTCCCTGACGGGTATCAGCATTGGGATCATTTGTATCATCTCGGTCTTATCCGCCGTAGATTCCCTCAAAGACAATGTCAGCAGTAGTTTTGAAAAACTGGGGAACAATGTCCTCTATATCGATAAAATGCCCTGGAATGAAGATCCGTCCCAGAATTGGTGGAAGTATCAGCAACGTCCTGAACCCAGCTATGAGGACCTGGAGGCCATAAAGCGCAAAACCAAACTATCGGATAAAGCCAGTTTCTCAGTATTTATTCCTGGTCGCACCATCAAGTTTGGCGCCAGTAGTGTAGATGGCGCGTATATGGCAGGTGTGACGGAGGATTATGCGGATATTTTTAAATTGGATTTCGAGCAGGGACGTTTTTTTACGCCTTTCGAATCCTCCACCGGGGCCAACCGGGCTATATTAGGCAGCGTGCTGGCGGAGAAATTATTTGGTACGATTGACCCAATTGGAAAGGAAGTCAAAATCAAAGGACTGAACTTTCAGGTCGTAGGCGTGCTGGAAAAGGAAGGTAACACACTGATCAATATCTTCCAGTTTGATGAAGCCGTTCTGATCAGTTTTAATACGGCCAAGAAGCTGATCAATGTCAAATCCCGCTATAACTGGGGGACATCCCTCAATGTCAAGGCCCGGGACGGTGTGGCGCTCGAAGACCTTCGGGATGAGATCACCGGTATCATGCGCAGCGCCCGCAAAATTAAACCCAGAGAGTCGGAAAATTTCGCCATCAATCAGCTTTCGATGTTTACCCAATTACTTGAACCTATATTCGGCACAATGAACATCGTCGGTATTTTTATCGGAGGCTTTTCCATCCTGGTCGGGATGTTTAGTGTCGCCAATATCATGTTCGTTTCCGTCAAGGAACGTACATCTATGATCGGGATAAAAAAGGCCTTAGGAGCACGCCAGTCGGTCATTCTTCTGGAGTTTCTCATTGAATCGGTAGTGCTGTGCCTGATTGGAGCTCTTTTCGGACTGGCGATTGTGTATGGGGTGCTCAAACTGGCAACGGCGGCATTCAACTTTTCGATATTCCTTTCTGTTGGAAATATCGTGATTGCGTTGGTACTGGCCCTTATTATCGGAGTGCTATCCGGCCTTGTTCCCGCCTGGCAGGCCGCACGACTGGATCCGGTCGAAGCCATGCGCAAATAATCCGGAATTTCCAGGTGACCAAATTTTACGTCTAAAAGAAAAAACCCAATCCTGAGAAAACTCCTGATTGGGTTGTAAGCTATTCCAGTTCAAGAATGGGTGAGAGACTTGCCAGAATAAAAGCAGTCTTTATCCGGCAGCCTGCAATACAGCTTTGAAGGCGTCGGGATGATTCAGCGCCAGATCGGCGAGTGTTTTACGGTTGAGTTGGATATTCGCTTTATCCAGTTGGTTGACCAGTCTGGAGTAGGTCGTTCCATTCATCCGGGCTGCGGCATTGATACGGGCAATCCAAAGGCGACGGAAGGTGCGTTTTTTGAGTTTCCGGTGTTCGTACGCATACGACATGGCTTTATCCAGTGCATTTTTAGCAACCGTATATACGTTGCTGCGCGCACCGAAATAGCCCCGGGTGGCTTTTAGAATCTTTTTTCTTCTCTTGCGGGATGCTACCGCGTTGACTGATCTGGGCATAACTTATAATTTTAATCGGACAGGGGGTATAAATTACCTCTTAGGGCCTGGCAGACAGTGAGTTAATCTGGTTTTTCTGGATCGCGTGTCGATTATTTGCAAAGCAATCTCTTTACCCGTGCTTCATCAGCATCGCTGACCAGGGTGGAGCCGGTAAGGCGCAGTTTGGTGTTTTTATCCCGGTTGCGCAGTCGGTGAGACTTATTGGCCTGAAAGCGCTTTACCTTCCCGGAACCGGTCAGTGTAAAACGTTTTTTGGCACCGCTATGGGTCTTCATCTTGGGCATGGCCTGTAGATTTTTAGTAAAAAGGATTGCAAAGATAGGTATTATTACCTTTTAACCAATAGGGGAACCTGGATTACTTTTTCTTTTTCGGGGCGATCATGACGATCATCCGGCGGCCTTCCATCTTGGGCAAACTCTCAGCGGCGCCAAGATCCTCCAATTCTTTCAGCATTTTGAGGAGCAACAACTCGCCGCGTTCTTTAAAGACGATCGTCCGGCCACGAAAGTGGACATAGGCCTTTATTTTGGAGCCTTCAGTCAGAAATTTTTGGGCATTCCTGACCTTAAATTCAAAATCATGCTCATCTGTATTAGGTCCAAAACGGATCTCCTTAATGACGGTTTTGGAGGTGTTCGCTTTGATTTCCTTATCCTTCTTCCGCTTGTTGTACAGGAATTTGTTGAATTCGATGATCCGGCAGACCGGGGGATCAGCATTGGGGGAGATCATGACCAGATCCTGGCCCATCTCTTCTGCCCAGTTCCGAACGGTGCGTGTGGGGTAAATACCGGGTTCGATTTCTTTGCCGGCTACTGCGCTGACTTCATCGAGGTTGTCGCCCACCAGTCGGATGTCCGGTACCCGGATATCGGCATTGATCTTGAATTGAAACTTGGAATCGTCTTGTCTGGAAGAGGGGTGATTGTTGGAAAATCGTTTTGCCAAGGAAATGTACTTTAGGTTAAAGATAAAAGGAAAGCGGCGCTGTTCCTTTTGCACGAACAGGGCGAGGAGATAGAGTGCAGGCTATTCCCTGCAGCCGGAGTATTACGTTCATGATACCTAACATCGTTCAGGACACAAAAGTAATGTTCCGCGGCGGGAAATCGTCATGATTCTTCATTTTCCATGACCGATGGTCGGATGACCAGTTCCTGAGCCTCCTTGTTCAGATCAGCGACCATTTGGCTGCCTTCTGCGGGATTTTCATTCAGGATAAACTCAGCCAGTGGATCTTCGATATATTTCTGAATGGCCCGGTGAAGGGGTCTGGCCCCAAACTGGGGGTCAAACCCTTTTTCGGCCACAAAATCCTTTGCCTCATCGGTAAGGGTCAGGATAAAGCCCATAATGGCCATCCGCTTATACAGGTCACCTAAAGTGATATCGATGATCTGATGAATGTGCTGACGATCCAGACTGTTGAAGATCACCACGTCATCTATACGATTGAGAAACTCGGGACTAAACGTCCGTTTAAGCGCACTTTGAATCACAGATTTCGTCATATCCTCTGTTGCATCCTGACGTGCCTTTGTAGCAAAACCTACACCCTGACCAAAGTCCTTCAACTGGCGGACGCCTATATTGGAGGTCATAATGATAAGCGTATTTTTAAAATCCACCTTGCGCCCCAGTCCGTCCGTCAGCTGGCCATCATCCAATACCTGCAGCAAGATGTTATAGACATCCGGATGAGCCTTTTCGATCTCATCCAGCAATACAACACTATAGGGCTTGCGACGAACTTTTTCGGTAAGTTGCCCTCCTTCTTCATACCCGACATATCCCGGAGGGGCACCGATCAACCGGCTGATACTGAATTTCTCCATGTACTCACTCATATCGATGCGGATGAGGGCATCTTCGGTATCAAACAAGTAGCGGGCCAACGCTTTGGCCAATTCAGTTTTACCAACACCTGTAGGCCCTAGGAAAATAAAGGAACCTATCGGTTTGGACGGATCTTTAAGGCCCACGCGATTACGCTGTATAGCCTTACTGACCTTGATGATCGCTTCGTCCTGACCGATGATGACTTTTTTGAGGTCATTGGTCATGCCGACCAGTTTCTTGCTCTCGCTCTGGGCTACCCGTTTGACCGGAATTCCGGTCATCATGGCGACAACTTCTGCTATGTCATCTTCTGTGACAGGAAAGCGTTTGGTTTTGGATTCCTCCTCCCAGTCTTCCTTGGCTTTATCCAGTTTGCGGACGAGTTTCGATTCATGATCACGCAGGTCAGCTGCTTTTTCATATTGCTGACCTTTGACCGCTTTGTTTTTCTCTTCCTTCACCACTTCGATCTGGGCTTCCAGATCTTCGATGTGTTTAGGAACATGAATGTTTTTCAGGTGGACTCTGGCGCCGACTTCATCCAGCACATCAATCGCCTTGTCCGGAAGAAAGCGGTCACTGATATAGCGGTCGCTCAGTTTTACACATGCTTTGATCGCTTCGTCTGAGTACGCCACATTATGAAAGTCTTCATACTTCCCTTTGATATTATGAAGTATATGTTCTGCCTCTTCCGGTGATGGGGGTTCTACGAGAACCTTCTGAAAACGTCGGTCGAGTGCACCATCTTTTTCTATGTGCTGGCGGTATTCGTCTAATGTTGAGGCTCCGATACATTGTAGCTCGCCTCGTGAAAGTGCCGGTTTGAAAATATTACTGGCATCCAGAGACCCGGTAGCGCCTCCTGCACCAACGATGGTATGGATCTCATCAATAAAGAGGATGACGTCTCTGGATTTTTCCAATTCGCCCATGATCGCTTTCATCCGTTCTTCAAACTGACCTCGGTATTTGGTGCCGGCGACAAGTGCTGCCAGATCCAGCATCACGATCCGTTTGTTGAAGAGATTGCGGCTTACCTTGCGCTGCATAATGCGGAGTGCCAACCCTTCGACGATAGCGGTTTTACCTACACCCGGTTCGCCGATGAGGATGGGATTGTTTTTCTTCCGGCGGCTGAGAATCTGCGATACGCGTTCGATTTCTCTTTCACGTCCGATGATAGGATCCAGTTTATCCTCTTCTGCCAACCGCGTCACGTCACGTCCGAAATTGTCAAGTACAGGCGTACGTGATTTGGAAGCACCCCGCTTGGAGCCGAATTGTCCTTTCTCGCCTTCCTCCTCATACGATCCTTCCGGATCTGTGGGGCCCTGGTTCATAAAGTCCTGATAATTGCCGGACTCTTCCTGGATGACGTATTCGAGTTCAGACTTATAAGATTCATAATTGATATCAAATTCGGACAGTACTTTGCTGGCGATGTTATCACCGTGTTTGAGGATAGAGAGCATAAGGTGCTCCGGACTGATCTCGTCGCTGTTGAGATTTTTGGCTTCGAGAAAAGTCACTTTCAACACGCGTTCGGCCTGACGGTTGAGGGGTACATTACCAGCGGATACCGGTGTGCTTTCCGTCCGGTTTTCGGAAATAGTATCCTCAATTTTGAACTTGAGTTCGGTAAAATCAACATCCATGGCGTCAAGTACCCGGACGGCCAGATTATCATTGTCCTGAAGCATGCCCAGGAGAAGGTGTTCGGTGCCGATGTAATCATGCCCGAGTCGTAAAGCTTCATTCCGGCTGAGAGAAATGATCTTCTTAACTTTGGGTGAAAACTTTCTGTTCATGTGTGATGCTGGGATATATTAAATTAAAGTCCAATATAAGAACATTCTATAAATGTACTCTATCCGGATAAAGTGTTGTATCCAAAATGATTCCAACTCAGAAAAATCAGGTCTAAGCCTGCCAAATACGTTGTCGATGTCAAGTTGTATGACGTTTTGTCATAGGATAACACGTAAAGGAACAAAAGGATTTTCGAAGTTGGTTTCCGTTTTTGTTTAAGTTCTGTTAAAAATGCCCGGGGTGAGGTGCATAGTTTACCGCATGGTAGCTCCAAAACGGTATGATGGGAGTAAGGTAGGTGAAAATAATTGAAAATAGGGTACTTTTGCGGTCGGTCCGTTTGGAAGGGCCGCATTTGCTTATTGCCAACTTTGGACAATCGCCAACCCAACAGAAGATGAAGTTTACGTTAGATAAACAGGACCAATACGCTCTGCTCGCCCTGGACGAGGAAAACCTCAATTCGGTCATTGCACCGGATCTCAAGTCTGAGTTTATCTTCCTGCGCAATGAAGGTGTGCGTAATCTGATCTTTGATCTGAGCAAAGTGAAGTATGTAGATTCTTCCGGACTGAGTGCCATCCTTACCGCCAATCGCCTCTGGAAGGATTATGGTTCTTATGTGATCACGGGTATTGTCCATCCCAGTGTCGAGAAGCTGATCAAGATCTCACGGCTGGATACCATCCTGGCTATCATCCCCACCGTCGTCGAAGCCGTCGACTATATCTATATGGAAGAAGCCGAACGACAGTTGAACGGCGAAGAAGGGACGGAGGAAGAATAATTCACAAACCTGTTTTTCATACATCTTATAGCGGTCATACCACATGGCTGAGTTTGTATTGACCATATTGGGGTCGGGTTCAGCCCTCCCGATGCACGGACGTCATCCGTCTGCTCAACATTTACGTTACGGCCAGACCAGCATACTTATCGATTGCGGCGAAGGGACACAAGAGCGACTGAAAGAAGCGGGCATAAAATCGTCAGGCATTCACTATATCCTGATCAGCCATCTGCATGGTGATCATGTGTTCGGATTACCGGGTCTGCTCAGCTCATACGCACATCTCAAGCGTGAGGCTCCCTTGACAGTCGTGGGACCGGTAGGCCTGAAAGGCTTGCTCGAGGCGATCTTCCTGTATTCGGAATTATTTATTCCGTACCCCCTGCACATTGAGGAACGCACACCCCGGAGGTTGGGTAGCGTCATAGCGCTGGACGACATAGAAATCCTGACGTTTCCGCTGTATCACCGAATCCCATGTAATGGCTATATGATACGGGAGCGTGAAGCGATGGTCCGGCTCCGAAAAGACAAAGTAGAAGAGTTGCGACTTAAACCGGTGCAGTTGCAGGCGTTGCGTCGGGGAGAGGATATTGAGGTGCGTGGAAAAATCTATCCGAATGAGGTCCTGACCACCGGAGAACCGGAATTGATGAGTTATGCCTATTGTTCGGACACACGGTATGACCGGCGACTGCTCAAATGGATCCGGGGTGTCAAGGTATTGTACCATGAGACTACCTTTATGGATGACCTCGAAAGTATGGCTTCAGAAACGGGTCACAGTACGGGCGCCGAGGCGGGTAAAATGGCAAAGGAAGCTGGAGCAGAATGGCTGATAACAGGTCATTACTCCTCGAGGTACAAGGATGTGGCGGGGTTGGTGGATCAGGTGAGGCCTCATTTTGAGCCGGTACTCGAAGGCGTGGAAGGGAAAAAGTATGACTTGAGACATCTGGGTAAGGGCTTCACAGCGTAAGAGATTAGGAGGAGGTAAGGGTTGAAAATGGTAAATTGGCCGACATCCTTTACTTTCAATATGAAAAAGTCATATATTTGCGGCCTTAATTGCGCGAAGGTGCGATATCACTTGACAGCGTAGCTCAGCCGGTAGAGCAACGGTCTTTTAAGCCGTGGGTCCTGGGTTCGAATCCCAGCGCTGTCACCTTCTAAAGCACTTCTGTCACCGGAGTGCTTTTTTTTGTATCCCGCTAAAACCTTCGCGGGAAATGCTTGTTTTTCCTCGAGATTAACTAACTCTAAATCATACTTTCTATGAAAAAAAGTGGACTTTTTATTCTGATGATGGGCCTCCTGACCTCCTGGAGCTATGCTCAGGTGCAGACACCGGCGGCCAGCCCTTTATCCAAAATCGAACAGAAAATCGGACTGACCGATGTGACCGTGGAGTACTCCCGCCCCAGCAAAAAAGGCAGGACGATCTTTGGTGATCTGGTACCCTTTGATGAAGTCTGGCGAACAGGCGCGAATGCTGCGACAAAGATCACATTCAGTGATGACGTCATGGTCGGTGATGCTGAGGTGAAGAAAGGCTCGTATGCATTGCTGACCAAACCCGGCAAAACGAAATGGGCCGTCATGCTCTATCCACACACCTCTAACAGCTTCGGTCATTATCTCGAGACCGATGTGCAACCTATTACGGTATCTGCTGACGCCTATACGATGCCGGAAGGTGTGTCTGTAGAATCCTTTATGATGGGATTTGATGAACTTAGCAATCACAGTGGCGACCTGTATATGTTGTGGGATCGGACCTACGTCCCGGTAACCATCAAAGTACATACCGACAAAGCGGTGATGGCCAGCATCGACAAAGTCATGAAGGGCCCGGGTGCAGGAGATTATTTTTCTGCGGCGACCTATTACTATACCGAGAAAAAAGATCTCAACAAAGCCCTCGAGTGGATCAATAAATCCATCAATATGGACAATGAGCGTTTCTGGGTACTTCGAACAAAATCTCTGATCCAGGCGGATATGGGCGACAAAGCAGGAGCGATTGCTACAGCTATGCGGTCTTTGGAGCTGGCCACAGAAGCCAATAACAATGATTACATCAAGATGAATACCGAATCCATCGCGGAGTGGAAAAAGAAATAAGCTCAGCGAAGGCATATCCTTGAAGAAAAGGCTGCGGGTGTGAGACCCGCAGCCTTTTTTATTGTGCAGCTTTTTTAGATGCCAGTCGAAGAGCAGCGGAGATTCCGACCGCCAGGCGGAAAGCAACAGATGCCAAATGCCAGTGAGGATTTTCCTAATCCGAAGAAACACAATCTCAGACGCACAGAAAGAACTCTAAACACTAAGCTCCTAAGCTCCTAAGCTCCTAAGCTCCTAAGCTCCTAACCTCCTAAGCTCCTAAGCTCCTAACCTCCTAACCTCTTTTCCATATCATCTCCGATATCAACAATCCAAAGAAAACCACACACCCACAGCCGATCACATTGTACCACAGAAATCCTATATCGGTCGTCCAGTAACAGGTCAGTACCACCGATTGCGCAATCAGTGCACCGAGAAAGACAGCCGTAGAGTTCATACGCCGGATCAGAAATGCAGATAGAAATATCCCCAGTATCGTTCCATAAAAGACGGAGCCCACTATATTGACAAACTGGATGAGGTTTTCAAAAAGACTGCCGATACTCGCAAAGCCAATTGCGATCAGCCCCCACATGATGGTAAATCCTTTTGAAGCCACGATATAGTGTGATTCCGGTGCCTCTTTCCGGATCAGCCGTTTATAAAAATCGACCGTCGTTGTCGAAGAGAGCGCATTGAGTTCTGATGCTGTAGACGACATACCGGCGGCCATGATGGCGGTAATCAACAATCCGATGATGCCTTTGGGTAGAAAATCCAGGATAAACCGGATGAACACATAATCCCGATCATTGGACTCCACCGAAGGGAGCGCACTACGGATCAGCGTTTTTGCTTCAGCTCTCAACGCTTGTTCTTTAGCCAGACTTTGATGCAACAGACCCGGCTCTATCTGTGTACGATCTCCGGCCAGTATCGGAGCATATAAGGATTGTCGCAACGCATGCTCCTGCATCCATTGTCCTTCCAGAACTGCATACGCTTCACCTGAGGGCGTGGCCCGAATGTCCTGCTCGACGTGGGAATTAAAAAATAAGGGCGAGGCATGAAACTGATAGAAGACAAACACCATCACACCGGCCAGCAGGATAAAAAACTGCATGGGCACTTTAAAAAAACCATTAAATAAAAGACCGAGCCGGCTTTCACGAATGGACTGCCCTGAGATATAACGTTGTGCCTGGGATTGGTCCGTACCGAAATACGCCAATGCCAGAAACGTCCCCCCCGTAATACCTGACCAGAAGGTATACCGGCTGTTCCAGTCAAAACTGAAATCCACAATATTGAGTTTACCACCTGCACCCGCTATATGAAGCGCATCTGTAAAACCGATCCCCTCCGGCAATGACTGCAGTGTAATCATAAAGGCGATGAAGATCCCCCCCATCATGACAGTGAGTTGTAACTGATGTGAAGCACTCACAGCTCTGGTGCCGCCGAGCATCGTATAGAGAGTGACCGTAATTCCGATGGCCAGAATCGTGAGATTGAGATTCCAGCCCAGGATGGTCGACAAAATGATGGAAGGAGCGAAAATAGTTATACCCGCACCAAGACCCCGTTGAATCAGAAAAAGGAAGGCAGCCAATAATCGTGTTTTGAGATCAAATCGCTTTTCCAGAAATTCGTAAACTGTAAATACTTTGAGTCCTACATAGCGCGGAATAAAAATGACACAGATGATCACCATAGCAATCGGCAATCCGAAATAGAACTGAACGAAACGCATGCCATCGTCAAACGCCTGCCCCGGAGTGGAGAGAAAGGTGATTGCACTGGCCTGTGTGGCCATGACAGATAGACCAATGGTCCACCATTTGGTGGAGTGACCGCCCCGCAGATAGGCCTCCATGTTTTTATGGCGCCGGGTCTTCCAGATTCCGAATCCCACGATAAAAGCCGTGCCGGCGATCAGGACGATCCAATCCAGTGTGCTCATACGCTGTCGATATTAAAGTACAGCCGTAATAGATAGAATACCAGTATCAATACCGTATTGAAAAGCAGTAGCGCCAGATATAATCGGGGCCAGCTTGAACCAGTGGACAGGATTTTCTTGAACAAGGTTGTCAATTGAACAAGGGTGATATGATGGATGGACGTGGATGTAAATCTGTGCATGCACTACGCATGATCAGGACTTGCTGTTGGAATAGCCGAGGGCTATAAGATTACTGAGGAGTCTGTACGCACCCGGATTGCCGGCAGGCAGATGTCGGAACCAGGAAAGTCCACTGTAGACATAGTGCCCCTTACCGTAAGGAGCGACAAGCAACGCTCCTTGTGTTGGTTTTTCTCCGGTATCGTTCATCTCCAGTAACGGCGTATATGCCTCATCCCAGCTATTCGGAAAATATAAGCCCCGTTCCTGCGCCCAGCCTTCAAAATCAGTCTGACCTATGACATTGGGAAATGTCAGAGCAGGATGGTCCTCCACCAGGATCTGGACCGGCGCGTTTTCTTCCGTGATGCGATCACGTGACAATGTGAGCGGATAGGGCGCGATGTCATTCGTGACCAGGCCCCTGTTGACATTGTATTGCACGATCATGGTACCACCGTTATTTACCCAATCGAAGAGTATTTTGTTTTTATGAGCGAGCGCATCTACGATATTAAACGCTCTGATCCCGGCCATGACCACTTCATATCCATTGAGCAGTCCTGATGAAATATCTTCAGGGCGAAGGAGGTCTATTTCATATCCGATCTGCCGAAGTGATGCAGGTACATCATCTCCGGCACCTGTTATATAACCGATTTTTCGGGGTGTGATTTTGATGTCAAGACTTTGAAGATTTACGGTGGCATCCCGCACCACTGACATGTAAGGCAGGTGCGGATAATTGAGGGTCGTCACGGCATGATGGAATCGTCCTTGAGGAGTCGAGATGACGGGTGTGAGCGACGCCGTTGATATCCGTTCGGGTGCTGTGATGAGAAAATCATAAATATGGGACTCCCCTGTTTTCTCAAAATGCAATTCAGCAAACGAAGGCGTGATGGTCCAGCTTTTATCGGGTGTCTCCACCCGGAGTTGACCGATAGCGTTGTCCTGGTTGGCAGTAACGGTCATCCGGATTACGCGGGATTGTCCCTGATCAAATACCAATACATCCGACGGCGCATTTACTGCAATGGGAGGCGTGATGGCCAGTGGTCTGTAGATTTCTCCTTCGGCAGGATCTACAGTCTTGAACGTAACTGGTGTTTCAAAGACGAATGGAATGTTGGAAATCTGTACTGTAATACTGGCTGTAACAGGAGGCGGATCGGCAGCAATACCCCGAAGCTTTTGATCAGGTACATGATACAATCCATCTGTCGAAGGGCCGGACAACCAATACGGAACATTTAGCCTGTCTGGCGTAGTGATCGTCAGTTCATGAAGTGAAACCTGATTAAAAGGAAGATCAGCGGACATGGAAAGCGGTCCTGTCAGACCGGTAATATCAATGGACTTCAATTGTACTTTTTCTGCTGACCGGTTGATAACCTCTACGGTCACAGGAAGGGAGACGTTGGGACTGACACTATAGACTTTAGTGCGGGCTTCGACAAACAACCCCAGGCAAGCCCGAATGATTTCTTTGCATTCTGCCAGCTTGCGACTTTTCCAGTAGGAATCAGATAAAGCACTGATGTCCTGGTATACGTCCAGTAATGCCGGTAAGCTGGCAGAGGGCTCCCGGAAATTGAATCCCGACGCCAGATGTGTAATTTTTTCTCCGATGACGGATCCTCCGGCGACCCTGTTCCAGGTGATATCAATACCGTCGAAAAGGGATTGGGGGATTATCTCTTCACTATCCCGGATGAGGTCAATATAGTCCAGGCTCTCACCGCGGGTTTCTGCAGATCCGAAGCCCTGGCTTTTATGCATGCTGCGGCTGCGGCCGGCGATCTCACTGTTGGATTCCCCCGTGACAGGATCGAATACACCGATGTCAATAGCGAGCATTCTAGATTTATCTACTTTGGCAAATGCCTCCTGGGAGCCATAAAACCACCAGCTGGTGTTATGGTAAATGCGTCTGGGCTGCCAGAGCGAGGTAAAGGCTAGTTGTTCCGGATATGCCTTTGGGTCAGCCGCCAGATCAAAGGCCTCCACCGCCAGAATAGCGGAAGCTGTATGATGACCATGATTAGGCCGGGAGGTGTCGGTGGAAAAGCGATTGATGATGACATCCGGGCGGGTCTCCCGTATAGACCAGACCATATCACTCAGGATCTCATCGTGTCCCCAGATCGCAAAAGTTTCAGCAGCGGTTTTGGAATAGCCAAAATCATTGGCGCGGGAAAACAACTGATGCCCGCCATCAATCTTGCGTGCCTGGAGCAGTTCATAAGTGCGGATCAGGCCCAGCATGTCCCGGATTTCGGATCCGATCAGGTTTTGACCACCGTCACCCCGGGTGAGAGACACATAGGTGGTATGGACATGGAGGTGATTGGATAGGTAGCTGATCATCCGGGTGTTTTCATCGTCGGGATGGGCGGCTACATAGAGGACATTGGCCAGTACGCCCAGTTTTTGGATATCGTGGTAGATGCGTTCGCTCCCTTTCTGTGCGGAAAGAGGGCAGCAATAGCTCATAAAAAAGAAAAGGGCGCAGATAAAAGTGGTCGTGATGGACTTCATGCTGATCTCAAATTTGGGTTAAAGCTACATATTACAAACCACGGTGATGGGTTAAGGGTTGACCCTCAAAGAACATAAAAAAGAAAATAAAATTTTGCCGAAAGGGTGGTGCAGGTAACAAAAATTTCTCACCTTAGCCCATGGTTAACAAAATGATCACTCAGCTATCGTCATGTTGATTTTACTCGTCACTCTCACCGTCTTTGTTACAAGCGGATTGGTATTTCTGGTCAAATTGAGTACCAGCAGGAAATAAGGCTTTCGCCCGTTAAGCCGCCATATTACGCTGTAATATCCTCCGGATTCCTGTCTACCGCCATTTCCACTCCGTTTGGGCTATGTGGGCTATTCACAAATAGTCTCCTTCTTCTTTTACCTTTGTCCTTCCTTTTTTGTTTAGCCATACATGCAAAAGCAGGTTCATTCCAGTATCCCGACCGCAGCAGGACTGATGTATATTGACGCCTATGCGGAGGATAGCCATGATCCTATGCCCCACCTGGCGATATACCCTCCAGGCCTGGATCCGGCCGGCATCGTGATGGTCAGAGTCCATTCAGAATGCCTGACCGGTGATCTCTTTGGCTCCCAACGCTGCGACTGCGGGTACCAACTGGCCAAAAGCCTGGAAGTCATCACCCGGGAGAAAGGTGTTTTGATATATCTGCGACAAGAAGGTCGCGGGATCGGCCTCATCAATAAACTTAAAGCCTATAACCTGCAGGACGAAGGATTCAATACGGTCGATGCCAATCATCAATTGGGATTTGAAACCGATACCCGTGAATACCATATTGCTACGCTCATACTCCGGGATCTCGGCATCTCTCGGATCAGATTGTTGACCAACAATCCGGAGAAAGTGAATTTCCTGTCCCGTGAAGGCATTGAAATAACAGACCGGATTCCGCTTATGACCGAGCCCAACATAGATAACGAGAAATACCTCCAGGTCAAACGAGATCTGATGGGTCATCTGTTGGATTGAGTGTTGGTTTGGAGCAGGTCGCTTACTGTGCTTTCAAAATTTTACCCAATATCCTATAGTCATGCCTGATCCCCGCCTTGTGGCCTTTGAACGTATACTGAACATCATGGATGAGCTTCGGGAGCAATGTCCATGGGACCGAAAGCAGGATATCCACTCCCTGCGGAATCTAACCATTGAAGAAACGTATGAGTTAGCAGATGCCATTATCCACGAAGACTGGTCGGCGATAGGGGAGGAACTTGGTGACCTGCTCCTGCATATTGTGTTTTATGCCCGAATCGGGAGGGAACAAGGGAAGTTTGACATCACGACTATCATTGATCAGGTCTGTGAAAAACTGATCCGAAGACACCCGCATATCTATGGTGATACACTTGTGGAAGGAGAGGAAGATGTCAAACGCAATTGGGAAGCCATCAAGATGAAGGAGGGAAAATCGTCTGTTCTTTCGGGTGTTCCGGAAGGACTGCCTGCTATGATCAAAGCTTACAGGATGCAGGACAAGACCCGACAGGTTGGCTTTGAGTGGGAGAATGCGGGGCAGGTTTGGGAAAAAGTAGAGGAGGAAATTGCCGAGTTTCGTCAGGCGGGTCTCACCGACGCTTCACCTGCAGAATTGGAAGGCGAATTTGGTGATATCCTTTTTTCACTGATCAATTATGCCCGGTATACCGGTATCGATCCGGAGACGGCTCTCGAACGGGTCAATCAGAAATTTAAGCGCAGGTTTGAATATATCGAGTCTAAAGCACCCAAGCCATTGAGAGAGATGACGTTGGGGGAGATGGATGCGCTTTGGAATGAAGCGAAAGGGAAGGAATTGGGTAAAAAATAAAGGCCGGATCGAAATCAAGTTAAAAACCATATCTTTGCGCCGCTAAAAAACAGTCAAACAAGTATTTAGTCATTTTTTTAAAGCGTCAAATGACATGGCCATTTATCTAACCACGGAGAAGAAAAAAGAGATCTTCACCCAGTATGGCGGAGTAGCCGCCAACACCGGCTCCACGGAGTCCCAGGTGGCACTGATGACTCACAGAATCAATGAGTTATCCAAGCACCTCCAAATCAATGCCAAAGACAACTCCTGCAAAAGAGCGCTCCTGACTATGGTCGGAAAGCGGAAACGTCTTCTTCACTACATGATGAAGAAGGATATCCAGCGCTACCGCGAAATCATCGAGAGATTGGGTATACGGAAGTAATCCACCTTCGGTCTTCCGTCAGGGAGTTGATGGTGTTATTCCACAAGGTCCACAGATCAGGATATCCTCCATTTCAAGGTTGTTTTTTGCCTTAGTACCTGGTTCATTCCGGCCGGTTTCACCCATCCGCATCCCTCCCGGGCATGTTGGCCGATATTCGTATAATCGGCAGTAAACCAGAAATTAACATTTTAAATAAATAACTAATATGGGTGTTCAGATTCCAATTACCCAGACGTTTCAGCTTCCAGACGGCCGTGAGGTGATCATGGAGACAGGCAAGCTGGCCGCACAGGCACACGGCTCTGCCATGATCCGCCTGGGAGATACCATGTTGCTCGCAACGGTGGTCTCCAATAAAGAAGCCAAGGAAGGTCAGCCTTTCTTTCCACTCTCCGTCGACTACCAGGAGAAGTTTGCAGCGGTAGGCCGTATCCCCGGAAATTTCTTTCGCCGGGAATCCAGACTTTCCGATTACGAGATCCTGATTTCCCGCCTCGTGGACCGCGCCGTTAGGCCGCTCTTCCCGGATGGCTATATGAATGAAACCCAAATCATCGTCAACCTGATCTCCGCACACAAAGATGACATGCCGGATGCGATGGTGGCCCTTGCCGCATCCACCGCCCTATCTGTATCGGATATACCGTGGGCGGGACCGATCTCTGAAGTACGCGTAGCCCGCATCAATGGTGAGTTTGTCGTCAACCCCGGCCGCGAAGCACTGGCTGGAGCAGATATCGACATCATCATCGCCGCCACTATCGCCGATATCATGATGGTAGAAGGTGAAGCCAATGAATGCTCAGAACATGATCTGATCGAAGCGATCCGCATCGGTCATGAAGCTATCAAAGTCCAATGTAATGCCCAGTTAGCCCTGGCTCAGAAAGTCGGTACTAAAGCTACAGTGAAAAGAGAAGTTCCAGAACCTCCATCAGATGATGAGTTGAAATCCTTTGTGGATCAGTTCAGCCGTCAGCGTATTCTGGAGATTTCGAGAGGTGCGCTGGAAAAGTCGATTCGTAAAGAGCAATACGATCAGATCCGGGAAGAACTGGTCGCCAAACTCACTGAGGAACGCGGCGAAGAGTATCTCATGGAGAAAGGTGATTTGTTGAAAACCTATTTTGAAAAGCTGAAGAAAGAAGTAATCCGGCTCTTCGTTCTCGATGAGAGCCGCCGTATCGATGGGCGTCGTACGGATGAGGTGCGCCCCATCTGGATCGAAGTGGATTATCTGCCTTCGACACATGGCTCTGCCGTCTTTACACGTGGAGAGACCCAGGCACTGACGAGCCTTACTCTCGGTACCAAGAATGACGAGATGCTGCTCGACAATGCCCTGGATTACCGCTATGAAAATTTTATTCTACATTATAATTTTCCACCATACTCTACGGGTGAGGCCAAATTCCTGAGAGGACCGGGTCGCCGGGAAGTCGGGCACGCCAATCTGGCCGGTCGCTCCCTGCGCAAAGTCCTTCCGGATGCACAGCCGTATACACTCCGGATCGTATCCGATATTCTGGAGTCCAACGGATCGTCCTCGATGGCAACGGTTTGTGCCGGTTCACTGGCCCTGATGGACGGTGGTATCCAGATCAAGTCACCCGTCTCCGGTATCGCCATGGGTCTGATCAGTGAAGGCAACCGTGCAGCGATTCTATCCGATATCCTGGGAGATGAAGATGCACTGGGGGACATGGATTTCAAAGTGACTGGTACGCACAAGGGAATTGTTGGATGTCAGATGGACATCAAGATTGACGGTTTGAGTTTTGAACTGTTAGAGAAGGCACTCCTTCAGGCCAAGGAAGGTCGCCTGCACATCCTTGCCAAAATGGAGGAAGTACTTGCTGCCCCCAGACCTGATCTCAAGCCTCATGCCCCACGTATCCTGGAGATGATCATTGAGAAGAGCCAGATCGGTGCTGTCATCGGCCCTGGTGGAAAGGTGATACAGGATATTCAGGCTACCACCGGCACGGTGATCAATATCGAAGAAGAAGGTGATAAAGGCATAGTCAACATCGCCAGTGTCAATGCGGATGGACTTGAAGCTGCCAAGCGCCGGATCGAAGCGATTACGCACGTGCCGGAAGTAGGCAATGTCTATGAAGCTGTCGTACGCACGATCATGCCGTACGGAGTATTCGTAGATTTTATGAGCAAAAGCGGATTACTGCACGTCTCTGAAATATCCCACACCCGCATCGATGATGTAGAGGAGGTGTTTAAGGAAGGAGATATAGTCAAAGTCCAATTGGTGGAGATCGACAGCCGCACCGGAAAAATGCGGATGTCCAGGAAGTCATTACTCCCCAAGCCGGAGCGGAAGAAGAATGAAAACGGAGAATATGAGGATGGATATGGAGAAGAAGGGCCTCCTGAACCTGCTCCCAGATCCTTTGGTGACCGGGATGATCGCGGTGGAAGAGGTGGTGACCGGGATCGTGGCCGCGGCGGTGACCGTGGAGGTCGGGGTGGTGATCGTGACCGGGGACCCAGAAGGGATGGTGGTCGCGGTGACCGGGACCGCGGGCCCAGAAGATAGTTCTAAACGAAAAAAGCCTTCCAACACGGAAGGCTTTTTTATAGGACAAGGTGTGGCATTTATTTGACGATGATCTCAAACGCGTAAGTCTGAGGTGGCAATATTTCCCATGAGTCACGGGTCTCCGGCAGAATCTTCTGCAAAATGATAGTGTGATCTTGTGTGTATAGCGTATCACGCCAGTCATGATCCGCTACAAAAGTTACCTGATCATGCCCTTGCTCATTGACCGTGGCCTCCATCACCAGTTGGCCAGCCCAGACACAGACATATTCCAGGACATTGCAGCGGCTATCTTCTGTGATGGTGTCCAGTCGTATGCTCCAGCCCGTAGCCGGAATGCACCACGTCTCCCCAATCCGGGCCGTAAACGGCTGGTGGAGAACAATGGATTGACAATCGCCAGGCAATCCTTCATTTTTCTTGTCACAGGAGGAAAGGGTTATAACGGATATCAGCAGAAAGGGCAGGACCTGCAGCATAAATTTATTCATATCAATTGATTTATATCTTAAGACGTATGGATGTAACGTTTAGTTGGGTATAGTCGTCAGGGACTATGTTAGGGTTTTGCTAAAAATAGGCCTTCGAATCATGCCGGACCCCCAGAAAGAACGGAAAAACGTGCAATCTGAGCCGGAATGAACTTTTTATGACCGCTGATTGTACATTGTATGTTTACTATCCAAAATTTTAATCCCCGGTACCTGCCATGCGTCAACTAAAAATAGCCAACCGGATCACCTCGAGAGAGAGTCTGGCTCTGGACAAATATCTTCAGGATATAGGCAAGATCGACATGATCTCGCCAGAAGAAGAGGGCCGGCTTGCCGCATTGGCCCGGCAGGGAGATCATGCGGCGCTGGAAAAGCTCACAGAGGCGAATCTTCGCTTTGTGGTTTCCGTAGCCAAACAATACCAGAATCAAGGATTATCCCTGAGTGATCTGATCAACGAAGGGAATGTCGGCTTGATGAAAGCTGCCAAGCGTTTTGACGAAACCAAGGGGTTCAAGTTTATTTCCTATGCGGTATGGTGGATCCGGCAGAGCATTCTGCAGGCGATTGTCGAATATTCGAGGATCGTACGTATGCCGCACAATAAGTCGACTTCCTATAATCGGCTCAATGAGGCTTTTGTCTCATTTGTGCAGGAGTTTGAACGTGATCCTACCCATGAAGAACTGGCTGAGTTGCTCAACGTTCCGGTGCGGGATGTGATCAACAATATGCCGGGTGCCAGCCGCCATGTTTCGTTTGATGCCCCGGTGTCAAGCGATGAGGATAGTTTTACACTCCTGGATATGATTGAGACAGATGAAGAGATGCAGCCTGATATCAGGATGATGGAAGAGTCCATGCGGCTTGACATCATGTATAGCATGAGTTCACTGGCTCCGAGAGAATCTGAAGTGCTGGCCTATTACTTTGGGCTGAAGGGTGAAAAACCCCTGACACTGGATGAAATCGGCGAGCAATTGGAACTCACCCGGGAGCGCGTCCGCCAGATCAAGGAGCGGGCTATTCGCCGTCTGCGTAAGACTATGAAAAAGAATACGTCCATGAGGTCGTATATGTAAGGATGTCTGCCGACATCTTCTTCTCCGATATTATTATGGACCACAAGAGCAAAACATTGCTCGTGAGTTTCCGCTGGAAGGAGGAGATTTTTGTTCTTTTTTTCCGCCTTTGGTCGCCGAAGCTTTAGTGTAAGGGGATGCCAGATCCCTTTTTTAGATACCAGAGCAGAAGATGCCAATGATAGCGAAGGGCTCTACCACTTCGCTGGATGATGTCGCCCCTTCAGGGCTTATGATCAGGAGCGTCGAGTTATCCTTTCAAATAAACAAAACTCCTAAACCCTTAACTTCTCAACTTCTCAACTTCTCAACTT